>JAGHHZ010000009.1 GCA_017887425.1 Bacilli bacterium
AAAAATAATTTTAATATTTTGTAGCATATTCAAAAATTTATACGCATTATCATAAAATATGGTATACTAGTATTAGAAATTGACCTCAATTGCGATTTCCAAACGTGGTTATCTCACGCACCAGATTAATATTTAACCAAACATCCTGTTTGGTTTTTATTTGACAATCTAAATAAAACATGCCAGAATAAGCACCATTAAACAAAGGGGGAAAATAATAGTGAAAGTAAGATTAAGAAATCCAGAAATAATTTTAATTCCAATTACGGAACAAGAAAAGGAAAAGTACGAAAATAATTCTTGGGATGGCAGTTTATATGTTTTATATAAAACTCCATTATCGGAAGAAATTCAAATCGGAATGTTATCTGCATCGATGCAAAGATACTTTCCAGCTACTGCTAATGTTTGGAATTTAGAATATGCTACTTCTAAAGCCTTTTTCTATAATGGCTGTTCAGAATTAGAAAGAAATGCTTTAAAAATAACAGATCGTCCTGTTTATAGAATTAGACCATCTGACGAAAGAACGGTATTAGGGTATGATATATTAAATGCCACAAAAGAAAACGGTTTAAGAATTTTTCTTGAAGATGTCGTTGATGGTACATATACAATCGACGGAGATACTCAATATACTCATAGATTAACAAGATGATTTAAATAACAGTTTAATGCTGTTATTTTTTATATAACTTTTTACAATTAAATCATAATTTGTTATAATAATATCAATTTTTTCAAAGGAAGATGTTTATGGAAGAAAACTTTGATATAGTTTTAGATAATGCTATTAAAAGGTGTGAAGGACTAGTTATCTATGACAAAGCATTTAATAAAGGATTTAATCAAATTTATCCTTTTGCCACTGAAAACATATCAGGATATATCGATAAATTTGATTTAAAAGATAAATCCTTATTAACAGTAGGATCTTCTGGTGACCAAGTTATAAATGCTATTTTATACGGATGTAAAAAAATATCTGTATTAGATATTAATCCTTATACAAAATTTTATTATTATTTAAAAATAGCTAGTATTTTAGATTTAAATCTAGATGAATTTATGACGTTTCTAAGGTTTAAAAGATATCCTAGTACTTTTAAAGACAACAAAGATGTTTTTAATAGCCAACTATATAATAAAATTAAAACAACTTTACGAAATCTAGATTATGAATCATATTTATTTTGGGATGAACTATTTCAATCTTTCAATCCAATTGATATAAGAAACAATTTATTTTCTCTAGATGAAGATCATAATAGGATTATAACAAAATCTAATTCATATTTACAAAATCAAGATTCATACGAACTAGTAAGAAATAAACTTAAAACCATTTCCCCTACTTTTATCATCGAAGATTTGTTTAAAGTAGAACTTCAAGAAAAATATGATAATATTTGGCTTTCTAACATTGGAACTTATCTATCTAGACATTTTGTTAAAATAATGACCGATAAATTAGCCAAATCATTAAATAATAATGGACAACTTTTAATCAGTTACCTATATAAAACTACTAAAGATACAAAATATCATGATGATTGGTCGCCAATATATGATTTAGAAAAAGTTTTTTCTCTTCTAAAAGAATATAATCCTAATTTAATATCATTTATCGGTGTCGATGGTTTAAAATTTGAAGATAGTGATAGCAAAGATGCAATTTTAGTTTATCGTAAACAATAAAAATGTGATAAAATAAGTATTCATGAGGTGAATTTATGGAAAATGAAGTAAAATTATTCATGGTTTTTGATATATTAGGTGATACTGAAAGAACCGGACCCTTATTATGGCAAATAAAAAGAGAAAGACTTGAAGACGTTAAAAACCATATCTTTGATTTAATATTAATTACCAGAATATTAAAGAAATTCTTTCCTCCTACTCTCGATTATGATAAAATGATTGACTATATAATATGTCATGACTTACCAGAAGCAATTACAGGTGATATCACTAAATTTGAAGGAGTTTCAGATGAAGAAAGAAAAAGAGTTACTAATTTAGCTATTACATATTTAATTAAAAGATTTGATGGTATATTACCTTTAAATAGTATCTTAAATAACTATGAAAATAGAGCTGATATCGAAGCTAAAGTAGTTCACATGATCGATAAAGTTCACTCCTCTACTACATTTATAAAATATCAAAGCGAACAAGATATCGATATAAATAATCCTAATATAATTAAAGAATTAAGAAACCATCCATTTGTAGTTCAAAAAATTGCTGAAGGAAAAGATATAGCTGATATATTCTTTGAATTTCATATGAAAGCAGTTGATATTACTGACGAAGAATGTTTAAAATATGGCATAAGTAAAAGTGAAGCTAGTAAAATTACTAATGCTATTAGAGCTTTTGCTAGTGAAATATATAGTCAAAAATTAAGAGGAAAACTATTACAATTTAAAAAAGATTTTCCTAAAGACGCAATGCGATATAATAGAAAGGTACAAGATTAAAATGAAAGTAATATTTGGAACAACTAACAAAAGGAAAATTGAAGATTTATTAAATATAATTACAAATAATAATTTAGATATTGAAGTTTTAACATTAGAAGACATCAATTGGGATGAAGGAGAGATTGAAGAAAATGGTAAATCTTTAGAAGAAAACTCCTTAATTAAAGCAGAGGCTATTTATAATTTTTGTTTAAATCATAATCTATCATACCCAATAATAACTGATGATTCAGGATTATTTGTTGAAAGCTTAAATGGTGAACCAGGTATTTATACAGCCAGATATGCTGATGAAGAAAGAAAAAAAGATCCAAATGCACCAAAACATGAATGCGTTAACAAATTACTTAGGAATTTAAAAGGAAATTCTAATCGTGAAGCTGAATACCTTTGTGTAGTAACATTGATGTATCCTAATCACGAATATATTCAACAAACAGCAATTACTAAAGGTACTATCGCTGAAGAAATTGTCGAACCGATTAAAAAACCTTATTTTTATTCAGTTTTTAAACTAGAAAACAGTTCTAAAACATTTAATCATTTATCTAGCGAAGAATTAAAAAATACTTATCGTTATGTTGCTTTAGATAAAATAGTAAAATTATTGATAAAAAAAGATAAAACATTAGTAAAAAAATAAACGGAATTGCTAAATTATTCCGTTTTTAAATACTTAAATATAATAATATTGTGTTTTACTATTCTATTTTTTATTTTGGATGCTATATCATTTCCATAGATAATATCAAAACATTTTCTTGCTATATCAATATTTTTAAAATCAAAAAAGGTCTTTATTCTCTTTTCAACTTTAAAACCATTACCCAATATCCAATTATTATAATCTAATGTTCGATTATCCTTAGTTCGATTTCGTATTTCTTCAAATTCGCCACCCAAATCATTTTCAATTAATATAATTATTCCATTAGGTTTTAAAACTCTTTTTAATTCATTTAAACATCTGGTTCTTTCATTCAAGTCAATAACCGTACCTAAAACCCAAGATGAAATGACTAAATCAACTGTATTATCTTTTAAATTAATTTCACTTAAATTAGAACAAATAAAACTAGAATTGTTCTTTTTTGATTTTTTCTTAGCTTTTTCTAATTGTTTATCCAATATATCGATACCAATATATTTTTTTGAATTTTCTTCTAATATGTTTAAAAATTTACCAGTTCCACATCCTGCATCTAAAACAATCTTATCAACGCAAATATTTTTTAGATATTCAACCACTTTATTTTCGCCATCTTCAGCTTAACTAAAAATTTCATAAAAATCATTATTCTCATAATAAGCTTTAGAGTTTTTTAAAAGATTTTTCATTTTCTTCACTCATTTCTTTAGTTTCTGGATAAATTATATCAACCATATATTTAGCAATATTTTGAGATTTCCCGATAGCTGGTCTAAAATGCATATGAACACCAGGAACAGTATTTATTTCAATTATACGATAACTTTCATCATTTTGTTCTTCTTCAATCCTATTAGTCATAAAATCAATTCCGACATAAGGTAAACCTGGAAAAGATTTCAATACATTCATACCAATATCGATAACACTTTGATGAACACGATCAGTATAATCTTCACATATTCCCCCCATCGCCACATTAGAATTGGGTCTTAAATATACTTTAGTTCCCTTTTTTGGAATATCATCCATAGTTATATTATTCATATTCATATACCTATACATCTCTTCATCGACTAATATCTCACATAAAGCATTCGTTCTTGGATTCATTCTTCGATAATTTTCCATATCAATTACTTTTACATTGCCAAACTTATTATCGATTATTGTAGCTATTTGTAGTACGTCTATTGGTTCAGCTAAAATAGAAGTGTTAGTAAATGGTTTATTAGCTGGATTAACTACTAAAATATTCATAAACTTCCCCCTAAAATATTGTTTTTTATTATACCATAATAATAATTATTTTAAACAAACAAAAAATGATTTTTTATTTTAAAATAATTTATATGATATAATAAAATAAGAAAGTGGGATAATAATGAAAAAATTAAAAATAAAGCAATTAATATTGTTAATAATATCATTAATCTTATTTATTATGCTAATCATTTCTATAGTTAATATAATAACATGGATATTAGATTCAAATAATACTAATAACCAAATAGAAGAAATACAAAATATAGTAAATATTGAAGAAAGTAACGATAATGAAAATACTGAAATTATAGAACAAGAAAATATAGACGAAAATAATCCCTACTGGGATTATATAAAAATGAATTTAATTAACGTAGATTTTAATGAATTAAAAACAATTAATAATCAAACCGTCGGATGGATTCAAGTAAGTGGAACTAATATTAATTATCCTTTTGTTCAAGCAACCGACAATAATTATTATTTAACTCACTCTTTTGACCAAAGTTATAACAAAGCTGGATGGGTATTTTTAGATCATAGAAACAACTTACAAACACTAGATAAAAATACAATTATCTATGCTCACAATAGAGCTGATAAAACTATGTTTGGAACTCTAAGAAACACTTTAAATAGTAATTGGTTAAATAATACAAATAATCACATTATCAAACTATCAACTGAATATGAAAATTCCCTATGGCAAATATTTAGTGTTTATCATATCGAAACAACAAACGATTATTTAGAAATCAATTTTAATACTGATGATAATTTTATAGATTTTGCTAATATGTTAATAGATAGAAGTATATACAACTTCAATACTACAATAAATGAAAATGATCACATCTTAACATTATCTACTTGCTATACTGATGCAGAAAAAATGGTTATTCATGCTAAACTTATAAAAAAAGAAACAAGATAACATTAAAATTATCTTGTTTTTATATTCTTTTTAAAATATATTCCTAAGCCAATAAGTCCGATAATTGATATTAAACATGTTCCAATATAAACTAATATATTATCCGAAGTTTCTGGATTATCAATTATACTTGAATCTTCGATAACAAAGGTAGTTGTATCACTTGAACCGTTTTTATAATTAACAGTTAATTCGTAAGTTCCAGCCTCTAATGTATTTAAATAATCTTTTTTAAGAGTAAGAATTGTACTACCACTTTCTATTAGATAATCATTAGAATCTAATTTATTGCCATTTACCAAAATTTCATCTACTAGATCATATTCTCCATCTAAAGTAAATACTAAATCGGTATCTTTATATGTAGCATTTTCTCCACTAATAAATTGATATTCAATAGGCTTAAATGTTACACTTATCATTGCAACACCATCATTTGGTAGAGTAAAACTATTATTTGGAATAGAAATCTCCTCACCATTCGAATTTTTAACGATTAAATTACCTAATTCGTATCCTTTATCAGGATTAAAAATTAGTGTAACTTCATTATTCTCATTTATTTTATAAATAATACTTCCATGTTCCATAGTCTCAATATTTATATTGTAATCGTTTCTATTAATTGTAATTATAGGTCTAAAATTAAATTGATTGCTAGCAAAGAATAGCCCATTAATACCTGTATCTGTAATTGCATAAACTGTTTCAAATCCTTCATAATTTTGTAAAGGAGAAATAACTGTTTCAGAAGCTAAAAGCCAAGTTGGCAATTGTCCATTTTCTTCAAATGATCTTGCTTCAGTCAACGTTATTAATCTAGCTGTCTGTTTTTCTTTCCATCCTTCAAGATAATTTAATAAATTACTTTCAAGTTCATAATATGTTACCTTTGGTAATACTGAAGAATCTGACAACATTATAGAAATCGAGTCATTATTAACAGAAAAGACATTGAATAAATAAAAACCTTCTAGTTGTGTAGATGCTACTTCACCAGTCAACGGATTATAATATATTTCATCACCAATATCATATTGATAATTCAACACTAAATGTAATGTACTATCCTTTTGAATACTATAATCTTGTAAAGTATTACCATCTTCTAAAACCTTACCTGCAAAAATTAATTTTTGTAAATAAGAAGCAATGCCATCTTTATCTTCTATTTTTAACTTTACATCTTCAATTTTATCAGTTGGTTCAACTTCTAAAGTAATATGCTTCCCTGTTAATGTTTTAACAAATATTTGCATAGCATCCACTTTAATAGGAACCACTAAAAAAACTATTAATAAAGCAATCAAAAACTCGATTTTAAAACTTTTCATATTCTATTTCTCCCATTCTATTCTTCTATTATAAATACTCTCAAAGATATCGTCAAGAAAAAAACTGATTTGTTTAAATCCGTTGAATTATAATCAAATGGCGTCCCCGACAGGAATCGAACCTGCGACCTACAGCTTAGGAGGCTATCGCTCTATCCTACTGAGCTACGAGGACACAATATAATTATATTATTTTATTATAAATAATGCAAGAAAAAAATAGATATAAATCTATTTCATCACATTAAATAATAATAGGAAAGCTAAATTAGAAGCATATCTTAGTTTGTATCCTAATTTATAACTGAATTCCCCTAACGCTACTTTTTTATCATATAAGCTTACTATCCAACTTTCTGTATACTTAGGAACTGTTGTATTGATTGGAAACATATGACTTCTTATAATGTCTGCCTCTTTAGGACTAACATTAAATTTTTCTAAAGCATTAGCTTCAGCTTTCAAAGGATGATTGATAGTTGACAAAAATCTATCTTTTAATCCAACATTTTCATCGGTAAAGAAATCATGTAACAATCCTCCGACAGCAACAGCTTTATAATCTAAATTATTTTTTTTAGCAAATTTATAAGCTTTATATGATACTTTTAAAGAATGTTCAAATCTTGAAATACCATGGTGTTCACATTTTTTAAGTTTTAAAAATTCCTCATTATTTAAAATATAACTAACTATTTCTAAGTATTCTTTGTCAAGTTTATTTATATTCATTATTCTTTATTCACCTCGAACTATAACATTATATCACAATTAAAGAAAAAATATAATAGTTTTAGCTCATTTTTTGTGAAATTTCAATATTTTTATTTTCTGGTTGAATTTGAATATAAGTATTTCCGTCGTTAACCGTTATTTCTTCGCCGTTTAAAAATTTGTAAACTGTTTGACGCGATGGTGCATCCTTTTCCCAAGTTATTGGCACTGCATAACCATTAGATATTAAATATCCTTCACCACGTCCAACATTTTCAATTTCTTGACGTCCATATGAATCCATACTATAATTTGATACTTGATAAGTAATAATATTCTTAGCTGTGAAAGTTTCGCCTGTCACATAGTCTTTTCTTTCTTCGCCATTACTATATTTTTTATACACTTTATTTACCTCATCATAAACAAATGTATTTGTTTGATAATCAGAATATTCTATTTCTATTTCATCAGCCTTAGTAGCACCATCCATAATAGATAAATCTATCTCATCGATACTATATTTTAATAAAGTGTCCTCATCAGAAGTTGCACGATATCCTTTATCTTCGATAGATTGTTCCAAATCTTCAATACTAGTATAAACAGTATGTTCAGTTGGAACATCCAAAGATGTATCACGCCAAAATGGAGCGCCATCAACCATACCGTTAATATTATTTATTCCTAAATTATAAATATCTTCTTCAGCTTGCGGACTCCAACCATAGTGAACATAAACAGCATCATTTTCTTGAGCATAATCTAGAAAATAATGGCGAGAACTACGAACTGTACCAATAGTTTCTGTATCAGCATCTTTAAAGACCGCCAACATTCTAGTTATTCCACCTTCGACAACTATTTCATAAACTAAATAAGCATCATTTAACCCAGTTTGTAAAGGTTGTGCTGTTTTATGATTATTAATCATAACAGCAATTGATCTACTATCTGATTCTAAATCTAAAATTTGCAGTTTCTTTTCTTCAATAGGTGCTGGATTTTCAACAACACCTGGTTCTTCCTCTTCTACTTCTTTTTTATTAAAAAATACAAAGTAAACTATTACTCCAATAATTACAACTAAAATAAATAAGGCAAATATAATTCTTCCCCATCTTAACTTCATCTTCAATAACTCCTTCATACATAAAAATGGTGCTGGAAATAGGATTCGAACCTACGACCTACGCGTTACGAGTGCGTTGCTCTACCAACTAAGCTATTCCAGCAAGTACTATATTAATTATAGCACACCATTAAAAAAACTAGCAATATTTTTTTTATTCAATGTAAAGTAAAAGACTTATTTTTAATAAGTCCTTCAAACAAACTCTTTTATATACTACTTTTCTAACAACATTAATAAAAACAATCTATTTACAAAAGTTGTTTTTATTAATATTTCGTTAACTGTTAAATAGTACTTTCTCTGATTTATACTGCTTAATAATTATTGATAAAACAACAACAATAATAACAATAGTTGACAATAACATTAAAAATATATTCAAATAATCAATGTTACCATTAGTAATATCTGTAAAAATTAAAGTAAAATTAATAAACGGTATTAAAGCTAAAATATTAGTAGTTTGAATATTAATCATAAAAGCAATCATTCCTGGAAAAAATGAAATAAAAGTAAGAGGCGTTAAAGCACTTTGTGCTTCTTTAAATGTTTTAGAATTGCTTGCAATAGCAATACATAAACCGCTGATTAAAAAAGAATAAGCAACAATAACAACAATAGCAAAGATTAAACTTGTCACAGGCAGCATTAAATTGCTTCCTTCATAAATAGTAAACATGTTATTAGCTAAAAGTAATGAAACAATAGTCAAAATCAAACTGATTAATCCAGTAATAATCGAAGAAATAGATACACTTAAAAATTTACCAATAATAATATCCTTACTTCTAATTGGAAATGTAAGTAATGTTTCTAAAGTACCTCTTTCTTTTTCTCCAGCCGTCGTATCAGTAGCTGGATAAGTAGCTGATACAGTTATAGCCATAATGATAAAAAGAAAAGCATAATTAATAATATAATTGGCAAAATAACTATCTTGTTTAACAATATTTTCTTTTAAATTAATTATATTAATTACTTCATCACTATTGATATTTTTATCGGTTAAATATTCATTTTGTAAATAATTTTTATAACTGTTGAAATAAGATTCTACTAACATACTAGCATAAGTTGTAGCCTCGCTATCATCACCATTTATCGTATAATTATTATCATCTTTAAGAACATATAAATATATTTCATTATTATCAAATTTTTGTTTTAATTCTTCTTCGGTACCAATAATAGGATTGATATTAAGTTCTTGAATAATATTATTTTCAACTTCACTTAACTCATAATCAAAGCCAATCAAATTATATTCACTAGGATCTTGAGTCATTTGCATTTCAAACAAAGTAGACATACCGATTACTAGTAAAGGAATAAAAATTGGAATAACAAGCATCATCGCTAACGATTTTTTATCGCGAAACATATCTCTTAGTTCTTTTTTCAACATGTTACCTAAATTATTCTTCATCAGAAACACCCCCAATCAAGCTAAAAAACGCATCTCTTAAATTAGTCGTTTTTGTATCTTCTTTTATTTTGTTAGGTGTTCCTTCTTTAATTATTACACCCTTATTAATCATAATAACATAATCACAAATGTTTTCAGCTTCTTCCATATAATGAGTAGAATAAAGAATTGTTTTTCCTTTATTTCTTTCATTTTTTATAAAATCTAAAATTACCTGACTAGAAATGATATCTAAACCACTTGTTGCTTCATCTAAAATATAATATTTAGGATCATGAACTAAACATCTAGCAATATTTACTCTTTGGGTTTGACCGGTAGATAGTTTTTCGATTCGATTATATAAAAAATCATTCATATTTAAAGAAGTGGCAATACTTTTAATTCTAGTATCGATTTCACTTTCACTAACGCCATAAATTTCACAACACATCTTTAACAATTCATAAGGTGACAAAGTATTATAAATTTTGGTATTCCCCGATAAATAAGCTATATTTTTTTTAATTTCAATTTCGTTATCTTGATAATTTAGCTCATCAAATTTAATACTGCCACTAGTAGGATTTAAAATGCCAGCAATCATTCTAAGTAAAGTGGTTTTGCCAGCACCATTAGGACCTAATATACCAATAATTTCGCTATCTTTAGCATTAAAACTTATTCCATTATTGGCATAAAATTCTTCACGTTCTTTTTTGTTATTAATTCTTACAAATTTTTTCTTAATATTTTCAACCTTTAGCATACTTGTCCTTTCTAATAATTTAAGTGAATAACACCATAACTTACAATAACATCATCGTCAACTAAAACATTGACACCATTAATAACTGTATATAAATTGCCATGTAGAACATCATCTTTTAAATAAGTATCAGCAAAATAAAATATTTGATCATTTATGTTACTAAAGCTATCGATATTAGTAATCTCTTGCATATTACATTGATAACAATTTAAAGACAATTTATCTTCGTTGTTTTTAATATAGTATAAAATATTATCAATAATAAACCAATCTTTTATATTTTCGGCAATTAAAACGTTTTCTTCATCTTGAAGTAAATATAAGTTAGAAGTATTATTTTCAATATAGTAAATATTGTTGTTTTCTTTAGTAATTATCGCAATATTTTCACCAATTAATTTAATGTTTTCTAACTCTTTACCAGATAAAGTAGCTTGATAAAATAAATCATCAGCTCCCTGATAGTAAACTGTTTTAGTAGCATCATCATAACCATAAATATTATATTTATCAGTACTTCCTAAAGAAAATACATAATCCTCTTTTTGATTATAAAAAGAAATATCAAAATTTGTTCCGTTATATTTACCAAGAACTAAATATTCATCAGTATTAGCATTTGTAAAGCCATTACCTAAGTTTAAGATACCATCACCTAATTTAGTCACATCACCATCTTTGTATCGATAAGTGGCCACATTAGAATTTAAATCAATATAATCTTCATTAGTTTCAAAATTAGTTAATTTGCCTTCATATTTCGTAAAATATAAAACATTATCTTCTTCTCCTAAAATATTTACTACTTTATCACTAATTAATTCATCTTCAACATATAAAGAAAACAAACTACTTTCTTTGATATAAGATAAAACAATATCACCATAAACATTAATACCATCGATTCCCGATAAAATCTTATTTTTTTCTAAACTATCTAATGATATTTGATAAGCATCACCATTTTCTAAAAGATAATACAATGTGTTTTTATCATTTGATACGGCATATGCTGTTATATTTTCCGCAATCATTTGTTTATCGTTAAAATCATAATGATATAAATTCATATCTTTTATATAGACAAGTCCATTTTTTACAATCTCATATAACAATACTCCCTCGTCGATCAATTGACTATTTTCTTCACTTATATTATTAATATCGACATACCTTAAACTAACACTATTATCTGATATGTTATATGGATAAATTATTTTAGTTTTATCAAAAGAATAAGCAAAATGAATATCCAAAAACATTTCTTTAGAAGTATCAAAATTAGAATTCAAAACAATCTTTTCATTATTTCTTTCATTCCATAAAATTAAACTATTATCTTTAACATAAGCAAAAAATTCATCATTTGTGTCATTAGATTGCATGTTAGTAGCAACAACAATAGCAACTATAATAAATATAAATATTAATCCAATTATTAGAAAATATCTTTTCATATTTCACCTCTTATTTGGTTTTAAATCCTAATGATTCTATTTTTTCTTTTATAATACTTAAATCGATATCTTTTTTTAAAACTATTTCTGCTTTTCCTAAATCAACTTGACATTTTTTAACTTCCTTAAAGTTATTCAAAACATTTTTAACTCGATTTACACATCCTTCACAATGCATACCTTCAATATAAATAGTCTTTACAATATCTTTACTCATTTTTACCTCCTTTTAACCTTAATGAATTAAAAACAACTGTCAAACTACTTAAAGTCATAGCTAAACTTGCAATCATTGGATTCATAACTATACCTAATGGCGCTAATAAACCACTAGCAATCGGAATCATAATTAAATTATAGAAAAAAGCCCAAAACAAATTTTGTTTAATTATTTTAAAAGATTCTTTACTAATTTCTAGTAATTTAACTATATTATTTAAATCGTTGTTCATTAAAATAACATCTGAAGAATCAACTGCTACATCGGTTCCGTCACTAATACTTACACCGATTGTCGCATTTACTAAAGCTACAGCATCATTAATTCCATCGCCAACCATTAAAACCTTTTTATTATCTTTTATTAAAGACTTAATAAAATCAGCTTTTTTATTTGGAAGCATATCAGCTATAACTTTTTTTATTCCAAGCTCATCAGCTATCAACTCAGCTGTTTTTTTATTATCTCCTGTTAACATTATAACATTTATTCCTAAATTATTTAACTTTTTAAGCAACGTTTTTATATTAGGTCTAATCGTATCTTTAACACCGATTAAACCAATGATTTCTTTATTAGAAACAACATATAAAATACTACAACCTTGACTAATTAACTCTTCGTAATCTAAATTATGAGTATCTTTAATTTTTAACTTTTCTAATAGCTTTAAACTACCAATATAATATTCTTTATTTTTAATATTACCAGATAGTCCCATCCCAGCTATATTTTTAAAGTCAGTTACTTTTAACAAGTTATTTTTAGAAAATGCAGTAGCAATGGGATGAGTTGAATTAGCCTCTAAACTACTAACAATTTTTAATAGTTCTTCTAAAGAAATATCAGAATAATTAAAAGACTTAAAAATTTTTAATTTTCCATAAGTCAAAGTTCCCGTCTTATCAAAAACAAGTGTATCGATATGTCTTGCATTTTCAATTACTTCAGCTTTTTTTAAAAATAGACCATTTTTTGCACATTTGCCATTACTAATAACGATAACTAAAGGAACAGCCAAGCCCAATGCACAAGGACAAGCAACAACTAAAACCGTAACAAAATAATTTAACGAATCGGAAAAACCACTACCAAGTACAGTATGAATTAAAAATGTTATAACAGCAATTATAAAAATCAATGGTACAAACACACCACTAACCTTATCAGCAATTCTTTGGATTTTTGTTTTACTGTTTGTAGATTCAACAACCATTTTAACAATCTCCGAAATTGTCGAATCACGTCCTATTTTTTTAGCTTTATATTCGATAACTCCATCATAATTAATAGATCCAGCTATAACGTGACTATCTTTTTCTTTTAAAACAGGTTTACTTTCCCCAGTAATAAATGATTCATCAACATGAGCTTTTCCACTCACTAAAATGCCATCAACAGCAATCTTTTCCCCTGGATGACAAACTAATATATCATCGATATTAACTTCATCGATAGTTATCTTTTCTACTTTTTCACCTTTTTTAATAACAGCATATTTAGGAGTTATTTGAACTAATGACTTAATAGCATCTTTAGTCTTATCCTTACTTATATTTTCAATAAATCTACCCAATTTGATAAAATATATAACCATACAAGCTGATTCAAAATATAAATTATGCATATATGATAAATCACCATTAAAGATTTTAAAGACACCATACAAACTATAAATAAGACTGAATACGACACTAAAAGTTACTAAAGTATCCATATTAGGAATTCTATGAATTAAGTTTTTAAACCCATTTTTAATAATATCAAAACCATAAATTAAAAATACTAAACTAAATAAAACTAGTGTTAAAGAATATATTTGCGGATAATTATCTAAATTAGGTAACCCAACCATATGAGACATTGTTATATACATTAAAACAATTAATAACAACCCATAAAAAACTAATAAATTTTTTTCTTTTTTAAAAGTTGTATTATCATCCAAAGTCTTAAATTCACCTAAACTTTTAAACCCAGCTTCTTTAATGTAATTTTCAATATTTTTAATTTTGATATCCTTATACGTAATAGTAGCGATAGCTAAAATCAAATTAACATTAACATCGACTATTCCTTCTTGTCTTTTTAAATATTTTTCTAAGCCATTCGAACAAGCACTACAAGTCATACCATCTATTTTCAAAACTATTTTTTTAATATTCATCACCTACTTTAGCGTATTCAACTAGATTACCATTTAATTCAATTATTCTTATTAAATCTTTAGTTTTCATAAATACCGTTGCATCATTATCATTAGGATGAACCCCAACAATCTCTTCTTTTAAAATATCTTCATCGATAATAACTTTAACTTTTCTTTCAACATCATTTAAAACGCCAAGTGGCGTTACACTACCCTTTTTTAATTTTAAATATTTTTCTAAATCTTCTGAACTTGCAAAACTAAGTCTACGACTATTTATTTTATTTTTTAAATCATTTAAATCTATTTTTTTATTACTTTTAACTACTAAAAGATAATAATTTCTTTTTTTATCATCCCTTAAAAATAAGTTTTTAGCAATATATTCTTTATTTTCAATATCTAAACCGTTAGCCTCATCAATCGTATAAATTGGAATATGGTCGATTTTTAAATACTCAATATTTAATTCCTTTAGTTTTAAATAAACTTCTTCTTTAGACATAAATATTTTCACTTTCTATTATCCATTTAATATCTTCAATCGCTTTATCGATATTAAATCGACCATTTCCAACTGGATAATAAACAGGATAAAAATGATACTCTTTATTCCTAATTTTTTTAATAAAAACTTTTTTTCGACAAGTAGATACTGATATTTTAAAATCCAAAACAATCGAACTTATTTGATTACCAAATAAAATTATGATTTTCGGATTAACAATTTTTATTTCTTCGAAAAATAATTTTAAGTAATTTTTGTATACTGAATCTGGTAAAGCTCTAGCATCAACTTGTGTACATTTGGCTAAATTAGTTATAAAATAACGATGCTTTTTAACATCATCATAAACGCTATTAGCAAATTCAACACTCCAATCACTACCTTTAATTGTTTTAATTTTTAAATATATTTCACTATCTAATAAATTAAGACGATAAAATAAATCCCAAATATTTTTAGTTCCTATCCAAGGAGACTTTAATCCTTTCCAATCTTTTGAGGAAGCAATATTTCTTCCAGTTGGATTCATAAAGCAAAACATAATATCTGGGTTAGTACTTAAACCACCATTTTTAATCGCATCTAATTCTTTAGCGCCATATTTCTTTTGCAATAAATCATATTTTCCATTTAGTTCTTCTAATGACATATTATCTTTCCTTCTTTTATTTCGATCATATCGCCATCTTTAATTATCTTAGTAGCGTTTTTAGTTCCAACAATACAAGGTATTTTCAATTCCCGAGAGACAATAGCTGCATGGCAGGTAATACCTCCCTCGTCAGTTATAATACCGTTTATCTTGTCAAAAAGAACCGTAAATTTAGGTGTTGTCATCGGTGAGATAATAATATCTCCTTTTTTTACTTTAACAAAATCTTTTTCACTAAAGACTAAACAAGCTCGGCCAATAGCATCTTTAAAATAAGCAACATCACCATTTAAGTCACTTGAATCAATTTTATTAATATTGATATTATTTTTATTTAGCCATTTTTCATAATCGGTACAAACATTTATTTTTCCGTTATAAATATATCCTTGTTTTCTTTTTTCTAAAATTTTAATCGAAGGTAATTTGTTTAATTCTTTTAAAGAAATAAATTTAATATATTCTTTATATTTATCGTCTAATTTAGAATAAATATATTTTAATAAATATTCTTCAGCTTTATATAAAATGTAGTCATAATTATTACGAAATTCAAATAATAATTCTTTTACTCTATCACTAACATTAGGAAAATGACCAGCTAATTGTCCTAAACTACTATAAGGATAAATAAAGATAAGTTTATCGACAAATGAATTAACTTCTAAATCTTTATTGTTATCAATAGTATCATTTAACTCATTAATATATTTTTTTACTAATTCATATTCTTTAATTATTTTATCATAATCTAAATCCATATAATAATACATACTACTAGGTTCTTCTTCTAAATCATAGTTGTTATAATAAATATCAGTTAAATTAGTCTTTTTATTATAAATAAACAATGGCTTAAAATAATATAAACCTCTTGTTATTCGTTTAATGCCTTCATATTCACCTTGATAATATATCTCTTGTTCAATAATACTTTTTTCCCGAGAAATAGTTAACTCAAAGTCTTTTTTAACAATTGATAAAGCAGTTACCGGACGAGCCTGTAAAAAATAAATAACATTATCTTTTATACAAAATTCAATATCGACTACCACTTTAAATATTTTTTCAATTTTTAATATATTATCCATTAATTCATCAATTAAATAATCGATATTTAATTTTCCGTTTTTTAAATCGATTTTTTTAGTTTGTCTTCGAACTAAATATTTAGTTGGTGTTTTAACTCCCGATACTAAATTCTCTCCTACTTCATCTAACACTTCAATAACTGAATAATTACTATCGAAAACCGAAATATCTTTCGAAAAAGCAACTCCCGAATAATCAGGATCGATCATTTTTTGAACAATGATATTCATTTTATGAATATTATCATCGTAAGCTTTTATTTTAGAAGAATTACTAGCTAAAAAACATTGCTTTATTTTGCCTAATAGTTCTTCTAAAGTTACATATAAATAAGTAGTATATTGTCCAGCAAAAGATTTATCTTTGCTATCCTCACCTAAAGCCGATGATCTAACAGCAACTAAATCACAGTTTAGTTTTTTAAACTCTTTAAAAATATATTCTTTTTGTTCTAAAGAAAATTCAGAGTCATTATCTACAATTGTATTATTAAAAAAATCATAAGGAAGAATAAAAAACGCTGGCACATTAAACCCATTTTCTTTTAAAATCAACAAAGCATTAGCCTTACCACCATAATTCATATAAACCTCTCCAAACTATCTTAACTTAAAAGTTTTTGGCGCATATTTATAAACCAAAAATAAAGAAATAAAAGAATAAATGACTGCAAATAAAATCATTAAAGAGCCAAACACCAAAGTAGTTACTTTCATTTGTGATATATAATAACAAGCCCAATAAGTAATAATATTAATTACTGTGTAAGTACTACTTTTCATTTCCATTCCAACATTATAAGGTTGTAGTAAATAATAAATAATTAAATTATGAACCGAAAAGAATATCGACATCGATAAAATAGAAAAGAAAATGACTAAATAATTTAAATAATTATTCGTTCCGCCAGTAATAAATAGTAAAAAGCATAATGAAATAGCCAAAGTTAAAGTTGGCAACAAATTAATAAAAATAATTGTTTTTAATCTTTCTTTAAATAAAGCCAAAACTGTCTTAGATTGTCTAAAAAAACGATAACTTAACATACTATGATCACAATTCATAAACATCGCATTAGTAATATTTTTACCAGTATTAATAAAATACATTAAAAATAACATGTAAGGCAAAAATAATAAAGTAAAACTATTAACGCTTGTTTTAATTTGCGGATTAATCAAAGTTAAAATTGCCACAACCAAAACAACAATTAAAATAACAACTGTCGTTTTTTTAGCGCTATCAATTAATATTTTACGATGCCTTTTAACAAATAAATCGTGAAAAAAAGCAAACCCACTTTTATCACTAGTAATATTTTTATCGACAGAAATTTGTTTTTGAATATTAGTAGCTATTACTTGCGTATTATCTTGTTGAGGAGCAAAAACAGTATCTTTATTTAATAACTTTTTATATAACCAAGCATATTTGTCATAACTAAAAATACTTTTAATTGATAATAAACCTAATACAATAACTATTAATGCAAACACATAAAATATAGGTAAACTTATAACAATATTAAAATAAGGTAATCCATAAGCTAAAGCTAAACCACCAATCATTAATCCAAAATAAACACTCCAAGATGAAGGCTTATTTTCATTAATAACTTTATTACTTTTCTTCATTCGATAAAAGTAAAAATTAATAGCAATAAACTTTAAAAGTATCGTTAAAGTAGCTAATAAAATAATATTATACCAACTAACTATATTATTAACTAGAAGAAACATAGCTGTTATATGCCCAATAAAAATAGAACTTAAAAAATAAATAAAATTAGATAAAGTATGATTTTTTGCATTCATCTTCATTAAAACAATCATATAATATTTATCTTTAGTTGGATTAAATATTTCCGTATTTGAAAAACAACCAATTAAAGCTAAAAATAAATAAATATGAATAATTAATTCTTGACTGTAACTTTGATAAATACTTAAAGGATATATTAAAAATACCAAAATATATAATAATTTAAACCCAAATATTTTAACAATTTGAATGATAATAGAAATTATTATGCTAATAATTTTAAAACACTTCATTTTATATAAACTATTAGGAATTAATTTTCCTAATAAAGGAAATCTTTGTAAAGAATAAATGATTTGATTAACAGTATAAGCATTTTTAACTTTAAAAGAAATTAAAAAATCATTAAGCATCTTCTTCACCTTTTAAAATATCAATTATTTTGTTTTTAAATTGTTTATTAGTCAAATTATTATTATCGACATGTTCTAAAACACCTTTATTTAAAACTACTATCTCATCACACAAATCTAAAGCCAATTCCATAATATGAGTTGAAAAAATTAAGATATGATCTTTTTTAATACTTTTTAACAATTCTTTCATTTCCTCAGCCACCACAACATCAAACGAAGTTAATGGTTCATCTAATAAAAGTACTTTCGGACTAGCAATAATATATACTAACATCTGTACTTTATTTTTCATACCATGCGAATAATCTTTCATTAATTTATCACGATCATCTTTATCTAACTTAACTAAATCAAAGTATTCATCAATACTTTTTAAATCTTTAATATTATCTTTATTAATATCAATAAAAAATTTTAAAAATTCTCTTCCTGTTAAAAACTCCGGAACCACAGGAGTTGATAAAACATAGCCAATATCATTTGATTCAATTTTCCTTTTTTCTTTATCAACTAGATAAAATTCTCCTGAATCAATATCTAAATCTTCATTTAAACAATTAAATAAAGTTGTTTTACCAGCACCATTTCTTCCCAATAAGCCATATATTTTACCTTCTTCAAATTCAAAATTTATATCTTTTAAAACTTCTTTTTTTTCAAAACTTTTCTTTAAATTCTTAATTTCTAATTTCATAATTTCACTCCTTAATCATTATAACATATAAAGTATTAAAAAAATATATATGTTATCCATTAAATAACATTAAATTTTTCACAAAAAAACAGTTTTTCGATTTCTCTACTAAACTGTTTTGTATTATTGTAATTCATATGGTTCTTGAACAATACTGTTTATCGATTTTAAGTTGTTTTTCAGAAAAATAACCTAACAAATGCCATAACTACATATATCTAATCCCCTAAGTTTTTAATCCATACAACAAATTATCCAAAAACTATATATAAATTTCATATTTATAAGAACTCCTAAAGTTTTTTTAAATAATAATGTTTAATTGGTTTTAAATTAACATCTAATTCATAGCAAATTGGATTACCAGTTTCTATTTCTAAATTCATTACTTCTTCATCAGATAAATTATCTAAATATTTAATTAATCCTCTCAAACTATTGCCATGAGCAACAATAATAATTTTTTTACCGTTTAATAAATTAGGTTTAATATCGCTATTCCAATAACTAATAACTCTATTAATCGTATCAATTAAATTTTCGGTTAAAGGTAATTCCTCTTTAGGTAAATTCTTATATTTAGGATCATTACCAGGGTATCTTGAATCAGTAATGTCTAAAGCAGGAGGTCTAGTATCTACACTTCTTCGCCATAGCTTTACTTGTTCTTCACCATATTTTTTTCTTGTCTCATCTTTATTTAGTCCTTGCAAAGCCCCATAATGTCTTTCATTTAATTTATAACTATAATAAATAGGAATGTTTAAGTTCATTTCCTTTAATATATAATCTAAAGTATCATTAGCTCTTTTTAAAACAGATGTATAAGCAATATCAAAAATAAAACCTTTTTCTCTTAATATTTTTCCTGCTTCAATCGCTTCTTCAATACCTTTACTAGATAGACCAATATCAGTCCATCCTGTAAATTTATTTTCTAAATTCCAAACACTTTCACCATGTCTTACTAAAACTAACTTTAACAATTAATTTTCCCCTTTCTATTTTAAAAATCCATTAATAATTGTTTCTTCAGCTTCTTTTTCAGATAAACCAAGTGACATTAATTTCATTAGTTGTGCTCCAGCTATCTTACCAATTGCTGCCTCATGAATTAAATTAGCATCAATATCATTAGCATATATTTCAGGAATAGCTTTAACAGAAGCTTTATCTTGAATAATAGCGTCACATTCAACGTGGGCAAATGATTTATTATTTCCAACAATGTTAGAAGTAAATTCTTGATACGATTCATCAGTTGCAACAGATCTTGAAGTAACATGACAACTAGCATTTTTACCATTTAAAGTAACGACAAAATCGGTTTTGGCATATTGTTTGTTATGTGTCAATATCTTTTCATTAACAACTAAAGTAGTATCTTCATCCAAAACAGCTTTAGTGACGCGTAATGTGCTATCGACACCTTTAATTTGCGTTGAATCCATAGTCATACTTGAGCCTTTTTTCATTTCGATTTCCGTAACGGGATTCAATATTCTTTTACCTTTTCCCTTACCGCTACCATAATGTTTTTCGATATATTTTACTTTCGAATTTTCATCTAAATAAAAGCGATGAATACCATCATGAACTGAATCGTGTTTATCGTTATTATGGATACCACATCCAGCCACAATAATAACATTAGAATTTTTACCAATGTGAAAATCATTATAAACAACATCAGTTAATCCACTATCTGTAATAATTACGGGTATATCAATTATACCAAACAAAGTATTTTCTTTAACATAAATGTCAATTCCACTACCATCTTCTTTAGATATAATATCGATATAAGGATTTGTTTTACGATCGATACTTTTACCATTTTTTCTAATATTGTAAGAGTCAGCTTCTTGAATATCGTTATCCAAAACATTATTTAATAATTTTTCATCAGTTTTATTCACAAATATTCACCCCTTTACAGCAAGTCTCCTCTTTAAAAATAATATTCATCATAATATTTTTACTACCAACTTTTTTAATTTTACCATCTTCTAATAAAATTATTTGGTCGGCTATATTAAGAATTCTTTCTTGGTGAGATATAACTAAAGTAATCCCTTTAGATTGTTCTTGAATTTGTTTAAAAACATTGGTTAAATTTTGAAAACTCCATAAATCAATTCCTGCTTCTGGCTCATCAAAAATAGCTAATTTAGGATTTCTTGCCATAACTGATGCGATTTCGATTCTTTTTAATTCCCCACCTGATAAAGAATTATTTACCTCTCGATCAACATAGTTTAAAGCGCAAAGTCCGACTTTTGACAATATATCGCAAGCATTATTACGCGTAATTTCTTTATTAACAGCTATTTTAAGTAAATCATAAACGGTTAATCCTTTAAAACTAACTGGTTGTTGGAAAGCAAAGCCAATTCCTAATTTAGCTCGTTCATCGATACTTTTATCAGTGATATCAACACCATTAAAAATAATCTTACCACTATCAGGCTTTTCAATTCCCATAATTATTTTCGCTAAACTACTTTTCCCACTTCCATTAGGACCAGTTATAACATAAAATTTATCTTCATCTAATTTCAAATTTATTTTATCTAAAATTTGTTTATTATCTCTTTTAAAAGAAATATCGATTAATTCTAGCATATTATCTCTCCTCAAAACTAATTATATAATTTGCTGTCTTCAATGTCAATATTTATGATATAATATTCAAACAGGAGAGGGTTTGATTATATGCACATATCGTATGAAGAATTTATGAAAATTATTCCTAAAGAAACTCAAGAATTTATTAAAGAAATATTGCCAGTATTTAATTTTTATTTAGAAAAAAATAGTGATATAGGTATTAAAGATAAATCTATTCATTACAAAGATAGTAAAGCATTACTTCTCTTTCTTTTCTGTTTAATTAATTCTGAACGATATAAAAATGTTTTAACGCAGTCAGGTTTTAATGTTAATCCAAATAAATATATTCTTACTTATTATGATGAATTAAGTGATAAAGAAGAAAAAGATATTTTTAATTCTCAAGCTTCATATTTTTTAATTTATGATGATGAAACATTATATTTTAATCTTACACCATTAGATTTATTAATTGACATAACGAATAAATTATATAACTATATAAAAGATAGTACTAATGGACAATATTCTACTATTAGAGAATTATTTAATTACGACGTTTCTAAATTTCGTACTTCAATCATTAAACTAAATAAAGAAAAAAAAGATGAAGAAGAAAATAAAATTAAACAAGATCTTTTTAAGAATTTAAGTATCGATACTATCGATTATTTAGAGACTGCTTCAAAAATCAGAACATTATTACTACAAAAGAAGGGAAACAACAATAAATTAATAACTAACAACGAAGAAGATTTAGTGGCACTTTCTTTATTATTAGCTATCTTTTTGGCTAATAAAAATTTAGATGAAGAAGATAATATTTTAGCTAAATTTACAGATATTTTAAATACGGATAATGTGAATTTAAAAAATATCTTAACTAAAATTAATTTTAAAATAGATAATTATGATCTACAAAATATACCAACTAATTTATATGCCCTAGAAAAAGAATATAAAAAATATTTTTCTAAAGAAAATGCTACTACTTTAGATATTATCGAAAATTTATTTGATAGAAATTTAACTAAATCTTTAATTGTCGAAAAAATATTTTTAGATTTAGGTACCACTATTGAGAAATATAAAAATCCAGCTAAACTAATCGATAGTCAAACAGTTAAACTAGAGAAAAAATTACTGCTTAATTTTTATAAAAATATTCCTAAAGAAACAAAAGATTTTGTTAATTATGCTAGTAAAGCTTATATTTTATTAAAAAAAGAATTTGAAAAAAATGAAAGTTATTTCATAACTAATGATCATGATATTGTCTTACTATCTTTATATTTAGCATCTAAACATTTTCAAACCGAATTAAATAGCTTTTTTGAATATAACGGTATCACTTTGGAAAAAGTTTGGCAATTATTAAATATAAAAATTGATTTAACAGAAATAGAACAACAAAAAATTGATTATCAAATTTTAAATAAAAAGTTTAAAAATATTATATTTAGTGGTAATAATAAAAATAAAACTGATACTTGTTATATTAATGTTGATAGTCTTGAAAGTAATTTTTGCGATAAAAATATTTCTGAAAGCAGTCTACTTCACTATGTTTTTGAAGAACTAACTGGTCAAAAATTAAGTGATAATTTTTATAAAAAAATTGAAAATTTTACTAAAGAAAAGGAACAACAAAAACTAAAAAAACAAAAAGAAGAATTTTATCATGATTTACCAATTGATACTATCAATTTTTTAGACAATGTAAGTAATGTTTTCACATCAAAGTCATTAAAGGAGATTGATATCAACGACAGAATTATTATCTCTTTATTAACAGAAGCAACGTTAAATAATAACTTAGCACATTTTATGAATTATTTAGGATTAGATATTTCTAAAATAAAATCAGAACTTGCTATTCATGACGTTGACTACACTTTTGAAAGTGAACATTTTTATAATCTTCCTAAATATTTTTCCAAAATTATTTTTGAAGGTTGTAATAAAGAAAAAAACAAATCAGATATAACAGCTTTTACTATTATCAAAAATATATTTGCTAAAGAATTTAGTAATAGTATCTTTATCAATAACTTTTTTAAAAATTGTAATTTAAGTCATGATATATATGATAACTTTGATAAAATATATCAAAAGTTTATTGAAAAAACAAATCAAGAAAAAAAAGAAAAGTTATTACGTCAAAAAAGAGCAAGTATCGACCAAACAGAAGAAGAATTTTTAATAACTATTATTCGCCTACATCAAAAATTAGAAAAATTAAATATTAATCCTAGTGATATTACAAGTGTTGCTATTATTTTATATTTATTTCATATAGATAATTCATTAGTTAAATTTTTAAATAAAAATGGTTTAACAAAAGAAGTAGTATTTAATTATTTAAATTTACCAAATGATTTTTTAGATGATTTAGAAAGCATACCAATTAATGTCGATATATTCCTTAATTATTATCAAAATATAAGTACTGCTGATATTAAAAAAATATTTAATGAAGATAATCAGTGCATTAAAAATATGACCGATAAATTAAATGTCGATTTAAAAATTTTAAATACTGAAATTCAAACAGAAGAAGATTATGAATTATCTTTAAGTGTTAAAGAAAGAATTAAATTACTAGATGAAAAACCAGTCGATAGTTTAGATATTGATAATATCCAAAGTGTTATTAAATTTGGTGATTCTTTAGGATTTCATTCACAATATATTTACGATGAATTACCAAAATTAATGTTAAGTGATGCAAACGATGAATCAATCGCTTCAATTAATGATACTCTTAATAAAGTTTATACGCAAAAAAAAGAAGAAAAGCCAAAAAGTCTATTTGAAAGATTATTTGCCTTTGAAGTAGAAGAAGAAACGACAGAAATTGTTTTAGATCCAATAGCTATTGAAGAATTAAAAGAAAAGATAAGTAATAATATTAAAAAATTATCCGAAGAATTATTAAGTTATGATATTATTAGAAAATATATTGAAGTATATCGAAGAAAAAATAATTTTTATTTATCAAAAATTTTAGATGTCGGTGAAGAACTACAAAAAGAAATAGAAGAATTAAATCCTAACAAAGAAGAAGAATATGCTGATTTCTTATCAGTTGGATCAAATCTTCAAATAATTAAAAATAAAATTAATCGTTTTAAAACATCTAGTCATTTAATGCAACAAGAATTAGTCAAAGTTAATCAAGCAATAATTAACCATTTTATCACTATCAACGCCTTAGAAATGGCTAGAGACGATTTATTACCTTTAATTAACGCTGAACTAGCAATTGGAAAAGGAAGAAATACAGAAAATCAATCATTACAAATTACGCAAAATGTTTTCGACTTATTTCAATCATTATTAACAAGAAATGCTGAAGCTGCTGAACAAAATATGCAACTTCTTCAAAAATCAACCTTATCTAATGAAATTATATCCGTTTTAAGTCAAGATATAGAAACATATTTAAATGGCTTAAATCAAGCTAGACAAGTTACTCAAATCGATTCACCACTTACTCTTAGTTTAGAAGAAAATGAACAAAAAAACTTAACAAAAAAGGGACAATAAATTTGTCCTTTTTATAAATCTAACTTCATATAAATCACATCAGGCATTGGGTTACTATAATATGGTTTTATCTCTTGAAAACCACTTTTTATATAAATTAATGGCACTTGTTAGTGGCTTAATAGTATCTAAAACCATTTCTCGATAACCGTCTTTTTTAGCTAGCGAAATAATATTTTCTACTAAAGTATTCCCTATTTTTAAATTCCGATATTCTTTTTTAACGTATAATCTCTTCATTTCACATCGTTTTGAACTATGCTTATAAAAAGCAACACATCCAACGACTTTATCACCAACTATAGCAGTGATTATTCTTCCATTAGGATATGAATATTTAGTTTTTAAACTGTTTAGTTCACTATTAATATTTTGAAAACTCAAATCACGATTTAAAGAATTAATATATTCAATAATTAATTCTTTGACTTCTTCGATATAATCTAAACCATCAACTATTTGCATATTATTTATATTAAAGTAACCTTAAACATCATAAATAAAACTATAGCTGTCATAATGAAAGTAATTAACCAGATTCTTTTACTATATCGATATATTCTTCCACCACCAAAATAGTTAAATGGATAAAATGGAATAATAAAGAAGATTAAATAAGCGAAACTAATTTGTGCTACTTCTTTTAAGTAAGGACTGCTAGTAAAATAAAGGAATGGTAAAAATAAAAATATAAACCATTTAATTAGTTCAGGACGAGCTAATTTTTCTTTAAATTCTTTTTCATTTTTATATTTTTCGGGATACCAGTTACCATTAATCATATAAGGAAATCCAAATAAATTAACAATTAAATTAACAAGCATTCCGCCATTATTAATCCTAAATTTTCCTTTTTCTTTAGTTGATAAAAACCCAAGATAACGAGTTAAAACAAAAATAGCTAAAACAGTCAAATAAGCTAAAAAAGTTGTGTTAAGAGTAGTAGAATTTCTACTTAAACCAACCCAAATTGGAATTGCTAAAAGTAAGTTTATACCAAAAAACAAAGCTAAATCAGATAATTGTGAATCTTTTTCTTTTACATTTTCATCTTTCATAAACATATAAAAATCCATACCAACAGCGATAAAAAATGGTGTTGTAAAATAATGTTTAATCGCATTAACTAAGCCTAAATTTATAACAACTTCAGTAAAACTAACTCTTTTTAAGCCGTTGTCCATCAACAATTTAAAAGATGCAACATTATCATCTTTAACTAAAGCTGTAACACCATCGAATTCCTTCTTTAAAAAGTCAATAGTCTCTTTATATAATTTCTTGCCTATTCCTTGATTATGACTATCCTTATCAACAAAAGCATCACTAATATAAGCTATTTTCTTTTTGTCACATTTAATAACTTTATAAATGATACCTCCAACAATTTTATCATCAATTAAAGCAACCATGGCATTATCAGGTTTAGATACACTTAATGCTTCAATACCTAAAAATGCTCTTCTTGCTAGCTTAAGAACTTCTTTTTCTTCGCCTTTTTTAATTTTTCTTACGATAATTTCCTTCTTCATAAAATTACCCTCCATATCATAATATTATTATATCATATAAAATTTAGTTTTTAAAATAAATAATAGTCTTTTGACATTGATTTTAAACAAGGATGATGTTATAATGATTTTATGAAACGGAGAGATAAAAATGAAATGTCCTGTTTGTAAAAATGTAACATTATTAATGAGTGAAAAAAGCGGTATTGAAATTGATTATTGTCCTGAATGTCGTGGAATTTGGTTAGACCGTGGTGAATTAGATAAAATAATGGAAAAAAATAACAATATTTTTAGCGATGATCAAGAAGATGAAAATAAACAAAAAAAAGATTCATTTATCGATGAAATATTAGAAATATTTAGCGAGTAAAGTAATCAAATAAGATTACTTTTTTTATGTTATAAAATGTTATTTTATCAATATAGTAGAATTTAAAAAACTGAATAATATTATTCAGCTATTTTTAAAATCAATTCACTATACTGATTAGATAATTCATCATTAGCAAAAGAAATCATGTTGTTTTTTAAAGTCCAAGAATTTTTGTTTTCAATTAAAAAGTCGATAACAGTCTCTGAATTAGTCAATATTTCTATTATTTCATCAATATTATTAACAGTGGTAGTATCTTCCTCTTCATCACCTATTATTTGATGATAAAAGTCAATATAATAACTATCTAAATTAGTTTCAAGATAAGAATCAGCTTTTTCTTCAGTATATAGTTCTTGATAAGCTGTTTTATAGTTTTCTAATTTCTCTTTAGTCTCTATTATATATGCTTTACTTTCAGTAAATTCTGGTCCATCATTTTGAAAATTTTCATAAGTTGTTAGACGCATATGAACTAGTCAAGTAAAAGTAGACAGTTTAAAAAAGTTAGAACCCTGATTCAATTTTATATTGAATTGGGGTTTTATAATTTAATGCATATGATGGTCTTTCATTATTGTAATAATAAATGTATTC
>JAGHHZ010000010.1 GCA_017887425.1 Bacilli bacterium
GAATACATTTATTATTACAATAATGAAAGACCATCATATGCATTAAATTATAAAACCCCAATTCAATATAAAATTGAATCAGGGTTCTAACTTTTTTAAACTGTCTACTTTTACTTGACTAGTTCAATTTGACTATCTATTATAGTATTCAATAATTAATGATTCATTGATATCAGCATTTAATTCGCTTCTTTCTGGATATCTTACATAAGTTCCAGCCATTTTATTTTCATCATAAGTAACGAATTCAACTCTTTTTAATAAAGCTTCTAATGAAGATTTAATAATACTCATATCTTTAGCGTTATCTTTAACTGCGATAACATCACCTGGTTTACAAGTATATGAAGGAATATCAACTTTTTTACCATTAACAGTAATATGTCCGTGATTTACTAATTGTCTAGCACCACGTCTTGTAGTTGAAAAGCCTAAACGGTAAACTAAGTTATCTAAACGACTTTCTAGTAATTTAAATAAGTTGTCACCATGAACGCCTTGCATTTTACCAGCTCTTTTAAAAGTTGCTTCGAATTGTTTTTCACTTAATCCATACATAAATCTAAGTTTTTGTTTTTCTTGTAATTGAACACCATAGTTAGATAATTTTTTAGCTCTTTTATTACCGTGTTGTCCTGGAGCATAAGGTCTTTTAGCTAATTCTTTACCGTTTTCTAGTGTTGAAAAACCTAAACGTCTTGATACGCGATTAGTGCTTCCTGTATATCTTGCCATCTAAAATTCACTCCTTTCCTTTTAATCTAAAAGGTTAATATGCCAATTTAATAGGGTGTTTAATTTAATTAATCATCGCTATGCAGCTTTTCGCAATGATTACCCCTAAAGGTAATAAACACATTAAAAATTTCATACTAACGCTGCTTAGATGCACCAATATTATATTATTCTTTTATTTATAAGTCAATAACTATTGTAAATTTATTTTCATAATTTTCTCATATTTAGGTAATATTCCAGTTTTTTCTTTATTAAATCTTGGTTTAATTTGGAAAACTCCTGGGTAACTATTACCTTCAATGATACAAGGACCTTTATCACTAATAGCTACATCCCAACCAATATATTTAATTTCAGGAATTTCCTTAGCTGCTTCTAAAACTAGTTTTTTAGCTTCTTCAAATTGTGGAACTTGGAAATTTAAAATTTGTTTTTTACTTGTTGGATGAATACCAAATATATTATCATCTTTATCGATAGCAGGAGTTATAACGACACCTTTATCATTTAAAAAGCAATACATTCCACCAGAAGAAAAGTTATCGACAAAGCCACCGTTACCTAGTTTTAAAATAGCTTGTAAAAGATATGCTTTTTTACCATCGAAGAAAGTAAACATTCTAATTGAATTAACTGATCCATCATATAATTCGGATAATTTTTTATTTTGAATAATTACTTCTTCTAAAAGGTAATTGTTGTAGTTTTCATAAATATTCTTATCTTTAGCATCGATAATTTTAATTCCTTCACCACCAACGCCGTCGATTGGTTTAGCCATTATCTTACTTTTGTTCTTTAAGAATCTATTTAATTGTTCTTTAGTAAAAGGAGGATTTAAATAATCTCTTTTAAGATAATTTTTAAAATAGTCATTAAACTCGTTTTTATTGTCAAGAATATGCCAATAATTTTTATCGTTAAACATTCTTACAATTTGGTTGTTTTTTCCGTTTGTTAAATAGGTCTTTCTTTGTTCATCATTTAATAGGTAAAATTCAAATTCTAAGTAGTCGTAAAAGGCTGCTTGATATTTGATTGAGCATTTTATTATATCGAAAATAACAAATTTTTTGTTACTTTGTTTTTTAACCTTTTTAGCGACAGTAAACAATGTTTTAATGGTTGAAAATTTGAATGATCTTAGTAAAAATTTTATTTTTTTCATATTACACCTCTATATAAATAATAACACGTTACTATATTAAAATCAATAAAATTAACTATAGTAATTTGTCGGAAAATGTGTTACAATGATATTGGTGATAGTATGCTACCTAGTAAAGTAATATATAAAGACAAAATGTATGAAACAGTAGGTTTTATAAAATTGAATAATGGTTCGTTTTTAATACTTAAAAATAATGATGAAATAATTAGTATAGATTTAAGTAAAGCGCAAGGATTATCTTTAAAATTAAAGTTTGAGGTAAAAGAAGCAACTAAGGTAGAGCTTGTTTTAATTGAATATATAACTCAAGCTTTAAGAAATGATATCAAAAATGGCAAATATAAAGATAAAAAATCATTAATGGATGATCTTGCTTCAGTCAATAAATATATTAATACGCATCCAGAGTTACTTAAAAATATGAAAGAACTTGATTTTAAAGATGATTTGGTCGATAAAAATATTTTGCAGTTACTTAGTTATTTCGATGAAGTAATGGCTCCCTCACCATTAAATTTAGATGGTATTACAAGCTTTGAAATCGGCGATAAAGATTATATTAAGTTTAAAGACGAAAATGGAGATGTTAAAATATTAGACGATAGTCACGACAATCGTAATTTTGTTGAGCAGTTTGAAAATAAGCAAGATGAGTCACGTTCTTTTCAGTCTAATGATGGAGCCCAAAACGCTTTAGAAATTGCTAAAGATACTTTGAAATTTGAAAAAAAGGAAGTTCCTTTAGAAAGTACTGTTTTAGATGATAATTTAGGAAATGCTATAATTAATCAGCAACCAACATTAGCTAATGATAACATTTTGGGAAATAGTGAGGAAAAAATCTTTTATAACCAAAGCGATGACCAAATTGTGACAATCGAACAAAATGGCGATGATGTAGCAATAAAAGAAGTAGGCGAGACAAAAAGTGTCGAAGAAAAAGCTGAAGATACTACTTCTAAAGTAATTTATCCACCATATGATGAAGTAACAGTTACATTGTTGTTATTTAAAGGTCCAGATAATTTAGATGTTGACTTATTTATCAATCAATATTTAAATTATTTAACTGTTAAACAAATAGATCTTTTGATAAGTAATTATATTTTGACTCCTGAACAAATGAATAAATTAACTGAACAAAGATCAATTAAGGAAATGGCTGAGAAACAAGTTGAAGATGTTAAACAAATGGAAAAACCAAAAACTTTAGTTTTAAAGAAAAACGATAAAGCGGCTTTTGTTGATTCATTATTGTTAAGTTTTGTTGTCGGATTAGTATGGGGAATATATTTAACTTTCTTAATTATCTTACTTTTGTCGTAATTTGTTTGAAAATATGATAGAATGATAGTAGGTGATGATATGGATTTGATGCTGATAATGGTTGGCTTATATATAGTTATTGTTATTATCGTTATTGTTATTTTGAATTTACTACAAAATAAACGCAATAAAAAATATAAGACAATTCTCGATAAATTAGAAGTTGAAAAAAATGTTATCGATAGTACACCGATTAGTTCAGAAATATCTAAAATAAAAACATTTTTAAAAAATGATAAATTGGATGCTAATTTAAGTAATTGGGAAGATAGATTTAAAGATATTAGATCTAATCAAATACCTAAAATTACAGATATGATTTTAGAAGCTGATTATTCTTTAAAGCAACAAGATTATAAATCAACTGTTTTTAAAATAGCTAAGTTAGAGATGGAAATATATAAGGTAAGAACTAATACTGAAATATTATTAGATGAGATAAAAGAAATAACTTCCAGTGAAGAAAGAAATAGAGCAATAATTATAAAATTTAAGACATTATATAGAGAATTATATGATAAATTTGATAAAAATAAAGTCGAGTATGGCGAAGTAGCTAATTCAATTATGCTGCAATTTGAAAATATTTCTAAAAGATTTGAAGCATTTGAAATAACTATGGAAAATAATGAATATACCGAAGTTACAAAAATTATCAAATCGATCGATGAAATGTTAAAACATATGCAAATTGTTATTGAAGAAGTACCTTCAATCGTCTTAATGGCTACTAATATCATACCTAAAAAAATCGAGGAAATAACTACCACTTATAAAGAAATGGTTGATGAAGGATATCCTCTTGATTATTTAAATGTCGATTATAACGTCGAAGAAGCTAATAAAAAATTAAGTGACATAATGGATCGTACTAAAGTATTAAATCTAGAGGATAATTTATTTGAATTAAAAGTTTTATTAGATTATTTTGATTCATTGTTTAATGACTTTGAAAAAGAAAAAGCAGATCGTAAAATTTACGATGAATTAGATGAAGCTTTCACAAATAAGAAAACGAAAATAACTGATTTAGTTAACGATATTTTTAGTCAAATGGATGATATTAAAAATGTTTATAATTTATCAAATAATGATGTTGAATTATTAAATGAAGTAAAAAATGAATTAAATAGTTTAAATGATGATTATAATATTTTGAAAGATCATACAGGTAATAATACTTTTGCTTATTCTAAGTTAATTAAAGAAATTGAAGGACTTTCTTTAAGGTTAAATAATATTGAAGAAAGATTAGATAATTCTTTAGATGCTTTAGGCAGTATGAAAGAAGATGAGTTAAGAGCTCGTCAACAATTAGAAGAAATTAGATCTATTTTAAAAGACTCTAAAAGTAAAATGCGGGAATATAATTTTCCGGTTATACCACAATATTATTATACACAACTAAGCGAAGCTTCAAGTGCAATTAAAGATATTGTCGATGAGTTGGAGAAAAAACCAATTACAATTAGCGTTTTAAATACAAGAGTTGATACTGCTCGTGATTTAGTTTTAAAACTATATGGCGCAACTAAAGAACTTCTTAAAACAGCAATGTTTGCTGAAATGGCAATAGTTTATGGTAATCGTTATCGAGTAGTTGAAGATACTAATAAAAATTTAACTTACTCAGAAATCTTATTTTATAAAGGTGAATATCAAAAATCATTAGAGATGACGATTAATTGTTTAAATAAAATTGAGCCAGGAATTTATAATAAATTGCTTAAATTTTACGAATAAACCGATTTATATCGGTTTTTTGTTATTTTTTTACTAGTTTGACATATACATAAATATGTGATAGAATTATTTAACTGTCGTATTTAGACGTTTTTTTTGTCTACAGAATGGAGGAAAATGATGGCAGAAAACTTAATCAAGAGGTATTTACTAGAGAAAGCTTATGAAGAAGGAAAGGCACAAGAAATATTAGCCGTTGGTGACAAAACATATCAAGATATAATGTTTGACTTGTTAAAACAAGGAGAAATAGAATTTAATGAATTAAAGTTTCAACTTTGGTTAAAAAATCTAAAATCTAGAAAAATGTTATTTGGTTCATATTTAAAAGATTGTGGATACTTATCACAAGAAGAAAGAATCATTGAAGTAACAGAAGATGAGAATATTTGCTCAACAACAGGATTATTTTTGAAAGGAAAGAAAGAAAAAATAATTGAAAATGCTGGTGATTCCTATTGTACTAGACCAAATCAAAATGATTTAAAGGGTCACTTAATAATTAATGGAATGTATGCTAACCAATTAATTTATCTAGCTAAAAGCTGTTCTAATGGCTCATTTACTGTAGGATATTATGGAGATTCTGATTCATTATATACACAAAGAGTTTTAGAATATTATAAAAGATTGAAAAAGACCTTACAAACTATGACTAATAATGGGTGTGAAGTAGTTGAAGATAGTATATTGAGTAAAGATAAAATTTATGTTTTAACTTATAATACTAAACCAATTATTGAAAAACCTGCTCCAGTAATTACAAGATGTTCAGAAAGATAATTTTTTATCTTTTTTTCTTGCTTTAAATTATATAATAATATATAATCGTAACAGGTGATTTGTTATGCAAAAATTAATATTAATTAAATATGGAGAATTAACTACTAAAAAAGGTAATCGTAATCAATTTATTAACAAGCTAAATGAAAATATAAAAAAAGTAATCGATGCTAAAATAATAAAAAAAAGAGATCGGATGTATATATTGACAGACAATATCGATTTGGTTACTAAAAAATTACAAAAAGTATTTGGTTTACAAGGAATAGTAATTGCTTATCAAGTTAATACTAATAGTGACGATATTAAAAATGCTGTTTTAGAAGTTTTAAAAGATATTAAATTTAAAACTTTTAAAGTGGAGACTAAAAGAGCTAATAAAAATTTTGAAATTAAATCAATGGATTTTAATAATATAATCGGTTCTTTAGTTTTAAAAAACTTTGATTGTAAGGTAGATGTTCATAATCCTGATATTGTTGTTCACATCGAAATAAGGGAAGAAACTTATATTTATTTAAATGAAATTAAAGGAAGCGGTGGATATCCGGTTGGTATTCAAGGAAAAGGGATATTAATGTTATCAGGAGGAATTGATTCTCCAGTAGCAGGATACTTAGCTTTAAAAAGAGGAATTGATATTGATTGCTTGTATTTTGATTCGCCTCCTCACACTAGTTTAGAAGCTAAAAATAAAGTAATTAAATTAGCTAGTATTTTAAATGAATATTCAGGCAATATTAGGTTATTAGTAGTACCTTTTACTAAATTACAGGAAGAAATATATAAAAAGGTACCTAGTGAATATAATATTACGATATTAAGAAGAATGATGTATCGAATTGCTACTAGTATTGATAAAAAATATAAAGTAGTTATCAATGGTGAGAGTATTGGTCAAGTTGCTAGTCAAACTTTAACTAGTATCAATGTTATTAATAGTGTAACCAATTTTCCGATAATTAGACCAGTTGCTTGTTTAGATAAATTGGAAATTATTGAAATTGCTAAAAAAATTGGAACATATGAAACAAGTATTTTACCATTTGAAGATTGTTGTACGATTTTTGTTCCCAAACATCCAGTAATTAATCCTAAAATAGAAAAATGTTTGGAATATGAACAATTTAATTACCAAGAATTAATTGATGAATGTATTAATAATATCGAAATAATTACTGAATTTAATAACGATTATAACGATTTATTATAACCCATTTTTTACCACTTATATTTTAATCTTTTGTGCACAAGCTATAAGTGTACAGGAGGTGAGAATGTATGAATAAATCTACAAGTAAATTAGTAGTACCAGGTGCAAAACAAGCTATCGATAAAATGAAATATGAAATAGCTAGTGAATTTGGTGTTAGTTTAGGACCAGATGCTACAAGCCGTGCTAATGGTTCAGTAGGTGGAGAAATCACTAAGAGATTAGTTCAAATGGGACAACAAAACTTAGGTGGTTACCAAGCTAAATAATTAAAATAGATAGCAAATTTGCTATCTACTTTTTTTTACCACACATCTATTATTAAATTTAATCCATAATAATAATGTAAAGGTGGTGATTAAATGAAATCGACAAATAAATTAGTAGTTCCTGGTTCTAAACAAGCTTTAGAAAATCTAAAATACGAAATAGCCCGTGAGTTAGGAATTAATTTAGGTGCTGACCAAACGTCTCGATTAAATGGAACTGTTGGTGGTTATATGACTAAAAGATTAGTCGAATTAGGCGAAAAATATTATCAAAACACAGCAAAATAGAGAAGAGTTTCTTCTCTATAATATTTGGTCAATAAGACCATATTCAAGAGCTTCTTGGGCTGATAAATAATTATCTCTTTCAGTGTCTAGTTCTATTGTTTTGATATCTTTATTAGTATTAGAAGCTAAAATTTTATTCAACTTATCCTTGATTTTTAAAATATGTTCTGCTGCTATTTTAATTTCTGTTGCTTGCCCACTAGCTCCTCCTAAAGGTTGGTGAATCATAACTTCACTATTAGGTAAGCAGTAACGTTTTCCTTTCTTTCCGCTTGATAGTAAAAATGCTCCCATCGATGCTGCCATACCTATACAAATAGTGGAAACTTCACTTTTAATAAAATTCATCGTATCGTAAATAGCCATCCCAGAGGTAATGCTACCACCTGGGCTATTTATGTATAGACTAATATCATCATGATTGATGCTGTCTAAATATAATAATTGAGCTACTACAATATTCGCACTATTATCATCAATTTCACCAGTTAAAATAATGACACGGTCTTTTAATAATCTCGAATAAATATCATAAGCTCTTTCACTATTGTTTGTTTTTTCGATAATAGTTGGTATAAGCATAAAATCATCTCCCATTTAATATAATAGGTAATAATTAAGTAAATTATTCATTAAAATAAATGACAAAATATTTTTTTTTTTGATATAATGAATAAAGAATAAAGGGATGATAAAATGGAAAAGATGATAAAAGTTGAATATAAAAACAAAGTTATTAGAGAATATCCGGAAGGAACTACTTTGTTAGAAATTGCTAATAGCTTTCAAAATGAATATAATTTTCCTATTTTAGTGGCTAAAGTTGATAATGTTGTTGAGGAATTAGCTTATAAATTAACGAAAAAATGTGAGATAGATTTTTATGATCGTAGTTCAACTGTAGGACATACTGTTTATTCTCATGGTGTACATTTTTTATTGATTGTTGCTATTAAAAAAGTTTTGGGAAATGATGCTGAAGTAATTATTCAGCACTCAATCGATAAGGGTGTTTACTGTGAAATGGTAAATAGAGAAATAAACAAGGATGTTATAAAACAAATTGAAAACAAAATGAAAGAGATAGTTAAACAAGACTATAATTTTATTAAGTTAAGTGTTGCAAGAAGAGATGCTATACAGTTTTTTAAGAAGAAAAAGCAATATGATAAAGTTGAAGTATTTAAATATATAAGTAATACTTATATTAATTTATATCGTTTAGATGAATATTATGATTATTTCTTTAGTGAGATGCCTTATAGTACTAGTGTTTTGGATGAATTTAAATTGACTTATATTAAAGATAATGGATTTGTTTTAAGTTATCCATCTATATATCATCCAAAAGATACCGAAGATTATTCACATCACAAACTTGTCTTTGATGCTTTCTTAGATTATACAAATATGGGTAAGACTGTTGGTATTTCTAATGTAGCTGATTTGAATAAAATAATTTCTATTGGGGAATATAATGATGTCATTCAATTAGCTGAAGCTAATTACAATAGTCAATTAGCTAAAGTAGCTGATATGATTCATAATAAAATGGGTAAAGTTAAAATTATCTTATTAGCTGGCCCTTCTTCGAGTGGTAAAACGACAACAGCTCGTAAATTAGCCGTTTATCTTAAAGCTCGAGGCTTTAAAACTCACAGTATTTCGACAGATGATTATTTTGTTAATCGTGTTGATACGCCTAAAAAGCCAAATGGTGAATATGATTTTGAAACAATTGAAGCAGTTGATACAACCCTATTTAATAAACATTTACTTAAATTATTAGATGGTGATAAAGTATCTTTGCCGGAATTTAATTTTGTAATTGGTGAAAGAGAATATAAAGGTAAAACTTTACAATTAGGTGAAAATGATATTATTATTATCGAAGGATTACATGCATTAAATCCAGAATTAACAATGGCTATCGACGATAAAAATAAATTTAAAATTTATATTAGCCCATTAACGCAATTAAATATCGATAACCATAACCGTATTCATACATCTGATACAAGAAGATTAAGAAGAATTATTCGTGACAATATGTATCGAGGAAGAAGCGCAGCTGATACATTGAGACTTTGGAAAAATATATTAGAAGGAGAAGAAAAATATGTTTTCCCATATCAAAGTGAAGCTGATGTTATAATTAATTCGGCTTTAATATATGAACTCGGTGTTTTAAAAATTTATGCGGAACCTTTATTATTTTCAGTTAGTGAAGATGATGAAGTTTACCCTGAAGCAATTAGATTAATTAATTTTTTAAGAAACTTCTTGCCAATACCTTCAGACGATGTTCCTAAAGCATCTGTCTTAAGAGAATTTATTGGCGGAAGTAGCTTCCATTAAAAGAAAGGAATGATTTTATGAAAGTAGCAATTAATGGATTTGGAAGAATTGGAAGATTAGTTTTTAGAATTATGGAGGAGGACCCTAATATTGAAGTTGTTGCTATCAATGATTTAACAGATGCTGAACAAATTGCATATTTATTAAAGTATGATAGCAATCATCGTAACTATAAAGTTGATGAAATTAGCTTTGATGAAAACAATATTATTGTGTCTGGCCGTAAAATTAGAATATTTAAAGAAATGGATCCTGCTAATTTACCTTGGGGTGAATTAGGAATTGATCAAGTATTTGAATGTACAGGTAAATTCGTCAAATATGAAGACGCTTATAAACATATTGAAGCAGGAGCTAAAAGAGTTATCATTTCCGCACCTGGTAAGGGTGAAATGAAAACTATCGTTTATAACGTTAACCATGATACTTTAGATGGTACTGAACAAGTTATTTCAGCAGCTTCTTGTACTACTAACTGTTTAGCGCCAGTAGCTAAAGTAATCAACGATAAATTTGGTATTGTTAAAGGTTATATGACAACTGTTCATGCTTATACTAATGACCAAGTTATCTTAGATGTAGCTCACAAAAAAGGTATTAAAGCTCGTCGTGGTAGGGCTGGAGCTATGAATATTATTCCATCTAGTACTGGAGCAGCAAGTGCTTTAGGATTAGTAATTCCTGCTTTAAAAGGAAGATTAGATGGTAGTGCTTTAAGAGTACCTACACCAACCGGTTCGGTAGTTGATTTAACTTTAGAATTAAATCGTAATGTTACTGTTGAAGAAGTTAATACAGCTTTAATGAACAGTTGTAATGAAACATTAAACTTTACATTTGATCCAGTTGTTTCAAGTGATATTATCGGTTCATCTTGTGGATCTTTAGTTGATGGATTATTAACTGATGTTTTAGAAGTTGATGGCAAACAATTAGTTAAAGTAGTTGCTTGGTACGATAATGAGATGGGTTATTCTCATCAAATGGTTAGAACAGCTAAATATTTATATGAATTAAGTCAAAAGTAATTTTGACTTTTTTTAATAATTACAATTTTGTAAGAAAGTTGATTAAATTTGAAAAATGTTTTATAATTAATATGGTGAGAATATGAAGAAGCGTGGTTTTACTTTAATCGAATTAATCGGTATTGTTGTTATTATAGGATTAATATTATTAGTCGCAGTTCCAACAATTAATAATGTTATTGAAAGAAGCGAAGAGAATAAAAAACAAGAAGCGTTAAATAATATATATATGGCAACAGAAAATTATTTAATGGCTAATTATGATGAATATAGTTCATTGGATAATATTGGTGCTAGTGAGTATATTTATGTTATGGATTTAATTAATCAACAATATATGGATATTGATGAATTAAATCCAAATGATGATGAATCTTTTGATAGTAAAGATGTCGTTAAAGTGACAAGAAATGAAGATAATACATTTAGTTATGAATTAACGGTAATTGAATAATAATCAAAATATAAGAAAGGAAATGGTTATGAAAACAATAAGAGATTTTGATTTAAATAATAAAAAAGTAATAATTAGAGTGGATTTTAATGTTCCAATTAAAGATGGTGTTATTACTGATGACACAAGAATTAAAGAAAGTTTAAAAACTATTAATTATGCTATTAGTAATAATGCTAAAGTTATTTTAATGAGTCATTTAGGAAGAATTAAAGAAGAAGGTGATAAAGTAAAAAATACTTTAAAACCAGTAAGTGTTCGATTAAGTGAATTATTAGACAAAGAAGTAAAATTTATACCTGCTACAAGAGGTAGTGAGCTAGAAGATGCCATTAATAATTTAAATAATGGTGATGTATTACTAATGGAAAATACAAGATTTGAAGATTTGCCTGATAAAAAAGAAAGTAAAAATGATCCAGAATTAGGTAAGTATTGGGCATCTTTAGGAGATATTTATATTAATGATGCTTTTGGTACTGCTCATAGAGCTCATGCTTCTAATGTTGGAATTGCTAGTAATCTAGAAAGTGGAATTGGATTTTTAATTGAAAAAGAATTAGAAAATCTATTACCAGCTATTAATGATCCTAAAAGACCATTTACTGTTATTTTAGGTGGCGCTAAAGTAAGCGATAAGATAGGAGTTATCGAAAATTTAGTAATTAAAGCTGATTACATTTTAATCGGTGGGGGAATGGCTTTTACATTCTTAAAAGCTAGCGGAGTTGAAATAGGTAATTCTTTATTAGATGAAGAAAATGTTGAATTTTGTAAGAAAATATTAAAAGAACATAAAGATAAAATAATATTACCAATCGATGTTGTAACTGATTTAAAAGAATGTTTTATAACTGATATAACTAAGGAAGAAAAAGGATTAGATATTGGCCCTAAAACAGTTAAACTATTTAAACAATATTTAGATAATAGTAAAACTATTATTTGGAATGGCCCGGTTGGTATGTTTGAAGAAGAAAAATATAGCAATGGTACCAAAGGTATTTGCGAAATATTAAAAAATATTGATGCAGTCAAAATAGCTGGTGGTGGGGATACGGCTAGTGCAGTTAAAAATTTCGGATATGAACCAGCATTTACACATATTTCAACTGGTGGTGGCGCTAGTTTAGAACTTTTAGAAGGTAAGGTACTACCTGGTATCGATATAATCAAATGAAAAACAAATTAATTAATATAATTATAATTATTGTTTTAACTTTAGTTGTTCTGTATTTTTCTTTAAAAGATAATTATAATGAAATTATTACTTTGTTATTAAATGCCGATATAAGATGGTTGTTTATTGGATATTTATTTGTTTTAAGCTATACTTTTTTTAAAGCTATTATTACTAATGATATCATTAATAAATTTAGAACTTATGGTTTTTTTAAAACTTTTAGCTTGCAAATTATGACTTTTTTCTTTAATGCTGTAACACCTTTTTCAACAGGAGGACAACCATTTCAAATTTATGTTTTGAAAAAGAATAAAGTGCCTATTTCTGATGGGACTAATATTATTATGCAAGAATCAATTATTCATCAAATTGCGGTAATTGTAGTAGGTTTTATTACATTAACTTTAAATTGGATTTTTAAAATATGCGAAATAGAAGGAATTGTTTTATCGTTTTTAATAATTGGATTTTTAGTTAATGTGTTAGTTTTAGGTATTTTATTTTTAATATCATATAGTAAAAAAGTTAATAAATCTTTGATTAAATGGTTTATTAATTTATTGACAGTTTTAAGATTAGTTAAAAACAAGCAACAATTATTAACTAAATTAAATAAAACAATTGAAGATTTTACTAATAATTCTAAAGTTTTGTTGAAAGAAAAAAAAAGATTTATAAAATTGGTTGGAATAAATTGTATTGCTTTATTTTGTTTATATGTTGTTCCATTAACCGTTTTATTTAGTTTTGGTGATTATAGTAGTTTTGATGGTATAACAGCAATTGTCTTAGTTTCATTTGTTTCTATTATAAGTAGTTATATCCCATTACCTGGAGGTATGGGGGGACAGGAATATTTATTTATATTACTATTTGGTTTCTACGTTAATAAACCATTATTAAGCTCATTGATGTTATTATGGCGTTTTATTACATATTATTTGCCAATGATAATTGGTGCGATTATTTTCAATATCAAACAAAAGGAGATTTAAAATGCGAATAGGAATTTTTTCAGATACTTATATTCCCCAAATTAATGGTGTTTCGACAAGTATCGAAATGTTGAGAAAGGGTTTAGAAAAAAAGGGACATAAAGTTTACATAATTACAGTTAATCCTGATAATATGAAATATATTAAAGAAGATCGAGTTTTAAGGATTCCAGGAATTCCAATTGGAATTTTTGACTATCGTTTAACTAGTATTTATCCGGCGCGAGCTATTAAAACAATAAAAAATTGGAATTTAGACGTAATTCATTCGCAAACTGAATTTGGGGTTGGTACTTTTGCGCGTATTTTAGCTAAACAATATAATATTCCGTTAGTACATACTTACCATACGATGTACGAAGATTATATTCATTATATAACCAAAGGATATTTTAACAGAACTGGTAAAAAAATAGTTGAACATTTAACTTTGTTTTATTGTGATACAACAGCTACAGAGTTAATTGTTCCTACTAAGAAAACTTATGATTTATTTAAAGAAAAATATAAAGTAAAAAGAAATGTTCATATAATTCCAACGGGAATTGAAGTGGAAAAGTATAGTCAAAAATATAGTGATGATGTCATTAATGAATTAAAAGAAAAAATAGGAATTAAAAAAGATGCTACTAATTTGATTTTTGTAGGAAGATTAGGATTAGAAAAAAGTGTCGATTTTTTAATTAATAATCATAAGAATATTGTTAAAAAGTATCCTAATTGTAATTTGATTATTATTGGTGATGGACCAGAAAGAGAAAATTTAGAAAAATTAGTTAAGAAAAATAATTTAGGAAATAATATTTTCTTTACCGGCAAAGTTCCTTTAAAAGATATTGGTATGTATTACCACTTAGGAAGTATTTTCGTAACTGCTTCAAAAACGGAAACTCAAGGATTAACCGTTTTAGAAGCACTAGCTGCATCATTACCAGTTGTAGCTATTAAAGATGAAAGTTTTATCGATCCTATAAAAGATAACTATAATGGCTATTTATTTGAGGATGATAAGGATTATGTAAATTATATCAATAGTTTATTAGATAATAAGGAAAAATTAGATAAAATGTCTGCTGATGCTTATGAGAGTAGTCATAATTACTCATCGCAAACTTTCGCTAGCAATGTTTTAAAAGTATATAAATTGGCTATTAAAAACAAAAAAAAGAAAGAAAACATTTTTAAAAGGATGTTTAAAAAAATCAAAGGAGAAAAAAATGTTAGTAATCGGTAATTTAAAAATGTATATGACTTATGAAGAAGTTAAAACTTTAATCGATAATTTTGATGAAGATGTTATTTTATGTCCATCTGCAATCTTTGTTCCGTACTTTTTAAACCATAAATATAAAGTAGGGGTACAAGATATATCGATGTATGATTTGGGCTCACATACCGGGGAAATAAGTGCGAAACAGGCTAAAGATTTAGGTGTTAGTTATACTATCGTTGGTCATAGCGAAAGAAGAAAATATAACAATGAAACAAATGAAGAAATAAATAAAAAGATAATTAAAGGATTAGAAAACAATTTAAAGATAATTTTATGTGTTGGAGAAAATAAGGATGACGATAAGGAAAAAGTCATTGAAAGACAATTGTTAGAAGCTTTAAAAGATGTTTCTAATTTTAAAGATTTAATTATTGCTTATGAACCTGTTTGGTGTATAGGAACAGGAATTACACCAACAAATGAACAAATTGAAACGACTATCAGCTTTATTCAAACAACAATTGAAAAAAACTTTGGGAAAAGTGTTAAAGTATTATATGGGGGAAGCGTCGATAAAGATAATATCAATACTTTAAAGAAAATTAATAATTTGTCAGGTTTTTTAATTGGTAAAGTTTCAACGGATTATAGGCAATTAAAAGAGATTGTCGCTAGTCTTAGAGACTAGCGCTTTCTTTTATCTTTTTTCGACAAAATTAGCTAATATTCGCTCTAGAAAAATATTAGCTAATATTATATAATATAACTACAGCAGTAACTATAGAAGGAGAAAATATGGAAAATATAAGAATATTAATGATTGACGATAATGTCAAGTTGATTGATGCTGTAAAAGAATACTTCAAAAACAATGATGAAGTTAATATTGTGTTGGAAGCTTACGATGGATTAGAAGGATTTAATTTAATCAAAGAAAAAACTGACGATTTTGATTTGGTTTTATTAGACTTAATTATGCCGAAAAAAGATGGAATTTATGTTTTAGAAGAGATGAAGAAAAACAACATTAATAAAAAAGTAATTGTGGAAACTAGTTATAATGCTAGTGAAGTTATTAGAGAGGTATCAGAATATGATGTTAGCTATTTTATTTTGAAACCTTTTGATTTGAATGATTTGGAAAAGAAAATATACGATGTTTTTAAAAAGAAAAATGAAAAAAGTATTGATTTTTATAACAGTAATTTACAAGTTTCAATTAGCAAATTACTTCACGATTTAGGAATACCTTCACATATTAAAGGATATCAATTTTTAAGAGATGCAGTTAAGATGCTTTTTGATGATCCAAATATAGTTGGTGGTATTACAAAAGAATTATATCCTGAATTAGCTAATAAATATAATACAACTGTATCGAGAGTTGAAAGATCAATTAGGCATGCGGTTGAGGTTAGTTGGAATCGTGGTGATTTGAAATTGATGGAAAATATATTTGGTCATAGTGTCGATATCGATAGAGCTAAACCGACTAATTCAGAATTTATTGTAACTATTGCTGATAAGTTAAGATTAGATTTTCACAAAATAGGAGTTTAATAGATCAAAAGAATTAATGTTTTTTTGATTTTTTTTATGTTTTGATTAACTTGATAAAACCTTAATTTTGTGATATATTTATATTACAATTAGGAGGTTTAGAAGTGAATATTTTTATAAGTATTAGAAAAGCATTGGCTATTAGTTGCTCAGTTTTAATATTTATATTGATTGTCGCTTTGGTTTTTTTATATTCTGGCAAGAGTTTAGTAAATCGTGAAAATTTATCTAACTATATTGAAAATGCCGAAGTTCTTAACATGGATATAAATGTAATATTTAATCTAGAAGAAAGTGGTATTACTTTAAAAGAAAAAATTTATCAATTAGGACTAGAAAGTAATATTCCTGAAGATGTTTTAGATGATATTATTAGTAGTGATGAAATTAATATTATATTTGGTGATTTTTTTAGTAATACTATCGATTATTTAGTTAATGGATTAAATAAACCTCAGTTATCTGAAGATAGTATTAATAAGTTAATAGAGGTAGCTAATGATTCTTTAGAAGATCATATTAATTTAATGTTAGAAAGCGAACAATTAGAAGAATATATTAGAGATTTTTGCTCTAAACTGGCGGATATTGTTCCGGAAAGATATGAAGTAATTGGTAGTTTGCCGATTACTTCTATTCAAGTATTTTTAAATTTTAATCAATTATATTTGTATTTAATGATAGCTATTTTATTAGTTATTATAACTGTTTGTTTATGGTCGATATATAAACCGATAAAATATTTGGCTATTCCAATGATTAGTAGTGGGGTTATGTTTGCAATTTTTGGTTCAATGAATAACTTTATTAACGATTATGTAATATCAAATTTAGATGGTCTAAAACCACTTATTTCGCCGTTTATTACAATACTTTTGACAATTATTTTTAAAGTTGGCGTTTTAGTTAGTTTTAGTGGCGTGTTTTTAATGATTATCTATGTAGTCATTAATAGAATCGTTATTAATAATCATAAAACTAAATAGTGTTATCAATTGGTGCGATATCATCATTTGTATTCAATGTTTCATAAACAACATATAAAATGATAACAGCTGCTATTGTATTAAGGATAGAAGCATATATTTGTTGACGAAAAGGAGCTAAATCGCTTCTTTTTTGCTTTTCTAATTCGTATTGTTGATAATTGATATATAAATTATAGATCAAAATCAATAAAAAAAGGATACGATTTAATAAATTAGTATAATGACTATTTTGATCAGTAAATAGTCGTTTTTTATTTAATAGTTTTAGTTTTTCATCATAAGTTAAAAGAAAAGATGTAAATAGTGTAATCGCTAAAATAAAAGCTATAAATAATTGGGCGTTTAAAAGCGACACTTGACGATTATTCATAATATATTATATTTAATCATTTATTAATTAATGAACGAACTTTTGTTTTATATATTAATTTTTTTAAAAAAATAAGAAAAATTAAAAAAATGAAAAATAAATTTTTAGTTAAATTTTAAAAAAAACGAATTATTAAAAATTACTTTTAAATTAATAATGACTGTTTTTCTTTGAAAAACAAAGAAAAAAATAAGAATTTGCCAATTGTCAATTAATTAAAAATTAAAAAATATTTTAAAGTATTGAAAAATAAAGGAAAACTAAAAAAACAAAAAAAGTAAAAAAACAAAATTTAATTTTTTTAAAAAAATATGAAAATTTGTTTGACTTTTTTCATATTTACTACTATAATTAGTAATAGAAGGTAGAGGGTGATTATGACAGAAGTAGAAGAAAAAATTGCAACTTTACAAGTTGTGAAAAGAAATGGAAAAAAAGTAGATTTTAATGGTTCAAAAATTGCATTAGCAATTAAAAAAGGATTTGACAGTATCATCGATACTGAAGATGAAAGTGGTGAACAATTAAAATATACAACCAAAGATATTAACAAAGTTTATGAGGGTGTATTAAAAAGAATTGAAAAAGAATATGCCAACGAAGATAAAATTAAGATTGAGACTATTCAAGATATGATTGAAGATGAACTTCAAAAAAAAGGTTATCAAGATGTTTATGAAAGCTTTTCTGAATATCGCGAAAGAAGAAATTTATCACGTCAAATGTTTTCAGATGAGAAAAGATTGCATAAATTTTTAAAGGCAATTGAGGGATTGGGTTTAAAATCTGCTCATGAAGAAAACACAAAAAGAGAAAATGCTAATGTTGATGGTGATACGGCGATGGGAACGATGCTTCAATATGGTAGTACCGTTTCAAAAGAATTTTGTAAAGCTTATTTAATGAAATATAAGTTTAGTGAAGCTCACGATAGTGGTGATATTCATGTTCATGATATGGATTTCTATGCGATGGGTACAACTACTTGTATGCAAATAGATTTAAATAAATTATTTAAAAATGGCTTTTCAACTGGTCATGGTCATCTAAGAGCTCCTAATGATATTATGTCATATAGTGCTTTAGCAGCTATTGCTATTCAATCAAATCAAAATGATCAACACGGTGGCCAAAGTATTCCAGCTTTCGATTATTACATGGCTCCTGGTGTTTTAAAAACATTTAAAAAACAATTTAAACAAACAATTGCTGATTTATTAGATTATAGTGATTTTGCTAAATTTATCAATATGAATAGTATTGCTAAAGAAATCGATAAATTAGAAAGTATCGATTTTGATATTAAAGATTTTTATTACTTTGCTAAAGAATCTAGTGAAGTCGAAAGATTATTTAAAGTTGCTTACGATAAAGCTTTAGCTAAAACTGATCGTATTACTTATCAAGCAATGGAAGCTTTTATTCATAACTTAAATACAATGCATTCTAGAGCTGGTGCTCAAGTTCCATTTTCTTCAATTAATTTTGGAACTGATACATCTAAAGAAGGAAGAATGGTAATTGAAAACTATTTATTAGCTACTGATGCTGGATTAGGAAAAGGAGAAACACCAATTTTCCCAATTTCAATCTTTAAAGTTAGAAAAGGAACTAATTTTGATGAAGGAGATCCTAATTATGATTTATTCAAATTAGCTTGTAAAGTATCAGCTAAAAGATTATTTCCAAACTTTTCATTTATGGATGCACCATTTAATAAACAATATTATAAAGGTGATTATACAACTGAAGTTGGGTATATGGGATGCCGTACTAGAGTTTTAGGAAATGTCGTTGATCCAGATAAAGCAGTAACTCCTGGACGTGGTAACTTATCATTTACAACTATTAACTTACCGAGATTAGGTATTAAACATGGTATAGTTAGTAATGATAAAACTGATTTAAAAGGTTTTTATGCTGAACTAGAAGAAAAGATGGATTTAGTAAGAGATCAATTATTAGAACGTTTTGACTTTCAATGTAGCAAAAAACCTTATAATTTCCCATTCTTATTAGGTAGTGGTGTTTGGCTTGATTCTGAAAAATTAAAACCTGATGATAGATTACGTAAAGTATACAAACATGGTACTTTATCAATTGGTTTTATTGGATTAGCTGAATGTTTAAAGGCATTAGTTGGTAAACATCATGGTGAAGATGAAGAAGCTAGAAAATTAGGTTATGAAATTATTAAATTCATGCGTAAAAAATGCGATGAATATGCTAGTAAATATAATTTGAACTTTACTTTATTAGCGACACCTGCTGAAGGATTATCTGGTAGATTTACTAATATGGACCGTGCTATTTATGGTAAATTAAAAGGAGTAACTGATAGAGAATATTATACAAACTCTTTCCATGTCCCAGTTTATTATAAAATTACGGCAGCTGAAAAAATTCATATTGAGGCTCCATATCATGCATTAACTAATGCTGGACATATTACTTATGTTGAATTAGATGGAGATACTACTAATAATCTAGAAGCTTTTGAAAAAATTGTTAGAATTATGTATAAAGAAGGTATTGGATATGGTGCAATTAACCATCCAGTAGACCGTGATCCAGTATGTGGTTATACAGGTGTAATTGGCGATGTATGCCCTGGATGTGGTCGTCATGATTGTGAAGGTGTTAGTGTTGAAACTTTAAAAAATTCTTCACTAACTAATTATGGAAGATAGAAAGGTGAATGTTTATGAAGAACGAAGAAAAAAAAGTTGGAGAAGGGGTTAAATTCGAAAGAATTAGAAGAATTACAGGATATTTAGTTGGAACTGTTGACCGTTTTAACGATGGTAAAAGAGCAGAAGAACGTGATCGTGTTAAACATGGAACTAAAGATTTAGAAAGCGCTTTATAATGCAAATAAGATTAGCGGCACCTCTACAACCTGATAGTATTGTTGATGGTGAGGGAATTAGAGCTGTTTTATGGACACAAGGATGTCATCATCATTGTAAAGGTTGTCATAACCAAGAAACATGGGATTTTAACGGAGGATATTTAGTTGATGTTGAAGAAATAAAAAAAGAAATTAGTGAACTTCAAGGACAAGATGGCATCACACTATCTGGTGGTGATCCAATGTTTCAAGTAGATGCTTGTTTAGAAATTGCTAAATATTGTAAAGAATTGAATCTAAATGTTTGGTGTTATACAGGATATACTTTTGATCAATTATTGTCTTTAAAAAATCCTAAAATACTTGAGTTTTTAAACTATATTGATGTGTTAGTCGATGGCAAATTTATTTTAGAACAAAGAAGTTTAGATTTGAAATTTAAAGGTTCAGAAAACCAAAGAGTTATCGATGTTCCAAATAGTTTAAAAGAACGGAGAGTTGTTTTAATAGAAAAATATCTTGGTAAAAAAGAATATGATATGAAAAAAAGAACTACAGTTTATTTGTAGTTCTTTTTTTAAAGATGTTATTCAAATTATTTGTTTGGATCAACTAATATTTTAACGGCACTATCAGTTCCGGAAGTTAATCTTTCATAAGCTTCTTGAACATGTTCTAAATCGACGATATCGTCAACAAACCTCATCATATCGATTTGTTTATTTGCCATTAAATCAATACAAGTTTGAAATTCTTCTTTAGTATAAGCAATTGCACCAATAATTGTTATTTCGCTCATAACTGCAGCGATAGTTGGAATAGTAACTGGTGTCATTGAAACACCTACTAATAAGACTTTTCCTCCTGGATGGACAGCAGTGATCGCGCTACTAACGGCTTGTGAATTTCCACAGCAATCAACCGCTAAATCAAAGCCACCATTAGTTTTTTCCATCCACTTTTCTAAAACTTTTTCATCTTTAGCATCAAACCATTCATCAGCAACTCCAAGTTCAATTGCTCTTTTAGCTCTAGCTTCGTTAGTTTCACTAATAGCTACATAGCTAGCTCCTTCCATTTTTGCAAACATAGCCGATACTAAACCAATAATACCAGCACCGATAACTAATACTTTATCTCCGACTTTGATGTCTGCTAAATGAATAGCATGTAACCCGACTGCTGTTGGTTCAACCATTGCGACTTCTTCGTCGGTTAAGTTATCAGGAACTTTTATAACCATATCAGGTCTTATTTTCATTTTAGGAGCAAGTCCACCTGGATTAGTTAGAGAAAGACCAGTAGCATGAGACCATGTTTGGCGACAATATTGGGGATTTCCTGTTAAACAGGCTGGACATTCGTTACATGGAGAAATAGGTAAGGCGGTAACTCTATCGCCAACTTTTAAATCTTCACGACTGCCTGGATTAGTTACAATTCCACAGTATTCATGTCCCATTACTAAACCTACTGGTTGACCTAAATCCCAGTAATGGATATCAGAACCACAAATACCAGTTTTTTTAACATCAATTACAACTTCACCATTTTGAGATACTGGTTCTTCAATTTCTTTAATTTCAAACTCTTTAACACCTTTAATTGCTACACACTTCATATAATACCTCCAATTTTATTGTAGCACATTTATATGTTTTTAAATTTAAAAATTAATTTTTTTTACATTTTTTGACATTATAATTCGAATTCATCGATATCAGTTAAATATTTATCGGTATTGCGATTGATACTGAAAATCGTTTTATATGTTTCTATTAAGATGTTGTTATCCACAGTATTAAGTAAATCAGATAAAGATAATACACCGACTAATTTATTATCTTTTTTCACTAAAAGTCGTTTTATTTTATGCTTTTTCATTAAATCGATTGCTTCGTTTATATCGCTATTTATATCAATACTGATTAAATTAGTTGTTAGATACTCTTTAATTTTATTGTCTTTGTTAGATAGTATTTTAGTAACAATATCACGATCAGTAATAATACCTTTGATTTTATTATTTTCATTTATAATAACCATTCCAACATCATATCTTTTCATTGCTTTGGCAATATCTTCTAAGTTACTATCATTTAGAACAATCAAGTTTTTACTCATTATTTTTTCAATCATTTTATTCACCTTTTATATTGTGGTTTAAAAGAATATTTTTATACATAAAATGTAATATGAAAAAAAGAATTCATTTGAAAAGAAAATTTAGTTTTTTCAAAAAAAAAATAAATTTCGTTATTTTCATTGTAATAATATTGATTATTATGATTGTTTTGACTTTGAATTTTATCAGTTTAAAAGTTAATCCGGTTTTATTGGATTATGCACAGATGGAAGCTAGAAAAATAGCTAGTATTATTATCAATGATGCTGTTAATCATAAGATAACTAATGATATCGACATTGAAGAATTATTTATTATAACTAGGGATACTAATAATGAAGTAAAAACGATTGATTTTAATCCAATCGTTGTTAATCAAATTTTAACGGAAACAACGATTTTAGTTCAAAGTAATTTGAGGTATTTAGAACAGGGTAAAGTTGATATGCTTAATTTAATGAATAATGCTCTAATTGACTATAATCAAGATAAATTAAAACAAGGTATTATTTATGAAATTCCAAGTGGTGTGATATTTGGAAATTCTTTTTTAGCTAACATTGGACCGAAAATACCAGTTAAATTTAGTTTAGTAGGAGATATAGTGGGATATATAAATACTAATGTTACCGACTATGGAATAAATAATGCTTTGATTGAAGTTAATATTGTTTTAGAGTTATCAGAACAAGTTATTTTGCCATTTGTATCAGAAAAAATAACGATTGATACGACAATTCCTGTTGCTTTAAAACTTATTCAAGGAAGTGTTCCTAACTATTATTTAAACGGTTTAAATTCACCTTCATTTGCTTTACCAATTAACTAAAATTTTGATTGTATAAAAATATTAGTTGTGGTATACTATGTATGGTGAATAGTATGAAACATAAAAAGACTAAAATTAGAATTGGAAGAGTTATTGCTTTTTTAGTTGCTGCTATTTTGGTGGCTGTCATTTGCTTTACACTTATCGTTAAATTATTTCAAGGAGTAGGTAAACTTATTTCTAGTGATGAGATGTATGTAGCATCTAATTCTTTAACTGTTCCTTTATATGATTTGAATTATAACGAGGTTAGTACTTTAAATAGAGGTACAAAGGTAATAATATCGGGAGATAAAGTTGTTAATAACGAAAAAGAATATTATAAAATTAATTATGATAAAAACGATTATTATATTTTAGCTGATGCTTTAGTTGAAGAAGAAAAAGATGTTGTTTTAGAAAAGGAAATGTATGTTAGAACTTCTTTGACATTGTATGAAATTTTAGATGATATTAAGATAAAGGGATTAATTGAAAAAGGTAGTAAGGTTGAAATATTAGACTATGATAAATTGAATGAAGATGGTTCCGTTAATATGTATAAAGTAAAATATAATGACCAAGAAGGATATGTGTATGGTAAATATTTAGTTAATAATGAAGCTTTAGCTTTAGCTAATTATGATGAAGATGGCATTTACCAAATTCATAAAAAAAGAGGTGATTCTTGGGGTGGTGGTGATGCTGGTAATCTAGATTATTATCCTTATGAGAAACCAAAATTTGAAGATAATGTTATGCCGGATGAAGTAAAAGCTTTATATATGAATTCGGGAGTTGTTTCTAATGTTGATGAATATATTGAATTAGCAAAAAAATCAGGAATCAACGCTATTGTAGTTGATATTAAAGATAATACTAGTCCTGCATATCCTGCTAATGCAATGAAGGAATATTCGATAACTAATTATGAACATGCAATAAATAGTTATGATACTTATAAAAATGCTATTCAAAAAATAAAAGATGCTGGTTTATATGCAATAGGAAGAATTACTGTATTTAAAGATAGTTATTATTCTAAAGACCATCCAGAAGATACAATTATCGATACCGCTACTGGAAAGTCTTATAATCATGATGGTTCTTATTGGCCAAGTGCTTATAATCGTGATGTATGGGAATTTAATGTGGCTCTAGCTATTGAATCAGTTAAGGAAATAGGATTTAATGAAATTCAATTTGATTATGTTCGTTTTCCTGACCGGGTTGGTTCATTGGAAGAAGCAGGTAAGATAAGTTATAATAATACTTATAATGAAGATAAGGCGCAAGCTATTCAAAGATTTGTTATGTATGCTTGTGATGAAATTCATAAATATGGTGCTTATGTTTCAATCGATGTGTTTGGCGAATCAGCGCATACTTATGTCACAGCTTATGGTCAATATTGGGCGGCTATTAGTAATATTGCTGATGTTATAAGTGGCATGCCATATCCTGATCATTTTTATAAATATGAATATGGTTTTACGACTCCTGTTTGGACAATCCCTTATGATTTATTATATTTATGGGGAGATGAGTTTGTTATGGAAAGACAAAAAGAGACTCCTACCCCAGCAATAGTTAGAACATGGGTTCAAGTTTACGATACAAGTAAAACACCAGCTACTCATTATGATGCGGATATGGTTTCAAAAGAAATAAGTGGTTTATACGATGCTGGATTAACTGGTGGCTTTATGACTTGGAATGGTAGTTCTAGTTTATCTAAATATGAAGAAGTTTCTAGTGCATTTGGAAAGGATTACTGATGAAAAAAATAATTTTAGAAGATACTGAATATGTTTTAGAAAAAGAATATAAAAATGGGTTTGATTTAACAGAATTAACTAATCGTTATACGGATTATTTTAAAGACTATGACTATATTTTAGGTGATTGGGCTTATAATAAGTTAAGATTAAAAGGTTTTTGTAATAAAGGAAATAAATTATATAACGCAATTAATGATTATAGTAATATCGATAAATATGTTAAAGATAATTGTGCTTATGATTGTAGATATTTTATAATCAAAAAGAAATAATTTACGTTTTATTGAAAACAAAATATGAAAATTATTTTGTTTTTTTATCTAAATATAGTAAAATAATAGAATGGTGATAAAATGAATGCTTATGATTTTGATAATACAATTTACGATGGAGAAAGCATTTTTGATTTCTTTATCTTTAGTTTAAAAAAGGATATATGGTTAATTAGATTTTTACCAATTGTTTTATTTCGTTTAATTGAGTATAAACTTAATTTATTAAAAATCGAAAAAATATATAAAACTGTGGAAATGATTATTAATTCTTTTTTAAAGCATTCTAAATTTAATTACGATAATTTTGTTGAACAATTTTGGAAGAAAAACTATAAAAAATTAAAGCCAGAATTTTTGAAAATGTTAAAGAATGATGATTTAATTATAACTGGATGTCCTGATTTTTTAATTAATTATATTAAAGATGATTTGAAAACTAAAAATATAATTTGTACTGAGTTTGATGACAAAAATAAAAAAATTAGTTTTATCTGTTTTGGCGATAATAAGGTAAAAGCCTTTAAAAAGAAATATAAAAATAAGAAAATAAAGAAATTTTATACAGATTCTTTATCCGATATTCCATTTATGAAATTAGCTGACGAAGTTTATTTGGTAAATAAAGGAAAAATAAAGAAAATAGATAAGACAAAATATCTTTAAAATGTTTTACAATATTATAAAAAAATGTTAAAATAAATAGTGGATAAGGTGATGGTATGGAACAAAATGATTTAGTTAATATTTATAATTCTTATCAAAGTAAAATATTAGAACTTTGGAGGTTACTTTGAAGTTGAAAAGAAACAACAAAAAATTAATGAATTAGATAAAGTTATCAATAGTCCGGATTTTTGGAACAATCAAAAAAAAGCGACTATGGTTATCGATGAGTCCAACAATTTAAAAAAAACAGTTGAAAAAATTACTAATTTACGAAATAAAATAGAATCTAATTTGGAATTGTTACAATTAGAAGATGATGAAATAAGAGAATTGATAGTTAGTCAAGTTTCAGAAATTAAGGAAGAATTAGAGGAATTAGAAGTTTTCACTTTGTTAAATGGTCCTTATGACAAATATAATGCCGTTTTAGAAATACATCCTGGGGCTGGCGGAACAGAAAGCTGTGATTGGGCAAACATGTTATTTAGGATGTACACAAGATGGTGTGAGAAAAAAGGATATAAATTTGAAGTTGTCGATGAACAAAAAGGTGAAGAAGCTGGAATTAAGAGTGTTTCGATGATAGTTTATGGGACTAATGTTTATGGTTATTTGAAAAATGAAAAAGGTGTTCATCGATTAGTGCGTATTTCACCATTTGATTCTAATGCTAGAAGACATACTTCATTTGCTTCTGTTGATGTGACTCCTTATATTGTTAATGAAGATATTGATATAGAAATAAAACCTAATGATATTAGAGTTGATGTTTATCGAAGTACAGGAGCTGGTGGTCAAGGGGTTAATACAACTGATTCAGCAGTCAGAATTACGCATCTTCCTACTAAAATTGTTGTAACTTGTCAAAATGAAAGAAGTCAAATTCAAAATAAAGAAAAAGCTTTGGAAATATTAAAAAATAAGTTATATCAGTTAGAAATAGAAAGAAAAGAAAAAGAATTGAAAGAGCTAAAAGGTGAACAAGCTGATATTAATTTTGGTTCACAAATTAGAAATTATGTTATGCATCCTTATTCTTTAGTTAAAGATTTAAGAACTAATGTTGAGACTAGTAATGTTAATAAGGTATTAGATGGTGATATTGATTTATTTATTAATAGTTGTTTGAAGGAGATTAGGTAAGTATGTTTTTCAAAAAGAAAAAGGTAAAAGAAGTAGTAAAAAAGAAAAAAAGTTGGCTATTTGATTTTGCTATCTATTTAGTGGGAGCAACAATTTATTCTTTAGTTTTCAACTTATTCTTATTACCTAATAATATTGTCGTTGGCTTTTCTGGTTTATCAGTTATCGTTAACGATTTGTGGGGAATTAAACCGTTTATTTTCTTATTAATAAGCTATATAGCTTTGGGAATTCTTTGCTTAATATTTTTAGGATTTGGTACAACTAAACGAGCTTTTGTCGGAGCTTTAATTTATCCATTTTTAGTTGAAGCAACTTCTTATTTAGTGCCATATATTAATTTGGGCAATATTGAAAAAATAGTTGAAGTAATGTGTGGAGCGATAATTGGAGGATTTGGGTCCGGGCTTATTTATAAAGTGAACTATTCAACTGGTGGCACCGATATGATTAACTCAATTGTTTCTAAATATTTTAAAAAGCCAATTGGAACTTGTCATATAATAGCTAATTTTGTAATTATTGGTTTGGGTTTTTTAACTTTTGGGTTATCTACAGTTATTTATTCAATCATAGTTGTTTGTGTAATGAGTTTAGTTATTGATAAGATAATGATTGGAATTTCTCAATCTAAAACATTTCAAATTATTACTAGCAATGAAACTGATGTTAAAAAGTTTTTGCTTAGTAAATTAAGCCATGGTGTAACTGTTTTGGATGGTCATGGTGGTTATACAGGAAATGTATTAAAGATTATTATGTGTGTTGTTCCAACTGGAGAATATGTAACAGTTAAAGAAGGTGTCTTAGAATTAGATCCTCAGGCTGTTATATTGGTGTCTGATGTTTATGAAGTTATTGGAAGTAAATAGAAAGGATGTTGATCTATGGATTTAATTAGAATTAAAAATGTCGAAAAAACATATAAAACAGGTGTGACTGCGATATATGATTTAAGTTTAAATATCCAAAAAGGTGAGTTTGTCTTTATAATTGGATCAACTGGATGTGGAAAATCAACTTTGATTAAAATGTTATATCGTGAAGAAAAACCAACTTCAGGAATTATTAATATTGGGGGAATAAATGTTAGTAAATTAAAAAATAGAAATGTTTATAAGATTAGAAGAAAAATCGGAGTTGTATTTCAGGACTTTAAACTTCTTCCAAAATCAACTGTTTATGAGAATGTTGCTTTTGCTTTAGAAATATTTGGATTGCCTAATTCTGAAGTTCATAGTAAAGTTATTAAAGCTTTAGAATTAGTCGGTTTGAAACATAAGGCTAAAAATTATCCACATCAATTATCTGGTGGTGAGCAACAACGTGTTGCTATAGCAAGAGCGATAGTTAATGGTCCTAAACTACTTATTTGTGATGAGCCAACAGGAAACTTAGATGAAAATACAAGTATGGAAATAATGAAGGTTTTAGATGAGATTAATAAGTTAGGTACAACTATCATTATGGTTACTCATGATACTGAAATAGTTAATAAGATGAAGAAAAGGGTTATTTTATTAGACTCTGGTCGAATAGTTAAAGATTATAAGGAAGGAGAATATGTCCATGAGGGTGTTTAGAATTTTAGGACGAAATATTAGAGATTCCTTTAAAAGTGTTTTTCGAAATTTTTCTCTTTCTTTAGCTTCTATTGCTTGTATTGTTATTACATTGATAGTCGTATCGATTGCCATGATATTATCTTTTAATGTTAATAATTTTACTAAAGCTGTTGAAAGAGATATGACAATTGTCGCTTTCTTAAACCGTGATGTTAGTTTGGAAAGAGTTGAAGAAATAAAAGACGAAATAAACGTTATTAATTATGTTGAATCATTTACTTTTGAAGATAAGATGACTATTTCAGAAGAAATGATGGAAGAAAGTAGCGATTTTGATAGTATTTTAGATAAATATGAAGAAAGAGAAGATAACCCACTATTAGATGCTTTTCAAATAAAAGTAACTGATATTAATCAAATCGAGGAAGTTGCTAATCAAATTAGCCAAATTGATGGTGTTTATAATGTTAAATACGGCGAAGGAATGGTTGAACAATTAGTATCTGTATTTGATATTATTAAAAAAATTAGTTATGGTGTTGTTATCGCTTTAGTTATTGTTACTGCTTTCTTGATTTCTAATACTATTAAAATAACAATATTTTCTCGTAAAAGAGAGATTGAGATTATGCGTTTAGTTGGTGCATCAAACATCAATATAAAAATTCCATTTATTTTTGAAGGTTTATTCTTAGGATTATTTGGATCGATTATTCCTGTTTTAGCTACTATTTTTGGTTATGAAGCTTTATATAATACTTTTAATGGTCAAGTAATCTCACCATTTATTCAACTTATTGTACCACTTCCATTTACTTATTTTGTATCTCTTGCATTAATTGCAATCGGTATTTTAGTTGGTATGTTTGGATCTTGGCGAGCTGTTAAAAAATATTTAAAAATCTAAAAGTTTAGTTGAAAAATTAAACTTTTTTTATTGATAAAAAAGGAAATCGCTAACTTTTGTCGTATATAACTTATAGAGGGAAATATAGACAAACAAAAATATGTTTGGTATAATTAAGAAGGTGTTTTTATGGAATTAGAAAATATTAAAGGTATTGGCCCTAAAACAGTTAATATATTAAGAAGGTTAGGAATAAATAATACTTTAGACTTAGTTACATATTATCCTTTTCGCTATGATATTATCAAAAAAAGTGATATAAATTTATTAGAACAAGATGATAAAATAATTATCGATGGTGTGGTTGAAACTAATGCTGTTGTTACTTACATTAGAAATCATAAGGATAAGATGGATTTTAGTTTAAATGTTGGCGAGAAGATAGTTAAAGTTACTATTTTTAATCGTGGATTTTTTAAAAATAAAATTGTGATTGGAACGAAACTTACTGTTATTGGTAAATATGATAAAAGGAAAAATTTGATTATTTGTAGTGATATAAAATTTTCTACTTTAGGTAATACTACTAAAATAGAACCCGTTTATCACGTTACTACTGGCATAAATAGTTTGCAATTAAATAATATAATCAAGATGATTGATGTTGATGTGGTTGATTATATTCCTGATTATTTAAATGAAAAATATGATTTTTTAAGTAAGGAAAAAAGTATTAAAGAGATTCATAATCCTAGTAATTTAGATAATCTTAAATTAGCTATTAATAAATTAAAATATGAAGAACTATTTGTGTTTATGTTGAAAATGAATTATTTGAAATCCAAAAAAATTCAACAAGGATTAAAAAGAGAAGTATCAAAAGATAAAGTTTTAGAATTTGTCAATAATTTACCATTTAAATTAACTGTCGACCAGGAAAAAGCTGTTAAAGATATTTATAACGATTTGACTGGTGATAAAAGAATGAATCGATTACTCCAAGGAGATGTTGGTAGTGGTAAAACGATTGTTTCTTTTATTGCTCTATATATCAATTATTTAGCTGGTTATCAAGGAGCATTGATGGCTCCTACTGAAATACTTGCTAGACAACACTATAATAATATAGTTAAGTTGTTACCGAATATTAGGGTATGTTTATTAACTGGTAAATTAAAAGCTAAAGAAAAAAGAGATATCTATGCTGGTTTAGAAAACGGTGAAATTGATATTGCGATTGGTACTCATGCTTTAATTAGTAGCGATGTTAAATACGCTAATTTGGGACTTGTTATAACTGATGAACAACATCGATTTGGTGTTAATCAAAGGAGTAATTTAAAAAATAAAGGAATTATGCCTGATGTTTTATATATGAGTGCTACACCAATTCCTCGAACTTATGCAATTACTTTGTTTGGCGATATGGATATTTCTAGTATTAAAACTAAGCCAGCTGGTCGTAAAGAGATAATTAGCTATTTGAAAAAAGAAAGCGAAATTAAAGATGTTTTGACTAAAATGTATGAACAATTAAAACTTGGACATCAAATTTATGTTATTGCGCCTTTAATTGAAGAAAGTGATAAAATACAACTAGAAAACGTAATAAAATTGCGAGATAAAATGAATTTAGCGTTTGGTAAATTGTTTACAGTTGGTATGATGCATGGCAAATTATCTAATAAAGAAAAAGAAGAAGTAATGAATGACTTTAAAGAAAATAAAATTCAAATTTTAATTAGTACAACAGTCATTGAAGTTGGTGTTGATGTGGCTAATGCAACAATGATGGTTGTCTTTGATAGCTATCGTTTTGGACTATCTGCTTTGCATCAATTAAGAGGACGTGTTGGTCGAAGTGATTTACAATCTTATTTTATTATGATTAGTAATCAAGAAGCTGAACGATTAAAAATTTTAACTAAAACTAATGATGGTTTTGAAGTAAGTGAAGCTGATTTTAAATTAAGAGGTAGTGGGGACTTATTTGGTGTTAGACAAAGTGGTGATATGCAATTTAAATTAGCTGATTTGAAAAAAGATTTTAAGATAGTTGTTCGAGCTAAAGAAGATAGTTTAGATTTTATGAATGCTCATAATTCACGTTATCAATATATTTATGATGTATTAAAAGAGCTTAACAGTCTAGATTAATAAGATGTTAAAAAACTTGACAAATTGAGGTTTCTTCTTTATAATTATAATTGCGTGGTATCCACGCTTGGGTCTCTTACAACATTACTGCGTGAGTTGACCCAACCAAACCCCCTGAAGGCTACCGAAAGGTAGCCATTTTTGTTTATTTATGGGGATTTTTTGATATTTTGATAGCACGCTGCCCATCATTCTACCCATCAAGTTGATGGTTTGTTATAGTTTATATAGGTTTAATTAGAAGACTTTTCGTTAAAATCTTTTTCTAATGAGTCGAAAAATTTAGGAACATTTGCATAATCTTTTTTGACTAAATGGGTATATGTTTCTAATGTTTCAGTTGTTTCTGAGTGGCCTAGATAATTAGATACAGCGGTAATAGGTGCAGCAGCTGATATTAAAGCACTAGCACAAGAATGCCTAAAATCGTGTATTCTAATATGTCTAAGTCCAGCTTTCTTACAATAATTATTATTTCTACTGTAAATTTGATGATAGGTTATAGGAGTATCATCTCCAAATACAAACCAAGTTTGTTTAAACTTCGAAAAACGTTCATTTGATTTTTTTAATTCAGCTAAGTCTTTTAATAGAACTTCAGGAACGGGAATAGTTCTATTAGATGATTCTGTTTTAGGACTTGCAATATACCATGAACTACTAGCATTATTTCCAGCTAAATTTAAAACTTGTTGAGCTATTGTTAAAGTATGATTCTTAAAATCAATATGTCTCCATTGTAAACCTCTAGCTTCGCTTCTTCTAAGTCCACAGTAATATAATGTTTCAAATAAGCATTTATCACGCAAATCATCTATTACTGATATATACTGAAAAAATTCTTGTGGCTCATAAAAATCCATTTCTTTTTTTATAGCTCCAGGTGTTTTAAATGGTTCTAATTTATTATAAAATTTTCTTAAATTAAAATCCCATTGTTTTTCAGCAAAGTTTAATACTTGTTTAATAAACTTTTGGATATCAGTTTTATATCTATCGCATAAATTAGTTTTATTCATTTGAGATCTCCATTTTTGATAATGTTCCCAGTTTAAATTTACTAATTCTATACTATCTAGTAAACCCATATATTCGATTCTATCTCTATATGTCTTTAGAGTAGAGTCTTTTATTTTATCTTTTTGATATTCGTAATAAAGTGTATATGCTTCTTTAAAAGTCATATGGGGATTAACTTCAACATCTTTATATTTATCTAAATATTCTAATTCTGCTTTTGTTGCTTCTTCTTTGGTGAAATAGGCTTGTGATTGATATTGATGCCTTTTACCATCTAATCCTTTACTATATTGTATAAATACCCAAGATCTTCCATCTCTTGTTCGTTTATTTTCTTTAAGTTGTCTTACGGACATTAAATTATTACCTCCTTTATTAATCCGTAAAATATCGACATACATCTATATTTTACCATTTATTTAATTGTTTTTTGTGACTATCGACTAAATTTATCGATTTTATCAATAAAGAAGAAAGATAACTAGTTTTTTAGTTATCTTTCAAAATTATCAGATTTATCTTTATCATATTTTTTATTAATTCTTTTACTTAAACTTTTGAAAGAGTAGTGGTCATATTCTTGTTCTTTATCAACATCTAGACCTAGTGTTTTTTTTAGAGCTTTAAATAAATCAGTGGCAACTTCTTTAACATTAGAGATTATTTCATTAAATGTTTCTTTTAATTCTGATATTTCTTTTCTAAGCGAATTAATAATTTTATTTTGATAATTTATTGTTTCATCTTTTTCTTCAATAATTAATTTTTGATTTTCAATAATTTTATCTTTTTCTTGTAAAGTTTTACCAGATTTAAGATTTCTTATTTCATTATTTAATTTATCAATTTGTTTTTGTTTATATTTGAGATTAATTTCATTTTGTTCAATTGTTTTATCTTTACTTAAATTATCTTTAGTTACTTCTTTAGAATAATTAGATAAATTGATAATATCTTTTTCTTTATATCCAATTATTCTGCCTTTTTCAGGATTTAGAAGGGGATTAGTATCGACATCAGATATTTTATCTTTATATTTTAATTCTACTTTGTTTAAATCTTTATTTTTGTTATATTCCATTTTTATTAGTTTAGTTTCTGCTCTAAGTTCATCTAAATATTTTTCTGCTTTTGTTTGATGATGTTTATTAGCTCCGATTTGACCTCTATCAAGATTGAATCCTTTATCATTAATATATTTATTATAATCATCTTGAATTTTAGCAAATGAAGTTTTAAATCCTTTGTCTTTCCAAAATTGATCGGAATTTAAGAATTTTCCATATTCAATTGTATACATATTTTTGCCATTTTCATCTTTCTTTTGAATAGGTATTAATTTTTCTTTTCCGTCTTTGCCAACATATGACTTTAATAATTGATGACCATTTTCATCAGTTTCAAATACTTTTCTATGAACTTGATTTACTACTGGAGTAAAATAAAAATGCATATGAGGAGTATCTTCATCAAAATGAACAGCAGAGTAGACTACATTTTCTTTTCCAACTAAATCACACAAAAATTTATGAGAATATTCAAAATAATCTAATACTTTTTTCGGAATATCATTTTTATCGTTAATAATAACTTTATTTATAGGTTCGCCTTTATGATCTCCAGTTAAATGAACCCTACCTGTTTCTTCAAATCTCATTCCTAATGCTTTGAAAAATTCTTGACCACTTGTTATTACACATCCATTTAATAAGTTAATCTTTTTATTATTTTTATTAAATTCTACCTTGTTATTATAAAGTGTTTTATATGTTGAACTAGCTAAATTTGTACTACAAAGAGGAATATATTCTATATTAAATTTTGTTCTATTTGTATCGTAATTACCTGTACCAATTCTATCAGTAAGTTCTTTACCAAGACCACCAATATCAGAAGATTTTATTTTGTTTGTTATTGTTAAAACTTGTTTACCAGCAAACATAATATAATCCTTTCGTTAGTTTATGACATTGTGACATTAGATATTTGGGTGGGATTGTGCTTTTGGTCATTTTATGACCTATCTCACTAGGGCATAGCCCGAAAGTGAGTTAAGGGAATCCCTTAAAAACCCATTCTTGTTTATAGCAAAGACTTAAGATATACTTAAGCCTAAGCTAATAAACAAGTGCTTATTTATTTTAACGATAAATAAGCAGAAGATGAATCATTATCGCCACTTTCACTTGCAAGCAAGCAAAACGTGCCACATTAATCATCTTCATTTTGCGAAGGTTCTATAAATGTAGCATGATATAATCTGCTATCAGCAGTTCTACATTTAGTGATATGAACACCTTCGCTTTCTAAGAGTTCAAGACTACTATTAAGTAGTCTACCAAATCTCTTAGGTGACATTGGTATATTGGCTTTTAATACAATATCAGTACAAGTAAAATCAATTTCTTTTTGACTAGCAACATACTTTATAAAGGAAGTCATTTCATATGATAGTTCATCATCTTCAATAGAATTTATTTTTTGAAATATAAGATTATCTAATTTTTTTAATTGAATATCTAATTCTGGAAAATCTCTATTAATTGTTTGCAATTTAACATATCTTTTATTAGATTTATTTTCTATTAAAGTAATTCTGCCATCTACTATTGCATCTAATGCAACACTTCCTAAAGTTTTACCAGTTTTATTTAGATGATGTGTAACTAAAAAAGTAACATTATATTTATCACAATAAGTTCTTAATTTTGGAAATACTTGTTGAGCAACATCTTGATAATTATTAATGTCATATTGAACTCCGAAATCAATATCTTTTAACATATCTAATATTATTAGTTTACCATTGTAATCTTCAGCAAAAACTTTAATATCATATTCTATATCTCTTAATGATATATTAGCTTTTGTTTGTCTATCTATTATAAATAGTGAGTCGTTTTTTGCGGAAAGTTCTAGGAATTCTAGACGTTCCTTTAATTGACCATCATCGGATTCTGTGGTAACATATAAGACAGGTGAGTGATTTACTTTTTGTCCTAAAAATGGTGTTCCGTTAATAACGGAGCAGGAAAGTTGCAGTGCCAACATAGACTTTCCTACTTTTGGATTAGAAACTAGTAGATACACGCCTTTAGACTTCATTATATTATTTATGATGATGTCTTTTTTTATGCTTGTATCTACTTTTTCAATAGGTTTAAGCAATTTTAACATCTCCCTTCAAATTTTTACTTCTTGATTCTAAATAATCAATATCGATATTTAAATATTTAACAACTTCTTGCATTGGTACAGCGTTCTTTGGAACATAATAACCTTTACTTTCTAAATCATTTTTGATTTTACTTTTAATAGTTAATGCTGAATTTCTGCCTATATTTGCAAGTTTCATTAAATCTGATAAGTTGCACCATTGTTGTGCAATAAGCTTTAAAGTTTCATCTACGGTCATATTACACCTCCTTTTATCTTTCTAATTCTTCGTATTTTTTGTATCTTATATCAACAACTTTTTTATATTCTTCAGTAGGTTGCATAGAGATACTAAGACCAAGATATGAATCTTTACTAACACATTTTTCTAAGCCAAAGAAATGTGCATAATCATTTTCCATTAATTCATTAGCAAACTTTATAGTTTCTGCTTTAGTATTAGGATCTAATAGAAGTTGTCTTAATGATGTTGTTACATCAAAACATATTAAGCAATAAAGTCCTTTAGCTCCTAATGATAACTTAGAGTTTTCTAAAACATCATTTCTAATAGAAGTAAAGTATTTCATATATTTATTCACCTCCTCCATTATCTAAAAAGGGTAGAGCACTTTCAGGCATAAGCCCTTCGTGAAATTTTAGTTATTTCATAACTTGATATATTAGTCATACCATAACTCCTCTTTGCCAGTATGAGGATAATTTCTGCCTTGCATTTTTTACTTAATGGCATATCGGCGATTTCCACTAAGACTAAGTTTTCAAAGAACAATTTTAACTCAATATTTCGTGTCCGAAATATCAGTCAATTAAAATATAACACTGTCCGAAAAACTTGTCAATACTTTTTGTCCGAAATTATAGACATATTTTTAAAAAAATGATAAAATTAATTAAGAAGAAGAAAAAATGGGAGAAAGAAGTGAATATATGAATTCAGAAGAACTTAAAAGTATTATTGAAAGTGCTAGAGAAGCTAAAGGAATATCACAAAGAGAACTTGCAAAGTTATCAGGAATCAGTAGAAGTACTTTAAATGATATTATTAATGGTAAAATAAAAAAAATAGATGTAGATGCATTAAAAAAGATAGCTGAAACATTAGACTTATCTTTGAAAAAATTATTAAAAGTAGCAGGATATGATGAATTTCTAGATTATCTATCATTAGATAGATATAAAAATAAATCCACAAGGGATTTAAAAGATATGATAGAAAGATATAAAAAGTCCCAATTAGATTTATTAGATTGGGATGCTAAAAAAAGAGCAGTAGTAAATGATGCAAGAGGAAAATTATTTTATACTATGGAACATTTAAAATTAATGCAAGAAAATAAAGATAGTTTATATACGATAGATAAAGCTATAGAAGACATAAAATATGCTTTTGATGAATTGGTAAAAGCTCAAAATAAATATGATTATAGCAAATTGCCAAAAGATTTTTAGTTAAATAAAAATGTCAGGGAGGTGAAAACTTTGTTTAGAGAATTAGTTGATGTAAAAGAAGAAAACTTATTATTAGTTGATGCTGAAATTTTAAATATACTTCTGCTTGATCATAGCAGCAAAAAAAATATTATTTGGGCAACAGATAATTATAAGGGATATGGTAATAGATTTAATTTTGAAGATGAAATTACAGTTGATATGATAACTGGTAATTATAGAGAAATAATAAGACCAAGATCAAAAAAATCGGCTGAAGAAAAAAATAAAAGAATAAAAGAAAATGCAGAAGTTTTTACACCTTCCTGGATTTGTAATAATCAAAACAATTTAGTAGACGAGGCTTGGTTCGAACGAGATGTTGTATTTAATAAATCTAACAAAGATAGCTGGGAAACAGTAGAAGAAAAGATATATTTTCCTAAAAACAAAACATGGCAAGACTATATTAATAGTATGAGATTAGAAATTTCATGTGGCGAAGCACCATATCTTGTAAGCAGATATGATTCAGTAACAGGGAAAAGCATAAAAATAAAAAATAGAATTGGATTGTTAGATAGAAAGTTAAGAATAGTTTCAGAAAATGTGGATGATGAATCAGAATGGGTAGAATGGTCGATTAAAGCAATGAAAAGCATTTATGGATATGATTGGCAAGGAGATAATGTTTTAATTGCAAGAGAAAACTTATTATATACATTTATTGATTATTATAAGGATAAATTTAATAAAAAACCAAATATAGAATTAGTAAAAAAAATAGCTGAGATAATAAGCTGGAACATTTGGCAAATGGATGGATTAAAATTTGTCATTCCAAATAGTTGCAAAAATGAAAAAAAAATCGAATTAACTTTATTTGGAGATATTGAACATATTGAAGAATGTTTAGGATGCAAAAAAAATAAACCTAAAAATCACAATGGGATTTATTGCAAAGTTATGAATTGGAAAACTAATAGAAGTATAAAATTTATATCTTTAATTGAGTAGAAAGAGAGGTATCGTATGAAAGATTTGAGCTTATTAGATAAAATTATTGTTGGGCGTGTTGAACCACATATATATGCTTTTACTACAAATACAGTACCTAATTATATAAAGGTTGGTGACACTTATAGACCTGTATCAGTAAGATTAGATGAATGGAAAAAGCATTATCCCGAATTAGAAAAAAAATATGATACTAAAGCTATGGTATCAGAAGATATATTTTTTAGGGATTATTCTGTACATCAATTTTTAGAAAATGATTTACAAAAAGAAAGATTAACATCTAAAGATATCGATGAAAATATTTATTTTTCAAATGAGTTCTTTAAAGAAACTTCCGTATCTGATATAGATGATGCCATCAAAGATATAAAAAGAGATTTTGAAGAAAATTTAATGAAATATCAATTTTATAATGCTAATGATAATCTTAGAGTAATTACAGAATATGCTTCTACAGGCATTTGGAAATTAAGACCTAACCAACTAGAAGTAGTAAATAATTTTAAAAAAGCATATGCAGCAGGTAGAACAAATTTATTATTATATGCTGTTATGAGATTTGGAAAGAGTTTTACATCAATGTGCTGTGCATTAGAAATGGATGCAAATGTAGTTTTAATAGTTTCAGCAAAAGCTGATGTAAAAGAAGAATGGAAAAAGACTGTACAAAGTGCTGAAAATTTTAAAGAATATGCTTTTATTGAAAGTGAACAATTATTAAGAGATAACGAAATTATAAAAAATAAACTAATAAATGGTAGAAAAGTTGTTGTATTTTTGACACTACAAGATTTACAAGGGACTAAAATAAAAGAAAAACACCAAGAACTATTTAACAATCAAATAGATTTATTACTAATCGATGAAACACACTTTGGTGCAAGAGCTGAGAGTTATGGTGCTGTATTAAGAGATGTTAGAGATACCAGAGAAGATGAAAATATAAATTTTGAAGATGCTGATAATATTGTAAAAGTATTAAAATCTAAAGTTAGAATTCACTTATCTGGTACTCCGTATAGAATTTTAATGGGTTCTGAATTTGAAAAAGAAGATATAATTGGTTTCTATCAATTTTCAGATATTGTAAAAGCACAGTCAGATTGGGATAAGGAACATATATTAGATGATTCATACAAAGAATGGGAAAATCCTTATTATGGTTTTCCACAAATGGTTAGATTTGCATTTAATCCAAATAAATCAATTAGAGAAAAATTACTAGAATTAAAGAAATTAGGAATAACATATGCTTTTTCTGAATTGTTTAGACCTTTATCAATAACAAAAAATTCTGAAGGGAAACATCAAAAATTTAAATATGAAACTGAAATATTAGATTTATTAGAAGTTATTGATGGAAGTAAAAATGATGATGAAGTATTAGGCTTTTTAGATTTTGATAAAATAAAAGAAGGAAAAATGTGCAGACATATTGTAGTAGTCTTACCATTTTGTGCTTCATGTGATTCGTTTGAAAAGTTAATAAAAGACAATAAAGATAAATTTAAAAATTTAAATGAATATGAAATTATTAATATTTCAGGAGTTGATGAATCTAATTCCTATAGAAATATAAATGATATAAAATATGCAATTAAAAATTGTGAAAGAAACAATAAAAAAACAATAACTTTAACCGTTAACAGAATGTTAACAGGAAGCACTGTCGAAGAATGGGACACAATGATTTATTTGAAAGATACATCATCTCCACAAGAATATGATCAAGCAATTTTTAGGTTACAAAATCAATATGTAAAAGAATATGTATCTGAAGATGGTGACATTATTAAATATAATAAGAAACCACAAACATTATTAGTTGATTTTAATCCAAATAGAATGTTTATAATGCAAGAAACAAAGTCTTTAATTTACAATGTTAATACTGAAAATAATGGTAACGATAAATTAAAAGATAGATTAGAAAATGAATTGAATATTTCACCGATTATTGTTTTTGATAGTAATAAATTAAAACAAATAACAGCAATAGATATTATGAACTATATTAGTAATTATTCAAATTCAAGAAGTGTTCTTGATGAATCAAACGCTTTGCCTGTTGACTTTAAGTTATTAAATATAGATGAAATAAGAGAAATAATATTGAAACAGGCTGAGCTTGGTTCAAAAGGTGGTTTAAAACTAGTTAATACAGATGATGAAGTAGACGATTTTGAAGAATTATCATTAGAATTTGATGATGAATTAGAAAATCAAAACAATGATACTCAAAACAATTCGTCAAATAATACTACTGATAGTAATGATTTAAAGAAAATTATTATTAATAAATTTAAAACTTATTATGTCAGAATTTTGTTTTATTCTTTCTTATCAGATAGTAAACTAAGTTCATTAAAAAATATTATTAGCACATATGAAGATTCAAATAATCAAAGAATTTTAATGAATTTAGAGTTAGACATTAATATATTAAAATTAATTTATGAAAATATTGATCCGTTTGTTTTGAGTCAACTAGATTATAAAATACAAAACATCAATAAATTATCAAATGATGAATCATTAAATAAAATAGATAGAGCGTTAATAGCCATAAATAAATTTGACAAATTATCTGATTCAGAAATAATTACACCAAATAAAATATGTAATAAAATGATATCTACAATACCAGATAGTGATATTATAAATGTGGTAAATTCCGGTTCAAATATTTTAGATATTGCTAGTAAAGAAGGAGAATTCATTATAGCAATGTATTCTAAATTAAAACAATTAAATTTAAATGAAGAATTGATTAATAACTGTTTATATTCGATACCTACATCTAAAATTGCATATGAGTTTACAAGAAAAGTATATGAGATTTTAAATTTGAATGTAGAAAATATTGCAACAAGTTTTACATCGTATGATTTACTTAACATTAAAGAAAATAACAATTTAGATTTAAATAAAATAAAAAAATATTTATTACAAAATAAAAAAATGTCAGAGATTATGTTAGAAGATAATTTGTTATATGTGGAAGGAGATGGAAAAATGAAGTTTGATATTGTTGTTGGTAATCCTCCATATCAAGAAGCAGATGGTGGAGCTGGTGCAAGTGCAAGACCAATATATAGTGATTTTGTTAATATAAGCAGAAGCATTGCTAATAAATACATCTCTTTAATTATTCCATCAAGATGGTATGTTGGCGGAAAAGGTTTAGACGATTTTAGAATTTCTATGTTAAATGACATTAATATTAAAGAAATAAATGATTGTTTAACACCTGAAGATATTTTTCCTAACACAAATAATCGTGGTGGTGTTTGTTATCTTTTATGGGATAAAGAGTACAATAACCAAGATAGCAAAGTTAGAGTTATTTCACGAAAAGATAATAATATAGTGAGTGATATGTATAGAAATATGAAACTATTTGATGATAATGTTTTTATAAGAGATAATCATGCAGAATCTATACTTTTAAAAATTAAAGAAAATGAATTTTTTAGAAGTTTTTCTGACTTGGTTTCATCAAGAAAACCTTTTGGTTTAGATGGTAACTTTGCTAGAAGTAAAAATTTAGTGGATGACAAAAGTAAAACTAATAATATTAAGTGCTATATAAAAGGAAAGAATATTAAATTTACAAATGCTAAAAATATTTTAAATCATAATGAATGGGTTAACAATTGGAAAGTATTTATTCCTCGTGCTAATAATATTGGAACTGAGTTAAATGATGATAATATGAATTCTTTTGTCGGAGAACCTAATACTATTTGTACTGAATCATATTTAACTATAGGCGCAGATTTAGGAATGACTGAAAATGAAGCTAATAATTTATCAAAATATTTAAAAACAAAATTTTTAAGATATTTACATAGTTTATTAAAAAGTAGTCAAGATGCAACATCAAAGACATTTGATTATGTTCCTATTCAAGATATTTCAGAAAATTCTGATATTGATTGGAGTAAGTCAATAAAAGAAATAGATCAACAATTATATTTGAAATATGAATTAACTGATGAAGAAATTGAACATATTGAAAATTCAATAAAAGAAATGTAAGAAAGTGGTGAAAAAATGGCAAAATTTGATGTTAACAATGTAAGTGTGGAAACTCTTTTGGGATATGTTAATGATGGGACTATTGCTATACCTGAAATACAAAGACCTTTTGTATGGGATACAACTAAAGTTAGAGATTTGATTGATTCTTTATATAGAGAATATCCTGTAGGCTATATAATTACATGGAAAAGTCCAGATGTAAAATTAAAAGACGGATCTGCATCAGAAGGTAAGCAAATATTAATAGATGGTCAGCAAAGAATTACAGCTTTAACGGCATCATTATTAGGAGAAGAAGTATTAGATGACAATTATAAGAAAAAAAGAATAAAGATTGCTTTTAACATTCAAACAGAGGAATTTCAAACTAGTAATCCAGCTATTGAAAAGCAAGAAGAATGGATTTCTGATATTTCTGAAGTTATGAAACCTGGTTTTAACACCTTTGAATTTATTAGTAATTATTCTCAAAAGTTTAATTTAGATGCAAATGAATTAAGTAAAAAAATTACTAAATTACAATCTATAAAGAATATAATGATTGGTAGAATAGAATTAGGGTCTATGTTAGATATTGAAACGGTAACAGAAATATTTGTAAGAATAAATTCTGCTGGTGTGGTTCTTTCTCAAGCAGATTTTGCAATGAGTAAGATTAGTGTTAATGAAAAATATGAAGGAAATGATATAAGAAAAGCAATTGATTATTTTTGTCATTTTGCAAAAACACCTGTTGATTATGAAAATATAAAAAATAATGATATTGATTTTAGTAAAAAAGAAATATTTAATAAGATATCATGGATAAAAGATAAAAATGAAGATTTATTTTTACCAAGTTATGTAGATGTATTAAGAGTTGCTTTTACTTATAAGTTCAAAAGAGGTAAATTACAGGATTTAGTTTCTTTGCTATCTGGTCGTGATTTTGAAACAAGAGAATATAGAGAAGATATAGTAGAGGATAGTTATACCAAACTATATGATGGAGTAAAATCTTTTGTTAGTCAAACTAATTTTGAAAGATATGTAATGATTTTAAAATCAGCTGGAATAATAGATGATTCATTAGTAAGATCTAAAAATGTACTAAATTTTGGATATATTTTATTTTTACTGTTAAGAGAAAGGAATATAGCTCCAAATATTATTGAAAGACTTGTTAAGAGATGGGTAATTATGTCTATAATTACACAAAGATACACTTCATCTCCAGAATCACAATTTGATTTAGATATTAGAAGATTAAATGAAGCAGAAGATTTAGTTCAATATATTAATGAAGAATTAGAAAGACGTTTAGGTGATGCTTTCTGGAATAGTATTTTAGTCGAAAACTTTAATACTCCCGTAGCAAGTTCTCCTTATTGGAAAACATATTTAATTGCCCAAATATCTTTAAATGATAGTGCATTCTTATCTAAAGATATGAAAGTGAGAACACTGGTAGAAGGCAGAGGAGATGTACATCATATATTCCCTAAAGACTATCTACAGAAGAACGGGAAGAATAATAAGAGCATTTATAATCAAATTGCAAATTTTGCATTAATACAAACAGAAATAAATTTACAAATAACAAATAAAGCGCCAAATGCTTATATGTTAGAGATAAATGAACAATGTAAAAATGGTGAAGCTACTATTGGATCAATTATTGATAAAGAATTGTTAAATCAGAATTTGAAAATCAATTGCATACCAGATGGATTTGAAAATATGACAGTTAATGATTTTGATGAATTCTTAAAACAACGTAGAATATTGATGGCTAATAAGATTAAAGAATACTATTATTCTTTATAGATTATTTTAGGAGGGTAGAGGTAAATGGATATATTAAAATTTTTATCAAAATATAAAATAACAATAGGTTTAGATAATATAGTAGTCCTATTGCCGATAATTATTTTATGTATTTTATGTATTGTAAAGATAATAAAAAAAATAAAAAAGGTTAAAAGTATAAGTGTTTCACAAATATGTATAAAAGGTGTAACAATAGATATTGGATGCAATAAGGAAGTAAAGCAAATTGCACATAAAGCATGGACAGAATTAATTACTCGAAAATTAGCACTTCCTTTTGATCCGGAAAATGATGTAATTGCTGAGGTTTATGATTCTTGGTATTCAATATATAATCAATTTAGAACTATTATTAAAGAATTAGCTGGAAACTATGATAAAGAAGTGAATAAATTGGTCAATCTATTAATAGAGGTATTAAATACGGATTTAAGAAATCATTTAACCAAATATCAAGCAAGATTCAGAAAATGGTACGAAAAAGAACTTGAAAAAAATACTGATGAAGATCCACAAGAAATACAAAAAAGATATCCAAAATATAATGAAATCATTGATGACATTAAAAAAGTTAACGTAAAGATTGTTGATTTAACAATGAAATTAGATGAAATAAGGAGTAAATAATATGCAACATAAAGTTTTTATATCATATCATCATAAAGATGATTATGAGGTGTGTAATTTTGTAACAAAGTATTCTAATTCTTACGAGAATACATTTATTAAAAGAATTGTTGGTAATGAATATGGAACCGAAATTAATAGTAACAATCCAGAATATACTATGCGTGTTATAAGGGAAAACTATTTAACTGATTCTACGGTTACTATTGTTATGATTGGAAAAGAAACTTATAAAAGAAAATATGTAGATTGGGAGATAGCTTCTACATTAAGAAATGATCAAAATAATAAAAGAAGTGGACTAGTAGGAATTTTTTTGCCAGGATGTAATCAATTTAATACTCCAATTCCTGATAGGTTGTTAGATAATGTAAAATCAGGTTATGCAAAATTATATAATTATCCAACAAATTCATATCAATTATCTCAGATAATAGAAGAAGCTTTTAATAATAGAATACTTAAATCAAATAATATTGATAATTCTAGAAAATTGAAAGAATATAATCAATTATAAGATTGTATAATATTATTTAAAAAAATGAGCAGCTGACGAGTATTTATAAACATCAATTGCTCATAAAATTGTGTTAATAATTACATTTTAAATTTAATAAACTCAATGTGAGTTATATGCCGATTCTATAGGGAATCCGTTGATTCTCTTTTTTTATTGCATTTATTCATATTCTATATTAATAGTTATTGATTGTTTTATATTATTATTTTTTATGAAATCATCTAATTTCATGTTATATATTTTAGGCAGTCTTAAATGATTATATTTAGGATCATTAATGTTTGGTTCATATATAATTCCTTTTTTCATTTGATAAATATATAATTTAAAATTATTGTTTGATTCATATGCATGATATGTATATCCTCCTTCGGAAGCTTCGTTATAAGTATTAATTTCTCCGTCACTTGGTACAATTTGTGGTTTCTCTACAGTGCTATTAATGCATTCTGGATACATAAATTTATTGTGATGTTCAATGCATTCTACTATATATCCTCCAACTGTTAAATCCGTATTTGATTTTACTGCTTTATCGAATGCTTTAAAGTCTATATCTTTTTCAATATCATCTATTGTTATAGGTGGAAATTCATTATAATTAATTCTATTTTTATCTTCTTCTATAAGTACACTATATGAATCTTCAATTTGATCTCTAAATACTTTATCATGTCTTATGTTTTGAAATATATTAAAACAATTGTATGAACCTAGCCATGAAGTTTCTACTTTTGATATAATTCCATTTTTAATTTCTAATAATTCTTTATTTGTATCAATTTTTGCTATTATAAAATCAGTTCTTTTATTATTATGTAAATGAATGTTTAAAGCTTGATGTGATATTAAATTAATATCATTAATTTTTTGAGTATCTACATATTTTAATAATTCATTGAAGTCTTCTAAAACACCAGCAGATGCAATACAAATATTTTCGTTGATTATTACATTTTTTATTACTCCAAATTTTTTTAAATCATTATATACTTTTTCTCCAATTCTAATTTTAAGTCGATCAGAGTCATCGTCCGAAATAGTTATTTTTGAATCAGCTAATATATAGAATTTATTTTTTAATTTTCTGGCATATACAAAACTCATTTAAATCACCTAATAGTATTATACCACTATATAACACTGTAATTTGAAATATTGGTACCATATCTATATATAATGTCATATTGTCATTAAATAATAAAAAAAGGAATATCTGATAAGTATTTCTACCCATCAGCTACCCATCAAATTGTGCTAAATTTCTCATTTTTTAGTTAAATTTTGTTAAACTTAAAATGAATTGTATGTCGATATTACGGGGATTTTTAATAATCCTCTTTTTTTATTAAATTGCCCCCTGAAGGAGCCGTAAGGCTCCACTTTTTGTTTGTATCAAAGAGTTTGTGGCCTTTAAAATATATTTTAGGTACCCCAAAAGATTTGGAAAAGTTTAATAATTAATTACAGTAATGCGATTGTAATGAGATTGAATATTATGCTACTTTTTATAAAGAAAAAAAGGAAGTCATGAACTTCGCAAAATTTACTTTGTTTCATTAAATTTTATAATTTTTGTCGTTCTAATATATTTTTATATAGCAAATTACAAAATCATTACCCAAAATTATCTCATATTTTTGCAATTTGTTTCTTTTTAGTTTCAAAAAATTAATAACCTTTTCCTTAGATAGAGAAGAAGTTAATAACAATTTTTTATAAATTTAATACTATTAGCAAGCAATGGAATGTATTAATCTAGAGACCTGTTATAATTTTCTACTATGGGAGAAAGCTCCTAATCACTAGATATTTGTATTAGTAGAATTTACTAATTTGTTTTTACTTTTATAAAGAAAAGTATAGTTAAGTAATATAATAAAACAATTTTTTATGTTATAATTAATTATGTATAGATGTTTACAAGAGGGAGGTAAAAAATGAAAACTAGAAAACCATTTATTAAATGGGCTGGTGGTAAAGAAAAAGAGTTGTCAATTATATTAAAAAATTTACCTTCAAATTTTAATAGATATATTGAACCATTTGTTGGTGGAGGAGCTGTATATTTAAATATTAACTGTGAAAGTTCATTAATTAACGATAAATCAACTGAGTTAATGCTATTATATAAATTAATAAAGGAACATAATAAAGACTTTATTGATAGTTTAAATGAAATAAATAAAAATTGGATATCGTTACAAGAATTGGTTGAACATAATTCTAATGAATTAACTAAAGTCTATAATAAAATAAAAAAAGACGATAAAAAAGCAGAAAAATTAGTTGATAGTTTTATTGATAATCACTCTAGTGAGTTAAATAATTTATTAAAAGATGATTTTGATATCAATTTATACAATTTTATTAAAGAAATAAAAAAGAACTTAATTTCAAAGCTTAAGAGAATGAAAAAAATTGAAATTCAAAGAAACAAGATGAATACTTCAGATGTTATGGATAATATAGAATGTGCTTTTAAAAGCGCATATTATATGTATTTTAGATATTTATACAATAATAAAAGTAAATTAAAATTAAGCGATGAATTTTATTGTGCAGTATTTTATTTTGTGAGAGATTACTGTTATGCGTCAATGTTTAGATATAATGCAAATGGAGAATTCAATGTTCCATATGGGGGTATAAGTTATAATAGAAAAGATTTTTCTAAAAAAATTGAATATATTACTTCTGATGAATTAAGAAATTATATGAAGAAAACAGAATTATATTGTCTAGATTTTGAAAGCTTCTGTGATCAAATAAAATTAACGGATACGGATTTTATGTTTTTAGATCCGCCTTATGATACGGAATTTTCTACATATGCACAAAATGACTTTGATAAAAATGATCAAGTAAGGTTAGCTAATTATTTGAAACA
>JAGHHZ010000011.1 GCA_017887425.1 Bacilli bacterium
CCATTGACGAATATTCCTAACTGCTGTCTCCCGTAGGAGTCTGGGCCGTGTCTCAGTCCCAGTGTGTCCGATCAGCCTCTCAGCTCGGATATGCATCGTTGCCTTGGTGAGCCATTACCTCACCAACTAGCTAATACACCGCAAGCTCATCTCAAAGTGAAGCCGAAGCTCCTTTTAGCATATCTAGTTATCTAGATATGAATCATCCGGTATTAGCGATCGTTTCCGAACGTTATCCCAGTCTCTGAGGTAGATTACCCACGTGTTACTCACCCGTCTGCCACTAAAGGGAAAATCCAAATCAAACCAAATCCAGCATTGTGCAAGCACGCAACTTTCATTAATTATCAATGGGCCCTTCCGTTCGACTTGCATGTCTTAGGCATGCCGCCAGCGTTCATCCTGAGCCAGGATCAAACTCTCCAAAAAAAAATAATTTTTTTTAGTTAAATTAGTTTTTTATCCTGACTAATTATGAAATTGACATTTTGCTCAGTTTTCAAAGATCATTCTCACACCATTTCTCGGTGCGGTAAATATAATATATCAAATCTCTTTTAACAAGTCAAGCTTTTTTTTACATTTTTTTTATTTTTTTTCAAAAGTGTAAAATTATGTCAACTTGAAATTAAATATATTATTTTTACAAGTTTTTTTAAGGCTTTTTTTCGAAAGCCACTATAATATATCAAATTAAAAATCGTTTGTCAATACTTTTTTTAAAAATTTTTCTTCTTTTTTATTATATTCACTATTTTATGAAAAATTACTATTTTTTTCTTCCTCTTTTAAACTAAAATATTCCTTACAATATTCTCTATTACGATTGCTATCAAACATTATTGCTTTATCTTTATAATAATTAATTAACTCATCTAATCCATTATTAATAACTTTATCTAGATCATCACCATAGTTCATTATTCTTTTGTGATATAAATATTCTAACTTATCTAATATTTTAAATTCCCCACTTGGAAAAATTCTTAAATCTAAATCATAATCTATATATTTAATAGTTCCTTCTTCTATTATAAATGGGGTTGCAATATTACAATAATAATATATGCCATCTTTTTTTAATTGTGATATTATATTAAACCATTTATCCTTAAAAAAATACATGACCGCCGGTTCTTTAGTTTTCCACCATGTTCCTTGCGATTCTATTACTTTAGTCTTAAAATTGCCAAACACAATATAATCTTTTTTTATATCTAATACTATTGCTTCATCCCAAGCACGATGAATTTTACCATTGTGCTTGTAACATTGTATTTGGAATTTATCTCCTATACAAATATTTTTCATACATTACCTCTTCCTTATTTCCATTATACAACTTTTAATAAAAAAAAGGAAGAATTAATTTTCTCCCTTTAAATAATCAACTGCAGCTTGAAATTGGTTATCATTTTCTCTAGTTGGATTGCTATAATATTCTTCATTTAATTGTACTTCTAAATCTGGAGCGATACCATTACTATCAATCCAAACACCATTTGAAGTTAACCATTTCATAGTAGTAACTTTATATTCACCAATTCCATCAACAACTCTAAGAGTTTGAACAGTACCCTTACCAAAACTAGTAGTACCTACTATATAAGCATCTAATTGTTCTCTTAAAGCGCTAGCCATAACCTCACTAGCAGAAGCACTGCTTAAATCTTGTAAAACAACAATTTCATAATCTTTGTCTTCATTACCAGTTGAATAAACTTTTTCTATTCCATTTTCATCTTCTGTTTGATATATAACATGAGTATCGTTTAAAAATAAACTAAGCATATTTTTTACCGTTGTTAAATGACCACCACTATTACCACGCAAATCAATAATTAAGCTTTGCATATTTTGATTTTCTAAACTAGTTAATGCTTCTTCAAATTGTTCATCAGTATTTTCGGCAAATATACCTACCTGGATATATCCGATATTATTCTCTAACATTTCATAACCGACAGATTGAAGAACAACATGTTCCTTTTTTAAATTGAATTCCAGTTCTTCATCATCACGAATGATAGTTAAATTGATATCATCTAATTCAGCAACTTTTTCAACTAAAACAGAGTTATCTTGATTAGTCATATCTTCACCATTGATTTTAGATACGATATCTCCAACTTCTATTCCAGCTTTTTCAGCAGGACTATCTTTATATATAGTAACTATTACGATATTTCCTCTATCGTCATTCAAAACGCCGATTCCTAATCCGTCATATTCTCCTTTTAAAGAGATACTATTATTGTTTGAACCGTTATCGATAAATCCAGAATATTCATCTATCGCAGATAACATTCCTTTAATAGCACTATTGATTAACTCAGATTCATCAATATCGCCATAATAGTTTTCTAAAATATAATTATACTCTTCGATAAACTCTCTTAATTCTTTATTTACTGTAACGTAATCATCATCAATACTCTTGTTACCTTTTAAACCAATAAAATATCCAATTAAAGAGAAAACTAAAGAAATAATTACTAATAAAAGGACATACTCAAAAATGCCAAATTTTGTCTTTTCCTGTTTTACTTCTTCTTTAGGTTGTTCATTAATACTCTCTTTAACATGTTCTTTGACAAGATCTTCTTTAATTTTATTATCAACTTGCTCTAAATCCACTTTCTTAGTTGTTCTTTTTTTAGGAGCAGATTCTTTGCTAGTTACTTTTTTGGTTGTCGTAGTTTTCTTACTTGTTTTAGTATCACTCTTTTTTTTAGAGACTTTTTTTACTTCTTCTTTTTTTTCTATTTCTTTATTTGCCATAATAATCATCCTCATCTAATAATATATCATAATTCGCTAAAATTTTCTATTGTTATTTTAAAATTTGACATTTACTTTCTAATAAAAACTTGATACATTCGTACCAAGTTTACTGAGACGAACACTAGGGCTCGATTTTTCCATATGGTGACCTGTATGGGATTTGAACCCATGTATGTAACCTTGAGAGGGTTATGTGTTAACCGCTTCACCAACAGGCCAGATTGAAACAGATTTACTCTGTTTCTTCTTCAGTTTTAGAAATTTCTTTTAAATGTTCTACTAATTTTTCCCCTTCATAAAATTCTTCGATTTTTCCATCATTAATTTTTAATAAAGTTGAGCTTTGAATTTTTAAATCACTTATATCACTAATATCTAAATTTGATTCTTCAGCTTTAAAATTTTGATTAAGCGGATTATTTAACTGTGATGTATATATTCTAATAGCTTCATCTTTTTGCTTATATAAATCTAAATAAGTACTATAGAGTGAAGTATCGTAATCTTCATCGTCGTAAATCATCACATAATATTCTTCGTTTGGTTGTTTTAAAACATTGCCAATTAGAATTTCATCATATTGAATAGATGCTGGAGTATCCGGATTTTCTACTTCTTTTTCTTGGTTTACCAAAACTGTCAAACCATAAAAGATAAGAACAATCAAAGATACTACTATAATTAACTTAATTAATTTAGAAATTTCTGTATCGTTGTTATACGTATTTTGTTTAATATTTTTGACGTTCTTTTTAGTTTTTGCCATTTCTTCTCACCGTTTAAATTATATCATAGAAACATGAAAAAGGAAACATTTTTTTCATGTTTCACCAATGTTTCACTATTTTCCGACTGTCATAGTATTAATTGAATTAGCTACTTCTAATAGTTCTTGACTATCTAATATATCTGAAACAACATAAAACTCGACACCATTGCTAACCCAAGCTATAGAATTATCAGCTACTGCTCCAACTGTATCAGTAACTATATATGGCTCACCATACATTGGGATTGTAAGTAACTCTTCGGCAGCTTGTGCTGTTTCTTGAACAATTGTAAATGGATTATCCCCACTAAAAGTTAAAATTATTCTTTCACCATTTTCCGTTGTTACTTTTTCTTGACCTGATAACTGCGTGTTTTCTGGAATATACATCGGATAAATTATTGAATCCAAACTTCCACTTGTTGTTTCTACTTCAGCATTTTGCATGTTTCCTTGTAATGTGAAATAATTATCGTCGTATGTTGCATTGTAATCAACGCTATTAAACTTCATTTTCATTTGTACTTCATCGTTATTGTTTAGAATAACAACTTCTTTAGGATTTAAATCTTTATCAAAAGAAATTTTTTGTTTAACTAATTCATTATTATTAGAATAATTTACTTTAGTAGTAAATACGTACATATCATCAGTTTCTTCGAAAATCTTTTCACTATCATCTTCGATATCTTTCAAAATAGTTTGTAAGATATAACTTTGTGAGTTATTATAAGGCCACTCACTTTGAAATTTAAAGCTTTTGTTTAAGGATGGTGTTAAAACATAAACTCCTTCAGTATTTTTTAAGATGATTTGTTCATGATTATTAGTTTTATTTTTTAAACTTACTCTAAAATTATCCTCTTTTTGATACGCTACCTCAACATCATATAAATAACTATCTTCATTGTTTATTATTTCCAATTCGCCATTTAAATAATATCCATTATTACTATCAATTTTTTTACTTAAATCTTTAATAATATCTTTCTCACCATATTTGCCACATCCAACAAGTAAAAAACAACCCAAACATGCTAATAGTATCAATCCTTTTTTCACTTTCTCACTCCTGTTCAATTAATTATATTTAATCTTTTTTTAAAAAATGTATATTTTTTATTAATTTGGTCAAAATACTTGTGATTAATAGAAAGGAATGATTTGATTGGAAACTTTACAAAAAGTATGTTTAGTTTTTACTATTATTGGAGCAATTGTATGGGGATTAATCGGATTATTTGATTTTAATTTAGTTGCCTACATTTTTGGTGAAGGTTCAATAATTGCTCGTATTATCTATACAATTGTAGGAATTACAGGTTTAATCAATATTGGTATTTTATTTAATCATATTGAAAATTAAAAACTATTGGTAAATTGGCCAATAGCTTTTAGATTAATGATTTAAAATTAACTATAAGAAGAGTTTTATCATCTTCTTTTTTTAATCTTGGGTATTTATTACAAGAATTATCTTCTATTTGTTTTTCACAGATACTATTTATAACTTGATTTAAAGAAGTCGATTTTAGTCGTTGATAAAAACTAATTTCATTATCATTAAGTAAACAATAATCAATGCCATCTGTTGCTAAAATAATTTTTTCTAAAGTGTTATTTTTAAATTTACAATAAATTCCTTTTTTAACTGCCTTAGGATTAGTACCACAAACATAATAAGAGCCTAAATAATTTTTATTTTTTTTTAGAACGATTTATTTGTAGTTTTTTTTGAATTTTAGGGTTATTTATTGTATCTATAACATTTATTTTTTCTTTTTTAGCAATTTTTATCATTTTTCTAATTACAGAATCATCATATGCTTTTATCTTGTTTTTATTTGGATTATTTATTTTTTTTACCTTTTTAGAAGTATATCCTACAATTGCTGATATATCACCCAAAATAAATAATTCTGTTTCTTCATTATTTATTCTAATAATTGCAATTGCTGAAGAAGGTGTTTCATAATCTTTTAACTTCATATTATTTTCTATTTCAAATTGATTAATTTTACTAGTAATTAGTGTAACACATTTTTCTAAAGATTGTTTTAAATCACTTGCCGGATTATTTATAAATATTTTTTCTAATTCGTCGATTATAGTTTTTACATACCACTCAGCAGCTGTTTTATTAGAAACCAGTTTGTATTTTCTTCCTAAACCAGTAGCTCCATCCATAATAATTCCAATTTTAATATTTTCTTGAGGAAATTCTAAAATTTTTAGTCCGTCTTCATTTATCCATCTTCCATCATCGTCTTTTTTATATCCGTGATAAGTTATTCCTTCTATCTTCATATTCTCACCCTATTATTTAATAAAGTTAAAAAGACTATTAACATTTGTTAATAATCTTTTGTTGTTAATTTTCGTAAATTCTAACATTCATCTTTAGAACGGAAGATAAATACTCAACTCGCGGATCATTACCACTGACGATTATTGGAACTTCGTGAGTACCAACTCCTAATCCACTTAAATCGACATAAACATTAATGTCATCAGCTGTAATACTATTGACAATATCGGTAACACCTTTTAATTTAACTGTAACACTATCTATGTCAACTGGAGCAACTCCATAATTACTATTTAGATTAATAGTTGATATACTAACATTTTCAATATCGACATTACTAATATCACTACTCAATTTAACATCGACTGTAACATTATCAATACTCATATGTTTAACACCATTAGGTTTTTCTAAGTTAACTCTAAATTGTGTATCTTCAGATAATCCATCAACATTAATATTTACTGGTAAGTATTCGATTGTCGATAAAACTTCACTAGGTCCATATAACGTTACCATCGTATTTTCATTATTATTAACAATTAAATTACTAATACCCATGTTATAAACAACACTGCCATTTGGAATAACTTGAATAGGTACTTGTTTACTTGGTGAATCTATCAACAATTCAACATCGACACGAGCCGGACTGATTTCAACATCAACGACATTTCCCGCTTCATCATAAGCTCTTAAAGGAGCTGAAACAACAATTCTTTCCCCTAGTTCAAAATCTGGTAAAGTATTAATATCGACTAAAGCTTTAACTGTCGCTACTTGTTCAACCTTATAAGAAGCGCCTTGAACGACAACCGAATCAGTTGTGGCATTGACTTCATCGATAATATATCTTGCATCTAGTGAGTCTTGATTTAATAAATCAACCGACAATGTTTTGGTAGCTGATACTTTCTCATAAATTACAACTGTCGCTACCGAAGGATTAACACTATATCTAATATTACCACTTAATTGATCATATTTAATATCAACTTTATGAGTACCTGGTTTTAATCCCCATAAATCTATTACAACTTCATTAGTAGGCGATTGTTTAGCAATATATAAGTCAGCTTTATTACCAATTAAAGTTATATCGACACTTTCTGGTATACCTTCAACAACATAGTTATCTTCATCATACTCAACTTTTACCTGATCGATAGTTAAAACTTCAGCTGAACTTTCAGAATAAGTTAAGATTCTTTGATCGATAACAATAAAAATTAATATGGCTAAAACTAAAGAAATAAATAATAATGTATTAGTACGTGATAACCAATTTTCAAACTTTTTACCTGGCTTTTCAAATTTTTTATTAATCATCAAAATTAGTTTACTAATCGGCATGACGATCAATTTATCAATAATTCTTGAAAAAAAGGAAACGATATTTTTAAATATTTTAGCTATTGTTTTCATTCTTTATATCTTCCTCCTCAACAAAAACTTCTTTTTTCGGTCTTAATTCTTCTAACAAGCGAAGTTTTACTTCATCTAAAGTTAAATTATAATATAACTCACCATCGATTGCTATTGAAAGACGACCAGTTTCTTCTGAAGCAACTATTGCGATACAGTCACTGACTTCAGAAATTCCTAAAGCCGCACGGTGACGAGTTCCTAATCTTTTACTGATTTTTAAACTATCGCTAGTAGGAAAAACAGCACCAGCACTTGTAATTTTATCGCCTTGAATAATTAAACCACCATCATGTAATGGGTTATTAGGAAAGAATATTGAAATTAACAAATCTGAAGAAATGTCAGCATAAATCTTTTTAGATTTTTCAATGTAATCATTTAAACTGTTATCTCTTTCTAGAACAATTAAAGCACCGATTGATTGTTTTCTTAAATAATCTAAAGCATTAGTAATTTCATATACCATTTTTTCTCTTTCATCAACTGTTAGAACTTTATGACGGCCCAATAATTGACTACGTCCTAAATGTTCTAAGACACTTCTTATTTCTGGTTGGAATATAACGATTAAAGCTAAAGGTCCCCATTCAATTACATAATCCAATAAGAATCCAATCGTTACTAATCCTAAAATATCACTGATTATTTTTAAACCAATAATAATTAAAATACCCTTAAACAACAAAACCATTTTGACATTTTTTCTAAGGCTTTTTAAAATATAATAAAGTGCGAACCATACAATTAAAACATCAATAAAGTTTTTGATTAAACCAATAATACTATTAAATGTCATTTTTGCCTCCTTTATAAATTATATCATAAAACTACCATTAGGTTAAAAAAAGTGACCTTAGTCACTTTTATACCCAACCAAATAAATTTGAAATTTGTGGTAAGAAAATAATAAAAAGCAACATGATAGCAAAAATTATACCTATAAATATGTAAGCACTTTTATTATTTGTTTTCTTTACTTCTTGGTTGACTTCTTGTTTAGGAGCTTCAAATGGACTATATTGAGTCGTATGTGATAAAGCTTCTTCCATTGCTTCATCTTTGTTCAAATTAGCTACTGCACTCATTGGATCAACGTTATTCACACTTTGTTCCTGAGTTTGTGTAGTTTCAGCAGGAGTTGGTGTGACAGTTTGACTAACGTCTTGTGTTACAGGAGCAGGTTCTGGTGTCGGATTGACAACAGTTTGATTAAATTGTTCAACCGGTGTTGGGTTTGCAACAGTTTGACTAACTTGTTCAACAGGTGCTGGATTAACAACATTCTGACTAACTTGCTCAGGTTGAGCAGTTGGCATTTGATTAACATTTGGATCTGGCATATTAGGTTGAACATTGTTATTTATATTATTAACTTCGTTATTCATATTCTTTACCTCCATTTATTATAAGTCCATTATATCAAAAAAAATAGTAAAAGAAAATACTATTTTTTAATTTTATCTAAAAATTCATTTTCATTCCAAATCGGAATTCCTAATTTAATAGCGTTATCATATTTGCTACCAGGATTTTCACCAACTATAACAGCACTTGTCTTTTGACTGACACTGCCACTTACATTTCCACCTAATTCTTCAATTTTTTCTTTAGCTTCATTTCTTGTAATTGTGCTTAAAGTTCCTGTCAAAACAAACGTTTTGCCATTGAACTCATCATTGACATTAGTTTTACCTAAATATGTCATGTTAAGTCCATAATCTTTTAATTTAGCTATCAAATCTTGATTATTTGCAAAATATTCAACAACACTTTTAGCAATAGCTTCACCAACATCTTTTACACTTAATAAATCTTCATAACTAGCATCCATAAGATTATCAATATTATTATAATGCTTAGCTAAAATTTTAGCAGTTTTACTTCCAACATATCTTATACCTAAACCAAATAATAATCTTTCTAAAGAGTTATTCTTACTATTTTCAATACTATCTAATAAGTTATTAATACTTTTACTTCCAAAGCCTTCAAGTTCCATCAATTCTTCTTTATATCTATATAATTCATAAAAGTCTAAAATGCTTTTTAAGTATCCCATATTATAAAAATCTTCGACTATTCTATCGCCAAAACCTTCAATATACATTGCATCTCGACTGACAAAATGAATTAAATTTTCAATTTTCTTTTTATCACATTTATCATTAACACAATAATAAGCCGTATCTTTTTTAACTAATTTAGTATGACAAATTGGACAAGTATCCGTCATTTTAAAGTCAATCTCTGTTCCGTTTCTTCTTTCTTTTTTTACACTTACTACTTCTGGAATAACATCACCAGCTTTACGAATTGAAATTGTATCACCAATTTTTATATGCTTAGATAAAACATAGTCCTCATTATGCAACGTTGCTCTTGAAATAACTGACCCCATTAATCGAACTGGCTCTAAAACAGCATTAGGAGTTACTTGCCCCGTTCGACCAACAGTAAAGATAATGTCTTTTAATTTAGTTAATACTTCTAAAGCAGGAAATTTATAAGCTGTCGCCCATTTAGGATATTTTGTTGTAAAACCTAATTTTTCTTGTTGACCAAAATCGTTAGTTTTTATAACAATTCCATCTATTTCATAAGGTAATGAATCTCTTTTTTCCGTCCATTTACTAATATATTTTAAAACTTCGTCGATATTTTTAACCAATTCAATATTAGGATTAACATTAAAACCTAAATCCTTCATAAATTGTAAAGACTCATAATGGGTTTTTATTCCAAAATCTTCGGGATTAGGTAAATGATATATAAAACAATCTAAATTTCTTGAAGCGGCTATTTTACTATCTAATTGTCTAACACTACCGGCTGCTGCATTACGGGGATTAGCTAATAACTCTTCACCATTAGCTTTTCTTATTTCGTTTAGTTTATTAAAACTCTTTTTACTCATATATATTTCGCCACGAACTTCAATATCAAGTGGTTGACTTAAAACTAAAGGAACAGTTTTAATTGTTTTAACATTATGAGTAATATCTTCCCCAGTTACACCGTCGCCTCGAGTAGCGCCTCTTACTAGTTTACCTTTTTCATATAATAGTGATACTGATAATCCATCTATTTTTAACTCACAGACATAATTAGGATTAACTTCTTTTTTTATTTTTTCATCAAAGTTTCTTATTTCATCTTCATTAAAAACATTACTTAAAGATAACATTGGTTTTTCATGGACAATTTTTTTAAATTCACTTATTACTTCGTTACCTACTCTTTTAGTTGGTGAATCATCACGAACCCATTCTGGATGTTGAGATTCAATTTTAATCAGTTCTTGCATATAACGATCATATTCTTGATCAGTTAAAGTTGGATTATCTAAAATATAATATTCATAATTAGCTTTATTTATTAAATCGATAATTTCATTCATTCTATCCATCTTAATCACCATATATAGTATATCAAAAATAAGATTTTTTTTAAAGATAAACATTAAAAAAAGGCAAAATAAAACCCTTTATTTCTAAAGGGATTATTTATAAAATGGTGTCCCGTACAGAACTCGAATCTGTGACCCTTTGATTAAAAGTCAAATGCTCTACCTGCTGAGCTAACGGGACATAAATAATGGCTGCCTCGGCTAGATTCGAACTAGCGCATGCCACAGTCAAAGTGTGGTGCCTTACCGCTTGGCTACGAGGCAATCTAACCTAATACAAAAGTGGTGGAGAGAGATGGAGTCGAACCATCGAACCCGAAGGAAC
>JAGHHZ010000001.1 GCA_017887425.1 Bacilli bacterium
GTTGGTATCGAAGTAACGTAACAGTAAATGTAATAAATGGAACAGATGGCTTATCAGGACATAGTACAACAACAAGTAGTGTATCAAGTATAACAAGTAATACATCTGGACAAACAGTAACAATCACAACAACAGATTTAGCTGGAAATACATCAAGTAGAGATTATACAATAAAAATGGATAAAACAATTCCTACTTTAGATATTAGTGCAACAGATGCCAGTTATCATTATGGTGATAGAGTAATAATTACTGCTACTGCTAGTGATAGCAATATGGTGGGTACAGGGACATTAACTTACTCATACTATTATAAATTGTCAACAGCTTCTGAGTATACGTTAGGATATACTGGAACAAATACTTCGTATACAGTTGATGGACTAACTATTGGAACAAGTTTAAATATAAAAGTGGTAGTAACTGATGCAGCTGGAAATAGTATAACTAAAGAGACAACTGGAGGAACTAGTTGCTTTACAGCTGGTACATTAGTATATACAAATGAAGGATATAGATCAATCGAAGAAATTGAAGTTGGTGAATTAGTCTATGCAATTGATTTGGAAACAAATGAACTAATTTTAAAACCAGTATTAAGTAAATTTGTTGGTATGTCAAATGAAATATATCACATAAAAGTTAATGATGAAATTATCGAAGTGACTCCAAAACATCAATTCTATGTGATTGATAAAGGTTGGGTAAGAGCTTACGATTTAGAGGTAGGAGATTTGTTAACTTCTGAAATTGGTAATTTACCTATTCGATCAATTGAATTAGAAAAACTAAATGAGCCTGTTACAGTATATAATTTAGAAGTAGAAGGATTACATACATATTTAGTTACTAAATATTCTATTTTAGTTCATAATGTTGGTTCAAGGATATAATTTCTTTTAGAAAATTAGAATAATAATCTAATTTTCTTTTTTTCTTGATTGACAATATAACTATTTTAAGTTAAAATTTATATAGTAATCTGGTGGTTAAATGATAAGTTTATTAATAATAATTGAAGAAATAATATTTATATTAGCAACGATTGGAAAGATATCCAATCTTTTCTTCGTGTTATTATTTAGTATTTTGATTGGTGTAATTTTAGAAACATTGTTTAAAAAGAAAATATATAAAATAATATTAGCTATTTTAATTGGAATACTGTTTATAACGCATTTTATTTATTATTCTATCTTTGAATCTTTTTTATTAGTCGATACGATGTTTACAGCAGGAATGGCTTTGCCATTTGCAAGTATTCTATTTGATAAGATATTAAGTAATTGGTATATTATATTATTTATGATTATACCTATTGCAGCTTATATATTTTTGATTAGTAAAATAAAATTTGATTTTAATCGAAAAATTGGAGGAATAATAGCAGTTATTTTATATTTATTTATAATCATATTAATTAATTTTAATACTAGTCTAAAAAATATTTATTATAAAATAAACTTACCTTTGGAAAATATAAGTAATTTTGGTCTTTTAACAACGATTAGGTTAGATATTCAAAGAACTATCTTTAATTTTGAAGATGACGTTAGCTTGAATGTTGATAATGATTTTGATTATTCAGATAATAACTATAATATATTAGATATCAACTTTGATATAGATACAGATAATGAAGAAATATTAGAAATAAGTGAATATTTTAAAAACCAACAAGCAACTTTACAAAATGAATACACTGGATTATTTAAAGATAAGAATTTAATTATAATATTAGCCGAATCTTTTAGTGAATTGGGAATAGATGAAAATATAACGCCAACTTTATATCATCTATATAATACAGGGTTTAAGTTTAATAACTATTATTCACCATTATATTTAAGAGCTACAGCTGATAGTGAATATATTTTAGATAATTCATTATTGCCAGTCGATGGGAAAATTACTTTAGAAGAGGATGTAAATAATTATATGCCTTATAATTATGCAACTGTATTTAAAAAAGAGGGATATAATATAAGAGCTTATCATAATTATGATTATACTTATTATAAAAGAGATGAGTATTTTGGTAATTTAGGATATGATTATTTGGGCTGTGGGAATGGTTTAGAAAATAAGATGAATTGTAATCAAACAATACCCAGCGATTTAGAAATGATTGAAGCTACTGTTGATGATTATATTAACGATGAAAAATTTATGACTTATTATGTAACGATGAGTGGTCATGCGAATTATGAATGGAGTCATTCTATTGTTCAAAAGAATTATCATTATGTTGAAAATTTGCCATATAGTGAAAAAGCTAAATATTATTTAGCCACCCAAATAGAGTTAGATAAAGCATTAGAGTTATTATTGGATAAATTAGAAAAAAACAATAGATTAGATGATACAGTTATTTTATTAATTGGAGATCATTATCCTTTTGGATTAACTTTAGATGAAATGAATGAATTATCAACTTATGAAAGAGATAATACATTTGAAAAAACAAAAATGCCACTTATTATATATAATAGTGAAATTAATAATCAAAGTGTAGATAAATATTGTAGTAACTTAGACATTTTGCCGACTATTTTAAATTTATATGGTATTGAATACGACTCAAGATTATTATTAGGTAAAGATATATTTTCTAGTAGTGAGTCAACTATTATTTTCCACAATCGTAGCTTTATAACAAATAGAGGCAAATATAATTCGTTAATGCCAATTTTTGGTGAATCATTGACAGAAGAATATGCCAATCAGATAAAGGATGAAATATACTATAAATTTAAAATATCTCGTTTGATTCTAGAAAATGATTATTATAAATATTTAAAAGACCAACTTGAATAATTTAAATGATTAAATAGTAACAATTTATGATATAATAATTTTAGGGTGATGGTATGAAAGATGTGAATATTTTAAAAGCGAATGGAATTAATTTAGAAAAAAGTTTAGAATTATTTGGTGATATAAATACTTATAATGAAACATTAGAAACATTTCTAGGAGAAATTGATGAAAAGATAGCTAATATTAAAAAATATAAAGAAGTAGCAGATATGGCTAATTATGCTATTTTAGTTCATTCTTTAAAAAGTGATGCTAAATATTTTGGCTTTGATAAATTAGCTGAATTATCTTATCAACACGAATTAGAAAGTAAAGCTAATAATATTTATTATGTTTATGAACACTTTGATGAATTGATGAATGAGACCTATCGTATTTTAAATGTCGTTAGAAAATACTTTGGGCAAGAACCGATTAGAAGAGAATTTACTAACCAATCAACTAAAGACAAAGCTATTTTAGTAGTTGATGATTCTAATGTTATCAGTAGTTTTATTAAAAAGATTTTTAACGATGTTTATGATGTTATTATCGCTAAAGATGGTGTAGAAGCTTTAACAATGGTTCAGACAAATGGTAGAATAGTCGGAATGCTATTAGATTTAAATATGCCAAATGTCAATGGTTTTCAAGTGTTAGAATATTTTAAAGCAAATAATTTGTTTGAAAAAATACCAGTTTCTATTATTACAGGATTAGGCAATGATGATTTTATTAATAAGGCTCGTGAATATCCAATCATCGATGTTCTAAGAAAACCATTTAACGAAAGAGATATTAAAACAGTTGTCGAAAAAACAGTAAAAATTAACTAAAAAAAGTTAATTTTTTTAATATTCCATTGACAAATGTCAGAATGACGCATATAATATGATTGTAGGTGATATGATGGAGATAAAAAATCCTTTATACTTTAATCAAGGTATTCATGTTATTGCTTCTATTTTTACAGTTGAAAAAGGTATAGTTAAAGTTTTATTAGTTAGAAGATGTAATGAGCCATTTAAAGATAAATGGGCTTTACCTGGTGGAGCTTTATATAACAATGAAGATCTCGATGATGGTTTAAAAAGAGAACTTAAAGAAAAGACGGGAATTACTAATATTGATTTAGAGTTATGCAATGTTTTTGGAAAAGTTAATCGTTCTAATATAATGCGAATGGTAGGAATATCTTATTTGGGAGTAATTGATAATGAAAGAGTAAGTATTTTAAATAAAACTCAAAAAACATCTGATGCAGATTGGTTTGCTATTGATAATATTCCTGATTTAGCTTATGATCATAATGAAATAATAAAGGATAGCTTAGAAAAATTAAAAGAGAGTATTGTTAATAGCAACATTTTAAGAACTTTATTTCCTAATGGGTTTACAATTCCTGAAATTCAAAAAACTTACGAGGCGATTTTAAATAAAAATTTTGATCGACGTAATTTTAGAAGAAAGTTATTAAGTTTAGGTCTTATTTACGATACAAATAAAGAGATAAATTTCGAAGGAAAGAAACCAGCTAAACTTTATAAGTTTAAAGAAGAAATTAGTAATAAAAATGTTTTATAAAACATTTTTTAAACAAATTATATGCGTCATAATAACGCTAGAGGAGGTAAAATGATTTATTTAATGCGTCATGGGCAAGATGATGAGACAAAAATAGGGGGATGGAGTGATGGTGATTTAACTTTATGCGGAAAGAAACAAGTTAATTTAACTGGCGTTTACAATTACGATTTAGAGGTTGATAAGATTATTGCAAGTGACATTAAAAGATGTCAAACAACAGCGCAAATAATGCAATATCACTTAAGAAGACCAATAATTTATGATGATAGATTAAGAGAACAAAATAAAGGTGATTTAAATGGAATGGATTTATTAGAAGCAAATGAAAAGTATTTTGATTTATTAAGTGATGTTAAAATTACAACTTGTTATCCTAATGGAGAATCTTTGCTTGATTTATATAAAAGAATCGAAAGATTATTACCTTGGATTTTAAAACAAGATAAAACTTTGATAATTACTCATCGTGGAGTGATCAATATGCTTTATTATATTTTAAAAAATATTAAGTTAGATATGAATAAAACACAATTTGATGTAACATATGCATCAGTTCATGAACTAGATCCGGTTAAAAAAATAATTAAAAGGAGGTATTAATAATGGCGGAAATAGTAGGTAAAATAGTTTTAACAGGTGGTCCTTGCGCTGGTAAAACAACGGCTTTAGCGCGAATTGAAGAAGATTTACAAGAAAAAGGGTATTATGTATTGATTGTAAGTGAAAGTGCAACTGAGTTGATTAAAGGGGGAATTAAACCATTTGGTGATAATGCAATTAAGATGTTTGATTTTCAAAAGCTGATTGTTGAATATCAATTAAACAAAGAAAAGACTTATGAAGAGGCAATTAAATTGTTACCAAATGATAAAAAATGTATTATTGTTTATGATCGAGGAGTTATGGATAACAAAGCCTACGTTAGTGATAGTGAATTTGCTGATATTTTAAAGCAACTAGATTTAAATCAATTATATCTATTAGATCGTTATGATATGGTTATTCATCTAGTAACGGCGGCAGATGGTAAAGAGGAGTATTACACATTATCTAATAATCAAGCAAGAACAGAAACCGTTGAACAAGCAAAGCAAATGGATAAAAAATCATTAAAAGCATGGACAGGTCATAATAATTTAGTTATTATCGATAACAGAACTGACTTTGAAGATAAGATGAAAAACGTATTAGATAGTATTCATAATTTATTAGGTAATCCTATTCCTTTAAAAAGACAAAAAATATATGCAATTGACATAAATAATTCTTTAATTCCTGACTGTGATGAAATAAAACTTGAGTATTTTTATCTTGAAAATCGTGATAAATATGAACGAAGATTAAAAAAAAGAACCCAAAACAATCAAACTACTTATTACTTAACTGTTCAGAGTAGAAATAAAGGATTATCAAAAATTGTTACTGATAAAAAAATCACTGCTAAAGAATTTGAGAGACTATTATCTTCACAAAATGTAAAAGCAACTTTGAAAAAATCGCGTTATTGTTTTTCGAAAAATAAACAATATTTTAAACTTGATATTTTATCGGAATCAAATATTGGCTTATTACAAGTAGATGTTACGCAAGATAATTCAAAAATAATTTTGCCAAAAGAGTTAAAAGTGTTAGAGGAAGTAACTGATGATATTAATTATCAAAGCTATAATATTGCTTTAAGAAAGAATCAGAAAGTAAAAGTTAAAACTATTAGTACAAACTAGTAGTTATTTTTAATTTTATCCTAATATTTACATTGATTATAAATGGTATTTTTATGATAAAATTAATTTACTTTTTTAACTATTTTTGATATGATTATTAAGGTGGTTATAGTGTTATATAGTTCAGTTGATAATAATAAAATTAAAGATTTAAAAAAATTACAAACAAAAAAATATCGTGATAAAAAGAATTTATTTTTAGTTGAAGGTAGGCATCTTGTTTTAGAAGCTTATAAAACTGATTACTTGAAAGAATTATTTTTAGAAGAAAATGAATTTTTGCCTCTTGATGTTATGACTAGCTATATGACTAATAATGTTAAAAATTATTTAAGCGAATTAGATAATCCAACTGGTATTATCGGTGTTTGTTCAAAAAAAGAGGGAACAGTTAAAGGTAAAAAAATAGTTTTTTTAGATTGTATTCAAGATCCAGGCAATTTAGGAACTATTATTAGAAGCTGTGTTGCTTTTAATGTTGATACTTTAATACTAAGTAAGGATTGTGTTGATGTTTATAATTCTAAGGTAATTAGAGCTAGTCAGGGAATGCTTTTCCACTTAAATATTGTTATTTTAGATGCTCATGAAATAATACCGAAATTAAAAGATGAAGGTTATAAAATATATGGAACTAAAGTAACGCATGGAAAAAGTTTAAAAACTATTGAAAAAAATGATAAATTTGTTATAATAATGGGCAATGAAGGAAATGGCATCAGTGAAGTAAGCAGTGAATTATGTGATGAATTTATCTATATTGATATGAATCCAAATTGTGAAAGCTTAAATGTCGGGGTGGCGACAAGTATTATTTTATATGAATTAGATAAGTAGGGATTTTTATGGTATATGTAGGAGAGATTGTAAATACACATGGAATTAAAGGTGAATTAAGAATCGTTTCAGATTTTAAATATAAAGATAGTGTTTTTGTTAAAGGTAAAAAACTTTATCTAGGAAAAAGAAAACAAGAAGTCGTTATTAAAACTTATCGTACTCATAAAAACTATGATATGGTTAGTTTTGAAGATGTTAATGATATAAATGAAGCAATAATCTTCAAAAACGATGATGTTTATGTGAAAAGAGAAGACTTGGATATTGATGGTTATGTTGACGAAGATATTATCGGTTTAAAAGTTTATGCTAATGGGGAAGCAATTGGAAAAGTTGCTAGTATTTTAAAAAATAAACAAGAAATTTTAGTCATTAAAAACAAAACTAAAACTTATATGATCCCTAATGTTTCAGAATTTGTTAAGAATATTGACTTAGAAAATAAAAGAATGGATGTAGAACTAATAGAAGGTTTGTTAGATGAAGATTGATATTTTAACGCTTTTTCCTCATATGTTTGATAATTTTTTAACCGAATCGATAATTAGCCGAGCTATCGATAAAAAATTAGTTACGATAAATGTTTATAATATTCGTGACTATTCAACTGATCCTCATAAACGGGTTGATGATTATCCGTTTGGTGGCGGTAGTGGTATGGTTTTGATGCCTCAACCAGTTTTTGATGCTGTAAATGATTTGAAAACTAGTGATTCACTTGTCATTTTAATGACACCACAAGGAGAATTATTTAAACAGAAAAAAGCTTATGAGTTAAGCTTAAAAAAACATTTAATTATTATATGTGGACATTATGAAGGTTTTGATGAACGAATTAGAACTTTAGCTGATTTAGAACTTTCAATTGGCGATTACATTTTAACGGGTGGGGAATTAGCTAGTCAAGTAGTTACTGATAGCGTTGTTAGATTAATCGATGGAGTTATAACTAAAGACTCGCACTTAAACGATTCTTTTAATAATAATTTATTAGATTATCCAGTCTATACAAGACCAAGTGATTATCAAGGAATGAAAGTACCTGAAGTTTTGTTGTCAGGTCATCATAAAAATATTGAGAAATGGCGTAAAGAACAAAGTATAAAACGAACTAAAGAACGTCGTCCAGATTTATTAGGAGATGATTAAATGAAACAATATTTAATATCAAAAGAAAAATATAATGGTGAGATTGTTTATGTAAATTATGATAAATTAAGAGGATATAAATTCACTCCTAAAAATAATTTTCCTTATGATGGAATTAAAGTTAATGAAATGATTATTATTAAACCATCTTTTGTTGAAAAAGTAATCAAAAGAAAAATTAAAAATCGTTTAGATTTTTATTTAAAACTAATTATTGAAAATTTAGATGGTGCTGATGACAGTGACGATACAAGAAAAGCTTTAGGTGATTTAGAAAGATATAAAAAAGTTATCAACGAACGTTATTCTATTTATTTAGATGATAAATATATGGAATTATTAAATAAAAAAATGGATGTTATTGAAAGAGAATTGAAAAACAACTTGCTTTATAGCGACTATTTAGAAGAAGAACAAGTTTTAGAAGAAGAGCATCGAAGAAGTCGATAAGTTAATTTTGAAAATGAAATTAACTTTTTTTGTATTTACATTTTTTTTAAAATAAGATATAATTGTTATTAGAAATATGATAAAGGTGGTTATATATGAGAAAAAATAAATTTCTTTTGTGTTTAGTACTTATAGGAGTTCTTTGTTTTTGCGCTATCACTGCCTATGCTGTTGGTGTTGACGATGACTATGTAGGTGGCTCAACTGATACATCTCAATCAAGTGGTGGTGCAAATTTATATCCTTCTCCTTATTTTGATGGTATAAGAGTATCTTTTGTTAAAGGTGATGGAACAACAGTTGCTAGTAAAACTTATATTGATGATTCGCAGTACAATTCAAATTCTAGTTTAGTTGTTAAAACTACTAATAATTGTAGTTATCCAGCTATTTCTAATGGTAAATGTAGTGTTAGTTGGAATGGGGGAGCTTCTTTATCAAGTGTTACTAGACCAGTAAGCGAATTTGAAAATTTGTTTAAAGATGTTACAGCAGATGATGGGTCTAAACATTCATTCAGTGTTAGCATAGCATCTAAAGTTGCTAGTAATTCATTCACCGGAATGTTTGATGGTATTAGTAAAGAAAAGAGTCCTCTTTCTGAAGAAGAATATAGTAAATTCATTTATGCACTATTTAATAGAATGTTATCTAGTTTAGGTTCTAGTCAAAAAGTAGATAATTTTGTTATTGATGGAGAAGCTAATAAACTTTATGATTTGTTTATTGTTTTTGAACCCGTTAGTGTAGTTAAATTGAATGGATTAATGTATCTTGGAACATCACATGAATTGGCTATTCAAGGTAGTAAAACTAAAGGTGGAAAAACAAAAGATGAAAACGGTGTTCCATATTGTAGTTCTACTTCGACTGCTTTATGCGATTTAGGATCTGTATTAAGAAGAACCATACCTTGTAAATCATATTTAGATGGTAATATTATTAATAGTATGAAGGAAAAACAATCAACAATTTTGATTAAGAATTTCCCTGATGGTTACTATTTTAATAATATTAGAATTGATTATAGTACTGCTAGTGGTACTTGTTCTTCTAGCAAAAAAAAATTAACAAACGATTTCGTTACTGGTAATTATAGCGTTGGAATTGGTGTCATTTGGCTAAGTGATCTTTATGAAGGTAACGAAGGAAATTGTGAAGAAATAAAAGCCGGAATTACTTGGGATTGGGAAAGCTCATTCAAAACTAACTTTGAAAAAAATGGGGTTCAGGGCATATATGACGCCTTTGCATCTTATGTTTCTAGTGAGTATCCATATGGTTATATTGCCTATAACAATGGTACTGAGAAAGCAGACTTAAAATGGTTTGTTAATCAGTGTACTTGTTATGGAATATATGAACATTATGCTAAGAACAATATAGCCACTTATCAAGCACAAAATCAATCAAGTATTAACCAAATATCTGGTACTTTTGGCTCTTCTGACTGGTTTAAAGTCCCACAGATTAGCGAAACTAAAGGCTGGTTAATCAATTCTAAGTTTAACTCAGGAAGCTTTACTGCTTTTAACAATGAAATGCAAGCTTATTCTGATGCTAATGAATTAAAATGGACACCTTGGACTGGTGAATATTATAACGAAGTTTTAAAATGTGGAACTAAAGAAGAATATTGGTGTGAAGAATTTGAAACTTGGTATGAAGAGATGCGCACACAGTATTCTGGCTTGAGAAGCTATCCAACTATTAGTACAATTAAAAATTCATCTTTAGCAGTTATTAATGCACGATATAAAGAACAATTGCAAACGATGATTGATGCTTATAATCTTAATTTTTATCCAGCTAATGGTTTTAGATGGACATTAGATGCAACAGATAGTGGTACTAATTTCTCATATATTAAGAACTGTATTAGTGCCGATACAGCAAGTTGTCAAACTGTTATAAATTTCTATCAGCAAAATGAAGGTACTGATTTAAATAATTTGGCTTGCGATAGATTAGAAAGTTTTGATTTTTCAGCTTATAATAACCGTTATGGTACTGATATAACAGGTCAATGGTTTGTATCAACTTGTGGATGTACACAAGCAACGTCTTATAACTGTACTCCTAATTATAGTGTTGGAAGTTGTACTAATAATGACGATATAATCTATACTGATTCTTCAAATGGTGTTATTGAAGATGAATATTGGGAAAATTGTGTGTTTAATGATTATGGTGATTATGAAATAGATCCTCATAAAGTATCTGACCATGGTAGTGAGTTAACTTATTATGAAGATGGATTAGGTAGTCAATACTGTGAAGTTTATTGTATTGAAGATTTAAGTGGCTCTTTAGCTAAACCTAATATTAATGTTGAGGCTGGTTCTAGATTTACTTGGGGATATAGTCAAGTAAAAGGAAGTCGTACTTGTAAAACTAAAACTGTTGAATGGGATAAATTTATTGATGATTTAGAACAAGCTAATCAAGATATAGCTGATGCATATGTTGATTGGCAAGTTGAAATAAAAATGGATAAGATAACGTGGAAAAGAGCTAGTAAAAAAGATTGCGCTTGGAGTTGTGATTCATATGGTTATCGTTCTTGCGGAACTAAAGAAAAGCCTAGACAGTGTAGATATTGCAAAAGAGGTTCATACAAAGATTATACTTATACTCCAAGTAGTACACATGAAAGTCACAGTGTTTATGGTGAATTTTCTTCTAGTGCTTCAGATAGTACATCTACTGTTTGTGGTGCTAGCAGTATCCCTACTTGGAATCCAGCTGCTAAAAAAAGTATTTATGAAGATGCTATAGATTATGCTCAAAGTCTAATTGAAGATATGAAAAAATGTTATACTTGGGATCAAAGTACTGTTTATGAAGTAGACCCACAAGCGACAATTATTTATAGTGATGATATTAATTACTATTATAAAGATGAATTAGACAAAACAACTAGTTATTCATTTAGAGATGAGTCTATTTGTATAAGCGATAAAGCTTATCCAATTAAAAGTTGTAGTGGAACTAGATGTCCAACGACTGCTGTTACAATGAAAAACTGTAGTGGCGATGATCGATATGTACAAATGACAAGAAGAGCTACGACAAGGTTCTTACTTAAAGATAATGTCTATAGATATGTATTAAAGTCTAATCATTTATCAATTCATTCAGCTGATTTAGGTAGTGGTGAATCTAATCAAGGTTATTTATCTAATGGAACTTATGTACAAGGATTAGAACACGTAGATATAGATTCTAATTTTACAATAAATTATATAGACATTGGATTTTCCAATTTCCCAGTTTCTTACTCTGCTCCAGAAGGAGTATATGGCTCAAAAGAAAATCAAGGTCAATTTGATGTTGAATATAGTAATTTAGGCCATGTTCAAAGTGGTAAAACAGATATTGATACTATTATGAGTGGTGGTGCAATATCGCAAGGAACTGGTGAAGAATATGGTAAATGGGTTTGTGAATATCGCGTTTATGCTGATTTATTACCAGAAGATCCAGGTGGTTCTGGAGGAAATCCAGGAGGAGGAGTTGGTGATATTGACTTAATTTATCGCCCAATTGATTTATATAATCCATTCCCAGATATTGATGCAAGTCATCGAGATACTGGTGCTAACTGGTGTGATCAAAGCGGAGATTGTAGCTATGATAATTATAGTGTCCAAACTTATATTTATGAAAATAGAAATGTTAGTTATGATGAAGTATATAGTCTAGAACCTATGTACACATTTGTCTTAACTCCAGCAATTATTAAAGAAATAAGAGAATATAATGATACAAACTCTTATGCATCTTATACTGGTAGTTTAGGAACTGCTCAATACTTTGATTATGTATGTGAAGAAGGTACTGGTCAAGCTTGTGTAAGTGATTATTTATCATATATAATTGATATAACAGGAGCTAAAAACCAACCTGGTACATGTGTAGCTGATAAATTCCGTAATGCGAATGATGTAGAAAGTTTTTATGGATGTAGATATTAAAAAAATAAGGCTAAAATTTCAGCCTTATTTTTTTATTAAGAAATCTTTAATTTCATTAGGATTTTTATCATTAAATATAATATCATAAATTAAATTGATAATCGGAATATTTACCTTTTTATTATCTAGTAATTTATAAATTGATTTTAAAGTATATAATCCTTCAATTGTAGTATTATTTTTAAATTCTTCAATTAATTCTTTAGGATTATTTTCGCCAATCATTTTTCCAAATCTAAAATTTCTACTTTTAATGCTTGTCGCTGTTAGTAATAAATCACCAAATCCTGCAAATGAAAGAATAGTATTTTTATTACCGCCTAAAGCTTTTATTAATTCTTTTATATCATGTAATGATTCTGTTATAAACATTGCTTGAGTTGATTCTGGTAGTCCCATACCGTCGATCATTCCTGCTGCTATAGCGATAATATTTTTGACTGAGCCACATATTTCAATACCAATAATATCATCAGTTGTTCTTAATTTTAAGTAATTATTTTGTAAGGCATTGATCACTACTTTTTCAGTATAGTCATCATTAGTAGCTAGCGATAAACCAATTGGGACCTTTTTAATAATATCAATGGCAAAACTAGGACCAGATATAACAGCAATTCTATCAGTTTTAATATATTTTTTAACAACATCATCGACAAATAAACATGTATCTTGTTCAATTCCTTTACTAGCAATACAAATTGGTTGATTTTCATAATAATCACTTAATTCTTTGGAAACTGAATCAACAAAACCAGCTGGAACAGCAATAATAATTAAATCACTATTTTTAACAGCTTTTTTCAAATTATTTGTATATTCAAAGTTATTTGGTAATACAAAATCAGGTAAAACACGGTTATTAGTGTGATATTTCTTTAATTCTTCTAATTCACTATCTAATTTTGTCCAAATAGTTATATTATGGCTATTTTCATTTACCATTGTAGCTAGAGCTAATCCGTATGCTCCAGCGCCTAAAATTGTTACTTTCATAAAATCACCTCTTTAATATTTTAACATATTTTGATTTTATTTTACAAACTCGCTATTATTTAATTAAGATATATGTTATAATTTATATAGTTACAAAAAGTGGGGGTGCTTATGTTTATATTAGGAGTGCTTTTTAAAATAAATTTGAAAGTTGTTTATTTCTTTTTGAAGTTTTTACCAATAAAAAAAAATAAAGTGTTGTTTATTAGTCGACAATCTAATAAACCTTCCATTGATTTTTTAATATTAGAGAAAGAACTAAGAAAGTTGAAATTTAAAACGATATTAATTACGAAAAAGATTGAAAAGGGTTTTGTTAATTATATAAAATATTATTTTAATTTACATAAGCAAATGTATCATTTAGCAACATCTAAAATTTGTATAATTGATTCTTATTGTATTCCTGTTTGTATACTTAAACATAAAAAAAGTTTAGTTGTTATTCAAATGTGGCATGCAATGGGAGCAATTAAACAATTTGGTTATCAAACTTTGTCGAAGGAAGCAGGAAGAAACACTAAAATAGCTCATGTCATGTGTATGCATAAAAATTACAATTATGTTTTATCTGGTTCAGAGAGTATGATTGAGCCTTTTTCAAAAGCATTTAATATTTCTTCAAGCAAAATAATTGTCAATGGATTGCCTAGAATTGATTATATAATAGATAACAAGAAAATTTTAAGCAAAAAAATCAAAATGGATCATAAGTTACTAAAACTGAAAAAAAATGTTTTATATGTTCCAACTTTTAGAAGAAATGAATCTGTTAAAATTAATGAGTTGATTAATAATTTTGATTTTGACAAATTTAATTTAATAATTAAATTACATCCTTCAAGTAATGTAAAAATAAAAAATAAAAATGTTCTTACTTGTTCAGGCTATTCATCTTTACAATTATTAACTATAGCTGACTATGTTATAACAGATTATTCAGCAATTAGTATTGAAGCAGCTAGTTTAGATATTCCAATATATTTATTTCTATATGATTATGAACAATATGTTGATAAGAATGGGGTAAATATAGATTTATTTAAAGAATTTGGTAAATATGCTTCTAAAGATATTAAACCAATTTTAAAAAGTATAAAAAAAGAAAAATATAATATGGATATTGTTTATAATTTTAAAAATAAATATTTAGATTCTGATTATGGTAAATATACTGACAAATTAGTTAGTTTTATAATTGACAAAATGGAGTGAGCTTAATGTCAAAAAAAGAAATAAAAAAAATTATAACTGATTTTTCTAAAAAAAATATTGTCTTTAGAAAAATTGTTAGAAAAACACTGTATATTAAAAGAAAATTAAAATACTTAAAATATTATTATAAATATAAAGTTGATGATAAAATGATATTTTTTGAAGCTTATGATGGCCGCAATTATGCTTGTAGCCCCAAAGCTATATATGAATATATGATTAATGACAAAAAATTTAAAGATTATAAATTTGTTTGGGCATTTAAGCATCCCAACAAATATAAATTTGATGGTAATACAATAGTAGTTAAATCAAATAGTAAAAAATGTTTTAAATATTTAGCTTCTTCTAAATATTGGATAGTTAATTCTCTGATAGATGTGTCTATTAAAAAGAAAAAGAATCAGATTTATTTACAATGTTGGCATGGGACACCTTTAAAAAAATTAAGATATGATATTGAAGTTAAAGGTTCAGTTTTAAATACAATTGAGGAAATTAGAAAAAGAAATGATTTAGATGCTATTAAATTTGATTACTTTATTTCACCTTCAAAATTTTGTACAGAAAAATTTACTTCAGCTTTCAATTTAAAAAAATTAGGTAAAGAAAATATTATAATAGAAAAAGGATATCCTAGAAACGATTATCTATTTAATTACAAAAAAGGCGATATTAATAGAATAAAAAAAGATTTAAAATTACCTAAAAATAAAAAAATAATTTTATATGCTCCGACATTTAGAGATAATCAACATACTTCAGGAGTAGGATATACATATAATTTAGGCATTGATTTTGATAAAATGCAAAAGGAACTAAGTAAAGAATATGTTATCTTATTTAGGACACATTATTTTGTATCAAATTCTTTTGATTTTAGTAAATATGAAAACTTTATTTATGATGTTTCAAGGTATGACGATATTAATGAATTATATATAATTTCAGATTTATTAATAACTGATTATTCAAGTGTTTTCTTTGATTTTGCTAATTTAAGAAGACCAATGTTATTTTATATGTATGATTTAGATGATTATAAAAATAATTTAAGAGATTTTTATTTTGATTTAAATATTTTGCCAGGCCCAATTGTAAAACAAGAGGATGATTTAATAAAAGAAATAAAAAATGTATATAGATATGGTAAAATATATGATAAAAAATATAAAAAATTTAATGAGAAATTTAATTATTTAGATGATGGCAAATCATCTAAGAGGGTAGTGGAGGTTATATTTGATGAAAAAGAAAATAAGCATAATAGTTCCGGTTTTTAATGCAGAAAATGCAATCGAAAGATGTATTAATAGCATTATTAATCAAACTATAATATCAAAGATAGAAATTATATTTGTAAATGATGGTTCTACAGATAATAGTGAAAGCATTATAAAAAAGTATCAAAAAAAATATAAGGACACTATAGTTTTGGTAAATCAAAAAAATTCTGGTCCTTCTGTAGCAAGAAACAAAGGCCTTAGTATTGCTAAAGGCCAATATATTGGTTTCGTTGATGCTGATGATTATATTAGTTTTGATATGTATGAAAAGATGTTAAATTTAATAGAATCTGAAGAAGACATAGATCTTGTATTAACTGGTAGATTCGATGTAATAAATGGTAAAGAAAAGTCACTTATTAATGAATCATTAGTTACTGGTATGTCGTTACATGATGATCCAAATGTTTTGTTTAAAATGTCAACTTTCGTATGGGATAAATTGTATAAATTGAGTATAATAAAAAAATTTAACCTTAAATTTCCGGAAAATTTATCATATGCTGAAGACTTTTACTTTTTGACATTATATAAATATTATTCAAAAAAAATCGGTGTTATTAAGGAGCCTCTTTATTACTATATCACTCAAAGTAATGGTTCAATAACTAATACTTGTAATGAAAGATGGTATGACATAATAAATGCTCTTAGTGAAATAAATAATTTTTTTATTTCAGAAGGAATTTTTGAAAAATATAGCAGTCAACTTTTGGAAGTTTCACTCGGATTTTTTTATCGAAGATTAAAAAATTTTAGGTATACTAATAATAAAAAAATTCAATTACTTTTTGTGAAAAAATTTTATAATTATTTTAATTACTATTTTGCAAATTGGAAAACTGAATTGGAAAATTATAAAACTAAAAATCCTAAAAAATATAGAACAAGCTATTCATTGATGGCAATATATATATATATACCAAATTTTATAAAAAACTTCGTGTATAAATTAATTAAGACAATGCAAAGATTAAAATCAAAAAGTGTTCTTTATTCTTATTATAGAAAGTTTATGAAAGTCAAAAAAAATGAAGTTTTGTTTATGTCATATTTTGGCGGAAATATAACAGATAGTCCTTATTACATGATGAAAGAATTGCTTAACGATAAAAAGTTTAATATATATGTTGCAAGTAGAAATATTGTAAGAGACAGAATATACCTAGATTTTAATGGAATAAAAAACGTAAAAATTGTTAAAGTTCATTCGAAAAAGTTTATAAAACTATTAGCAACAGCTGAATTTATAGTGAATAATTCTAGAGTGCCAGAATATTTTACTAAGAGAAAGAGACAAATTTTAGTTAATACATGGCATGGGACACCTTTAAAAACATTAGGAAGAAAAATGAATAAAGGATTAAGTGATCTTGGAAATAATCAAAATCAATTTATTATGTCAGATTATTTATTGTATCCGAATGAGTATACCAAAGATTTAATGATGAGAGATTTTTGCTTAGACAATATTTTTTCGGGGAAAGTTATTTTAAATGGTTATCCAAGAAATGAAATATTTTTTGATACAAAAAGAAAAAATGAATTAAGGAAAAAATTTGGATTAGAAAATAAAAAAGTTTACGTTTATATGCCAACATGGCGCGGAAATACTTTGGATACTAAAAATATAGATAAATATAAGGAAGATCTTGAAAAAATTTTAAAATATATGGATGATAATATAAAAGATGCTGTAGTTTTCGTAAAGCTTCATCAAATAATAATGAACTACATAAAGATTAATGATTATAAAAATATTAAATCAGTTAATTCATTTTATGAAACTTATGATTTTCTAAATATTGCTGACGGATTAATAACTGATTATTCTAGCGTTTTCTTTGACTTTGCTAACACTAGAAGGGAAATAATACTATTTATGTATGATTATGATGAATATATGAATGATCGTGGAATGTACTTTGATGTTAAAAAATTACCTTTTACAAAAGTATATACAACTAATGATTTAGTAAAAATTATCAACTCAAAAAAAGATTTTAAAATAGATTCTAATTATAAAGATTTTTTAGACAATTTTTGTAAGCTAGATTCTAAAAATAATAGTAAATTAGTTAATGATGTTATATTTAGAAAAAAAACACTTGATATAGTATTGGATTATCGTTTTAATTCTGATAAAAAATATGATATTATATTTTGTAGCAATTTAGATAACGATAATAAAAAGGAAGAATTTAAAAAAATCATAAGTACTATGAAAAAAGATACATTGTTAGTTTTTCAACAAAGAACATTTAACGATATGACTAACGATTACATACATGAGAATGATGATAATATAGCTAACTATATTGTTGTTCCTAAAAATCCAGCTTTTACAGTTTTAGATAGAGTTATTATAAAAATATATAGAAAAACAACACTTTTGAAATTCATTGTAAAAAAAATTTATCGCAAAGAGTTAGATAGAATTTTACCAAATATAAAGATTGGAAAAATAGAAAATTATACGACAAACAAAAGGTTTGTTGATATAACTAAAATATTCAATAGATAAGGAATGAAATTAGAAATGAAAAGAATATTAACTTATGGAACATTTGATTTATTACATTATGGTCATATTAGACTATTGAAAAGAGCAAAAGCTTTAGGTGATTATTTGATAGTAGCTTTAAGTACTGATGAGTTTAATGAATTAAAAGGTAAGAAAGCTTATCACAATTATGAAACAAGAAAATTAATGTTAGAGGCTATTAGATACGTTGATTTAGTTATTCCTGAAGAAAATTGGGAACAAAAAATAAATGACGTAAAAGAATACAAAGCTGATGTTGTTGTTATGGGAAGTGATTGGGCTGGCAGTGATAGATTTAATTATTTAACTGATTATTGTGAAGTTATTTATTTAGATCGCACTGAAGGTATTTCGACAACAAAAATTAAAGAAGAGTTAAAATTACAAGAACCTATCAATGGTGTAAATCAAATTCCAGAAAACAAAAATACTAAGTAATTTTAAAAATACTGATAAATTTATTTAAAAATCTATACGAAATAAAAAACGTATAGATTTTTATGAGTATTATAATAAGTGAATTAAGATACAAATAATACTTTTTAATTGTTTAAAAATATGGTAAAATTATTATTGTGGAGGTAATAATGAAAAAATTTTTTCAAGATATAAAAAAATATTATAAATATATTATATATTCTACAAAGTCAAATTTGAAGACTGAAGTTGCCAATTCTTATTTAAATTGGTTATGGTGGATTTTAGATCCGTTATGTTTTATGTTAGTATACACATTTATTGTTGAAATAGTATTTAAAACAAGTGAACAATATTTTCCAGTTTTTGTTTTGGTAGGCTTAACTGTTTGGAATTTTTTTAATGCTAACACTATATCTAGTGTTAAGTTGGTTGCTAATAATAAATCTATCGTAACAAAAGTTTATATTCCAAAATATGTTTTGACATTAGTTAAAATGTTTACTAATTTATTTAAAATGATGATTTCATGGGGATTAATACTTATAATGATGTTATTGTTTAAAGTACCATATACTTTTTATATGTTACAATTTCTTCCAGTATTAATTGTATTATTTATCTTGTCATTTGGTATCTCAACTATATTAATGCATTTTGGTGTGTTTGTTGAAGACTTAAATAATGTAATGAACATATTATTAAAATTAGTATTTTATATGTCAGGAATATTTTATGCAATTTCTACAAGAGTACCAGATCCTTTTAATAGAATTTTATTAAATTTAAATCCAATTGCTTTAATAATTGATTCTTTTAGAAAAGCATTTTTAACTGGCAGTTTAATAAACTATCGAATGTTGTGCATATGGTTAATAGTTGGAATAGTTTTATCTATTATTGGAATTAAAACAGTTCAAAAATATGAAAATAGTTATGCGAAGGTGACAAAATGAAAGAATATGCAATTACGGTTAAAGACTTACATATAAGTTATCGAACATTAAAGGGATTTTCAATAAAAAAATCTTTACTAAAATTAAAAATGAGTAAAGCAGAGATTTTCGAAGCAGTTAAAGGAGTTTCTTTTCAGGTAGAAAAAGGAAAAATATTAGGTATAATTGGTAAGAATGGAAGTGGTAAATCAACACTATTAAGAAGTATTGCTGGTATATTTTCGGCTGATTCAGGGACTATTGATTTACATGGTAATTCAGTTTCATTATTGTCAATTGGTGTTGGCTTCCAAAATAAGCTTTCAGGCTATGAAAATATATTTTTATCGGGAATGTTATTAGGATTTTCTGAGCAACAAATAAAAGAAAAAATAAATGATATTATTGACTTTTCAGAACTTGGTAACTTTATTTATAAACCTGTGTCTACTTATTCTAGTGGAATGTATTCTAAATTAGCTTTTTCAATTACTGCTATCTTAGAAACTGATATTATGTTGATAGATGAAGTATTTAGTGTAGGAGACGTTAAATTTAAACAAAAAAGCTATAATAAAATGAAGGAACTAATTTCTGATGAAAATAGAACTGTTTTAATTGTATCTCATAGTTTGGGTACTTTAAAAGAATTATGTAATGAAGTATTATGGTTACATGATGGTAAAATAAAACAAATTGGTGATCCAGAAGAAGTTATAACTGCTTATGAAGAATTTATGAAGAAAGACTAAAAAAATGATAAATATTTACTTATCATTTTTTGTTTTTTTATGTTCAATTATAACATCAGTTTTAGCTATAAATATAATTACAACCAATAATAATATTCCATATAATAAATAACCTAATTGTCGATCTATTAAAACATAGACGATAGAAGTAAAAGCAAATAAAGCATCGATTAGACATATAATAATAACCGTTTTTTTATGCGAAAAATTCATTTTTAATAATTGATGATGGATATGAAATTTATCTGGTTTAGTAATACTTTCATTTTTTAAGGTTCTTCTAACAATAGCAAATAATGTATCTAAAACAGGTATTGCAATAATCATAAAAGGAATTACTAAAGATGTCATGGTTACATTTTTAAATCCTAATAGAGCAATAATACTAATGATAAATCCTAGAAACATTGAACCAGAATCGCCCATAAATATTTTAGCTGGATGTTTATTATGCATTAAAAATCCTAAACAAGATCCTAACATAATAAAGCATAGCATAAAGTCTAATCCATGAGAATTTTTAAATATAGCAATTATACCAACAGTAGCAAAGAAGATACTACTAATACCAGTGGCTAAGCCATCTAGTCCATCAATTAAATTCATACAGTTGATAAAAATTAAGATGAATAAAATGGTTATTGGATAAGCAAATATTCCAAAGTTGATATAAAAACCAAAAGCACTAATACTTGATAATAATATTTGACCGTGGAATACCACTACTAAAGTAGCAGCTAATTGACCTAATAATTTGATTTTAGCATCCAATGGTTTGATATCGTCGATCATTCCAGTAATTACAATAATAAAACTACCAATTAAAATTGAAGTCATTAAATCGTTTTGTCTACCAAATATTAAATAGCCAAATAAGAATCCCGCAAATATTGCTAGACCGCCTAAGCGAGGGATAGGGACTTTATGAACTTTTCTAGCATTTGGTATATCCATAGCCCCGACATGATTAGCTATGTTTTTAACGATAGGAACTAAAATGTAGACGAATAAGAAACAAGTTAAAATAACTAAAATAATTTTAATAAATAATTCTGTTGACATAACTGCACCTCTAGATATAATTTTATCAAAATTTTAATTATTAGTCTATAATTTAGAATAGATAGTATACATTTTAGAAATATTGACATAATATATTTTATGAAATATATTTGCACAAAATATAAAATTATGTTATAATTTCTAATAGGAGGGGATTTTATGTTAATAAGTGTTAAGATAAATAATTGTTTTGCTTTTAATGAAGAAGTGGAATTTTCACTAAAAGCTGATTTAAGAACAAAAAAATTTCCATTTAATTATTATACTAATGGTAATGTCAATGTTTTAAAGTCAGTTGTTATTTATGGACCTAATAATACTGGCAAAACCAATTTTATTAAATGTATTAGAGAAATAAAGAATACATTATTGAATAAAAAGAGTTATTTGATGGCAAATATTTTTAAGAATAATGATGTTTCTAGTATTGAATTGAAATTTTTAGATAAAAGTGAAATCTATTCTTATTCTTATAAGTATAATTGGCTTAAAAGGGAATATCTATATGAAAAATTTTCTCAATTAATTATTGATGAACATAAAAACGAAAAGGAAAAAATATATTTCTTAAGAGATATTGTCAATAATCAATTTGCTTCTATTGATCAAGAATTAGAAAAGACTTTATCTATTCTATCAAAAGACAATATTTTAATCTATACATTAGATGCTGAAAGGTTTCCTATTTTAAAGGATATTAAAAATATGTTAGTTTCTTTTGGGGAAAAAATAGTTGTTATTGATATGAATAATACAAACGATCAAAAAGAAATAGAAATTTTGAAAGAAAATAGCAAGCGTTCTAAGAAATTAGTCGAATTAATTAAAAGTGCGGATTTATACTTAGATAATCTTTATTATGATGAAAATGCTGATCTTTCTTTTGCTCAAGATGTAAAAGAAGAAGAATTTAGAGAAAAACTTAAATTAGTGTCAGTTTATAAAAAACAAAAGATGCCTAGCTTTTTATATGATTCTGTTGGAACAAGGAAGTTTTCTTGTTTAGCTGCTTATATTATTGATGGTTTGAAAAAAGAAAAAATTCTTTTTGTTGATGAAGTTGACAGTAGCTTGCATTTTAAATTGACTAGAGCAATATTTAGTCTTTATAACAATGATGTAAATCAAAAAGCACAATTAATCTGTACATCTCATGATGTTAGTTTGTTAGATTGTAAAAGATTATTTAGAAAAGAACAAATTTGGTTTACTGATAAAAATGACTATACTACAAAATTATATTCTTTAAAAAATTATTTAGCTAATGAGGATGGCGTGAGAAGTGATAGTGATATATATGATCTTTACTCTAAAGGTTTATTTGATGCAATTCCCGAACCAAACTTAATGGAGATATTTGATGAAGAGTAGAATTTGTATTATTTGTGAAGGATATGAAGAAAAAGAATATTTTGATAGATTAGTTGAATTAAATGTTTTTTCTAATATATATAATTTTATCACTGTAAATGTTAAATCGATAAATAATATTTTTAGAAGATATCAAGAAAAATATCAATCTAACTCTTACCATTTAGTTTTAATTTTTTGTGATACTGATAAGATATCTAAAAGTAAGTATATAGAATTAAAAGATAAAATTAATAAGTTTCATGGAAATATTGTAAGTGATAAGATTATTATGTTTGGTAATCCTAGTACTATGCAAATATTTTTATCGCATTTCAAAGATATTAAATTAACATCACAAAGTAAACATGTTAATGCTAACTATATTGATGAACTTTTAGATATTAAAAAGTATGATGCTAAAGATGCTCAAAGAAAAGAATTTTTTATTAAAATAAAGAGAAATAATTATTCTTTAATGAAAGAGAATATAAAAAAATTATCTAATAATGATGAAGATGTTTCTAGTACTAATTTTTTAGAATTTATCGAAAAATTTGAAAGTGATGATGTAAGTTGGATTAATACTATTAATCAAATTTTATAAATACCATATTTTCCCATTTTTCTAACACACATTTTCTATAATTTTATTTTATAATTGATTATAGAAATGAGGTGAGAATATAAATATAAAAATTATTGGAACAAATTGTAGTAATGGTATGAAATTGTCTAAATTAGTTGATAAAGCAGTTGAAGAAATTAATTGTCCTGCTGTTATTGATAAGTTAGATGATTCATCTAAAAATAAATATGGAATTAAAAATGTTCCCGGTTTAGTTATCAATGGTCAAATTGTTAGCCAAGGGAAAGTTTTATCGATAAGAGAAATTAAAAAATTATTGTTAGCTTAAAAGGTTCAACATTTGAATCTTTTTTCTTGTGTTTTTATTTATATTAAAGTATAATTATTAATGTAGAAAGGCGGATGTTTATGGATAAAAACAAGAAAAAAGAAATAGTTAAAATGTTACTTAAAAATAAAGAAGATATCGATGAAGATGAATTAATGGAATTATTATTTGACCAACCAATCGCTGTTGATGTTGATAAAATGGATAAAAATAACTTAAAGTTTTCTGATAAAGTGGCTGATAAAATAACGCAGATTGCTGGAAGTTGGTATTTTATTATTGGCTTTTCGTTATTTTTAATAATTTGGATTTTGTTAAACTTATATTTATGGGATAATGTTGACCCTTATCCATTTATTTTACTTAATTTATTGTTGTCTTGTATTGCTGCTTTGCAAGCACCAATTATTATGATGAGTCAAAATAGGCAAGCTAAAAAGGATAGTTTAAGAAACCAAAACGATTATCGTATTGATTTGAAAAGTGAACTTATTTTGGAACAATTACATGATCAAATTGAATTATTAGCTTCAAATCAAAGAAAAATTTTGAAGTTTTTAATAGACAAAGAAAAGTCTGAAAATGACTTGACTAAAAACATTTAATCATGTATACTTATTATTGAAGTAGGAATGATTACTACTTTTGAGGTGATTCATGAAATATTCCAAACAGCGAGAACAAATCTTAAATATAGTCAATAATAGTTTTGAACATCCAACTGCTTATATGGTGTATGAACAAGTAAAAAAAGAAATACCTAATATTAGTTTAGGAACAGTTTATCGCAATTTAAATAGCTTGTGTGAAAACAAATTGATTAGAAAACTAAATATATCAACTGGTAATGATCGGTTTGATAAGTTGGATAGCCATTTTCATTTATATTGTGTTAATTGTCATACTGTTATTGATTTAAATGATGATTTGTTAAATAAATTTGACAAAACGATTAAAGATAATTTTGATTTTGAAGTTTTATCAAATGATTTAGTTTTTTCTGGAATTTGTCATGATTGTAAAGAAGGGAAGGAATAATTATGGAATTAAAAGGAAGTAAAACTGAACAAAATTTAATGGCTGCTTTTGCTGGCGAATCTCAAGCAAGAAACAAGTACACTTATTATGCATCTAAAGCTAAAAAAGAAGGCTTTGAACAAATTGCTGCTATTTTTGAGGAAACAGCAGGTAATGAAAAAGAACATGCTAAAATGTGGTTTAAATTATTACACGATGGTGATATTCCAAGTACATTAGAGAACTTAGAAGATGCAGCAAATGGTGAAAATTATGAATGGACTGATATGTATAAAGAATTCGCTGAAACAGCTAAAGAAGAAGGATTCGATCATATCGCTTATCTTTTTGAAGGTGTAGCTAAAATTGAAAAAGAACATGAAGATAGATATCGTGCTTTAATCGACAATGTTAAAAATGAAATGGTATTTAGTAAACCAGCTGAAAATATGTGGATTTGTCGTAATTGTGGTCATGTTCATTTTGGTACATCAGCTCCAAAAGTATGTCCAGTATGTTCACATCCACAAGCATACTTTGAATTAAGAAAAGAAAACTATTAATATGATAATTTAAAAACTTTATTCTTTGGAATAGAGTTTTCTTTTTATTTATGTTATACTAGTTATGGTGATGAAAATGGATATAAGAATAAAAGAAGCTTTGGAAAAAGAAAAATTAAGACAACAGAATAATATTGAATTAATTGCATCTGAAAATTATGCGTCAAAAGATGTAATGGCCTTACAAGGAAGCATTTTTACGAATAAATATGCTGAAGGTTATTCTGGTAAAAGATATTATGGCGGCTGTATTAATGTTGACACAGTTGAAGATTTAGCAATTGAATATGTAACTAAATTATTTGATTGCAAATATGCCAATGTTCAACCACATTCAGGTAGTAGTGCTAATATGGCTGTATATAAAGCATTGCTTAATTATGGTGATAAAGTAATGGGAATGAATTTATCACATGGTGGCCATTTAACTCATGGTCATCCAATTAATTTTAGTGGATTAGAATATGAAATAATCAGTTATGATGTTGATTCTGAAACTGAAATGATCGATTATGATAAACTAGAACAATTAGCCCTTGAAACTAAACCAAAAATGATTATTGCAGGAGGTTCTGCTTATTCGAGAATAATCGATTTTAAAAGATTTAGAGAGATAGCTGATAAAGTAGGTGCCTATTTAATGGTGGATATGGCTCATATTGCAGGATTAGTAGCAACTGGTCTACATCCATCGCCAATTCCTTATGCTGATGTTGTAACTTCAACTACTCATAAAACTTTAAGAGGACCTAGAGGAGGAATTGTTTTAACAAACGATGAAGAAATAGCTAAAAAAATCAACAAAATTGTTTTTCCTGGTATTCAAGGTGGTCCTTTAATGCATGTCATTGCTGCTAAAGCTGAATGCTTTTATGAAGCTTTACAACCAGAATTTAAAACTTATCAAGAACAAGTTTTAAAAAATATTAAAGCTTTAGCTAAAATATTAAGTGATAATGGATTAAGAATTATATCAGGTGGAACTGATAATCATTTAATTTTAGTTGATGTCACATCTCTCGGTATCAATGGTAAAGAAGCTGAAAAATTATTAGATGAAGTCAATATTACCGTTAATAAAAATACTATTCCTTTTGATAAAGAATCTCCTTTTAAAACTAGCGGTATTAGATTAGGAAGTCCAGCAATGACTACACGTGGACTAAAAGAAGAAGATTTTGAAGAGATTGGTCGTATTATTATTGACACTTTACATAATAAAGATAAAGAAGAATTGAAATTAAGAGTTAAAAAAATAACTGATAAGTATCCGTTATAAAGGAGATGATTAATTTGCTACTAGATGGTAAAGCTTTAAGTGATAAAATAAAAGAAGAATTAGCAAAAAAAGTTAAAGGTTATTTAGTAAAACCATGTTTAGCTGTTATTCAAATAGGCAATGATGAAGCTAGTAATATTTATATCAAGGCTAAAGAAAAAGCTTGTGATAAAATAGGAATTAATTTTATTCATGTCAAGTTTGAAAGCGATGTTAACGAACAAGAAGTAATTAATAAGATAGTCGAATTAAATAACGATAATTATGTTAATGGGATATTATTACAGTTGCCAATACCTCCTAAATTTAATCAATATAAATTACTCAATTTAATTAATAAAAATAAAGATGTCGATGGACTTACTGATATTAATGCAGGATTATTATTTAAAGGGAATAATAATTTAGTTCCTTGTACACCTTTAGGGATTATTAATTTATTAAAAGAGTATAATATTGAAATAAGTGGTAAACATGCAGTAGTTATTGGAAGGTCTAATCTAGTTGGTAAACCACTTGCTATGTTATTATTACAAAATGGTGCGACAGTTACTATTTGTCATTCTAAAACTGTCAATTTAAAAGAATTTACTAAACAAGCTGATATTTTAATTAGTGCAGTTGGTAAAAAAGATTTAATAACTAAAGATATGGTTAAAGAGGGCGTAGTAGTTGTCGATGTTGGCATGAATAGGGTTGATGGTAAGTTATATGGTGATGTTGATTTTGAAAATATTAAAGATATAGCATCATATATTACACCTGTACCTGGTGGAGTAGGTCCAATGACTGTAGCAATGTTACTTTCCAATGTTGTTAAAAATTATGAAAAAAATTTATAAAACTATTGTCAAAAGTGAGCAATTATGTTATTATTATATTGCTTAACTTTTTTGGCGAGATAGCTCAGTTGGCTAGAGCAACTGGTTCATACCCAGTAGGTCGAGGGTTCGAATCCCCCTCTCGCTACCATAAGGAAATCTGCTCGAACTTTTCGAGCTTTAATAAATAACTAATTCAGAAATGGATTAGTTTTTTTGTGTTTAAGAAACTATCCTAGAAAGAAAGGATGGTATTATGGTAAATATTA
>JAGHHZ010000012.1 GCA_017887425.1 Bacilli bacterium
CACACACATTCCACATGATAAGTATTACTAAACATATCAAAAGGAGTAATTTCTAAAACACTATAATCGTTACTTAAAAGATTTAAATCACGAGCTAAAGTAACTGGATCACATGATACATAAATTAATTTTTGTGGGTTGATTTTAAGAATATTTTTGATTGCTAAATTATCTAAACCGGCTCTTGGTGGATCAACAACAATACAATCTGCTTTAAAATTATAATTATTTAAAACTGTTCCCACATCACCCAGTTTGAACTCAATATTATTTAAATTATTAATTTTTTTATTTAATAAAGCATCATTAATCGCTGATTCATTTATTTCAATTCCTAAAACTTGGTTAACTTTACTAGCTAAATAAATTCCAATTGTCCCTGTTCCACAGTATAAATCTAAAACATTGGTATTATTATCCACATACTTTAAAACTTGGTTATATATATTAATCATTCCAAGACGATTAACTTGGAAAAAAGAATTAGGAGAAATAACAAATTTTAAATTGTTAATTTCTTCAATTATATATCCTTTACCTTTTAATATTTTGTTATCCACAATAATTGTATCAACCTCTTTAAAAAAATTAATATCTATTTCTCCACCATCAACTACTAACATAGTTTCTTTGCTACTTGCTCTAATCATTATTTTACTAATTGTATTTAAATCGATATTATTTAATTTTTTTATTAAATTATTAATTTTATTATCCGCAATTAAACACTTATCAATAGCAATAATATCATAAGATTTCTTTTGATAATAACCTACTTTTTTATTGACATGTAAAGTTACTTTATTCCGATAATTATACTGTACACTAGGCACTATTTTATTAACACATTCTAAACCACTAAATTTTTTAATAATCTCTTTTACTTTATTTTCTTTATATTTTAATTGTTCCTCATAAGATAAATGTAATAAATCACACCCACCACATTTGTCATAATATGGACAATCACTTTCCACTCTTAGTGGACTTTTTTTGATATAATTAATAACCTTCCCTTCACTATATTTTTTCTTATCCTTAGTTATTTCTATTTCAACAACTTCACCAACTAAAGCATTATCAATAAAAATCGGTTTATCTTTTTTAGCTATTCCCCTACCAAAATGATCTAAATTAATAATTTCAACTTCTAACTTTTTCATAAATCCATTATAACACGAAAAAGAATGTTAGTTCAAACATTCTTTACTTAAATAAATTTTTTAAAAAACTAAAAATTCCTTTAAAAAAAGTAATTATTTTCTTCCAAAAAGATGGTTGTTTAATTGGTTCTTCTTTAGTATAAATAACATCGTACGTCTCATCTTTATCCATTATTCCTGATATAACGGTCCTATCTGGTGTATAACCTATAATACCAGGACTAGTATAACTATAATTAGTACCTTCAACAATCTGTTTAACTAAACTTGGACTTGCCATACTACCATCTTCATATAAATAATTAATTGTTAAAGTATACTCCTTAATTTCAGGTACTTCTTTAACAAATCCATTTAATCCCATATCTTTCATTATTTTAGGATAATCTTTATAACTATAATCAAGATCTACATTACCACTTATACCATTTACTCTCCCCGTACTAGAATACTGCCAAATTCCGTATTTTTCCTCGAAATTAACGCTTTCACTCCATTGGGCTATCCATTTATCATATGATACCAAATCGTCCAAAATAAGCCTGTTTCTGAACCAATAAGTAGATGCATAAATAGAGACATAATAGTTATTTTTTTCTAAAATATTACAAAAGTTACTAATGATTGGCGTTAGTTTAGTTTTACCAATTGAAGCTTGGCTAGTGTTGGCATAATTACTATTTTTTATGTCATGATTATCCTCTGTATCAATGACGATCGGATATTCGAATTGTTTATTTTTAATAAGTTTTAAAACAAATTCAGCTTCGGAAGTAGATTCTTCAATTGTTGTCGCACATGAATAATAATATGTACCAACTGGTAAACCAACTTGTTTACATAATTTATAATTATTTTCGAAATAATCATCAACATATTTTAATTTAGATTTACCATACGTTGTATATCCACAGCGAATTATAACAAATTCAATTCCAGCTTCTTTTATTTTTTTAAAATCATCTAAAGAAAGATTACCTTGCCACTCTGAAATATCAATACCTTTTATTTCCATACTTTCACCCCCAATATAAAATATGAAAATAAAAGACATTGGTAAAGTTAAATAGTTTATCAAACAATAAATTTTATGTTATAATTAATGTATGGAGGACAATTTATGAAAAGTTGGTTTGATTTAACAAAACAAGAACAAATTAGTTTAAAAAATGAGTTTGACTCAAAAAATAAGATTTTAGATTTAAGAATAGGATTATATATTTTTGCATTTTTTTGGTTTTTCTTATTTTTGATGCCGTTGATTTCTATACTAAGTGGTGGTATATCACTATCTGGTAGTAATGGCAGTAACGATACAGCAATACGAAACGCTATTATATTCGGTACTTTGTTTGGTATTTGTCTTCTTTTGGCAATTATCAACAGCCTTATGATTTCAAAGCACGAAAAAGAATTTAAAACATGGTTAAAAATAAGAAATATCGAAAAATAAATTAGCTTAAAACTTGCTAGTACGGGAGTATTAAAATAGATATTAGATAGGAGATATATATAGATGGAATGGTTCAATTATCCGCAAAAAATTACGAAATGGGGTAGCGATATAGATTATTTTATGTTTGTTGATGAAAATGGATCTGCTGGTAGAATTACTAATATTTTTCAAAAAATAACAAATGGCTTAACAATAAGCGATGATGAAAAATTTTTTACTATTACAGGATGCATTTTCACTAAAGAAGAAATGAAAAATTATAATATTTCGATAAAAAAACTAAAAAATAAATATTGGGATAAAGGAATGTATTTTGACAATAAATATAAAGAATATCGTTATGTATGTTTTCATTCACGTGAAATTAGAAGACATGATAATGCTTTCAATGATAAACTAATCAATCATTCACAATTTACAAACGACTTAACAGACTTATTAAAAAATACTAATTGTATAATAATATCTATAACTATTGATTTAGAAGAATATCTAAGACAAGGATATTTACACAATGTGTATGAAACAGCATTTGATTTTCTTTTAGAACGTTATATATATGCCACAAAAAACTATAAAAAGGGAATAATAATGTTAGAAGCAAGAGGTAAAGATGAAGATAAAAAACTATTGAAACATATATATGATGTCATTAATATTCGAGGAAGGAAGAACATAACAACGCAAGAATTAAATTCTAAAATCGCTGGTGTTTATTTTAATCCAAAATGGAATGAAAAATACGACTCAACTTATATAGGATTAGAAATTGTAGACTTATTTTCTTATCCAATTCATCAATATGTTAAATATAAAAAAGAAAACCCTGCATTTGAAGTTTTAAAAACTAAACTTGATGGATATCCTAATTTTATAAACAAAGGAATTAAAATTTTTCCTATGAAAAAGTAAAAAACGGCGATTGCCGTTTCCTACCGTACGCTATACAACGTACCCCAAAAACATTTTAATAAATGTTTTGACAAGAATAATATATCACAAATAAGATTACTTGTCAAATATAATATATACAAAAATGTAAAAAATATGAATAAAACCTTCAAAAAAATTGAAGGTTTTTAAATACAAAAAAAATTGGCAACTTGCTATTTTCGCTTTAACACTATCTTCGCCGTTAAAGAGCTTAACTGCTGTGTTCGAGATGGGAACAGGTGTATCCTCTTTGCTATCGTCACCAATTTAAATATAGAGAAAATAATTCTCTGAAAACATGGTAATTGTGTATCGACATCTAGTAAAAATAAGATGATTAAATCCTCGTTCTATTAGTATTAGTCAGCTCAATGTGTCGCCACACTTCCACCTCTAACCTATCAACCTCATCGTCTTTGAGGGAACTTACTATATAAAATATGGGAAAACTCATCTTGAAGTTGGCTTCCCGCTTAGATGCTTTCAGCGGTTATCCATTCCATACATAGCTACTCTGCACTGCCACTGGCATGACAACAGATACACCAGAGGTATGTCCGTTCCGGTCCTCTCGTACTAGGAACAGCTCTCCTCAATTTTCCTACGCCCACGACGGATAGGGACCGAACTGTCTCACGACGTTCTGAACCCAGCTCGCGTGCCACTTTAATGGGCGAACAGCCCAAC
>JAGHHZ010000013.1 GCA_017887425.1 Bacilli bacterium
TTATTAAACTTAAGGACTAGAAAAGGGGTGAGGTAATGAATATTCCTAAATTAAGATTTAAAGAATTTAATGATGATTATGAAATGAAAGAAGTAGCAGATATAACTTATAATGTTTCTTCTGGAAAAATATCAAAACAATTAGAAGATGGCAAATATAATGTTTATGGTTCAATAGGAATAATTGGAAAGTCAAATTTCTATGACTATACTGGTGAGAAAGTATTAGTAGCAAGAGTGGGAGCTAATGCTGGTAGTGTTAACAAAATTAATGAAAAATGTTGTATTTCTGATAATACTTTAGTTCTTGATCCAAAAGATATTTTAAATGATTACTTATATTATTCCTTATCACATTATGATCCAAAGAAACTAATATTCGGATCTGGACAGCCACTTGTAACTGGCGGACAATTAAAGAAAATAAAATTAGGTATTCCTAGTAAAGAAGAGCAAATAAAAACATCAAACTTTTTATCATTGTTAGATAAAAAAATTGAACTTCAAACTAAGAAAATAGAAGACCTTAAGTTATTTAAATTATACATAAGAAACAAGCTATTACTAGATGCTCAAAATAAAAAAATAAAATTAAGAGATTTAGTAAAATGTGATTCATCTACTATAACTTTGAGTGATATTGAAAATGATTTTGGGCCTTACCCAATCTACGGAGCTACAGGACTTATAAAAAGAATTGGAAAATATAATTATGAAAATGAATACATTGCCATTATCAAAGATGGTGCTGGAGTTGGAAAAACTATTTTATGTAATAGTAAATCTTCAATTATTGCAACGATGAATGCATTAATATCAATAAATGAATATCCAATAAATTATATTTATGAACATATTAATAAAATAAAATTTGAAAAATATATTGTTGGTTCTGGAATTCCTCACATATATTTTAAAGATTATGGTAATGAAGAATTTTATATTCACAATTTAGAAGAAGCGAATAAAATTGATATTATTTTTAAATGTTTAGATAAAAAAATAGAATTATTATCTAGTAAATTAAATAAATTGAATAAATTAAAAAAAGGGCTTATGCAAAATATGTTTGTTTAATTATAAATTTCTTCAATTTGACCGATTTAAAAAAATATGGTAACATTGTATATGTTTTCCCAAATTTTTTGAAGAGGTGAAATTTTTTGAAAACAAAGCTGTGTGTTTTATTAGGAGTCTTAATGACAGGTACTTTAATACTTATTCCTAATGAAAAAACAACTGAATTAGAGCCTACACCTTTATTAGCTGAAGCAACTGTTGTTGAAGAAGAAATAGAGGAAGACCCCATCGTATTCGATGGTTTAACAGAAGAAGAATTAATAGCTAAAATTAATAAGTCTTTAAATTCTGATTTAGAAGGTAAAGGAGAATTATTTGTTACTTATTCATTAGAAAAAGGCGTTGATCCATACTTAGCTGTTGCTATATCATTACATGAGACTGGTTGCAAATGGGAATGTAGTCGTCTTGTTAAGCAATGTAATAATGTAGGTGGACAGGTTGGTAGTCCTTCTTGTAATGGTGGTAGCTATCGTTCTTATGAAACCTTAGATGAGGGAATTAAAGGATTTATTGATAATTTAGCGCGTAATTATATTAGTAAGGGTTTAACTACTCCAGAAGAGATGAACTCTAAATATGCAGCTAGTAAAACGTGGGCAAGTAAAGTAAATAAATATATTGAAGAAATAAAAGCAAAATAACTGTTAACATTTGTTAGCAGTTATTTTTTTTGATATAATTAGATGAGTGGTGGTGTGAATGTCAAAAATTAAAGATGGGGTAATTGGACATGCTATTGGTGACGCGATGGGGGTTCCAGTTGAATTTTGTATTAGAGAGAAATTATTAGCTCATCCAGTAACAAAAATGATTGGTTATGGATCACATGATGTTCCAGCAGGAACTTGGTCTGATGATACCTCGATGGAGATTGCTACAATGGATTCAATGATAAATCAAGGTGGTAGAATAAATTGTGAGGATATTATGATGAATTTCTATTATTGGTTAAAAGAAGCTAAATATACTCCTTATGATGAAGTTTTTGATGCTGGTAGGACATGCATAAAATCCATTATTAATTTTTCTAAAGGCTATGATATTTTAGAGTGTGGTCAAAAAGATGAATATTCAAATGGAAATGGTTCTTTAATGCGAATTTTACCAATTGCTTACTATTGTTATTATAATAAATTAAAAGAAGAGGAAATATTTGAAGTGGTAAAAGATGTTTCTTCATTAACGCATGCTCACGAAATTAGTGTTTTGGGTTGTTATATTTATGTTAATTATATTATTAAATTACTTGAAGGAAAAGATAAGTTTGAAAGTTATAACTTAATAAAATTAATTGATTATTCTATGTTTACTAAAGAATATTTAGAAGTTTATAAAAGAATTTTGAAAGAAGATATCGAAAAATACAGTATAGATGAAATAAAATCTAGTGGATATGTTGTCGATACACTAGAAGCTTCATTTTGGATTTTGCTTAATGCTAGTAACTTTAAAGAGGCTATAATTGGGGCTATAAACCTTGGTAATGATACAGATACTATTGCCGCTATAACAGGTTCAATGGCGGGTATTTTATATGGTTATAATAGTATTCCTCAAGAATGGTTAGATAAACTAGCAAAAAGAGATTATATTGAAGATTTATGTGATAAATTAGAAAAAGTATTATGTAAATAAATTATTGATTTAAAAATTAAATGCGAGGTGGATTTATGAAAACCGTAATAGTAACTGGTGGTACTAAAGGGTTAGGCAAAGCGATTGCTAAAGTTTTTGCTTTACATAACTATAACTTAATTCTTACATATTTACACGATGATGCTAGTGCTTTACACACAAAAAAAGAATTAGAACAATTTAATAGTAAAGTAATGATTGTTAAAAGTGACGTATCTGATGAACAAGAGGTAATAAAATTGCTAGATAGTGTTAAATCTAAATTTGAGTCAATTGATGTGTTAATTAACAATGCAGGAATTGCTATCGATACTACTTTGGAAGATAAAACTGTGGATAATTTTAAAAGAATTTTAGATACAAATTTAATTGGCCCTTTTTTAACTAGTAAATATATCGGACAATTTATGTTTAATCAAGGCTATGGCAAAATAATTAATATTTCATCAACTAATGCTATCGATACTTATTATAAAGAAGGATTAGATTATGATGCATCTAAAGCAGGACTTAATTCATTAACTTTAAATTTTGCTGATATATATGCGCCAGTTATTAATGTTAATGCAATTGCTTGTGGTTGGATTAATACTGAAATGAATAAAGATATGGATCAAGAATTTAAAGATAAAGAAGTATCAAAGATATTATTAAATAGATTTGCTGAGCCAGAAGAAATTGCTAATGTTGTTTATTTTTTAACAACTAAAGAAGCAAGTTATATAAATGGTTCGATTATTAGGGTAGACGGAGGTTTAAGAAGATGAAAGAACTAATCGATAAATTAGAACATGACTGTTTAGAGCAGTTTAAAATAGTCGATGATATATGTTTTTATAACAGTGAAAAAGTTTTGCAAGCTTTTCAAAGTAATAGTGTATCAGAAACACATTTTAATTCAACGACAGGATACGGCTATAATGATGAGGGTAGAGAAGTAATAGAAAAGGTTTTTGCCAATGTTTTCAAGGCAGAGGATGCCTTAGTTAGAAATCAATTTATCTCAGGAAGCCATGCTTTAACAGTTACTTTGTTTGCTTTATTAAGGCCAGGCGACATTTTATTAAGTATTACGGGAAAACCTTATGATACTTTAGATGAAGTAATCGGTATCGTTGATAATCCCAGCTCTTTAAAAGCCTTTAATATTAACTATGAACAAATTGATTTAATCGATAATGACTTTGATTATAAACAAATCGAAAAAGTTTTAAAAAACAAAAAAATTAAAGTAATTGAAATTCAAAGATCAAAAGGCTATTCTACAAGAAAAAGTATTACGATTGAGAAGTTAGAAAAAGTAATAAAATTCATTAGAAATATTGATAAAGAAGTAATAATTATGATCGATAACTGTTATTGTGAATTTGTGGCAACTAAAGAACCGATTGAAATAGGTGCTGACATAGCTGTTGGTTCATTGATTAAAAATTTAGGTGGCGGTATAGCTTCTAATGGAGCTTATGTAGTAGGAAGAAAAGATTTGATTAAATTAGTGGCTGAACGTCTCACTTTACCTGGGGAAGGTAAAGAAGTAGGACCTACTTTAGGTGTTAATAAATCTTTATTACAAGGATTGTATTTTGCTCCTAGTGTTGTCGCTAGTAGTTTAAAAACAGCGATATTAGCCAGCCGTGTTTTAGAGTATGAAGGTTTTCAAGTAGAACCTAAATATGATGAAATAAGAGCTGATATTGTTCAAAACATCATCTTTGGAAGCGAAGAAAAATTAGTTAAATTTTGTCAAGGCATTCAATCAGCTTCGGCGATTGATTCTTATGTTTTACCTATTCCTTGGGATATGCCAGGATATCAAGATAAAGTTGTTATGGCAGCGGGAACTTTTACGCAAGGATCATCAATTGAATTATCCTGTGATGGACCAATAAGAGAACCTTATATTGCTTATTTACAAGGAACATTAATGTATCCTTATGGGAAATTAGCAATTATTAAAGCTTTAGAATACATAAAAAAATAGATTAGGATTTAAAATCTTAATCTATTTTTTGGATATATAAATCATCATTGACATCGATAGTTATAGTTGAACCAAATTTAACATCATTGTTGATAATTTCGTTAGCAATTAAATTTTCCACAGTTTTGGTAACAAATCTTTTAATTGGTCTTGCACCATATCTTTCATCGTATGAGTTTTCCACAATATAATTTTTAGCTTTATCAGTTAAAACAATATGTAATTGTTTGTCAGATAATCTTTTTTCGATATCGTGAATAATTTTATCTAATATTTCGTAGATAACATCTTTAGTTAATGATTTAAAGATAATAATTTCATCGATACGATTAATAAATTCTGGTTTAAATGTTCTTCTTAATTCATCCATAACTAAATCGTTAGCATTATCTAAGTTATCTAGAATATATTCACTACCTAAGTTAGATGTCATGATAATAATGGTATTTTTGAAGTCGACTGTTCTTCCTTGGGAGTCAGTGATACGGCCATCATCTAATATTTGTAATAGAATATTAAATACATCTTTATGAGCTTTTTCAATTTCATCAAACAAAACTATACTATATGGATTTCTTCTAACTGCTTCGGTTAATTGTCCACCATCATCATATCCGACATATCCTGGAGGTGAACCAATTAAACGAGCGACAGAATGACTTTCCATATATTCACTCATATCAATCCTAATCATATGACGTTCATCATCGAATAGTTCATAAGCTAAAGTTCTAGCTACTTCGGTTTTACCGACACCAGTAGGGCCTAAGAAAATAAATGAACCGATTGGTTTATTAGGATCTTTAATACCAGCACGAGCCCTAATAATAGCTTCGCTAACTAATTTAATAGCATCATCTTGTCCTTTAACTCGTTTCTTCATGTTGTCATTTAATTTTAATAACTTGTCTTTTTCGCTGTCGACTAATTTACTAATTGGAATATTAGTCCATTTAGAAATTATTTTAGCGATATCATTATCATCAACTGTATCACTTAAAATTTCGGATTTGTTTTTGCTATTTAATTCAGCCAATTCTTTTTCTAGTTTAGGTAAGACACCATGACGTAATTTAGCAGCTGTCTCTAAATCATATTCATTTTCCGCTTTTTCTAATTGGTGTTGTGTATTATCAATTTCTTCCTTTTTCTTACTGATTAAAGTATTGATATTTTTTTCTTCTTCCCAACTTTTTCTTAAAGCATCTTCTTTAATTTTTAATTCAGCAATTTTATTATCGATTTCTTCTTTACGATGTTTAGATAAATCATCTTTTTCTTTTTTTAAAGCTTCTTTTTCAATTTGTAATTGCATGATATTTCTTGTTAAAGTATCAAGTTCAGTTGGAACCGATTCCATTTGTACTTTAATTGTGGCACATGCTTCATCGATTAAGTCAATGGCTTTATCTGGTAAAAACCTATCTGTAATATAGCGGTCTGATAAAGTAGCAGCAGCAATTAAAGCTTTATCTTTAATGTTAACACCGTGGTAGACTTCTAATTTTGGCTTTAAACCACGTAATATTGTAATTGTGTCCATAACGGTTGGTGGATTAACTAAGATTTTTTGGAATCTTCGCTCTAAGGCACCATCTTTTTCGATATATTTACGATATTCATTTAAAGTAGTAGCACCGATACAATGAATTTCGCCACGAGCAAGCATTGGTTTTAACATATTACCAGCATCCATAGCACCTTCTAAGGCTCCAGCGCCGACTATCATATGAATTTCATCGATAAACATAATAATTTCACCGTTGGAATCTTTAATTTCTTTTAAGACAGCTTTTAATCTTTCCTCAAATTCACCACGGTATTTAGCACCAGCAATTAAAGCTCCCATATCAAGTTCCCAAATTCGTTTATTTTTTAAAGAATTTGGAACATCACCTTTAAAAATACGAGTTGCTAATCCTTCGACAATAGCTGTTTTACCAACACCAGGTTCACCGATTAAAACGGGATTATTTTTAGTTTTTCTAGATAAAATTCTAGTTATACTTCTTATTTCATCATCACGACCAATAACTGGGTCGATCTTGTTATCTTTTACTGCTTGTGTAATGTCTCGACCATATTTTTCTAAGACATTTTCCAAATTTTCTTGGTATGGATTCATATTTTATCCCTCCTTTTTATGTGTTGATTATCTAATCAACGTAGTCATTATAGCACCATTGTTAGCACTTGTCAAGTAAGAGTGCTAAACTTTGCAAATTTCTTTTTTTATGCTATAATGTTTGAGCGAGGTAAGTTTTATGAATCTAAGTGAGATGTTTTTACTATTTATATGTTATTCATTTATAGGATGGATAATCGAAGTTATATATGAATATTTTGTTAATGGAAAATTGGTTAATCGTGGTTTTTTGATTGGACCATATTGTCCTATATATGGTGTTGGTGGATTAATAGCTACTATTACTTTAACTAGTCATAAAGATAGTATAATAATTTTGTTTGTAATGTCGATGTTTATGTTTGCTCTATTAGAATATTTTACTAGTTATTTAATGGAAAAATTATTTAAAGCTAGATGGTGGGATTATTCAAATTATAGATTTAATATCAATGGTAGAATTTGTTTAGAAACTTTAGTTCCATTTGGTTTGTTAGGATGCTTTGCTATTTATATTGTAAATCCTAGTTTTAAATTTTTATTTAGTCTAGCTAATCCACAAGTTTTAAATATAATTGCAACCGTAATAGCTATATTTTTTGTTTTAGATGTGATTTTGTCACTTAAAATAATTAGTAGTTTTAAAAATACTGCTATGTGTTTTTTAAAAAAAGACAATACTGAAGAAATAACTAAAAAGGTTAAGGAAGTTTTGCTTAATAAGTCAGTTTGGACTAGACGTTTAATGAAAGCATTCCCTAAAGTTAAAGCTGTTATCAGTAGCATCAATATTGATTTTATTAAGACTAAATTAGACTTAAAACTAACTCGGAAAGAGTTGAAACAAACTAAAAAAGAATTACATAAAAAAGAAAAAGAACTTAAGAAAAAAGCTAAAGAAATAGAAAGAAATAAAAAATGGAGGTAATTATGAAATTTTATGTATGTCCGATATGTGGAAATGTAATTGAATTAATTGATGGAAATGAAAAAAATATTAAATGTTGTGGAAGAAATATGGAATTATTAGAAGCAAACACTAAAGATGCTAGTTTAGAAAAACATGTTCCAAGTTGTAAAGTTAGTAATGGTAAAGTAGAAGTTACAGTTGGTGATGTTCTTCACCCAATGACCGAAGAACACTATATTATGTGGATTGCTTTAGTTAAGGATAATAAGATTACTAGAGTAAATTTAACTCCTAAAGATGAACCTAAAGCGACTTTTAACTATGAAGAAAATAGTACTGTTTATGCTTATTGCAACTTACATGGTTTATGGAAAAAAGAAATATAAGTTGAAATTGAATTAAGTCTATAACTAGACTTTTTTTCATACTATTTTATAGGTGATAATGTGAAAAAGCTAGTTTTAATTTTACTATTATTAATACCTATAAATATAAAAGCATATGAAAGTAGTGCTTCTTGTGTTGTTTTAATGGATATGGATAGTTTAAATGTTATTTATGGTGAAAATATGCATGATGTTAGAAGTGTAGCTTCAATTTCTAAAATAATGACAACGATAGTAGCTATTGAAAATGCTGATGTTAATAGTACTGTAACAATTGGTGAAGAAATTACTAAAGCTTATGGATCTGGTATTTATATTAAGCAAGGTGAAGAAATAACTTTAGAGTCTTTATTATATGGTTTAATGTTAAGAAGTGGGAATGATGCCGCTTTAGCTATTGCTAATTATGTCGGTGGTGATATTGACAATTTTGTCGAAATGATGAATGAAAAAGCTGTGGAAATCGGAATGAAAAACACAACTTTTAATAATCCCCATGGTTTAGATGAAAATGGAGGTAACTTATCCACAGCATACGATATGGCTTTACTTACTAGTTATGCTATGCAAAATGAAAATTACCGTAAAATTGTCAGCACTAAAAAATATACTTTAAGGACTAATATGAATTATTATTCATGGATAAATAAACATAAATTATTACATAGTCATAATTACATAACTGGTGGTAAAACAGGATTTACTGATATAGCTAAAAGAACTTTAGTTACAACAGCTTCTAAAGACAATATTAATTTAGTTGTAGTTACTCTAAATGATGGTAATGATTTTGTAGATCATATCAACTTGTTTGAAGAAGCCTTTGCTAATTATTCAAATTACAATATTTTAAAAAAAGGTGAAATTGAAATAATCGATGAAAATTATTATACAGATAAATTATATATTAATAATGATTTTAATTATTCTTTAAATAATAATAAACAAAATAATGTTTTATTAAATTTTAAATTAGAAAAAAAGAAAAATTATAACAATAATGATGAAGTGGGAATAGTTGAAGTTTTAATTAATAATCAAAAAGTTCATGAAGAAAAAATATATGTTGAAAAAAAAGAAGATTTAAGTTTTTGGGACAAATTGAAAGCGTGGTTTAGTAATTTATGGTAAATAAAATATGGGGTTTTTTCATTATTATCGGAATTATTTTTTGTCTATTTACTGATAATGTCGATGTTATCAATAATGAAATATTAAATAGTTGTAAAACGGCTTTAGATATGACTTTTAAAATATTTCCCGTTATGGCTTTATGGCTAGGAATAGCTAAAATAGCTGAAGTATCAGGTCTTCTTAAAAAATTATCTTTAAAATTATCGGGAATTTTAAAATTTATTTTTCCTGAAATACCTAAAGGACATCAGTCGTTAAGTTATATAAGTTCTAATATAATTGCTAATATGTTTGGGCTTGGCAATGCGGCAACACCTTTTGGTTTAAAAGCTATGCAATCCTTACAAGAATTAAATACTAAAAAAGATACAGCAAGTCGCTCGATGATTACTTTTTTAGTTTTAAATACTAGTGGAGTAACGATAATACCTACAACTATTATTTCTTTAAGAATGATGTATGGAAGTGTTGATCCTACTAGTATTGTTTTCCCTTGTATTATAATTACTTTTACTAGTACATTTATAGGCCTTATAATTGATCGTATTTTAGCGAGGTTATCATGATATCTAGTTTAATTATTCCTCTTGTTGTGTTGTTTGTTATTATATATGCTATTATTAAAAAAGTACCAGTTTATGATACTTTTATTGAGGGAGCTAAAGAAAGTTTCGATATGATTTTAAAACTTTTTCCTTGCTTGTTAGCTATGATTTTTGCTGTTAATATATTAACAAAAAGTAATATAGTCGCTAATTTATTTGGTTTTATTTCTTTTGTTCCAAATGAGATAATTCCTTTAATTATTATGCGTCCAATATCTGGGACCTCTTCTTTAGCTATTTTAACAACAATTTACGAATCGTTTGGTCCTGATGGTTTTATTGGCACACTTGCTTCTTATATCCAAGGAACTACCGATACAACTTTTTATATTTTGACTTTATATTTTGGAAGTGTTGGAATAAAAAAAATAAGATATTCATTATGGGCAGGTTTATTAGCTGATTTAGTAAGCATTACAATAAGCATTTTGTTTGTTAGTTTTGTATTGTAACTTGTATTAAGACATTATTAATGGTATACTGATAATAGAAGGAGGTAAGTTGTGAAAAGATTGGGAGTTATGTTGTTAAGTTTTGCTTTGATTGGATTTTTAACAGGATGTGGGAATACCAAAACATTAACTTGTACACAAGCTACTGAAGAAGGCGCTGAAGCTAAAATGACATTTAAATTTAAGAATGAAGAAATAGTTTCTGGTGAACAAATGATAAAGATGATTATACCAGAAGAATCTAATTTTTCTCTTGAAGAAATTAAAGAACTTTTAGATGAATCAGTAGAATCTTTTAAAAATGTTGAAGGCATTGAAATAGATGTTCATGATAATGGCGAAAATGAAGCGTCAGCCACTGTTTCTTATGATTATGATAAACTAACTGATGAAGCTAAAGCAAGTCTTGGGCTTAGAGAAGCAACATCTTATGAAGATATAAAAGCAGAATTTGAAGAACTTGAATTTGTATGTGAATAGAACTTATCGGTTCTATTTTCTTGTACTTTGATAAAAAATTATATATAATATTAATCAGGTGATTGAAGTGGAAAGATTACAAAAAGTAATAGCTAATAGTGGTTATTGTTCAAGAAGAAAAGCTGAAGAATTAATTGTTCAAGGAAAAGTAAAAGTAAATAATGTTTTGGTAACAGAATTAGGAACTAAAGTAAGTGGTAATGACATAATCACAGTTGAAGGAAAAGCTTTAACTAAAGAAGATAAAGAATATATTTTGTTATATAAACCAAGAGGTGTTGTAACTACTACTAGCGATGATAAAAAACGAAAAACTGTTTTAGATTTAATCGATACCGATAAAAGATTGTACCCTGTTGGAAGATTAGATTACGATACAACAGGAGTTCTAATATTAACTAATGATGGTGAATTAACAAATCTTTTAATTCATCCTAAAAATAATGTCGATAAAGTTTATATAGCTAAAATAAAAGGAATTTTGTCAGGCTTAGAAATAAAAAGATTAGAAAAAGGAATTATAATTGATGGATTTAAAACTTCTCCTTGTAAAGTTAAAGTTAAAAAAGTCGATAAAAAAAATAACACTTCTTTAGTTATGGTGACAATTCACGAGGGTAAAAATCATCAAGTTAAAAATATGTTTTTAGCTGTTGGTCATGAGGTCATTAAATTAAAAAGAGAAAAAATTGCCTTTTTAGATTTAAAAGGTTTAAAACCAGGTGAATACCGTTATTTAACGATTAAAGAAGTTAAAAAACTATATAGTTTAGATAATAAAAACGCTTAAATTTTAAGCGTTTTCAACATTTATAGCACTAGTTGGACAGGCATCAGCTGCATCATTTACATCTTCTTCTAATTCTTTTTTTATATTTTCTGTTACAACTGTAGCAATACCATCGTCGCCAATTTTAAATACTTCACTACAAGTTGCTTCACATTGACCACAACCAATACAATTCTCTTTAATGATTTCTACTTTCATATTATACCTCCACTTAATATTATAAAAAAATATATCTAAAAATGCAAGTAAATCTATTTAAATATTTTGTCAAATATGGTATTATATTAATAGAAAGGTACGGTGATGATATGCCAAGTCGAATGGAAAGATATTATAATTCGCCAGAAAAAAAATTGCGAACTAGCAAAAATAAAGAGTTATACCGTACTATATACGATGAAGTCGAGTATTCTAATGTTGAAGGTATTTCAGTAATTGAAAAAAACGAAAAAATAGATATTAATAAAATTAGAGAATTAATCAATGGAACTAAAGAAGTAAGTAAACCTAAACCAATTAAAGAGGAACCAGTTTTACCTGTTATCGAAGATGAAGAAGAAGAAAAAAGCTACGATATTCGTGATGTTTTAGATAAGGCTAAAAGTGAAAGACAAGAAAAAACAAGTAGATTTGCTAACACGCAATATAATATTTTAAAAGGTATAAGTTTAGACAAAGAAGTTCCTACTTCTTTAAGTGAAGACGACTTAAAAAATATGATAGAAACTATTTCTAACAATAGTAAAAATGGTTATACTACTGATTTGTTGGATGATTTAAAATCTATTCATGATCCTAATTTAGCTAGAAAAGTAGAAGAAAAAGCTGACAATATATCTGAAAATGATGATATTCAAAGTACTAAACTAATTCAATCTAATATTGATAAATCATTTTTTACTTCTAGTTTAGAATTTTCTAGTGATGATTTTGATGATTTTAAGGAAATGAAGGAAACTATTAAGAAAAACAACGTATTAACTAAAGTGTTATTATTTATTTTATTAGTAATTATTATTATGGGCGTTTTATTTTTAATTTATCATTTTACACAAAAATAGATAGTCAATTTGAAGTGATATTATAAAAGTAGACAACTACAAAAAAGGTAGAAGTCTACTTTTTTAGTGATAAAATTATAATTGAAGGAGGAATTATGAGAAAGAACAATATGAGAACACCAGAAGAAAAAGCAA
>JAGHHZ010000014.1 GCA_017887425.1 Bacilli bacterium
AATACATTTATTATTACAATAATGAAAGACCATCATATGCATTAAATTATAAAACCCCAATTCAATATAAAATTGAATCAGGGTTCTAACTTTTTTAAACTGTCTACTTTTACTTGACTAGTTCATGATATGTACTCTTTTTTTGTGGGTGATAAAATTTGGAACATATATTAGAAATAATTAAAGAATTTGCAATTATTATTACTAGTGTAACTACTATAATAGTTCTTATTAAAAAATTTTTGGTTGAACCAATTGATAAAAAAATAAATAACTTAGAAATATCTAGTATAAGAACAGATTTAGTTAATTTTATTAATGATTTAGAAAATAATGTAAGTAAATCAGCAATTCAAAAACTAAATGCTCATCAATTATATACAAGATATGAACAATTAGGAGGAAATAGTTATATTCATTCACATTGGGAAAAATTAAAGAAAGAAGGTAAAATATAAATGTTAGGAGAATTATGGCAATTAATTAGTAATGATGTATTTAATTTGTTAATTACAATTATATCATTTATAATAATTATATTTGTAAAAAAAATAAAAAATATATATGAAACTAAAGTAACAGATGAAACAAAAAGAAATGTTATTAAAACAGTTGTAAAGGCAGTAGAACAAATATATTATGATTTGTCAGGTAGTGAAAAATTACAAAAAGCTAAAGAAAATATAGTTAATATGTTGAATGAAAAAGATATAACTATTTCTGAACTAGAATTAGATATGATGATAGAGGATGTTTGTAATTCAATAAGAAAAGGAATAATAGAAAATGAATAGAAAGTTTGGAATTGATATTAGTTATTTCCAAAAGGGTATTGATTTAAAACAATGTAAAAAGGAAGGTGTAGAATTTGTTATTATAAGGGCATCTTTTACAAATTCAAAAAAATCTTTTCAAAAAGATAGTACCTTTGAAACTCATTATAATAATGCTAAAGATAATAATTTAGAAGTAGGGGTATATCATTATTCTAAAGCTTGTTCATATGATGAAGGAAAACAAGAGGCTATTAATTTATATAATAAATGTTTAATAAATAAATCATTTGAATATCCAATTTGTATTGATGTTGAAGATGAATGCCAAAAAAAAGCAGGAAAAGATAAAGTTACTATGGCAATTAAAGGTTTTTGTGAAACTTTAGAAGATTTGGGTTATTATGTTAGTGTATATGCAAATATTAATTTTATCGAAAATTATATGAATTATAATAAACTAAATAAATTATATGATTTTTGGATTGCTTACTGGAATAAAGATGAGCCAAACAATGAAAAATATAAATATGGAATTTGGCAATTTGGTGGTGAAACTAACAAAATTAGATCAAATAAAATAGCTGGATATACATGTGATCAAAATTATTCTTACAAAAATTATAAAGAAATAATGCAAAAGAATAAACTAAATGGTTGCTATAAAATAATTGATGACGATAATCAAATAAATATTGGTGATTTAGTAACTATAAAAAAAGCCTATGCTAGTAGTTCACAATCTTTAATTGCTATTCATACAGCAAAAACAGGAAGTAAATGCTATGTTACAAATATATATAGAGGAACTCGCTTTCCTTATCAATTAGGTGTAAAAAAAGATAATACAAGTAGTAAAAATACTATAGGTTTTGCTTCGTTAGATGCAATTTGTAAATAAAAAAACTCCGTTTCTAAAACTAGAAACGGAGTTTTTAGTGTATTATATATGCATATAAACAGGTGTCGACAAAATGTTGAAGAAGTATGATTCATCAACAGTGATGTTAGTATTAAAAAGTGTGAAACAAAATTATAAAAAAATAAGAAAATTACATTAAAAATATTGCATTTAATTTAAAAACATGGTATTCTTTAAATGTAAGCAAGAATAGCTTATGTAGAAAACAATAGGAGGTATTCAAATGTCAAAACAAGATTTAGTTAATTACATAGCAGAGGAAACAGGATTAACAAAAGCTGATGCAACTCGTGCATTAGATGCAATGATGAAAGGAATTACAGAAGGATTAAAAAAAGAAGGTAAAGTTACTTTAACTGGTTTTGCTACATTTACTGCAAAACAAAAACCAGCTAAAACTGGTAGAAATCCAAAAACTGGTGAAACAGTTAAGATTCCTGCAAGAGTTGCTGCTACAATTAAAGCTGGTTCTAAATTAAAAGATGCTTTAAACTAAGAGGTTATTTTAACCTTTTTTTCATATCCGAGGTGAATTTTAAGCAATGTATGATACTGCTATTGAAATATTAAATAAAATAACTGATTTTGGATACAAAGCTTATATAGTTGGTGGTTATCCAAGAGATATTTATCTAAATAGAAACAGTACTGATATTGATATATGTACTAATGCTAGTCCTAAAGAATTAAAAAAAAAATTTAGCGATAGTATTTTAAAAAGTCAAGAATATGGTAGTGTTAGTTTAATTTATAAAAAAATAAGGTTTGAAATCACAACTTTTAGAAAAGAAATAAAATATGAAAATAATCGTTTTCCTGTTAAAATAAAATATATCGATACTTTAATCGATGATTTAGAAAGACGTGATTTTACCATTAATACTTTATGTATTGATAATGAAGGTAATTTTATTGATTTATTGAATGCTAAAAGAGATTTAGATAATAAAATAATTAAATGTGTTTTAGATGCTGATAAAAAAATAAAAGAAGATATTTTAAGAAGTTTAAGAGCAATTAGATTCGCCACTATCTTAGAATTTAAATTAGATGAAAACTTAAAAAAAGCCATTAAAAAGTATGGTTATTTATTAAAGAACTTATCATATTTTCGTAAAAAAGATGAATTAGAAAAGATCTTTTCATCACCTAATTGTGCTTATGGTTTATCTTTGATTAAAGAACTTGATTTGGTTTCTAAATTAGAACTAAATAATTTTGATAATTTAGTAGTTACAACTTCATCTTTAGGTATTTGGGCACAATTAGATGTTTTAGATATATATAGTTTTTCTAATAATGAAAAACAAATAATCAAAGATATTAAAGAAACTTTAAATCAAGATATTTTAGATAATAAGGTTTTATATAAATATGGTTTATATGTTTGTACTTTAGCTGGTGAAATAAAAGGGATTAAAAGAATTGATATAGTTGAAAAATATAATAAATTACCTATTTATTCTATTAAAGATATTAATATTAAAGCTATTGATATTTGTAATTTATTGAATAAAAAACAAGGTCCTTTTATTAATGAGATTTATAAAGATTTAGAAAATAAAATTTTAGAAAACAAAATAATTAATGAAAAAGGATATTTAATTAATTACATTAAAGAAAAATATTTGACAATTCCAAATTAAATGTGATATATTTATATTGCTTATTTAACGAAGAACAAAACGATAGTTATTTAACTGGTAATAAAGAAAATTAGTGGTTGATGGAAACTAATCAAGGTTAAATAATAAATTACATTTTGGGAGTTAAAACGGGTAATTCCGTTAAAGATTAAAGTGTATGATATATTCATAAAATAAGGTGGTACCGCGGATAATCCCGTCCTTATATCCTTATTTTATGAATATTTTTTTAAGGAGTTTTTTATGAATTGGAACGATATTTATCAAAAGAATAAAAGATTAGATCTTATCTTTGAAGAAAAATTTAAAAATGATGAAAAAATGTTTGAAAAGAACTGCATTGAATTAATTGTCGAAATAGCTGAGTTTACTAATGAGACAAGATGTTTTAAATATTGGTCAAAAAAACCAGTCGATAAAGAAGACTTATTAGAGGAATTAGCTGATAGCATTATGATGTGTCTATATTTTTATAATTATTTAGATATTGAAAATATCGAAATTAAAAATCTAGATTTAGTTGACGATGTATTAGTTTGTATAAATGATTTATTTAAATTAAGCACAGAAGTACTTGAAAACTTAAATAAAGAACTAATTGAAAAAATATTTAATTATCTAATTTATATTGGTAAATTACTTAATCTAACAGAAAAAGAAATATTAGAAGCTTGTATAAAGAAAATAAATAAGCAAGAAAAAAGATTGGAAAGTGATTAAAATGCGTTATTTTGAAAAAATAAGTTTTGAACAATTTAAAAAAGATATCGCTGATGACATCGATTTATATAATAATTACATATTACCTAAAAGGGCTACTAAATATAGTGCCGGATATGATTTTTTAGCTATCAATGACATAACTATAAAGCCAGGGGAGATAGTTAAAATACCAACTGGTTATAAAGCAAAATTCAATAATGACGAAGCTTTGTTACTTATGATGCGGAGTGGTTTAGGATTTAAATATAACTTAAGATTTACTAATCAAATAGGATTAATAGAAAGTGATTATTATAACAATGAATCTAACGAAGGACATATGTGGGTATCCATTCAAAATGAGGGAAAAGAAGAAATAACGATTAAAAAAAACACCGCTTATTGCCAAAGTGTGTTTATTAAATTTTTAATAACTGATGATGATAATGCCACTAATATTCGTAAAGGTGGACTAGGAAGTACAGATAGGAGAGATGAAAAATGAAATTATATGATGAATTAGTATGGCGTGGTTTAATTGAAAATATAACTGATGAAAAATTAATTGAAAAAATAAATAATGGTGGATTAACTTTTTATATAGGAACGGATCCAACAGGCGATAGTTTACACATTGGTCATTATTCAACTTTTTCAATGGCTTTTCGTTTAAAGCAGGGAGGACATAATCCTATTTTACTAGTAGGTGGAGCAACTGGTTTAATTGGCGATCCTAAGCCAAGTGCGGAAAGACCAATGATAACTAAAGAAACGTTAGAATATAATTATAAACGTTTAAGAAAACAAGTTGAAGATATCTTTGGTTTTGAAGTAGTTAATAATTATGATTGGTCAAAAGATATTAATTTTATCGATTATTTAAGAGATTACGGTAAATTTTTCAACTTGAATTATATGTTAAACAAAGAAACTGTTAAAAGTAGACTAGATATAGGAATCACTTATACCGAATTTTCTTATATGATTATGCAAGCTTTAGATTTCTTATGGTTATATGAAAATAAAGATTGTACTTTACAAATAGGAGGCTCTGATCAATGGGGTAATATTACTTCCGGAGTTGAATTAATCAGAAAAAAAATTGGTAAAGAAGCTTTCGGCTTAACAATGCCATTGATTACTAAAGCTGATGGAACTAAATTTGGAAAAAGTGAAGGTAATGCTATTTGGTTAGATATCAATAAAACTTCTAGTTATGAAATGTATCAATTTTTCTTAAATGCTGAAGATAGCAAAGTAATTGAATATTTAAAAAAATTAACGTTCTTATCAAAAGAAGAAATTGAAGAAATAGAAAAAAAACATCTTGCTTGTCCTGAAAAAAGAGAAGCTCATAAAACTTTAGCTAAAGAAGTTATCACATTCTTACACGGTAAGGAAGAATATGAAAAAGCCCTTAGAATAAGCGAAGCTTTATTTAGTGGTAATGTTAAAGATTTAACTAAAGAAGAAATCCTAATCGGTTTTAAAGGTGTTCCTACTTTTGAATTTAAAGAAGGAAATCTTGTCGATATATTAGTTGATAATAATATTTGTACAAGTAAAAGAGAAGCAAGAGAATTTATAAATAATGGTGCGATTACAATCAATGATGAAAAAATACTAGAAGATAAACTTATTACTAAAGAAATGGCTATCGATAATTCAGTAGTTGTATTAAGAAAAGGTAAGAAAAAATACTATTTAGGGAAAATAAATTAATTATTAATGATAAAAGAAAAAACTAAATTTGGCGTAGCTGGATTTCCTATTAACTTTTTTAGTAGTCAATACGGTAAGAAAAGAGAAAACATTTTTAAATGGTTAGAAGAAATTGGGTTAGATTGCTTGGAATTACAATGTACTTATGGTATAAAAATGAAAGAAGAACAAGCTAAATTATATCGAGAATTAGCCAACCAACATAATATTACTTTAACTATTCATGCCCCGTATTATATAAGTTTGGCTTCACAAAAACAAGAAGTATGTGAAAGATCTAAATTAGAAATAAAAAAAGCTTTTGATCTAGCTAAAGTATTGGGTGTTAAACGAATTATATTTCATCCAGGAGCAGGATATGGTAAAACAGATGAAGATAGAAAAAATGGGTTACAACAACTTATAACTGCCCTAAATTCTATTAAAGATGAATTAGATACCACAAATATTAAAATTTATCCAGAAATTGGTGGGAAAGTAAATCAATTAGGTAGTTTAGATGAAATAATCGAAATTTGTAAAAAAGTTGATTATGCTAGGCCTTGTATTGACTTAGCTCATTTACACGCAAGAGAACTTGGAAGTATGACTTCTGAAAATAAAATAATAGAAGTTTTAAAAAAACTAGAAAAAGAACTAGGAAGAAAAATCTTAGAAGAAACACATTTTCACGTTTATCCAGTTGATTTTACAGATAAAGGTGAAAAAATCCATAAAGCTTTTGGTGATAAAAAAGAAGAAATAACTTTATTTGAAGTGGATAATGAGTATATGCCTAAAGCAAAAGATTATATAAACGCAATAAAAAAGATGAATTTACATCCCATTACAATATGTGAAGCCCATAATACCCAAGATATTGGAGCTAAATTAATGAAAAATTTATATTATGAAAAAACCTATTAACTAAAAATTAATAGGTTTTTTGATAGGATTTTGCTTCCATTTTTTCTAAAGCTTCTTCATGCATTTGTCTAATTCTATTTTCTTGTGATTCATCAAATAAAATGTTTAAGTTAAACTTAGTATTTTGAATTCTTAAACGTCCATCTTGTTTGATTAATTTTCTATTTAATGGGCGATTAACTTTATTTAAACTAGATAAAATTATTTTATGATTATTGATAAAATTTTGCAAAATATGATAAGTAATTAATTGTGCTTGTTTATCGGTACATTTTAAAGAATCATAGATAACAGTTTGATTATCATCAGTATTTATTATTTGGATAACTAAATAACCATCCACATAATAAGGATAAATATTAAAAAATCCTTCTTTGTTTTCTAACCTTTTCATCGCTAACTCGTAATGTTCAAAAAATGCTATAGCGGAATTTTGAAAATTACTATTTCTTTCTTCGATAATTTCTGGTTTAGTTGTATTATTATTACTCTTAATTTTTTCAAATGTTTTATCAACTAATCTTTCAGCTCTTTTATAATCTTCTAAAGAATTTAAAGTATGAATAATTTCAACATAAGTATTGTGAATATGTAATTGTTTTTTATGATGTTTACTAATTGAAGCAACAGACATTTTATGATCGGCAATAAATTCATTACATATTTTATTTAAAACAGCATTAGCTATTTTTTCAGAACATTTTAAATAATCGATAGCAGAAATTTGATCTTCCTCAGTCACTTCCATTATTAAGTAACCATTTTCATAAGATAGGTATATTTTTGTTTCGTCACATTTGTTTAGACCTCTTTTAACGCATGAATTATAAAAATTAATAAATTCGGATACACCTAAATAATCTACTTTCAAAATAACCCCCTCCTTTTTGGGAACAGTTAAAGATATTACTACAAAATTAATAATATGTCAAGTTTGCTAGATTATATGCTATAATATTATAAGAGATGTGATTATATGAAGAAAAAATTAATAATTAGTTTAGTAATAGTTTTAATTTTAATATTTATTATTTGTTTAATTATATTTAATAAACAAGATAAACAAACAGATAGTAATATTGTATTTAAAGAAGTAACTAGTTTAAATTATAACGATATTAAAATAACTGATTTTATATCTAATGTTACTTGTGAAGAAGAATGCTTTTATAATGATGAGAAAATCGAATATAAAGTATCAGATATTACCGAATTAGGTAAACAAAATATTAAGGTAACTATTATTTATCAAGGTAAAGAATATTCTAAAGAATATGAAGTCGAAATAATTGATAAAATAGCTCCTTTAATTACTTTAACTAAAGAAGAAATAGAAATAAAAAAAGATACTGAATTTAATCCTTTAGATTATGTTAAAGAAGTAAGTGATAATTATGATGAATTATCAAATGATAATATTAAAATCGAAAATAATGTCGATATTAATAAAACTGGCGATTATCAAGTTAATTATACTTTGACTGATTCTTCTAATAATACAGTGACTGTTACTTTAAAAGTTAAAGTAGTAGAAGATGAAGAGACAAATAATGAGGAAAAACCAGATAATAATACTAAACCTAGCGATTCCAATAATCAAAGTGGATCAAATAATCAAAGTAGTTCGAATAATCAAAGTAGTTCTAGTTTAAAAAATTTAATTAATAAAACAACATTATCCCCTTTAAAAACCGGATATACTACTTTAGATAATAAAATAAGTAACATTATATCTAATAATACGAATAGTAGTGTGTCAAAATATGATAAATTAAGAGCAGTTTATGACTATGTTAAAAAGAAGATAACTTATAAAACCTCACCGATAAATATGAATGAAGTTAATGATTTACAAGAAAAGTATGGCTTTTATTTGAATGATGCTTTAATTGCTTATCAAGCCTTATATTCTTTAGATACTGGTTATGGTGTATGTGATAACTATGCTTCTTTATTTATGCTTTTAGCTAGAAGAATTGGTTTTGATGCTTATACCGTTAGTGGTAGAGTAAATAAAGCTGGAGGGGGAACTACTGGTCATACTTGGGTAATGATTAAGATAAGTGGCAAATACTATATCTTTGACCCACAAATTGAAGATACGAACGGTTCCGATTATTTTGGTAAAACAGATAGTCAATTACCAATCTATCAATATACATTATCAAGTGAAATTAATAAATTTAAATTTTTTAAGAAAGATCCTAGTGTAACTCGTGATTTTAAGTTAACTGTTAATGTAACCGGTGATTATAACCAAAGTGGTATTACAGTTGATTCAGCATCAAGAGAACCAGTTTACTATGATTATGCCATTTTAAAGCCTAATAATAGTATTACAATTAATTTAAAGACATCAGTTAATCAAAAATATAATGTTTCCGTTAAATTAAATGGCGAGATAATTTCAAATACGAATTTCACAGGGAAATCGATTAAACAAAGTTTTGAAAAATCTGGTAATTACGATATTGAAATTAAATTAACTTCAGGTAGCCATTATCTTTATTACTGCTTAAATGTAACTGTAAAATAAAATTGTAAATATAATTTATTTTTGATACAATGTGAATGGAGGATTTATGAAAAATGATAATGAATTAACTTATGAACAATTAGAAATAAAAGATAGTGTTAAGCATTTAAAAGTTTGTCGTGGATTATTTTTGACGGCATCTGGACTTTGTGTTTTATCGGCGACATATCAAGGTGTAGCCACATTAATAGAACCATCATTAATAAATGGTTGTGGAACTATGATATATACAGCTGGTGTTGCTACTAATATTTGGATGGCTCGTCAAATGGATAAAGATATAAAACGATTAGTTAAAAAATAAAATTATTACAAAAAGCATTGTAATAATTTTTTTAATCTTATATAATATTATTGGTGAAAAGAATATGGAATATAAAATTACTTTAAAAGATGAGATGGATACAATTGAATTAGCGCAAAATTTTGAATCAGAAAAGTTTCCGAATATGATCATTTGTTTAAACGGTGAATTAGGTAGTGGGAAAACAGTTTTCACTAAAGCTTTAGCTAGTGCTTTAGGAATTAAAGATACTATTACTTCACCAACTTTTTCCATTATTAAAGAATATGATGGTGAATTACCTTTATATCACATGGATGTATATCGCTTAGATGGTAATACAAGTGGGGTTAATATTGAAGATTATTTCACTAAAGGTGGAATAGTTGTTATCGAATGGGCTGATACAATTAAAGATATTTTACCTAAAGAAAGATTAGATATAAAATTTAAGGTAGTTGACGAAAATAAAAGGGTTTTAATCATTACTCCTCATGGCAAACAATATGAAGATTTGTGTGAGGCTGTATTATGAGATATCTATTTATTGATACATCAAACAATTTAATTATAAGTATATTAGAAAACAATAAAGAAATTTATTGTTTTAATAGTCATGAAACAAACCAAACTTCAGCGCAAGTTATGCCAGTTTTAGATGAAGCTTTTACTAAAACTAATTTAAACATTAGAGATATCGATAAAATATTTGTCGTCAATGGTCCTGGCTCTTTTACAGGAATTAGAGTAGGAGTAACGATTGCTAAAACGATTGGCTTTTGTTTAAACATCCCGATTATTCCTTTAAGTGAGTTAGAATTACTAGCAACAACTAATACTGATACAGATTATAATGTTTGTTTGATTGATGCAAGAAGAGGATATGTATATGGTGCAATTTACGATAAAAATTTAGATTCTTATTTTAATGAGCAACATATTTTATTAAGTGATTTAGAAAAAGAATATCCTAATAATTATACTATTATAAATACTACTGATAAAATTGATATCGTTAAAATAATTAAGAAACATGAAAATGATGAACCAATTAATCCCCATACTTTAAAACCAAATTATTTAAAGAAAACAGAAGCGGAAGAAAATTTAGATGCTAAAAGAAGTTAATGATTTAGATTTAGTCAATAATTTAAGTGATTATAAAGTAAGCTTTAATCAGTTTAATAAAGTTTTAGGCTTCTTTATAGATGATACTATCGTTGGATTTTTGGACTATAGTGTTATTTATGATCGTTTGGAAGTAAATTATATTTTTGTAAAAGAAAAATACCGTAGACAAAATATTGCTTATAGATTATTAAGCTATATTATTAATAATTATGATTATGAAAATATTACTTTAGAAGTAAATATCAATAATATTAAAGCCATTAATTTATATAAGAAATTAGATTTTAAAATAGTAGCTACAAGACCTAATTACTATAATGGTGTCGACGGATATTTAATGGAAAGGAGAGTTTCATGAAAATATTAGCTATCGAATCATCTTGTGATGAAACAAGTATGAGTATTATTGAAGACGGGCATATTGATTTAGGAACTGTCATTTTATCACAAATCGATATTCATAAATCATATGGTGGTGTTGTTCCTGAAATTGCTAGTCGTTCGCATGCTGAAAGCATTACGATTGTTTTAGAAGAAGTGTTAACTAAAGCTAATGTTACCATGGATGAAATAGATGCGGTTGCTGTAACTTATGGGCCGGGTTTAATTGGTTCTTTGTTAGTTGGGTTAATTGCTGCTAAAACTATCGCTTATATTTATAATAAACCTTTAATACCTGTTCATCATATTGCAGGACATATATATGCTAATAATTTAGTTAAGAAAATGGAATTTCCTTTAATTGCTTTAGTTATTAGTGGTGGTCACACAGAATTGATTTATATGAAAGAAAATTATAGCTTTGAAAAAATTGGTGGAACTTTAGATGATGCTGTCGGTGAATGTTATGATAAAGTAGCTCGTGTATTAGGACTTCCTTATCCTGGTGGACCTAGTATCGATAAATTATCTAAAGAAGGTAATGATACTTATAAATTACCACTACCACTTAATGATGATAGTTATAACTTTAGTTTTAGTGGAATTAAATCAGCAGTTATCAATTTAGTTCACAATGAAGAACAAAGAGAAAATGCAATAAGAAAGGCTGATTTAGCTTGTTCATTTCAAAATAAAGTGGTTGAAATATTAACTAAAAAAACTATTAAAGCTTTAAAAGAATATCATGTTAAAAATCTAGTAGTAGCTGGTGGGGTTGCTGCTAATAGTGCGATTAGAAAATCTTTAGAAGAAGAATGTATTAAAAATAATTTTGATTTAACAGTACCACCAATTTTATATTGTACTGATAATGCGGCAATGATTGGTGCAGCTGGCTTCTTCGCTTATCAAAAAGGAATTGTCGCCGATTTAAATTTAAATGCTAAAGCAAACTGTAATTTGGAGGATTTATTATGAGAAACGTTGGAACAATTGTAAGAGGTATTCGTACACCAATTATTAAAGAAAATGATGATTTAGCTAGCATTGTTGTCGATTCAGTTATGAATGCTAGTATTAGTGAAAATTTTGAAATTTTAGATAAAGATGTTATTGCTATTACTGAAGCTGTTGTTGGAATTGCTCAAGGTAATTACTGTACTGTAGATAATATTGCTAAAGACATTAAAAATAAATTTAAAACTGATCATATCGGATTAGTATTTCCTATTTTAAGTCGTAATCGTTTTTCGATGATTTTAAAGGGTATTGCTAGAGGATGTAAGCATATTACAATGTTGCTTAGTTATCCAGCTGACGAAGTGGGTAATCATTTATTCGATGAAAAATATTTAAAAGAATATGATATTAATCCTTATGTTGATACTTTAAGTTATGAAGAATATAATAAATTATTTAAAGATGAAGTTCATACTTTTACCGGTATTAATTATGTTGAATTTTATAAAGAATTAGTTGAAAGTGAAAACTGTGAAATTGATTTTATCTTTGGTAATGACCCATCTGAAATATATAATTATGTTGATGAAGCTTTAGCTTGTGATATTCACACTCGTTTTAGAACAAAAGAGATTTTAAATTGTTTAGGACTAGACGATATTATGAATAAATCAATCGATGGTTCTGGATTTAATAGTAAATATGGTTTGTTAGGTTCTAATAAATCTACTGATGAAAAGTTAAAACTATTTCCAAATGATGGTCAAAAATTAGTTGAAGACGTTCAAAAAATGATTAAAGATAAAACTGGTAAAGATGTCGAAGTTATGATTTATGGTGATGGGGCATTTAAAGATCCAGTCGGTAAAATATGGGAATTAGCTGATCCAGTTGTCTCACCATTTCATACTAAGGGCTTAGCTGGAACACCAAATGAAATAAAATTAAAATATGTATCTGATAATAAATTTGCTAATTTAAAAGGAGAAGAATTACAAAAAGCGATTAGAAATGAAATAAAACAAAAAGATAAAGATTTAAAAGGACAAAATATCACTTTAGGAACAACTCCAAGACAAATAACTGATCTTTTAGGTTCTCTTTGTGATCTAACTAGTGGTTCTGGTGATAAAGGAACTCCTGTTGTTTTAGTTCAGAGATATTTTACTAATTATGCTGATGAATAAACTGTTTTTTAACAGTTTTTTTAATTAATTTAAAATCTTTTTAAAAAAATGTTAAAAACATGTTGACAAATCGAATTGTTTTTAATATAATGTTAGTAACAAGCAGATAAACTGCTTAAAAAAATATTTATTGTTATTAATAAAATATTAGAAAGAGGAGAAAATATGAAAAAAGAATTAGAAGAGTTAAAACAATTGTTAATCGTTGTTGATATGGTTAATGGCTTTGTTAGAAAAGGAGCGATGGCTGATCCTAAGATTGCTAAAATTATACCAGAACAACTAAGATTAATTAAAATGATATTAGCTAAAAAGGAAGGCTTAGCTTTTATCAAAGATGCTCATGAATTAGATTGTCGTGAGTTTGAAAGATTTCCAATTCATTGTGTGATTGGAACTGAAGAAGCAGAATTAGTTGATGAACTAAAACCATATGAAAAAGAGGCTTTGGTCTACCACAAAAATTCAACAAGTGCGATTTTCGCCCCTAATTTTATGGAAGATATTAAAAGAATGAAAAATTTAAAAGAAGTAATTGTTACTGGTTGTTGTACTGATATATGTGATATGAATTTAGCGATTCCACTTCAAAATTACTTCGATCAAAATAATCAAAAGGTTGATATTGTTATTCCAACTAATGCTGTTGAAACATATGATGCACCTTATCACAACCGTGATGAATATACCGAAATGGCTTATAAATTCTTTGAACAATCAGGAATTCAATTAGTTAAAAAATATGGAGGGATGAAAAATGGAAAATAAAACATTAATGACCGATTTTTATGAATTAACGATGGCTCAAACTTATTTTGATAAAAATGAGCAAAATAAAAAAGCTTATTTTGATGTGTTCTTTAGAAAAAATCCTTTTGAAGGTGGTTATACTATTATGGGTGGATTAGATAATATAGTCGAATACATCAATAATTTTAAAATAAGCGAAGATGATATTAATTATTTAAGAAGTTTAAATAAATTTAGTGAAGAATTTCTAGCTTATTTAAAAAACTTAAAATTCACTGGTGATATATTTGCTGTTCCTGATGGTACCGTAATTTTTCCTAACGAACCAGTTATCACTGTTCGAGCTAATATAATTGAAGCACAACTAATTGAAACAGCTTTACTTACTTGTTTCAACCATGGTGCTTTAGTAACTACAGCTGCCAAACGAATCACTGAAGCAGCTAATGGAATACCAGTTATGGAATTTGGGGCTAGACGTGCTCGTGGAATTGATTCAGCTATTGAGGCTTCTAAATATGCTTATGTTGGGGGATGTTGTGGTACAAGTAATACTTTAGCAGCTAAAAAGTACAATCTTCCTTTAATGGGAACGATGGCGCATAGTATGATTTGTGATGCAGATAGTGAATATGAAGCATTCTTAGATTATGCTAAAAGTAACCCTGATAATTGTGTGTTTTTAGTTGATACTTTTGATACTTTAAGAAGTGGTATTCCTAATGCAATTAGAGTAGCTGATGAATATTTAAAACCGAATGGTTACAAATTTAAAGGTATTAGAATCGATAGTGGTGATTTAGCTTATTTATCAAAAGAAGCAAGAAAACTATTAGATGAAGTCGGATACTATGATACTACTATATGTTTAAGTAATGGTTTAAATGAAACAACAATTAAAAGTTTAAAGGAACAAGGGGCCTACATTGATTCATTAGGAGTTGGTGATAATATAGCCGCTTCTAAAGAAAGAGTAGGTGGAGTATATAAACTAGTTGCAATCGAAAAAGATGGCAATTTAGTACCTAAAATAAAAGTTAGTAATGATGCTATTAAAACTATTAATCCTGGTTATAAAAAGGTATATCGTTTTTATGATAAGAAAACTGGCTACGCTTTAGGAGATGTATTAGTTTTAGCTAACGAATTAATTCCAAAAGATCAGTACACTTTAATTGATCCAAATAACGAATGGAAACAAACGACAATTACTGATTACTCAGTGAAAGAATTACAAGTTCCTATTTTCATCGATGGAATACAAGTTTATGATGTTCCTGAAGCGGTTATCAGTAAACAATACTGTGAACAAGATTTTCAAACGATTTATCCTGAAATCAAAAGAAGTTCTAATCCTCATGGTTACTATGTTGATTTAAGTAAAAAATTATTAAAGTTAAAGAAAGATTTAATTAATCAAGCTGTTACACAAGGAGGTAAGCAATTAGTCAAATGCGAAAAGAAAAATTAGAAGAATTAAAAGGTTATATCGAACAATTAAAAACAATCAAATTAAAAGAAATAGAACAAAAACAGTTTATTAATAGTCAAGGCTATGATTGTTATTTAAATAATGGTAGTATAATTAGAAGAGAAAGATTAATCAAAGGAACAAATGACGGTAGTGCGGTTATTATTATGCCAATAACTAAAGATGATGAAATACTAACAGTAATTGAACCTAGAGTATTTACTAAAGAAACAGTTGGTGTTGGTTTCCCTGCCGGATATATTGAACAAGACGAGGAGCCTAAACTAGCTGCATTAAGAGAATTAAGAGAAGAAACCGGTTATGTTCCAAGTGAAATTAATGAAATTGATGCGTTTTATCAAGATGAAGGTTGTTCAAGTGCTTATAATCATATTTTTATCGCTTATAATTGTCAAAAAAAATATCTACAGCAATTAGATAAAGATGAATTGGTAAAATATATGTTATTTAATTATGAAGAGTTAGAAGAATTGGAAAGACTAGGATATATTAAGGGAGCAAATACTAAATTAACTTTAGCTAAGGCTAAAAATTATATAAGGAGGTAACTTATGAATGATTTAAAGTTGATAGTTTTAGAAAACTGTCAAGTCTTAGGATTAAAAGTAAATGAAAATTTAGAAAAAATGAATAATAAAAATGATTATTTAGTGTCAATAGTTAATAGTCGTTTTGCCAATGGTGAGGGTAAAGTTAAAATTGAAGATAGTGTTCGAGATAAAGATTTATATATTATTTCCGATGTTGGAAATTATGGTATTAATTATCAACTACATGGAATGCCACATTATATGTCACCCGATGAACACTTTCAAGATATTAAAAGAGTAATTAGTGCAACTAGTGGTCATGCTTCACGAATTAATTTAATTATGCCATTGTTATATCAATCTCGCCAACACAAACGAAAAGGACGTGAGTCGCTTGATTGTGCAATTGCTTTACAAGAACTAGAAAGCTTAGGTGTAAACAATATTATTACTTTTGATGCGCATGATCCCAATGTTTCAAATGCTATTCCTAAGTTACCTTTTGATAATTTTTATCCAACACATACAATCATTAATGAACTAGTCAACAATGAAGAAGTTAATAATATATTAGTTATTAGTCCTGATATGGGAGCGATGGAGCGAGCTAGATATTATGCTGAAATATTAGGGTGTGATGTTGGTGTATTTTATAAAAGAAGAGATTTAAGTAAAGTAATAAATGGTAAAAATCCTATTATTGAACATGTTTATATGGGAGCAGATGTTAAAGATAAAGATATAATAATTGTCGATGATATGATAGCATCTGGTAATTCGATGATTGAAACAGCAAAAGAATTAAAAGAAAAAGGGGCTAGAAAAGTATATTTAATAGCAACATTTACTTTATTAACTGAAGGAGCAGATAATTTTATTAAAGCTTACAACAATGGTTATTTTAATAAACTTTATTCGACTAATTTATCTTATGTTCCCGATACCATAAAAAATAATAATTGGTATTATGAGGTAGATTGCTCAAAACAAATAGCTGAAATCATCGATACTTTAAACAAGAAAAAATCATTAACCATATTACATAATGGTAAGAAAGAAATTATAAATAAAGTTAGAAAGAAATTAGGAGTAAATTTATGAAAAAATTTAATGTTGAAAAAGAAACTAAAAATGTAATTAATTTTATTAGAAAATATTATCAAGAAAATAATTTAAAAGGAGCTATCTTAGGTATTAGTGGTGGTAAAGATTCTGCTGTTGTTGCAGCTTTAATGGTTGAAGCTTTAGGTAAAGAAAATGTCATTGGTGTAACACTTCCTTGTCACTCTAAAGAAGAAGACAAAACCGATGCTAAACTAATTAGTGATTATTATGGATTTGAATTAATTAATTTTGATATTACTAATACCTTTGATACATTTAAACAAGAGTTAAGTAAATTAGGTGAGTATACTGATGAACAATTAAAAAATAGTGACATTAATTTAAAACCAAGATTAAGAATGGCTACTTTATATTATTTATCAGCTTTATATAGTGCTTTAAATAATAAAACTTATTTAGTTGCTGGTACGTCAAATAAATGTGAATTATATGTTGGATATTTTACTAAAGGTGGTGATTCAGTTCATGATATATCACCAATCGCTGATTTCACAGTCGAAGAAGTAATTAAAATTGGAAAGTATTTAAAAGTGCCAGATAAAGTTTTATACAAAGCGCCTAATGATGGTTTATCTAATCAAACTGATGAAGATAAATTAGGTGTAACTTATCAAGATATAGCTAAATACATGAATGGTGAACAATTAGATGAAATAACTAAAGAAAAAATTGAAAAATTACATAAAAATAATATTCATAAATTTAATATTCCAACTTATAGGAGATGAATAATTATGAAAATAGGTATCTATGTTGGTAGTTTTAATCCTGTTCATAAAGCACACGTCAAAATAGTTAATCATTTATTAAAATATTTAGATAAAATTATTGTAATTCCGACTGGAAACTATTGGGATAAAAATGATTTGATAAGTGTTGAACATCGAATTAATATGTGGAAGTTTTATCAAAATGAAAAAATAATAATCGATGAAGAACATAATAATTTAAAATACACGTATTTAATTTTAAATGAATTAAGTAAGATTTATCCTAACGATGAACTATATTTAATAATTGGAGCTGACAATCTTATTGATTTTGATAAATGGCAAAATTATCAAGATATTTTAAAACATCAATTGTTGATTATTAACCGTGATAATATTGATACTAAATATTATTTAAACAAGTTTAATATTAAAAACTATATTATTGTTAGTGATTTAGAAAATCAAAATATATCATCGACAATGATTAGAGATTTACTAAAAACCCAAAATAAAAAAGAACTAAATAAATTAATTAATTCAAAAGTTTTAGATTATATAACAAAATATAATTTATATCAATAATAGTATCAATATAGTTTTTTAGCAATTAAAAAGGAATGATTAAAATGAGAAAGATAAAAAAAGTAAAACTTTTTCCTAACAATAATATTTCTTCCCTAAAAATAGTTAACGAATTAAAAAATAGTTTAAAAAAATATGATTTTGAACTATCCGACGATTTTGATTTAGCTATTGCTATTGGTGGCGATGGTTCATTTTTAAGAATGGTTAAAGAATGCAATTTCAATAAAAATGTCTATTATATTGGTATTAATACTGGAACTTTAGGATTTGCTCAAGAAATTTATCCTAATGAAATAGATGAATTTTTAAATAAACTTAATAAATCACAATATAAAATAGAAGAAATTGGAATTCAAGAAACTAAAGTCTATTTAGACGATACAGTTGACTATTATAATTCATTAAATGAAATTGTCGTAAGAGAAGAAAATTTGAACACTTTAAAATTAGATATCAGTATCGATAATACAAAATTAGAAAATTTTGCTGGTGATGGAATTTTGATTTCAACTTCATTTGGCTCAACTGCTTACAATTTAAGTTTTGGTGGTAGTATCATTTATAATGAACTTCATACACTACAAATCACACCTATCGCTCCTTTAAATAGTAAAAGCTATCGTAGTCTAGTCAATTCATTAGTTATTTCTAAGTCACGAATAATAACTTTAAAAACTAACAACAGTATTATTTTAACAATAGATGGTGAAAATCATATTTATGATAACATAAAAAAAGTTGAAACATCAGTCAATGGTGAAATAAAGCTTTTACATTTAGAAGAATATGATTATACTAAAAAAATAAATGAAAAATTTATTAAATAGTCTTATTAATAATTTTTTAAAAAGATTTACAAAATTTGTTTTAATTGATATAATTATTTAAGAGGTGCGATATGGAAAAAAAGTATAATAGTGAAGAAGAATTTTTAAAAGATTATGATTCGAGTAGGTTCGAAAAACTATCGATGACTGCTGATATTCTTATCTTTAGTATTTCTGATGAAGCTACAAATAATTACCGCAAATTAAGTAAAAAACATTTTAGTGTTTTATTAGTAAAAAGAGATGATTATCCTTTTAAAGATAAATGGTGTTTACCAGGAGGATTTGTTCAAATAGATGAAGACTTAGAAGATGCACCTAAAAGAATATTAGCTAAAGAAACCAATATTCATAATATTTATTTAGAACAATTATACACTTTTGGCGCTGTTAATCGTGATCCTAGAATGCGTATTGTTTCAACATCCTATATGGCTTTAATTGATAAAAATCGCTTAAATGATAAGTTACACAAGAATGCTTCTTGGTTTAATATCAGCATAACTGAAGATAATAATATAGTTGATATTTGTTTAGAAAACGGTATCGAAGAAATTAAATTTAAAATTAAAAAAACATTAAAAGAATTAACAACTGATCGTTATAAATTTGAAGTGTTAGAAAATGATAAACTTGCTTTTGATCATCCTTTAGTTATTTTAGCAGGAATAGAAAGATTGAAAAATAAAATTGAATATACTGATATTGTCTTTAATATGATGCCTGAATATTTTACTTTAGGCGAGTTACAGCAAGTTTATGAAATAATCTTAGGTAAAAAATTACTAGATCCAGCTTTTAGAAGAATTATTGCAGATAAAGTTGAGAAGACTGATAAAATGAAAACTGGTGGAGGTCATCGACCTAGTGTATTGTTTAAATATAAGAAACATTAAAATCACTTAATGTTTTTTTCTATAGAATAAAAGTGTGAGTTTTTCTTCTTTTTTTCGTGTAATATTTGAAATTAGATTTTCTAGAAAGGAAGCGTTCATGAATGGTAATATAATTTATCGTCGATATCTATCTGGTGATGATGAAGCATTTGTTGAAATTATAAAAGAATATAAAGACGGATTAATTCTTTACTTAAATAATTTTATTAATGATATTTATATAGCAGAAGAATTGGCGGAAGATACATTTGTAAAATTAGGGATTAAAAAGCCTAAAAATACTGAAAAGGCTTCTTTTAAGACATGGCTATATATAATTGGACGAAATATTGCTATTGATTATTTAAGAAAAAAAGCAAAATTAAAAGAAGTATCAATTAATAATAATATGAAATTGGAAAAAGAATCACTTGAACAAATTTATATAAAAAAAGAAAATAAGTTAATTATTCACAAAGCGATGGAACGTCTAAAATTAGAATATAAACAAGTTTTATGGCTTAGTTATTTCGAAGGCTTTACAAATAAGGAAATAGCTAGAATAATGAAGAAAAAAGTTCATAATATAGAAACTCTTTTATATCGTGCAAAATTATCACTTAAATCAGAATTAGAAAAGGAGGGATTTAGCTATGAAGAGTTATAAAGAAATGGCCGATAATGCATTAAAAAAAATAAAAGAACACAATCAAAAAAAGAAAAAAAACGGATATGTTATTATGTCAGTTATCAGTGTTTTTCTATTAGTTATTGCTTATCAAATGTCACAATTTGGTAAAAGTAATTTAGATGATAAGCCTATTAAAGAAGATATTCAAATAATAACTGAATATTATACTGATAAAAATTATAGTTATATACCACCTAAAAATGGTCAGTTTTATTGTTTAATTGATGTCTTAGAAGCAAGAAGGCATTATATTAATCAGAATGTTAAATTTTTACTTATTGTTGATCTTTTTTCTGAAGATAATGATATTTATAAAGAGATAAAAAAGTCAGAAATAATCGAAGAATATCGCAGATTATTTGATGATGGTTATAACGTTTATATTTTAGATGATGAATTTTCCACATCGATAATTGGAATATTTACAGAAGAAGAATTAGAAAATTTTAGGTCAAATAAAAATTATGGCTATACTTTTAGATTTGTACCTCGGGATAGTGAGTTTGTAGATGAAATAGAAGCTATAACTGATTTTGATAATATTTTTGAAGTATAATATGTACTTAAGAATTTAATATCAATTAAATTCTTTTTTTTAAAATATATTGACGAACAAAAATTCGTATTATATAATTGATATGGTGATTATATGAATAATTTATTTATTCGAAAAATAGAAATTGATAAAAATAACAATGACAATTATCCTTTTAGTATTCCTGTTATTAAAAATTTTAAAGAATTAGAATTAAATAAACCATTAACTTTTATAATTGGCGAAAATGGAAGTGGTAAATCAACGTTAATTGAAGCAATTGCCGTTTATTTAGGCCTCAATGCAGAAGGGGGAGGTAAAAACTTTACCTTTCAAACTAATTCAACTCATTCTGATTTATATAAATATATGAAAATAATTAAAGGGATAGATAAACCAAGAAGCAGTTATTTTTTTAGAGCTGAATCTTTTTATAATTTAGCTACTAATATTGATGAATTAGATGGTGGCAGTCTAGAAATATTGAGTAGTTATGGTGGAATTTCACTACATAAAATGTCACATGGGGAATCATTTTTTACTTTTTTTAAAAATCGTTTATTTGATAAAGGTTTATATATATTTGATGAACCAGAAGCAGCTTTATCGCCATCTCGTCAGTTGTCTTTATTAAGAATTATTAATGACTTAATAAAAAATGGTAGTCAGTTAATTATTGCTACTCATAGTCCAATCTTATTAGGATACCCCGATTGTGATATATTTGAAATTGATAATGATGCAATTAAAAAAGTTAAATATGAAGATACTTTTCCTTATTTCATTACCAAACAATTTCTAAATAATCCTAAATCAATTTTAAATGAGCTATTTAAAGACTAAAATATGATATAATATTTAATGTTTGAATGAAGAGGTAATGTTTATGGATAAAATAATTATTAAAGGAGCAAGAGAAAATAATTTAAAAAACATTAGTATTGAACTTCCTAAAAATAAATTAATCGTTATGACAGGCGTATCAGGTAGTGGGAAAAGTAGTTTAGCTTTCGATACAATTTATGCTGAAGGACAAAGAAGATATGTTGAAAGTCTATCTGCTTATGCTAGACAATTTTTAGGTGGAACTGACAAACCTGATGTCGATAGTATAGAAGGTTTAAGTCCATCAATTAGTATTGACCAAAAGACAACTAATAAAAATCCTCGTAGTACAGTTGGAACAATTACAGAAATATATGATTATTTAAGATTATTATATGCAAGAATTGGTATCCCTTATTGCCCGATTCATAAAGAACCAATTACTAGTCAAAGTATTGAAGAAATGACTAATCAAATTATGAATTTAGAAGTTGGAACTAAGATTAGAGTTTTAAGTCCAGTTGTTTATGGTGAAAAAGGAACGCATAAAGATTTATTAGAAAAATTAAAAAAAGACGGTTATGTTCGTGTTATTATCGATGATAATGAATACGAATTAGGAGAAGAAATAACTTTAGAAAAAAATAAAAAACATTTTATCAAAGTAGTAATCGATCGTTTAATTATTAAAGATGAAATAAGAAGTAGATTATATGAATCTATTGAACTCGCATCTAAATTAAGTAAAGGTAAAGTAGTAATTGATGTTATTGGGCAAGATGAAATTGTTATGAGTGAAAACTATGCTTGTCCAAAGTGTGATTTTTCTCTACCAGAACTAGAACCAAGAATGTTTAGTTTTAATTCGCCATATGGTGCTTGTGAAGATTGTAAAGGCCTAGGAATCAAACTTAAAATCGACGAAGATTTAATTATTCCTAACAAAGATTTAAGTATCAATGAAGGAGCAATCGTTTCTTTAAATTTAGAAGATGAAAATAGTATTTATTCAACGCAAATGAATACTTTAGCCAAATTTTATGATATTGATCTTGATATGCCAATAAAAAAATTAGACCGTAAAAAATTAGATATTATTTTATATGGTTCTAAAGATATTCTAGAATTTAAATATACTTCTAAAAATGGTAATACTCGTAATAGTAAAGACTATTATGAAGGTGTAATTACAAATTTAGAAAGAAGATATATGGAAACTAAAAGTAATTGGATAAGAGAATGGATTGAAAACTATATGACTGAATCAGTTTGTCCAACTTGTAAGGGAGCAAGACTAGATGATTCTGTCTTAGCTGTTTTAATAAATAAAAAGAATATTTATGAAGTTACTAAATTAAGTATTAAAGAATTAAAAGATTTTTTATCTAATTTAAAATTAACTAAAGAACAACAAAGCATTTCAGAATTAATTATTAAAGAAATATTAGCGCGTCTTTCATTTTTAATTAATGTTGGATTAGAATATTTAACTTTAAATCGAAGTGCTGGTACTTTATCAGGTGGAGAAGCTGGAAGAATTAGATTAGCTACTCAAATCGGTTCAAGATTAACTGGTGTTTTATATGTTTTAGATGAGCCAAGTATTGGTTTGCATCAAAGAGACAATAATCGTTTAATTAATTCTTTATTGGAAATGCGTGATTTAGGTAACACTTTAATCGTTGTCGAACACGATACTGATACAATGTTAGCTAGTGATTATTTAGTTGATATCGGACCACTTGCGGGATTACATGGTGGTGAAGTTGTAGCATGTGGTACACCAAAAGAAGTAATGGCTAATCCTAATAGTATCACAGGAAGATTTTTAGCTGGTATTGATAAAATTGAAGTTCCAGCCAAAAGAAGAAAAGGTAATGGTAAAAAACTAGAAATAATTGGTGCTAAAGAAAATAATTTAAAAAACATTAATGTTAAAATACCTTTAAATACATTTACTTGTGTTACTGGCGTATCAGGTAGTGGTAAATCGACTTTAATTAATGAAATTTTATATAAAGCAGTAGCTAGTAATTTATATAAATTTAAAGAAAAACCAGGTTTACATAAACAGATAAAAGGATTAGAAAATATCGATAAAGTAATTGATATATCTCAAACACCAATTGGTCGAACTCCAAGATCTAATCCAGCCACTTATACAGGTGTATTTGATGATATAAGAGATGTATTTGCTGCTACTAAAGAAGCTAAAATAAAAGGTTATGATAAAGGAAGATTTTCATTTAATGTCAAAGGTGGAAGATGTGAAGCTTGTTGGGGAGATGGCGTTAAAAAAATCGAAATGCATTTTTTACCTGATGTTTATGTTCCTTGTGAAGTATGCCATGGAACAAGATATAATCAAGAAACTTTACAAATCAAATACAAAGGAAAAAGCATCTATGATGTTTTGGAAATGCGAGTTGAAGAAGCTATTGAATTTTTTGAAAACGTTCCTAAAGTTAAAAGTAAATTACAAATGTTAATGGATGTTGGCTTATCTTATATTAAATTAGGTCAAAGTGCTCCGACATTATCAGGTGGAGAAGCAGCTAGAGTAAAATTGGCTAAAGAATTACAAAAAAAGCCAACTGGTAAAAGTTTATTTATATTAGATGAACCAAGTACTGGTTTACACAGCTATGACATTAAAAAGTTGCTATTAATTTTACAAAAAATTGTCGATAATGGTGACACGGTCTTAGTTATTGAACATAATTTAGATATCATTAAAGTAGCTGATTATATTATTGATTTAGGTCCAGAAGGTGGCGATGAAGGTGGTAGAATAGTCACCTGCGGAACCCCAGAAGAAGTAGTTAAAGTTAAAGAAAGTTATACTGGTCAATTTTTAAAAGATTATTTAAAATAATAAAAATCTACATGTTTCTATGTAGATTTTTTTAATTTGTTAAATAAGACGCATTCTCTTTTATTATTTAGATTAAAAGAAAAGTCTTGTTTATTTGGTGATAAGAATCTTTTTATTGTTACAATGCGATTATATTTAAATGGATGGTCAAAATCTATTTTTACCTCTTCATCGTTATTGTAGTAATTTTCATCTAGATAATAAGGATCCCATAAATAAAAGTTATTTTCGTCATAATCAGTTAATAGTACATAATGTTCACAGGTTTGATATGTTCTAAATAAAACGCATCCATTATTATCAATACATTCTTTAATTTTTTCAATTGTTACATCATCATTTATTAAATGTTCACAATTTAAATTATAGTTATTATTCTTTATATGTTTAGTTAGCCATTCACATATTTTTTCCACAGCTTCTCTACTTGTGCCACCTTGACCAATATTTCCTTTTTTGTCATAACAATCAAGACTATATTTGGTGACAATTTTAACTAATTCTGCTGGTATTTCTTCTCTTTTATATAAATACATAATCGCATTTAAAATAGATACCGTACCACAATCAAATTCTGTCATTTGAAATCTTAATGGAGTTTTCAAATATATCACATCCTTATAATAATTATAACATTTTTTCTAACTATTTTATTTATGAAAAGCAAAATAAAAATTTTAACAAAAACAAATTAATAATAGTGTATAGGAAATGTAAAAATCAAAAATTATATTCACATGTGATTAAAAAATGAAAGAAATTTCATTTTTTAATAAACTTTTTTTAAAATAAAAAAGGAAATAGTTAACTTTTGGTCTATATAACTTATGAGGAGGTGAAATATGAAAAAAATTTTATGGTTAATATTTTTATTAGTTTTAGCTGTTAAAGTTGAAGCGAAAGAAATCTATTATTCAGATTATTCTAATTTTAGCGAATTCCAACAAGAAGAGGTAATTAATTCTGATATTGTCGAGGTTGAAAAGGAGGAACGCTATCTTTGGTATAAAGAAATACAAGAAGAACAAGATTATCAATTATATAATTTAGAAGATAGTTTTAGTGATGACTGTTATTTTACGGAATATTCTAATTGGCAAAATGAAAAAATAGATAATCCTGGATATATTTACGATGAAAGAAATGTATATCAATATAAGAAAGCCAAATCAGTTAGATATATTCATCTATATAATTTACAAGGTAGTTATGGTGCTTTTAGAATGACCGAATTAGCAATTAAAGTCAATAATAAAGAAATTGACTATAAATATACTTGTGAAGGATGTCTTTCTGGATTTGATGATTATATTAATAATGGAATATATGATGAAAATAAATCTTATATTGATAATGGTGGATCTTTAATCATCGATTTAGGTAAACAATATCCACTTAATCAAATTGAAGTTATTTTTTATATTTTTGATTTAGGTCCTAGTGATAAACTTTATACAATCGGCTATTCAACTGACAAAAAAGATATTTTTATCGCCCAAAGTTATATTTTAAATTTTGCCGATGAATATTGGGATAATGCACTAAAAGTTGTTAAAAAAATAACAGATTTAAATATTAGTCTTCAAGAATGGACAACATCTGAAACATCTTATGAAATTGATGATGATGCAAGTATTGTTGATACAAAAGTCACTAAACAATATCGTTATCAAGAAAAATGGTGTAAGGTATATCAAAAGAAAAAAGAATATTACCAAGAGTATTCAAATAAGGCTATAGATGATTATATTTATCGTGATGAAGAAAGTAAAAAAACTTTTTATCGCTATCGAACTCGCGATAAGTTAGCAATTGATGTTTATGACATAACTGATGAAAATTTTGATTTAAACAACTTTATTATTACTAGTACTGATGAAGTTGAAATAACAAATAATATCGATTGGAATAAAAATGGAATCTATGATATAACATTTACTTTAAATGATTTAATTGTAACTAAAAGTGTAAATTTAAATATTGATTCTAATACAATTGACGAATTAGAAAAAGAAATACTTATTTTAGAGCAACAAATATCCAATCTAGAAGAAGATTTAAAAAAACAAAAAAAATATTATGAAGAACAACTAGAAATATTAGAAGAAAAATTAAATAATTGTCAATCGGATAATAATTGTTTAAAAGAAATATTAGAAGAAAAAGAATTAATAATTAAAAATCAAGAAGAACAATTAATTAGTCTAAACGATAAAATAAATCAACTTCAAGCAGAAATAAATAGTAAAATTGATGAAATAATCTATTTAAATCAAAATAATGAGTTGCTAAAAGATAAAATTACTAAATTAAATGAAGAAATTATTAAATTAAAAAATAATACTTCTAATTTAAATCAAGAAGTTATAAATGAATATAATAAAACTAATGATTTGATAATTATTAATCAGTTTTACAAAGAAAAAATCGATGAATTAACGGAAGACTTAAATTTATTAAATGAAAGTACTAATAAAAAACTAACTGATAAAAATAACTTAATCAATCAATATGAACAAAAAATAAAAGAGTTAGAAGATAAATTAAATGAAAATCAGTGCTTAACTGATTTAAAAAAGGAACAAAATACTAACGAAGATTTAAATAATAAATTAAATAATTATGTTTTAAAAATCACTAGTAATCGTATCTTTGATATAACTATGATTGTTTTATTCTTATTACTTTTATTGTACGTTATTTTTAAAAATCAAAAACCTAAAAAATAGGTCTAGTTTTGTCGAATCGGTATAAAAAAAATAAAATGTGTGCTAAATTATTAGGGAAGGTGATTAGCTTGTTAGATATAAATATTGAGTTTTTTAAAGGAATATTATTTATAAGACTAAATGGTGTATTAAATAAAAATACTGTTTCAAAATTAAAAGAAGAGGTAAACAATTTAGTTGAAGAAAATGGTATTAGAAACACAGTATTTAATGTAAGTGGATTAGATTCTATCGATTGCTATGGTATTAATACATTACTAAATAATTATGAATTGTGCAAAAACAATAATGGTAAAAGCTTATTATGTGGCTTAACTAATAATTTAGTTAAACATCGCATCAATAACAGCCGTTTATTGAAATATATGTATGAGACTTCTGATGAATTAAGTGCGATTAATATTATTAATTTATAAAGGAGAAAAAAATGGAAGAACTAATTCTTGAAAATAAAAATTTGATTTATTCGATTACCAGATATTTTGAGAAGTATTCTAATAAAGAGGATTTGTTTCAAGCCGGATGTATTGGGATGATTATGGCATATAAGAATTATGATGCTAATATGAATGTAAAATTTACAACCTATGCTTATCCATATATTTTAGGTGAAATGAAAAAATTAGTTTCTAATGATAAAAATATGAAAGTTAGTCGAAATATTCAATTACTTAATTTAAAAATTGAAAAAACAAGAATTATTTTAAGTCAAAAGTTAATGCGTGAACCAACTAATGATGAACTAGCAGACTTTCTAGAACTACCAATTGACTTGATTGAAGAAGCTATTAATAGCGTTAGACCAATTTATAGTATTGATGAACCATTAAATGATGAAGGTAAAGAAATAACTTTACAAGATACGATTGGTAAAGCTGATAATATTGATGATTTATTAGTGCTAAAAGAAGCTTTAACTAACTTAACGCCATTTGAAAGAAAATTGATTACTAAACGTTATATGAATGATTTAACGCAACAACAAACAGCTAATGAATTAGGTATGACTCAAGTACAGGTTTCTCGTGGCGAACAAAAAATATTAACCAAATTAAAATCGAAACTAGTTGCTTAAACTAGTTTTTTTTGTATAAAAAAATAATATTTTCTCATAATAAGATTAGGAGGAAAGTTATGGAAAAAAACAAATATAAAAATTTAGTAGCAAAACATACACCTAAAGAAAATATTTTATGTAATGGGCTGGTTGCTTTTGTTGTTGGCGGATTAATGGGCGTATTAGGACAAGGGTTAATCGATATATATTCTTATTTTTTTAATATTTCAACTAGTGATGCAGCTATGTTGATGATTGTAACTTTAGTCTTTTTAGGTTGCTTTTTAACTTGTTTAGGTTTTTTCGACAAATTAGTTCATTTCACAAGATGTGGTTTAATACTACCTATAACTGGTTTTGCTCATGCTATGATGAGTGCCGCTTTAGAATATCGCAAAGAAGGATTTATTACCGGTATTGGTGCTAACATGTTTAAATTAGCTGGTTCAGTTATTATTTTTGGAGTTGTTAGTGCTTATGTTTTTGGTTTACTTAGATTAATAATTATAGGAGGATAAAATGACTTTTAAATATAATAATGTTTATATTAATGATACATCTACAATAACCGGTCCTTATGAAAGTAAAGGACCATTATCTAAATATTTTGATAAAAGTTATGATGATTTATATTTTGGGACTAAAACTTGGGAATTAGCTGAAGTTAAATTGATTGAAGAATCGATAGATATATTATTAAATAAATTAGAAATAACTAAATTTGATATTGATGTTTTAATATCAGGGGATTTATTAAATCAAATTGTTGCGACTAATTATGCAGCTTCTAGTTTAGGCATACCTTTAATAGGAATATATGGTGCGTGTTCGACGAGTGTCTTAGGTCTTATTATTGCCTCTAATATGGTAGAAGCAAAACAAGTAAAAAATGCTGTTGCTTCTACTTCTTCACATAATAATGCTGCAGAAAAACAATTTAGATATCCAGTTGAATATGGTGGCCCTAAAAGAAAAACAACTACTTTTACATCGACAGGTGGAGCGAGTGCTTATTTATCTAGAGATAAAAAAGGAATTAAAGTTGAAAGTGCTACTTTAGGAACAGTAGTTGATTTAGGAATAACTGATGTTTATCACATGGGAGCCGTTATGGCCCCTGCAGCTGCCAAAACAATTTATGATCATTTAAGAGAAACTAAAAGAGAAGTAGGTTATTATGATTTAATTTTAACTGGGGATTTAGGAATTTATGGTAAAGATATTTTGAAAGATTATATGCAAACTGAATATAGTATTGAATTAAAAAACTATGACGACTGTGGCTCAATGATTTATGATGTTGAAAATCAATCTGTTTATGCAGGGGCTAGTGGACCAGCATGTGCTCCTTTAGTTACTTATGGCTATATCTTTGATCAAATGAAGAAAAAAGATATTAGAAGAGTTTTATTAGTGGCGACGGGTGCTTTAATGAATACAACAATGGTTAATAATAAAAATACAATTCCAGCTATTGCTCATGCTATTAGTTTGGAGGTGGTTGAATGATTTACTTAAATTCTTTTATTTTTTGTGGGTTAGTATGCTTAATAGCGCAATTAATTTTAGATAATACTAAATTAACACCAGGTCATATGACAACTATTTTTGTTGTAATAGGAGCTTTTTTAGATGTTTTTGGTATTTATGATAAGATCATTTTGTGGGCCGGTGGTGGAGCTATGGTTCCAATAACTAGTTTTGGACATTTACTAATTCATGGTGCGATGGCTACTACTGTTGATGTTGGAATAATGGGATTAATGAGTGGCATGTTTAATTTAACCGCATCAGGTATTACAGCAGCAATTGTATTTTCTTTCTTTCTATCACTTATTTTTAAGCCCAAAGATTAAACTCTATTAAGAGTTTTTTTCTATTTTTATAAAAAAGAGTTGCGTTATTTAAAAAAATATAGTACAATTTATATGTAGCGTTTTTTGGAGTAGTACTCAAGAGGCTGAAGAGGCGCCCCTGCTAAGGGTGTAGGTCGGGTAACCGGCGCGAAGGTTCAAATCCTTTCTACTCCGCCATTTTTTGTTTATAACATTATAAAAACGATATATTGTTTATATAGTGTTATATAGATAGACTTTTCTTTATTTAATTGGTTTGTGTTTGTTTTATTTTCAATTTTAAATTTTAGAATAGTCTTGATAGAAGAAGAGTTATATTAACTCTTTTTTCTTTTTTTAAATTATGTATATAGTTATCTAACGTTATTGATTTATTAGCATGTCCTAATCGTTCTGATATAATTTCTAAAGGTATTTTTTTATTAAATAGAAAACTTGCGTTACTATGTCTGAATTCATGAGGTTTTATATATTTTATTTTTGCTAAACTACTATATTTTTTTATTTTTCTTCTTAATGTAGTAGGTGCCAAAGGTTTTATTCCTCCGAATACATAATAATCATAATTTTCATTTTTATATTTTTTTATATAGAAATTTTTTAGTTTTTTTAGTTCGTATTTTAATATTATATCTATATTTATATATCTATTAGAACTTATTGATTTAGGTGTAGTTGTTTCTCTTTTTCCAGTTTCTTTATTTATATGTTCTTCTAAATTTTCTTTAATATGTATTTTATTGTTTATATGACTAAATTTTAAAGCCATTGTTTCTCCTGGCCTTGTTCCATAAAAGTACATAAATTTAAATAATATTTTATCTGGATAATATTTTATTTGTTTTATAAATTTTTTAAATTCTTTATGATTGTAAATTTTGTGTTCTATTTTACTATTAATATCTTTTTTAAAACAACCAACAATTTTACATACATTTTTTTCTAAACCAAGAAAATTAACACAATATTCTAAAAATCCACTAAATGTATAATGTATTTTTTTTAAGTAAGTGTATTTATATTTATTTTTTAAGATTCTTGATTGAAATTCTATATAATCATTATAATCAAATTCATATATATTTTTATTTTTATAATATTTTAATATATGGTTTTCAAAAATATCTTTAATACTTCTTTTACTTTGGTTTTTTTGCTTAACATCAACATATTTTAAATATTGATTATAAGCATCTTTGAATAATAGTTTATTCATAGTTAACTCCTTTCGGGGTTTATTATAAACTATTATTTTTTTTTGTCAAATTTTATCACTTCCTTTCTTGCTTATATTTTAACATATTTTAAAAAAAATTTATATTTTTTATAAAAATTTTTTTATTAACGTCGGCTATTTTAAAAATCGTATGATATTATGATTTCGAGAAAGGAGAAGATAAAAAATGATAGTAATAATTTTGATCATAACTGCCTTATATGTTTTAGAAATTATTTCACATGAAAAATGTAAAAAGAAATTAAAAGATTATGTTGATAGATTTGGAGAGATTTGAGAATGAATATTAAATGTTTAATTTTATCTAGTGAATTACGAACTTATAAATTTGATGACGGTAGATCAGTTACAAAAAATCGTGTTGTATATGCTTTTGAAGATATTCCACAAACTGAAAATTATACTGGATTATGTATTTATAATTGTAATATATCTGAAGAAAGTTTTGATATTACAAAAAAAATTAAACCTAATGAATATGTAAATGTTCGTTTAGGACGTAAAAGAGATAGAAATAATCCAAATAGTTTTTCTTTTATAATTGAATCTATCAATAACGTTGAAGTATAACAAATATTATCCCTCTTTTTCCTTTGCATCCTTTCTTAGAAAGGTTTTGAAACCTTTTTGCATAAAAAATTGGCTATAGAATTATAGGTTTGTCTATAGTCTCCTTTTTAGGAGTTTTAAAGGGGGTTTGGTTATGTTTTTCTTAACTGAAACTGCTGGAGGAAGCACTCCTACTGCTGCAACATCTGCATCTATTACTGAAGTTATGGAATTATTAAAAACAATTGCTAGCTTTATTTTAGATATGGTTGTTGATGTTGTTGATTTAGTAATGTCTCAACCACTTTTATTAATTCCAGTTGGCGTTGTTATGCTTCGTACAGTTATTTCCGTTTTCCGTACTTTATTTTAATATTTAGTATGGACAAGTATCGTATTTTGCCTAGAATACGATATTTTTTTATAGAAAGTGTGATTAAATGACTAATGAAGAATTAGAAAGATATAAAAATAGAATAATTGAATTAAAAGAATTATCAATAAAAGCAAAGATAAATAAAGATTATAGATCATTATCTTTATATATGAAAGAAATTATAAAGATAAGTAAGATTTTGAAAAGAGCTGAAAAAAATGCTAGAAAAAGAGAAAATAAAGAGATATTATCATGATTTAAAAATTATTATAGAAAGATATAAATTTAAATTTGAATGGGGTTTCTTTAGAGAGGAGTTAGTAGAAAATGAAGAAATGTTTAATTGGTTTTATTGTAGTCCTAACTTCTCTTTTTAGTTTTAATATTTTTGTTAATGCTAAAACTGTTTATAATATAGATTATTCTACTATTGAAAATATAATAAATAGTAATAATGAAATAAAAGAAAATATTGATTTTTTATTTGATTATATTGATACTATAAAAGATGACTATTATGTTTTTTCTACATATTCTCACGATACTGAAAAATATAGAACTTATAATCTTTATTTACTTGATAAATCTACTAATATAACAAATTTTTATTATAATTTGAACAAAAATAAAGCTTTATGGTTCACAGTTGATTTCGAAAATACAAATATTTTTGAATTTAGTTATAGTGAAAATAAATATCCAAATAAAAATTTTAATGAAGTTTTTAATGAATTTAAAAATAATGTTCAGAATGATATTGGTACTAATACCTATCATATTCAAAACTCTTCATCTATGCCTATAAATAATTATGATAAATTTCTTTTATTATTATATACTAATATACCTAATGGTCATATGGCTACAACTAGTGAAACTGATAGTTGGAATTTATATTATGATTTATCTATAAATGATGAATTAATAACTGGAGATAAAGAAATATTAAGTTATTATGATTATTTAAATGATATTTATGGTATTAAATTAACTAAAGGATATGCTAATGATTTATCTGGTAGAGATTTATATAATATAGAGGCTGATTTTTCTAGTTTAAGTAATGTTAATTTTAAATATCAATATAAAATAAATAATGGATCATGGATAGATATAGATAGTGAAGATTTAATTTATGATAATAATGATTTACCAGTTAAATTTCTTTATCCTGCATATTCTAATTTAACATTTCATTTTAGAGTTTTAGATGTTAATGATAATTTATTAGATGAAAAGTCACTTACTGTTACTGAATTAGAAGATCATGTATATAGTGAAATTATTTCGGGTAGTCAATATAGTCAAATTGAATTTGATTTTGATTTACCTTTGAATCAAGAAACTTGTACCAAAACTGAAATTAGTAATACTGGATCATTAGAAACAATCGAATATATATGTCCTATGCTAGATTTATATTATAGTATTTTAAATAGTGATATTAATGGTTTAGAAAATAGTATGTCTTTTGGTATTCCATATATTGAAAAAAAATATTTAGAAGATACAGGAAGTTCTAGTATAGAAAAAACAGAAATTATTACATTATCTGAATATATATCTAGTTTTTATGAAGGTAATAAAGTTATAGATTTTGATAGTAATATAACCAGTTTAAAATTAATTGTTCCTTTAGATTATTTAATTGGTAGTTATGTAAATATATATTTTTCAGCTAATACAACATTTGATGTTAATTTAATAGAACGTTCTAGTTCATCTAATTATTATGGTAGTGTTGATATAACTGGTAAAGCTGGTGTATTATTTGTACCTAAAAATGTAAATAATGATTTTTTGGCTACATTTAATTTTAATCCTTCTTCTATTTATGGTTTACAGTTAAGAGATACATATGAAAGCAATTTTAATATATTAGCTTATTATTCTATAGGATATTGTGATTATAGAGAATATGATAGTACTATTCCTATTATTTGCAATGAAGGCCAAGGTGGCTATACTGTATCTTTTAATTTTGAAAGAGATAATGTTAAACAAAGTATATTTGTATTGAATAAGAATTTTCCCGAAGAAACTAAAGCTATAGTTCAATATGATACTAGATATTTTGTTCCAGTTGTTTATGATGAGTTATGGAGTCGGCCAAGTTTTGAACACCCTATAACTGGCGAAACTGTTACCCCTGATGATTTAATAGATTTTGATGAAGCTTTAAATGATCAAGATTATGAAAGTTTTTTTGATATGTTTATTGATTCATTTAATTATTTTAAAGATAGTTTAGTTGGTATTTTTGATAATGTAACTTATTTTTTTAATAGTTTACCAGTTGCTTTAAAATATTTCTTTATGCTTATATTTACTATAATTTTATTTATATTTTTAATAAGGTTTATTTTATAGGTGGTGTTTATGGAATTTATAACATTTTTCTTTAATTTTCTTGTTGACGGTATTAGTTTTTTAGGTAGTTCATTTATAAATGGTTTGCAATTTTTATTATCTACATTTATAACTATACCGTCTTTGGTATTAGATTTATTTTATTCTTTACCTGGTTTTTTTCAAGTTGGTTTATCTGGAGTATTTTCTTTACTTCTTTGTGTAGTATTCTTTAAATTATTATCTTTGTTTTAAAGCGAGGTGTTTATATGATTGAAGATTTATATAATTATGTTTCTAATGAAATAGTTGGTACTGTACCTTTAGAATTTGAATTTATAATAGCAATTATAGTTATAATTTTTTGTATATTAATAGTTTATGTAGTATTTAGTGGTTTTATTTTATTAAAAGATTTAGTAGGTGGTAAATAATGAATATAATTATTGATTTTGCTACTTTTATATTTAGTAGGATTGTTGAAATATTAGATATGATTCAATTGCCTGGTTCTTTATCTCTTTTGCATTATTTTTTAGGAGCTATAATTATAGGATTTATTTTTAGACTTATTAAAGGTGGATCTACAGAGATTGAACAAAATACTAACTTTTTAAATGGCCGTTTATTAACTGGTTATGCTGCTAGATATACTAATTCTAATCAAGAAAGAAAACAGAATATAGTAAATAGTAAATCTACTCCTAATTGGTTAAATAAAGATATTAAAGCTGATTATATGTCTGATAAAGAATATCAATCATTTTTGAAAGATTTAGGAGAATAATTATGTATGTATTTGTTGATTTAGAAAAGATTATATATTTTTTTGAAAAATTTAGTATTGATATAACTTTATTCAGTAATTTTGAATTATCTATAATTATACTTTTATCTAATATATTAGTTTTATTGTTTTATATATTTATGTTTAATGTTATTTGGAAATTAACATTTAGAATTTTAGATTGGTGGTTTTAATATGTTTGATACTGGTTTGCTTTCTGTTAATGGAATTCCTGGTAGTGGAAAAACATTAGATACTACATATATTGCATTAAAACATTATCTTAAACAAAATAGTTTTATTAGATATAATATTGCTTTTATTAAATATAAATTATTTAATTTACTTAATGATTTACCTATATTTATTAAAATTAAAGATATTTATAATAAAATAATTAATTTTGAATTTTTAGGTTTACATATATTTAAAATTTTATTTAAATCGATATATTATTTTTTCAATTTCTTTATATTTTTGTTTTTATTTGTTGATTGTTCTATATATTTTAAGTTTTTTATAATTTTATATTTTATTTATTTTAAAAAGATTATCAGAAGTTTTAATAAATTAGATTATGAATATTATTGTATTTTTCCTTATAAAAAGATAAATAATGTTTATTCAACTTATCCTATTTTGTTAGATAAAAAAAGGAATATTTGGTCTCATAAATTTAGTTTATATGATTTAGATAATAGGTTTTCTTTTTATCCTGATAGTGTTTTGATCACTGACGAGGTTCAGTTGTTTATTGATAGTGACGAATATAACGATAAAGAAAAGAAAAAGAAGATTAGTAAGATAGCTAAATTTTTACAAGCACATCGTCATTTTGGTATTAAGCAAATTATTTTTACTTCGCAATCTCCTTCTAGAATTTTTAAAAAAGGTAGAAATGTCGTTGTTGGATATCTTAAACAAAATAAATTAATTAATTTACCTTTTGGTATAACTATTATGACTGGAATCATGTATTATGATTTTGACTATTACGGTAAATATATACCACGTGATCGTGAAGAAAGAAAGAAATTACCATTTGATTATAAGAAAGTATTTAAAATATTTTTACGCAATAGATTATATAGTGCTTATGATAGTAGATATTTAGCTAAATATAATTATAAACAACCTTTGCTTAACAAAGGAACCTGGGATGATTATAAATTATCATCGGAGCATTTAACCTCGCTTTTTGAGGATACTATAGAGTGAAGCTAGTGCTATATGATAGATAGCACAATTGTGTCAAAGGCTCCTAGCCTTGACACAATGTGCCGTGTCAAGAGGAAATTGGAATAAATGCCGTAGGCGTTTATGCCGAGAAAACTCTTGTACACGATAATAAAGTATAATGGTTAAAGCCGTGAGGACTGTGTCCTTATGGCTTACCAACCCAATACTTAAAAATTAGATAGAGGGTGTATGCTAATGGCTACCAAACGAGATAAAAATCTTGTATGTGCCCCCCTAGGTAATACGGGGGTTACAAATGCAATGAAATCTTTAAATTCCGTTGAAAATAAAGGCGAAACTTCTAATTTAAAACAATTTGTATTAATTGACTGGTTAGAGTTCACAATTCATCATGAATTTAGTGTGCAATTAGTTAATCATAATATGTATAATAATCGTGACTATGTAGATAGTATTTATCTTGAACAACAGGTATATCAATTGTTTAATGATTTATTTGGAATATCTTCAAATGATATTGTTTATGAGAAAAGAGGACGTAATTGTTATACTGAATTATATTATTATAAGAATATATTATGTTGGACTTCACAAGATATTCGCATGGGATTTCACTTCGAAATATCTGGTCAAGGATGTCGTTTATTAGAATTACTTAATATCGACTTATTCTTTTTATTAGCTCAATTAAAGAATTATATATGTAAATTTACTCGTATTGATTTAAGTGTTGATGATTTTACTAATGATTATTTTACAGTACCTAAATTAAAAGAATATTTATCTAATGGACAAGTTATAAGTAAATTAAGAACATATTATGATATTAAAAGTGGTATAGTTGAAGAAAGTGGTTTATTAGGTAATACATTACAATTAGGATCTAAGGCTGGTTTAATACATATTACATTTTATGATAAGTTGCTAGAGCGAGAAAGTAATAATTATATAATAAGTGATGATGTAAAATATTGGACTCGTACCGAGGTAAGATATAGACATGAAAAAGCACAAGATATTGCTGAATATTTAATAATAACAAAAGATATAAATAAATGTGTTAAAGGTGTATTAAAAGATTATGTTCGATTTGTAGAAAAGTCTAAAACTGATTATACAAAATCTCGTTGGAAAACTGCCAAATGGTGGAATAAATTTTTAGATAATATTGATGTAATTAAGTTAGCTAGTCCTAAAATTTATACTAGTATAGAGAAAAAGAAAGAATGGTTAAAAGATGATGTTAGTAAAACTCAATTAATGTGTTTATTGGGAGAATTAGATATAAAAAGTGATAATAATAGTTTAGAATTAATATTGAATTTATTAAAATTAGGAGTTACAAAAATAAAAGATAAAGATGTTCAAATGATAAATGATTTTAGATTAGATCATAATTTAAATCCATTAAAAAAAGAAGAAATTGAAGATTATATTAGGTCATTAAAAGATGTTATTTTAATAAATAAAGATAAATTTTAAATTAAATAATTTTTTCTTAAAAATATATAAAATTTTTATGCCGAGAAAACTTTTTTAAAAAAGGGTTTTGTGTGCTAGTTCCTGGTTAAATAAATTACTTTATGCCGCGAAAGTCATTGACTTTTTTTGGAAATTTTTGTTATAATATTAAATGTAAATGGAAAGGATTAACCTTTCCAAATTACGCAATATGGTACAGTGCTACCATAATTGAATTCGAAAACATAACCTTTGTTGTACAAATAATAACACTGTTCAATGGTTATGTTTTTTAATGAAACTAAATATTTTATCATGTTTTCTCCTTTCTAGTCCATTTGGACATTTGTTCAAAAACAAAAATAGGAAGAAAAAGTCAATGAACGTGGAATAAATTAATTTATCAAGGAACAAGTGGCCGAACAAGTTTTATTCGACTTGCCAAGCCACTCTCAGCACACAAACGTTACTTTTTTTAAAAAGGAAATTGGAATAAATTTATTTTTTTTATTATTCAAAAAAAATTATTTCAGCTATAAGCTGAATTGTTATCAATTAATTTAAAAAGTTATTAATATAAAAAGACACATAAGTGCCTTTTTAGTTTACTTTTTCAAAACAATAATTTAATACTTTAGAAGATATTACACAAATAATAACATCATAATCTCTTGATAATATTTCATATTGATATTTATTAATTTGGTTTACTCTATATATGTGATTCTTTTTTAATACTGTTTTTGTTAAAATTGGTATTGGCCTAATATATCTTACTTCTTGCATATTAGATCTTCTTTAAACGTTTCACAATAAATATCTACACTATTTAAAAAATTAAAAAATGTTTTATTTGATATATTAAATTCTTCTAGTGTATTATTAACTATTAATGCTAATGCTGATATTACTAAAGATTTATTATTTGAAAAAGTATTTATTTTAGTTTTGAATAAATCGCTATCTGTATCAATATAGACTTCTGCATTTATTATTTTTTTCATTTTATCTAGTCCTTTCTTTATTAAATTGGTTTGTGTTTGTTTTATTTTCAATTTTAAATAAGTTATATTTATTTAGAATTTTTTTCTTTCTAAATAAATAATCTCTTATGTCTTTTTTACTTTTATTAAAATACATTGCACATTCTTCTATACTATCAAAATCACAAATATAATTATCTTCTAAATCATAAATAGCTATAAAGTAATTTCCTCTTTTACTCATTTTTTTTTACTCCAATCTTTTAATTTACCGGTTTTTTTTAAATAATCATATCTTTCTAAAAGATAATTTTCTGGTACATAAGGTAATAATGTTTCCATTGGCATTAAATTAAAACATGCAACAAAAGTATTATCATCATCTAATAATTTAATTAATTTTATATATGTTTCACTAATATTTTTTTTACTTTTCATTTTTCATTTTCCTTTCTTACTATTTTTTTAACTATTCCTCCATTTGAAATATAGTTTTTTAATTCTTCTTTTAATATGCAATCCCAATCAGACAAAACAAGCCAATCATATAAACTCTGTTCTAATCTTATTTCTTTTGGTTTTATTTTTAACGCATCAAGTAATGCTTTTACATTATAACAATTCATTTTTCATTTTCCTTTCTATTTTAAAATTATATAATTTAATTTTCTTAATTCATCACAAATTGGTTTATATGAATAATCTTTTTGATCCCAACTTTTAGTTTGAATTATATACCATATTTGTCTTTGACTATAATTGTCATTAGTAATTTTATCTAATATTCTTTGAACTGCTTTTTCTTTATTTCTTATTATTCTTCCATCTGGATAATCTTGGTCTTCTTCTTCATATATTTCAATATATAATTTTTGAAGTTTTACTATATCTTTAAATTCTATTTTAATTTCCATTTTTACACCTCTCTTTTCTTTTTTATTTTTTTGTGTTATAATTAATTTACCTATAAGGGTATATTAATTATGTAAAGTAAAAGAATACTATAATAGTATTCTTGAAAACCTATATATGGCGTTGTTCCTTTCTACTCCGCCATTAAATAATTATCCCTTATTATATAAGGGTTTTATTATATACAAAGTGAGGTAAAATTAATGAATATACTAGCTAAATTATTAATTGTTGTCGGTTGTTTAGTTTTAGTG
>JAGHHZ010000015.1 GCA_017887425.1 Bacilli bacterium
GCTCGCGTTTCTGGTAAAATCCGAATGAATAAAATTCGCATTTTAACAGGTGATACAGTAGTTGTTGAACTTTCACCATATGATTTAACACGCGGGCGAATAACTTACCGAAAATAGTAGGAGGGAATATTATGAAAATAAGACCATCAGTCAAAAAAATTTGTGATAAGTGTAAAATAATTAGACGTAAGGGCAAAGTATATGTAATATGCTCTAACCCTAAACATAAACAAAGACAAGGTTAATAGGAGGTGTTTATATGGCACGTATTAAAGGTGTAGATATACCAAATAATAAAAGAATTGAAATCGCATTAACTTATATTTATGGAATTGGTAGAAGTTTATCAAACCAAATTTTAAAGGATGCTAATGTTGATATTAATAAAAGAGCAGGAGAATTAACTACTGACGAATTAGCTAGAATTCGTGACGAAGTAAATAAATATACTACTGAAGGTGATTTAAGACGTGAAGTAAGTATGAATATTAAAACTAAAATGGAAATTAATAGTTACCAAGGAACTCGTCATAAAAAAGGTTTACCAGTAAGAGGACAAAGAACAAATAGAAATGCTCGTACTCGTAAAGGTAAAGGTAAAGTAGTAGCTAATAAGAAGAAATAAACTTTAAAAGGAGGTTAAATTATGGCTTATAAAGCAAGAAAGAGAAAAGTTAAAAAGAATGTCCCTGAAGGGAAAGCATATATTCATTCAACTTTTAATAATACAATTGTTTCAATAAGTGATATGGATGGAAATGTAATTAGTTGGGCTTCTGCCGGAACTTTAGGTTTCAAAGGAAGTAAAAAATCAACTCCATTTGCTGCTGGTATGTCAGCTGAAGCAGCTGGTCGTGCAGCCGCTGAAATGGGTATGAAAAAAGTAGAAGTTTATGTTAAAGGATTGGGATCAGGTAGAGAAACAGCTATTCGTTCATTACAAACAGCTGGATTAGAAATTACTTCTATCTCTGATGTAACACCAATTCCTCACAACGGATGCCGTCCACCAAAACGTCCAAGAGGATAATTAAAAGGAGGATTAATAGATGCTAAAATTTGAAAAACCAACATATAAAATAACTGAATATGTTGAAAATAATAATTACGGAAAATTTGAACTTGAACCACTTGAAAGAGGATTTGGTACTACTTTAGGTAATGCTTTAAGAAGAGTAATGTTATCTAGTATGCCAGGTAGTGCGATTGTCGCTGTTAAAATTGATGGCGTAATGCATGAATTTCAAACAATTGAAGGTGTTATCGAAGATGTTACAACTATCATCTTAAATTTAAAAAGTGTTGTTTTAAAGAACAATACTGAAGAAGATAAAGTATTACACTTACATGCTTCTAAAGAAGGTGAAGTTAAAGCTGGAGATATTGAAACTGATGCTGATGTTGAAATAATTAATAAAGACTTAGTTATCGCAACTTTAGCTAAAGGTGGAAAATTAGATATGGAATTAATCGTTAGTAACGGTCGTGGTTATGTACCAAGTAACGAAAATAAGAAATTTATTGAGAATAATAAAATCGGCTATATTCCAATCGATGCTCTATATTCACCAATTGAAAGAATTAGCTATGAAGTAGATACTGCTCGTGTTGGTCAAGATGCTAACTACGATAAGTTAATCTTAAATGTATATACTAATGGATCATTGAGACCAGAAGAAGCTATCGCTTTAGGAGCTAAAATACTAATTGAACACTTTAATGTTTTATTAGATTTAAGTGATATTGCTGATATGACTGGTATTATGTCAGCTAAAGAAGAAGATAGTAAACTTAAAAAACTAGAAACACCAATTGAAGATTTAGATTTTTCAGTAAGAGCATTTAATTGTTTAAAAAGAGCTAATATTAATACTTTAGGTGATTTAACAGCTAAATCAGAATTAGAAATGATGAAGATTCGTAATTTAGGTAAAAAATCATTAAAAGAAGTTATTGATAAAATTAAAGGTATGGGACTTAGATTCCGTGATGAAGACTAGGAGGTAAATTATGGCTTATAGAAAATTAGGACGTGACTCTAAACACAGAAGAAGTATGCTTGCTAATTTAACTAAAGACTTAATTATGAATGAAAAAATCACAACAACTGAAACTCGTGCTAAAGAAGTACGTAAGTTTTTAGACAAAATGATTTCATATGGTAAGAAAGGTACTTTAGTAGCTCGCAGACAAGCTTTAGCATTCTTACACAATGATAACGAAGCCGTTAAAAAAGTATTTGATGTTTTAGTTCCTCGTTATGCTAATCGTAATGGTGGATATACTAGAATACTTAAACTAGACGAACGTCGTGGTGACGATGCTTTGATGGTTATTTTAGAATTAGTTGAGGATACCAAATAAGGTATCTTTTTTATTTTATTTTTTAACTTAAAATAAGTTAAAAAATATCCTTAATTTTTATTTAAGTGACCGTGTAAGAATAACTGTGTAAGTTGAAAACTTATGCAGTTATTTTTTGTGGTAAAAAAAATGAAATTAGAAGAATGGATGAAACGAGAATTAGATGATGTATATGTAAGTACAATAATAATGAAAGAACAAGCATATAAAAAAGTAGGAGAAATACCTAAAAAACAAGACATTTATATATTTATGGGAATAAATTTAAAAGGATATAAAAAGTTTATAGATGTAATAGTACCAACGGAAGATACTACAAGTTATTGGTATAATAAAATAAGCAATTTTAAATTAAGAGGAATAGAGGAATTATTTATGGTTGCAATGGTGGATAATATTCATATAAGTAAAGGATTTAAAATGGTATATCCAAATATGATAAAAATGCCATCAATGATTGAGTTTTATAATAATTCAAGACCATATATTATACAAAAAGATCATAGAAAATTAATGAGTAAAATTCAAGAAATATATAAATCAGAAACGATAGAAGAAGCAAAAGAGTTATATAACCAATTGTTAGAAAAATACAAAAATGAAAAATTATTAATAATGGTGATAAATAAAATAATTGATGATATAATGGAGGTAATAAAATATAGTAAAGAAGCAAGAACAATAACATCATATACATATTCATATTTAAAAATGAGAGCAAGATTATCTAGATTAATAAGTGAATATAAGGTATTTGAAGATAATGAAGAGATTAGAAAATATGTTAGTGAATTTTTAAAAAAAGAGGAAGAAAATTTTAAACCAAGTAAAAGGAATTGGTCATTAATAATAAATGAGATGGATTCAATAATAACAGATAAAATAAGGGAGAAATTGTAGTTATGGATGTAAAAGAAATAATAGAAAAACAAAATCTAAAAACAAGAGAAGATATAAATAAATTTATGAAAGAATTAGTAGGCGAATTAATGCAAAAAATGTTAGATAAAGAATTTGATGAACATATGAATTATGAAAAAGGAAAACATAGTAAAAATAGTAATTCAAGGAACGGATTATCGTCAACAAAAGAAGTAAAGACTAATTATGGTAATATATCAATTGACATGCCAAGGGATAGAGAAAGTAGCTTTAATCCAGTGATCGTTCCTAAAAGAAAAACATTATTAATGGATACGGCAGATACAATAATGATGATGTATGCTAAAGGTAATAGTGTAAGAGATATAAAAGAATTAGTTAAACAAATTTATAATGTAGAAATAAATGAGAATTTTATAAGTGAAACAACAAAGATGGTGAGCGAAGAAGTTTTAGCTTGGCAACAACGTAAATTAAAAGAAATATACCCATTTGTTTATATGGACTGTATGTATGTAAATGTAAAAGAAAAAATGGTAAGTGAAAAAAAGGCAGTATATGTTGCTTTAGGTATTGATATAGAGGGAAATAAAGATGTATTAGGTTTTTGGATTGGAGATAGTGAATCATCAAGTTTTTGGTATGGAATATTAGATGAATTAAAAACAAGAGGAGTAAAGGATATATTATATTTATGCAGTGATGGAGTAGCAGGCTTCAAAGAAATATTAGAAGAATCATATCCAAAAACAGTACACCAAAGATGTATTGTGCATATAATAAGAAATTTAACAAAATGTGTTTCAAGAAAACAATGGCAAGAATTATGTGCTGATTTAAAAACAATATATAAAACAACTGATTTAGAAACAGCAAAAGAATCAGCAAATAACGTATTAAAAAAATGGGAAAGCAATAAAATATTAATTAAGAAACTAAAAAATTATATTCCTCATATGTTACAGCTATATGAATATTCAGAAAATATAAGAAAAATAGTATATACAACAAATCCGATAGAATCATTAAATAGTGCATTAAGGAAAGTAACGAATGGCAAAGGTTCATTTGTAAATGAACAAGCATTAGAAAAAGTATTATATTTAAGAATAAAAGAACTAAAAAATAAATGGTGTAAAAACAAAACAGCTAATTGGCAAACAGTATTAAATGAATTATGTATAATTTATGAAGAAAGAGTTGAAAAATATATAGATATGTAAAATGATGTAAAAATTTTATTTATTTATTTATTTATTTATTTATTTATGCTACAATATATGTAGACAGTAAAAAAATTAGAAAGGTAAAAATAACAAAATATTCAAACTTACACAGTTAAATTTTTACGGTCAAATTAATTATAGGTATAATAAGTTAGATAAATATACATAATAATGATAGGAGTTGATTAATATGATTAAATTAACAAATAGCAAAAATGGGGGGGGGGCATTTATTAAATAATGCTTTTACCTTAATTGAATTATTAGGAGTATTAATTGTTTTAGCAGTAATAGCTTTAATAACTTTTCCTATAATTGATAATTCAATTAAAAATAGTCGGGAACAAGCATTAGAAAGGACAATTGATTCAATCGAAGAAGCAGCTTATCAGTATAGTATTCAAAATAATTTAGGCTATCCAACTGATAAACAACCTTTGTATATAACTGATATGCAAACGCAAGGTTTTTTAGATAAAGAAATAATAAACCCAGTTAATAATGAAAGCTTATCAGGTTGTGTGTGGTATTATTGGGATACCGCTTATAATCAATATTCTTTTGAATATGATATGGAATGTGTGAAAACAGATACTGAACCGGAAATAAATATAACTTATAATGAGAGTCTAATTAATAGTAATGGTTGGGCTAAAGAAAATATAGCAGTAACATTAGTTGGTAATGGGGAAGTAAAATATTGTATTTCAAGTAGTGAATGTGACCCAAGTGAAGTAGTTTTAAATGGTAGTAATACTAAATTTATAACTAATGAAGGAACAAGTTATATATGTGCGACAACAACTAATACATTAGGAACAAGTAATAGAAGTTGTCAAAGTTTTAATTTAGATAAAACTCCACCTACGATAAGTGGTTTAACGCAAATTACTGTAGAAAGAAACGAAGTAGTAGACTTAAATACCGGAGTAGCAACTAATGATAACTTATCAGGAGTAGATGGAACTTATACTGTTTCTCCAAGTAGTGTAGATACCACAACAGCAGGAATCAAAACCGTAACCTATACTGTTAAAGATTTAGCTGGAAATACAACTAGTGAAAATAGAACAGTTCAAGTTGAAGGTGAATTACCAACCATCGTCTTTAATGTCGAAGGAAACCCATTTAATAGTAATAATTGGTCAAAAGAAAATGTAACAGTTAGAATTAATGTAACAGATAATAGTGGTTTAGGAATCAAAGATATAAAATATTGTAAAGGAACAAGTGAATGTGAACCAAATACATTAATAAATAATAATGAAACAGTTATATTAGAAGAAAATAGTGCCAGTAATCAAGTATGTGTTATAGCTACTGATAATAATGAAACAAGCAATAAAATATGTAGTAATAACTATCAAATCGATAAAATCTTACCAACGATAAATGGTGTTGGTGATATAACCGTAAATAGAAATGATACAGTAGATTTAAGTAATGGCGTAACTTATAGTGATACATTATCCCAAATAGATGGGTCTTTAAGTATTACTCCATCAACCGTTGATACATCAGTAACCGGTGTAAAAGAAGTAACATATAGTATTAAAGATAAAGCAGGAAATGTAAGAGAAGTAGTAAGAAGAATAACAGTCGATGCTGATGCCCCAAGTATTGTGTTTAATTTAGTTGATAGTAGTGCAATAAATAGTAATAAATGGGCTAAAGAAGATTTCTATATAAGAGCAACTATAACGGATAATAGTGGAAGTGGTATTAAATCAGGAAGTAGTTGTACTGTAAATAGCAGTAGTGAATGTACGCCAAGTGCCTCATTTACTGGAACTACTAAAGATTTCTTAATCACAACTGAAGGAAGTAATCGAGCATGTATCGAAGTAACTGATAATAATAATAAAACAACGAAAGTATGTAGCGATACATATAACTTGGATAAAACCGCACCGACCGCAGGAACTGCCAACTTTAGTGGAACATTAGGAAGTAATAATTGGTATACAACAAATGTAACAGTCAATGTTGAAAATGGAAGTGATAGTTTATCAGGACATAGTAGTACAACCAGTAGTGTAGCAAGTATTACAAGTAATACAGCAAGTCAAACAGTAACAATCACAACAACTGATAAAGCAGGAAATTCATCAACAAGGAAGTATACTATTAAAGTTGATAAAAATGCTCCAACATTAACAGCAAAATCAGGAACAGTAGAAATAAAAGAAGGGGATAGTAATGTTGTAGCAAACTACTTTACAGTAAGCTATAGTACAAGTGGCGGAAGTATATCATGTACACCAACAAATACAAGTAGTTTAGCAGTAGGAAGTCGTACCTTAAGTTGTACAGCCACAGGCGGAAATGGAAAAACAACAACAGCAACTAAATCAATTACCGTAAAAGCTAATGAATATGAAGATACAACCGGAGCGAATAAACCAGAATTAGCAAGTAATATGATACCAATAAAATATAATGGAAGTAATTGGGTATATGCAGATATAAGTGAAGAATGGTATGACTATAATAGTAAAGAATGGGCTAATGCAGTTGTATTAAATAGTGGCGTAAGCAAGAGTGTCGGTCAAACTATAAGTGAAAGTGAAATAGCCTTATGGTATGTATGGATACCAAGATATAAATATCAATTGTTTAATGCCAATAACGGAAGTGTATCGCAACAATTAATCAATGTAACATTTGAATCAGGAACAGCGACAACAGGAACTGTAAAATGTACTGATGCAGTAAGTGGATCAGGAAGTAGTAGTCAAACATGTACGAATGCATCAAATGGAAATTGGTATACTCATCCAGCATTTACATTTGGAAGTGAACAAGTAAGTGGCTTCTGGGTAGGTAAGTTTGAAGTGAGTGGAAGTACAAGTAAGATAACAGTAAAGCCAGGAGTACAAAGCTTAAGAAGTACAACCGTATCAAACTTCTTCACAGCTATCCAAAACATAAGAAGTAATTATAGCTTAAGTGGTGACTCACATATGATGAAAAATATGGAATGGGGAGCAGTAGCTTACCTAAAACAAAGTAAATACGGACTAGGAAGAACAGATATAACAATCAATAGTAATAGTAGCTATTATACCGGAGGAGGAAATAGTACAACCTCATACAAAAGTAATACAGGACAAAGTACAACAGGAAATGTGTATGGTGTGTATGACATGTCCGGAGGAGCATGGGAATACGTAATGGGAAACATGGTCAATAGTAGTGGCTCATTCTATTCAAGTAATGCCGGCTTTAGTAGTGCACCAAATGCGAAGTATTATGACAAGTATACATATAGCAGCGATTGGTCTACCCATAGTCGAGGCAAACTAGGAGACGCTACAAAAGAGACATTGAAGTCTTATGGAAATAGTAAAGGTGGATGGTATGATGATTACGCGAACTTCGTTTTCTCTAGTTACTCTTGGTTCCTCCGTGGCGGCTACTACAGCGATGGTTCTGACGCAGGCGTGTTCGGCTTCAGCTGAGACGATGGTAATGCGTACAGTTCCTACAGCGCGCGTGCCGTCCTCTTCCCATAGATTTCAAACGAGAGTTTGAAATCTATAACTCTTTTCTTTGAATAGGGAAGGAAAACAAGAATCAAAGAAAGTAAATAAA
>JAGHHZ010000002.1 GCA_017887425.1 Bacilli bacterium
ATTGGTCTACCCATAGTCGAGGCAAACTAGGAGACGCTACAAAAGAGACATTGAAGTCTTATGGAAATAGTAAAGGTGGATGGTATGATGATTACGCGTACTTCGTTAACTCTGGTTTCTCTTGGTTCGTCCGTGGCGGCATCTACAGCAATGGTTCTCACGCAGGCGTGTTCAGCTTCAGCAGAAACGATGGTGGTGCGAACAGTGCCGGCAGCGCGCGTGCCGTCCTCTTCCCATAGATTTCAAACGAGAGTTTGAAATCTATAACTCTTTTCTTTGAATAGGGAAGGAAAACAAGAATCAAAGAAAGTAAATAAAAATAAAAAAGAACAACAAGGTAATGTCCGCCTCCTCCCTTTTAAGGAGGCGGACAGGAATGTTGTTCAAAATAGCAAAATGTATTTTTTTGAATAAGTAGTAAAAAATATGATACCCCCAACTCTAACAGTGTTAGAGTTGGGGGCTATTTTTATATCTTAAAGATTATCATAGCAGTTCTTTAAAATCGATTGTTGAAACTAATTTATTATATAAGTTATAACAATTACCATGTTTTATATGACCTTTAAAACTATTGAAACAAAGCAAAAAATTATGAAAATCTAATTTATCTTGTGCATATAGATTGTTCCAAACTTTGATTTTTCTTTTAATTTTAACGATACTCCTTTTTCTAATTTTTATGTGGGTATCGTATATTTTATATCCGCAAAAGTCGATACCTAATTTATTAGGATAATATCTAGTTTTTTTATTGAGTTCTAAATCTAATTTTTTTTCTAAAAATTCGGTTATTTCTTTTAGAATTTGTTTAGCTTCTTCTTTATTATTCAATAATAATACAAAATCATCCATATATCTAACATAATATTTAACTCTTAATTTGTCTTTAATTAAATGGTCTAATTTATCTAAATATATATTTGCAAAGAATTGACTAGTATAATTACCGATAGGTATGCCTTTGACATCATTATTGTCAAAAATAAAAATTTCGGTTAATTGTAATAATTTTTTATCTGAAATATATGATTTCATGATATTAAATAAAAAGTTTTTATTTATTGTATAAAAATATTTTTTTATATCACATTTTAAAACATAATAATCAGGATTTTTTTTCTTCATTAATCGCATATATTTTTGTAATGTTTTAACTGCGGCATGCGTGCCTTTATTTTCTAGGCAAGCAAAGCTAGAGGTAACAAATTTAGGAACTATGAATGGCTTGATAAATTCTTCTATGTACCATTGGTGGACTATTCTATCAACATAAGGAAGTGCTTTAATTATTCTCTCCTTTGGTTCATATATTGTAAATTCACGATATTTTCCCATTTTATAAGTTCCATTTTTCAAATTGCGATATAAATTCATTACATTTGTTTCTAAGTCCATTTCAAAAAGAATAACTTCTTTTTTGTTAGTTTTACCTTGTTTCGCACGGTCGTGGGCTTCTAATAATTTTAAGTATGTTAATTTATTACAAAATTGTTTTTTTATACTTTTGCACATTTAGAGAACCATCCTAGCATTAAATTATTAATATTTGTTAATTTTTTAACCCAAGCACAGTAATTATTGTTATTGATATATTTGTTTCTTTTAGAAATTCTTACTAAAATTTTTAGCATTTTTAAATTAACATCTAAATTAGTCAAAGCTGCTAATTTTTCTGATTTGTCGAATTTTTTATAAGCTAATATTATATTTTTCATACCATTATAGGTACAATTTTTTATTTGTGTACAAAGTCCAAATCTTTCACTTTTAGGGAATTTTTTTAATAATTGTTCAGTATAATAAATAAGTTCTACATATTGTTTATAAATAATTAAATCTTCAACATTGTTCAAGTATATCCCTCAATTCATTTAACATTTGTAGAGCTTTTAGCCCGTTAATTTTTTCTATATCTATAGTTTTTATTTTGTTTAAAACTTTTTTAAGTTTTACATTATTTAAATAGTTTTCTTCTTCATCGATTATTTCTTTATCTATTATTTTAAACTTTATTTTTTTCTCTTTTAAAATATTAGCATATTTATTAATTGAATCTATCGGAAACCCGCATTTTAAGACATCATTGTTTAAATGAGTGCATTTAAGTCCTAATTCTTGATTCATCTTTTTAGCATCCTCATCTAGAAATAAATAGAATATACCTACTTTAAATAAGTAAGCAATGTTTTCTTGTTTTTTTAATTTTTGATATTTGTTACACAATTTACTCACGATACCAACCTCTTTCTAAAAAAAGTAGTATCGCATCGGATACTACTTGCTAACTATATAATAACATATAATAAATGTAGAAGTCAATATTTTTTAACTTATTTTAACTTAAAAAAATAAAATGATATAAAATACCATTTTATCTCAAATAAACTATTTCACCATTTTGTTACTTAAGTCTTTTTGAAATTAAGTTTTTTCTTTAAAAATAAAGAAGGACTAGGTCTCTATAATATAAACTTTTTTATAATCCGTGAATTATAATTTAAAGCAATAAAATATTATAGTCGAAAAAAGAGGACGGCACGCGCGCTGTTGTTACTGTTCGCATTACCATTGTTTCTGTTGAAGTTGAACACGCCTGCGTTAGAACCATTGTTGTAGTTGCCGCCACGGATGAACCAAGAGTTACTAGAGTTAACGAAGTTCGCGATACGACCATTACCCTATATCTAAATAAGATACAAACATAGAATAGCACAAATATCAAACAAAAGTCAAAAATTTAATTAAATTTAGATTAATTATTGTATCTACTATTTAGTTTTAGTATAATAATAAATAGTGGGGTGATTAGATGAAAGCATTAATAACAGGTGCATCAAGTGGATTAGGCGCTGACTTTGCTAGAATCCTTAGCGCTAAAGGATATGATTTAATATTAGTCGCTAGAAGAAAGAAAAAAATGGAAGCACTAGCAAAAGAATTAAAGACAAATGTTGAAATAATAGAGTTAGATATATCTAGTACGTACAATTGCATGAAATTATATGATAAAGTAAAAAAAGAAAAAATCGATATTTTAATTAATAATGCAGGGTTTGGTTTATTTGGCAAATTTGATGAAACAAAATTAGATACCGAATTAGATATGATTGATTTAAATATTAAAGCCGTTCACACTTTAACTAAATTATTTTTAAAAGATTTTAAGAAAAGGGACAGTGGATATATTTTAAATGTCGCATCTGCTGCAGCTTTCTTACCAGGACCATTAATGAGTACTTATTATGCTACTAAAGCTTATTTATTACATTTGACTTTAGCTATTAGAGAAGAATTGGACAAGGATAGTAGTAATGTTTATATTGGGGCTTTATGTCCAGGACCTGTTGATACCGAATTTAATAAAGTAGCTAAGGTAAAATTTACAGTTAAAAGTTTAAGTAGTGAGTATGTAACTAAATATGCTATTGATAAAATGTTTAAAAACAAGATGATTATTATTCCTGGAACTACTACAAGAGTGGCTATTTATCTTTCAAAATTGTTACCTTTTAGTCTTAAATTGCCTATCAGTTATAAATTGCAGAAATCAAAAGATACAAAATAGAAATAGTTTAAATTAGTTAAATAATTGTAAATAATAAAAGACCAATCTAAATTTTAAATTGATTGGTCTTTATTGTTAGTAAATAAAAGCAAAGTTTATTTGAAAAATGTTAGATTTTATATTATAATAAAAGAAGTGGTGAGGACTATGATTAGTATAAAAAATCTCGAATTTAAATATCGCAATAAAGAAATATTTAATAACCTAAATTTAGAATTTGAAGACAAAAAAATAATTTCTTTAATTGGACCGAATGGAAGTGGAAAATCAACATTGGTAAAAATATTGGTTGGTCTATATCGCTATAATGGAAGTATCACAATTGATGGAACGCCACTTTTAAAAGATAATCGAAAAGAAATAAGAAAAAAAATTGGTATCGTATTTACAAATCCAGATAATCAATTTGTAGCTGAAACTGTAATGGATGATATCGCTTTTACTTTAGAAAATATGAATTATAAAAAAGAGGATATAAGAAAAAAAATCGAAGAAGTTACTAAGTATTTGGGAATATATGATATTTTAGAGGCTAATCCCCATGATTTGAATAGTAATCAAAAACAACTAGTTAGCTTAGCTAGTGCTTTAGTTCATGATCCTAAAGTCTTAATATTGGATGAAGCTTTAACGATGTTAGATCCTTTTGATAAAGAAAAAATATTAAAAATATTAAAAGAACTAAATGATAAAGGTTTAACGATTATCAATATTAGTCATGATATCGAAGACACATTGATAAGCGATAAAATATATGTTTTAGATAGTGGTAAAATAGTGCTAGAAGGTACTAAAGAAGAGGTATATAAAGAAGAAAAAAAGTTACATAATCTAGGATTTAATTTACCATTTATGGTTGAACTATCAAATAGATTAATGTTTTATAATTTAATAGATCATACAATCTATGATATGGAAGAGATGGTGAATACATTATGGAAGTAAAATTCAACGACGTATATTATGTATACAATGAAAAAACACCACTTTCTAAAATGGTTTTAGGCAATATAAATACTACTTTTAAAGAGGGGACAATTAGTGGCATTATCGGTAAAAGTGGTAGTGGTAAAACAACTTTAATTGAATTAATCAATGCTTTAATTATACCAACTAAAGGACGAGTTGAAGTAGGAAGTAATGTTATAAGTAAGACAAGAAAAATACGAAATATTAATAATTTAAGATATAAAATAGGATTAGTATTTCAAACACCAGAGGAACAATTCTTTTGCAATACAGTTAAAGAAGAAATTGAATTTGGAATGAAATATTTTAAAAAGTCAGTTAAAAGTATTGAAAAACACGTGTCAGATGCTCTGTTGATGGTTGGATTAGATGATAGTTATTTGAATAGAAATCCTTTTACTTTAAGTAGTGGGGAAATGCGCAAAGTGGCAATCGCTTCTATATTAGCTTTCAATCCTAAAGTTGTTATATTAGATGAACCGACAATTGGCTTAGATAATCAAAGTAAAAAAAACTTAATCAAAATAATAAAATTATTAAAAAATAGATATAAAAAAACAGTGATAATAGTAAGTAATGATACTGATTTACTTTTACAAATTGCTGATCATGTTGTTTTATTAGATAAAGGCAAAATTATTTATGATAACAATAAGTATGAAGTGTTTAAACAAGATTTAGAGAAGTATGGATTGAAAAGACCTAAAATAATTGAATTTGAACAGATGGTTTTAGAAAAGAAAAATCTAAAAATTGGTTATCGTGATGACATAAATGATTTAATGAAGGATGTGTATCGCTATGTTAAATAAAGTTATGATCGGTAGATATTATCCAATTAATTCATTAGTTCATAAAATGAATCCTTTAGCTAAAATAATTTGTGTTTTATTATTTATTGTTATGATATTTTTAACCTTTGATATAAGATTTAATATTGTTATGTCTATTTTACTAATTCTTATGTTATTTAATACTAAAATACCTGCTAATATTTATATAAAAACAGTATTTAGTATAAAATGGTTATTGCTATTTATTTTAATAGTTAATATAATTGTTGGATCTAGTTTACAAGTAACAATCATTACTGTTTTAAGACTTATTTATATTGTGCTATATACTTCAATCTTAACTTTAACAACCCCACCTACTGAAATAACTTATGGCTTAGAGAAATTATTCTCTCCTTTAAGATTAATAGGAGTCCCTGTTAATAAAATGGCTCTATCGATAAGTTTAGCTTTGAGGTTTATTCCAACTATTATTGATCAAGGAAACAAAATTATTAAATCACAAGCTAGTCGTGGTATTGATTATTATCATTCTAATTTTAAAGGCAAATTATTAGCTTTGAAATCTTTAGTTATTCCAATGTTTGTTTTAAGTTTTAAAAAAGCTGATGATTTAGCTGATGCGATGGAAGTAAGATTATATAATGTTAATAGTAGAAGAACTAATTTTAGACAAAATAAATGGCGATTCTATGATACATTTATTGTACTTATGCATTTAGGTTTATTTATTTTAATAGTAAAGGAAGTATTTTTGTGAGATATTTAATTACATTTAGTTATGATGGTTCAAAATTTAAAGGTTATCAAAAACAACCTAGATTAAAAACTGTTCAAGGAGAAATTGAAAAAGCTTTAAAAGAATTAAACAAAGAACCGGTTTCGATTCACGCATCTGGAAGAACAGATGCTGGTGTTCATGCTTTTAATCAAAAAGCGCATTTTGACCTTGATATCGATATAACGCCAGAAAAATTACAAAAAGCTTTAAATAGCTTAGTGAATGATTATATATATATTAAAAAAGTTGAAGAAGTTGATAGTACTTTTCATGCGAGATTTAATGTTAGTGGTAAAGAATATATTTATAAAGTTAATATGGGTGAATATGATCCGATTGAAAAAGATTATGTTTATCAATATAATAAAAAACTAGATTTAGTTGAAATGGAAAGAGCTTTAAAATATTTAGAAGGAACACATGATTTTAAATCGTTTTCTAAAGCTGATGAAGAAAAAGACGATTTTACAAGAACAATTATTCAAACAAATTTAATTAGAAATATTAAAAATGTTAATAAATTTGTTATATCATTTTTAGGGACAGGTTTTTTACGATATCAAGTAAGAAATATGGTAGGTGTTTTACTAGAAATTGGCGAAGGTAAAAGAAAAAGTGAAGATATTTTAGATATTTTGGCAGCTAAAGATCGAAGAAAAGCTGGCATCACTGCTCCACCAGAAGGCTTATATTTAAACGATGTGTATTATCGGTAAAAAAAAGCATTAAAAAACATATAATTTCATTGACAAATATATGTTTTTTTAGTACAATTGTTACTGGTACATTTATTTATTCCCACATTTAATGAATCTTGGGACAATTCATTATTTGGAAGAAAGGAAAGTATTATGAAAAATTCTTATATGCAAAGAAAAGAAGATGTAGTAAGAGATTGGTGGGTAATTGATGCTGAAGGTGTTAATTTAGGTCGACTAGCTACTAAAGTTGCTACAGTATTACGTGGTAAACATAAACCAACTTATACACCTCATATCGATGGTGGTGATTATGTTATCGTAATTAATGCTGGTAAAGTAAATTTAACTGGTAATAAATTAGATGACAAAATTTATTACAACCATAGTGGTTATACAGGTGGTTTAAGAGAAAGAACTGCAAGAACAATGCGTGATGATTATCCAGTTGAAATGGTTGAAAGAGCTGTTAAAGGAATGTTACCTAAAGGAAGATTAGGTCGTCAAATGTATAAAAAATTATTTGTTTATGCTGGCAGTGAACATCCACATGCTGCTCAAAAACCAAAGGAAATGAAATAGGAGGAATTTATGGAAAAGAAAGTATATCTTGGAACAGGTAGAAGAAAATCTTCTGTAGCTCAAGTAAAAATGACTTCAGGTAGTGGTAAAATCACTGTTAATGGTCGTGATGTTAGAGAATTCTTCCCTTATGAAACTAATGTAATGGATTTAATGCAACCATTAGTAGCTACTAATAATGAAAAAACTTTTGATATCGAAGTTAAAGTTAATGGTGGCGGATTTACAGGCCAAACTGGAGCAATTAGATTAGGTATTACAAGAGCATTGTTAGAATACGATAAAGTAAATGAAGCAAATGAAGATAGTTATCGTAAAATATTAAAAAGAGCTGGTTTTGTAACTAGAGATGCTAGAATTAAAGAACGTAAGAAACCAGGATTAAAAGCAGCTCGTCGTGCACCACAATTTAGTAAAAGATAATATATTGCATATCAAAACCTTGGAAATATTTTCAAGGTTTTTTGTTAATTATTTACTTCATTTTTTTTATATGTTAAAATTGGTATGAAGGTGATAATCGTGGATATAATAATTACTAAGAATATTTCAATAGCTGATTATAAGAGGTTAATCAAATCAGCAGATTGGAAAGAATTAAGTGAAAAACAAATTAAAAAAGCACTTGAAAATTCAATGTGCGTAGTAATCGCCAAAGAAAAAAATAAAGTAGTTGGCATGGCAAGGCTTATTGGCGATTATGGAACTCATGGCTTAATTGCTGATGTCGTTGTTTTACCAAATTATCAAAATAAACAAATTGGTAGTCAGTTAGTTTTAAAAATAAAAGACTATGTTTTTGATTTTTTAGAAGAAGATGAACAATTTTTAATCGAACTATGTCCCGCTTATGGAAAAAGAAACTTTTATCAAAGATTAGGATTTAAATATAAACCAACTAATATGGATGGAATGTATTTATGGATAGAGAAAGGAAAAGAAAATGAATAAAATTGTTTTGATTGGTTGTGGTAATGTAGGAATGAGTTATGCTTATGCATTACTTAATCAAAGTACAAGTGTTAATGAATTAGTATTGGTAGATTTAAATAAAGAAAGAATTATAGGTGAAGTGATGGATTTAAATCATTGTTTAGCTTTTGCTCCTAATAAAATAGATATTAAAGCTGGCGACTATAACGATTGTAAAGATGCGACTATTGTTGTAATTGCTGCTGGAGCTAACCAAGAAAAAGGCGAAACAAGAATGGATTTAATTGAAAAAAATAGTAAAATATTTCAAGATATTATAGATAAAGTTATGAAAAGTGGTTTTAATGGCATTTTTTTAGTTGCTACTAATCCTTTAGATGTGATGACTTATTTAACTTATAAATATTCTAATTTATCACCAAACAAAATCATTGGGACAGGAACTAGTTTAGATACAGCAAGATTAAGGTATATGATTGCTGAAAAAATAAAAATAAGTCCTAAAAATGTCCATGCTTATGTTATTGGTGAACACGGAGATTCTGAGTTTGTTCCGTGGAGTAACGCTAATATTGGGTTACAAAATATTAAAGATTTTTTAACTGATGAAGAATTAGAAAAAATATATCTTGACGTTAAAAATGCCGCTTATGAAATAATAAATCGTAAAGGTGCTACTTATTATGGCATAGGTATGTGTTTAGTTAGGATTACTAATGCTATTTTAAATAACGAAAATAGTGTTATAACTGTTTCAACTTATGATAAAGATAACGATATTTTTATAGGACTTCCCGCTATTATCAACAAAAAAGGAATTAAAGATAAAATATATTTCAATTTAAATGAAGAAGAAACCAATAAATTACAGCATTCAATTGATATAATTAAAGATGCAATCGCCAAAATTTCTTAACACTTCTTTACATTGTTAAATTTAAAAATTATTGACTACAACATTTAGACATAATATAATCGAAAAAGAGGTGTTCAAAGTGATTAATCGAATTATATTAAATGAAACTTCTTATTTTGGTTATGGTTCAAGAAGTGTCTTAAAAGATGAAATTAAAAATCGAAATTATAAAAAAGCTTTAGTTGTAACACAAGAAAATATTTTAGAAAATGTTACTAGCAAAGTTTTAGATATATTAAATGAATGCAATTACAACTATGAATTATATATGGGGATTAAACCAAATCCAACTATCAAAAATGTCAAAGATGGTGTTTTAAAATGTAAGGCAATAAATGCTGATTATATAATTGCAGTAGGTGGGGGATCAGTTATTGATACTGCTAAAGCAATCGGTATCATTATGACTAACCCAGAATTTGAAAATGTTATTTCATTAGACGGTACTGCCGAAACAAAAAATAAATCTTTACCAATTATTGCTATTCCAACAACTGCTGGTACAGCTGCTGAAGTAACAATAAATTATGTTATAACTGATGAAGAAAGAGTAAAGAAAATGGTATGTGTCGATCCACATGATATTCCTGTTTTATCGATCATCGATCAGGAATTGATGATGGAGATGCCTAAATTGGTAGCTGCTTCAACGGGGATGGATGCTTTGACTCATGCTATGGAAGGCTTTATAACTAAATCAGCTTGGGAAATGACTGACATGTTTCATCTAGAAGCAATCAAATTAATTTTCAACAACATTGATAAAGCGGTTAATAACAAAGACAAAGAAGCTATTGAAAATGTTGGCTTAGGTCAATATATCGCTGGTATGGGATTTTCTAATGTTGGCTTAGGAATTGTTCATTCGATGGCTCATCCTTTAGGTGCTTTATATGATACACCACACGGAATTGCCAATGCTGTTTTATTACCTTATGTTATGGAATATAACTCTAAAGTATGTAAAGACAAATTTAAAGAGATTGCTAAAGCAATGAATTTAAAAGTAGATAATTTAAGTGAAGATGAAATAATCAACGAAGTAATAAATGCTATTATCGATATGAATAAAAGATTAGGAATACCTAATAATTTAAAAGAATTAAATGTTCAAGAAAAAGATATCGATTGGTTAGCTAATGCAGCTTATAATGATTTATGTACTGGTGGTAATCCAAGAGAGACTAGTATTAATGATATAAAAAGTCTTTATACTAAAATTTATAATATATAAAGGGAATTTCACGATTCCTTTTTTTATGCTATAATGTTAGTGGTGGTTTTATGTTATTAAGTAACGAATGGCAAGATTATGAATGTTTAAGCGCTGGAAATGGTGAAAAGTTAGAAAGATGGGGAAATATCATTTTAAGAAGACCTGATCCCCAAGCTATGTGGCTATGTGATAATAAATCATGGGATAATGTCGATGCTTTTTACCATCGTTCAAATAAAGGTGGGGGATATTGGGAATATAAAAAACAATTACCTGAGTTTTGGATAATAAAATATAAAGACTTAAAATTTAAAGTAAGTCCTACTAATTTTAAACATACAGGATTATTTCCCGAACAGGCTGCTAATTGGGATTTTTCAATTAATAAAATTAAAAATGCCAAAAGAAAAATTAAAGTTTTAAACCTTTTTGCTTATACAGGTGGTGCTACAATGGCGGCAAGTTATGCAGGTGCTGATGTTGTTCACGTTGATGCTTCTAAAGGAATGGTTGAATGGGCTAAAGAAAATATGAAATTATGTGGCCTAGAAAACAATAAAATTAGATTTATCGTCGACGATTGTTTAAAATTTGTCAAAAGAGAATATCGAAGAGGCAATAAATACGATGTAATTATTATGGATCCACCAAGCTATGGTAGAGGCCCTAATGGCGAAATGTGGAAATTTGAAGAAAATTTATCTAATTTAATTAATGAATGCATGAATATTTTAAGTGATGAACCATTACTCTTCTTAATTAATGCTTATACAACTGGTATTTCTAGTACAGTTTTATATAACATATTAAAGACTTCTTTACAAAGTAAATATAAAGGTAAAGTTAGTGCTGGAGAAATAGGTTTACCAATTACCGATAATAATTTAATCTTACCATGTGGAATATACGGAAGATGGGAAAATGAAGATACTATATGAGGATAATCATTTATTAGTTGTTGTAAAAGAACCTAATATACCAGTATGTGAAGATGATAGTCATGATTTAGATTTGCTAACAATGTTAAAAAAATATCTTAAAGAAAAATATCATAAACCAGGAAATGTTTATTTAGGTTTAATTCATCGGCTTGATAGACCGGTTGGTGGAATTATGGTTTTTGCCAAAACTAGTAAATCAGCTTCAAGATTAAGTGAACAAGTAAGAAACAATGAGTTTCAAAAAGAATATCATGCTATAGTTATGGGTAAAGTAGAAGAAAAAGGTGTTTATGAGGATAAATTATTAAAAAATAAAAAAACAAATACAACATTAGTTGATAAAAATGGTAAATTATCAGTTTTAAATTATCAATTAGTAAAATATAATAAAGAAAATAATTTATCTTTAGTTAGAATAAATTTGAAAACAGGTCGCTCTCATCAAATTAGAGTTCAATTTGCTCATCGTCAGCATTATTTATATGGAGATCAAAGATATAATCCTTATGCTAAACCAAAAGAACAAATTGCTTTATGTGCTACTAGCTTGTCGTTTAATCATCCAATTACTAAAGAAAAAATTAATTTTAAAATACCTTTACCAAATAGTTATCCGTGGAATATATTTAAGGTCGAATAAGACCTTTTTATATTACACTTATTTAACAACCAAATAAACAAAATTGTTTAATTAATATACTTAAAATGGTATAATATAATTTGAAATTGAGGTAGTTAGTATGAAAAAAGCTTGGATTATAGTAACTGTTTTAATTGGTATTTTTCTTTTCTACACTCTAACTATGCACCTTGTTTTAAATCTTAACGGTGATGAATATATAGAAATTAATGTTTTTGATGAATATAATGAAAAAGGTGCTTATAGTTGCTATAGTGATATATTTGGTTTTTGTCTATATGAACCCGAAATAAAAATAAGTGGTAATGTTGACACTACTAAATTAGGAGAATATACCATAAATTATATGATTTCTTCTTCATTCCACCAAAAACAAATTCAAAGAAAAGTAACTGTGGTTGATAAAGAAAAACCTTTAATAAATGTCACTCAAGAATCTATTTTAACTTGTCCAAATAATAATGATTTTGAAGTTGCCTACTCAGCTTTTGATAATTACGATTTAGATATAACCGATAAAGTTATAGAAAAAATTGAAAACGATGAATACATTTTAGAAGTATCTGATAGTTCAGGAAATTCTTCAACTTTAACTTTACCAATTATTTATGTCGATGATGAAAAACCAACTATTAAGTTAAAAGGTGACAAAACAATATATTTATTAAAAGGTGAAAAGTATAAAGAACCAGGATTTAGTGCGAATGATAATTGTTTGGGAAATATTACTGATCGAGTAAAAATTAGTAATAATGTCGATAGTGATAAAGTTGGGAAATATACGATTAGTTATACAGTATCCGATGATTTAAACAATACAACTAAATTAACTCGAACAGTTTATGTTTACGAAAAAAATCCTGATGTTCCAATTGGTGATAAAGTGATATATTTAACTTTTGATGATGGTCCAAGTAAATATACCGAAGAATTATTAGATATTTTAAAGAAGTATAATGTTAAGGCGACTTTTTTCGTAACTAGTAATGGCAGTGATGATACAATAAAAAGAGCCTATGAAGAAGGTCATAGCATTGGATTACATACTTATTCACATAATTATAGCAAGGTTTATCAAAGTGTAGATGCTTATTTTAATGATTTAAATAAAATTAGTAGTCGCGTTGAAAAAATAACTGGGGAAAAATCAATGTTAATTCGTTTTCCTGGTGGTAGTTCTAATACTGTTAGTAAATTTAATCCCGGCATTATGACTACTTTAGCAAAAGAAGTTGAGGTAAGGGGATATAAATATTTTGATTGGAATGTTGGTTCTTCTGACACTTCAACTAGTGATTCATCTAAGATTGCTAATAATGTCATTAAAAGTTTAAAAAAAGGTAGTAATATTGTTCTTCAACACGACACAAATTATAGTAGCGTTAAAGCGGTAAGTGAAATTATTGAATATGGTTTAAACAATGGTTATGTTTTTGCACCTTTAGATATAACCAGTCCTTCAGCCCATCATACGATAGCTAATTAATTCATACTATTTATTGGTGATAGTATGAAAAATAAGCTATTTTTTCTTTTTATATTTTTAATTAGTTTATATACTTTGGCAATTGTAAGAGCTACTTCATTACCATTGTTTGGGAAAGTTATTTATCTAGATCCCGGACATGGCGGACCAGATCCAGGCGCAGTTTGGGAAAATATTTATGAATCTGATATCAATTTACAAATAAGTTTGGCAATTGAAAAAGAATTAGAAAAAAATGGAGCAATTGTTTATTTGACAAGGTATGGAAATTATGATTTATCGGCTAATTATGCTGAGCTACGAAAAAGAAGCGATTTATCTAGAAGAGCTAATATAATTAACCGTTCTGGAGCCGATATTTATTTATCGATTCATTTAAACTCCGACGTTTCTACAACATGGAAAGGTGCGCAAGTATTTTATAACTCGATTAATGAAAAAAATGAAGAAATAGCTAAAATAATGCAAGAACAATTAGGAAAAGATTTAAATTCAAAAAGGGAATATAAAAAATTAAACGATCATTATTTATATAATCGTGTGAATATACCAGGTGTTTTAATTGAGGTGGGATTTATCTCGAATGCTAATGAAAGATATTTATTAAGACAAGAAGACTATCAAAAAAAAGTTGCTAAATCTATTAAAGAGGCACTTATTTCCTATTTTACAGAAAATTAAATTTTTTTCTTTTTTTTCTTGTAAATTAATAACAAAAATGATATCATTATTATAGAGGTGGAATTTAAATGGAAGAGAATTACAGTTATACAGAGTATAATGAAGAAAAAAACAGAATTCCTTGGGTTAGGGTATTGATATCATTCTTGATTTTAGTAGTAATTGTCGTAATTATTTTATTATTATTAAGAGCTTGTGGTAAACCTTCTTTAAGGAATGATTTAATTGAAGCAGCAAGAGAATATTATGAACTTTATCCGGATCAATTACCGAGTGAAGTTGGGGAATGCTTTATCGTAACATTAAGAGAGCTAGAACAAGAAGGATTAATTAAAGTAAGTGATTATGAAACTTGTGACAAAGATAATACTTATGTTAATGTTTGCTATTTAGAAAGTAGAACTTATCATTATTCAGCTATTTTGGAGTGCGAAGCTGAAGATACTAATTATGGTATGTGGCAAGATGGAAATGAATCAGATATTGACGAAAATTCTGATATTAGATTCGAATTTTTAGGCGAAGAAATGAATTCAGGAACAAAATATTATTATCCAAATGATTTAACTAATATTGATGAAGTAAAAGAATACTATGCATCTATTCCAAGCAGTGGTTATAGTGGACAAGATGATGAACAAACAGGATATAAATGGTATACTGAAAAAACTGTTAATAGTTATTGGAACAATGGGGCTTATTCTTCTACTCAACCAAGTGGTTATACTATCAAAGGAGCTAGTACGACAACTACTAAATATACAACCGAAAGACCAAGTAGTGCTAGTTATCGTGATATAGAAGAAGTAACTTTATATCGAAGCAGAAAAGTTGCATATCCGGCTGTTTATACATGTTCAAATCCAAACAATCCTGATGACGTAATAGTTGGCGAAAATCCTTGCTCAGGAACTCACTCAAAAGTTGAAGCTATAGTGTTTACATGTAATGGAACAGATAGAGTAGATGTTACTGCAGAACAAATTAACAATCGTGATTTCCCACCATGTGGCGAATGGTCAGATTGGACTACTAAAAAATGTACTACTTCATTCACAGGCGGTATAAGCTGTCAAACAGATGAAGGATATAAATATACTGATACAATGTGGAAATGGTATCGTAAAGATAATGTAAGAAGTTATTATCCAAGTGGTGCTAGTAGTGCTTCTGGCGAAAATACTTATTACATTTCATCACCAACAAGTGGAGCTATTAGAGATGATGCTACTGCTGCCACAGTTCACAAATATTATAAATTAGAAGAAGGAACTGTAGGAGAAGGCAGTATCGAAGAGTGGTTGCCAGTTACTGATGGCTATGTTACACTAGAAGAAATGTTAGCTGCATTTAGAGAATTAGGATATGAAGTATATAGTTTAGCAGATGTGAATAGATTAGATCAAATAAGATACCAATATCAAATGCAATATAGAAACTTGGAAGAATAAGGAGGAAATATGACGAGAGAAGAATTGTTACAACAATTAAAAGAAATGTCTTTATTTCTACAACAAGACGAAGCAGCCAAAGTTACTGCCGAATCTCGTGAAGAAGAATTAAAGAATATTGAGACTCAACGAGAATTACTAAATTTTCAAATAAAAGAATTAGAAGCAAGATTAGCTGATGATAGCAACTATGCTTCTTTCACGTTATTTAGAAATCAAGCAAGAATTTATGATTTAAATTCTAAACTTGGTAAATTAAACGGAGATATTATTCAAAATGAAAGCGATATTTCCGAAAATGACCGTAGAATCGACTATATTAATGGCGAAATTGAAGCTTGTAATGCTCTTTTGAGTGAGTCACAAAATGATTTAGACCAATATGGCTATGAATTGAGAAATTTAGGAGAAAATCCTGATCCAGAAAAAGAACAAGAAATTATGCGAAAAATAGCTTCAGCTAGAGAAGCAATCGATTATTTAAAATCAGAATCTTCTATGTTTACAACTGAATTAGCTGAATTAAGTGCTAGCAAAGATAATTTACTAAAAAGAAAAGACAGTTTAATAAATAGTCAAGAAAGATATCAAAAATTATTAGATAGCGCTAACGAAAGAGAAAAGAAAGATTCTGAAACTCAAATTGACGTTGTTAAAAAAGAAGCTGATAAAAGAAAGCTATTACAACTTCAAAGTGTTGTAGAGTCATTTAATAATCGTGAAGCTTATGTTTCTTTCAATTTACCTTTAGAATTAGAAGCTTTAATCGATGATATGGAAAATAACCGTATTGACGATGAAACAGTTTTAGGTCGTCTTCAAGAATTTAGAATTTTACTTCCTGAAAAATTAGCTAATAAAGACTATACTAATGCTGACGATGAGTTACAAGAAAATCAACGTTTACAAGCTGAAGTTTTAATGGAAAAAGGTGCTTTAGAAGAAAAATTAGCTGATGAAAATAATTATTTACCTTCTATATTTGCTGTTGAAGTTATGAATCAAGAAATTTCAACTTTAGAGCAAACTGTAGCAAGATATGATACTGATATTAAAGATCTTGATGCTAGTTTAGCTAGATCTGATAATTCAAAAAATAATATCGAAATGGATATTACAAGAGCTGAAGAAGAAAAAGCTAAATTAAATCAAGATTTATATAACTTACGTTTACGTGAAGCAATTTTACCTACTGCTATATACGAAGAACAAAAAGATGAAATTACTAAAGAAAAAAAGAAATTACAAAAAGAAATTGATGAACTTGATAAGAAGATTGAACGTTTAACTAAAGCTTCATTATCTATAGACGTATCTGTTTTACTAGCTAAAAGAAATAAAAAGAATTTAGAAGTTTTAAGAAATAATGAAACCAAATTATTAGAAGCTAGAAGAAAAACTTTAGAAGAAAGAAAAGGCATCGATAAGATGGCTATGGCTACTGATCGTGAAAAATTATCAGGATTAACAGCTCAACTAGCTATGTTAAAAATGCGTGAAAGATCAATTTACTATGATTATGAAGAAACATTAGATAATTTAATTGATAACTTGAAAAAATCAGTTAAAAAAGAAGAACCAGCTCCAACTAAAAAAGAGAAAAAAGCAAAAGGAGCATCTAAAGAGGAAGAAAACCCTACAGTAATACCATTAGGGCCATCTGCTCTTAGTGAAGAATTTGAACCAGAACCAGTTGTTGATCCAGCTGTTGCAAATCCGGTTCCTACACCATCTTCTGAATCAAACGTAGAACAAGAGCCTGAAAAGGACGATGAACCAACTGCTCTTGCACCAGTTGAGCAAGGATTAGTTCCTGTTGATACGCCTATCGTTCCACCAATTATTCCACCGGTTCCACCTGCTGGAGGTGCCGATCCAGGAAAAGGAAAAGATGATGACGATGATCAACCAGTTCCAGTTGCTTTCTGGAAAAGAGCTAAAGATAGTCTTTTAAAGAAAATTCATGATAAAGCATTCATGAAACGTGTTAAAGCTGCAGTTTTAGCTGCATTGTTAGCTTTAATGATTGGATTAGGATTATCAAAATGCAATCCTACTAAAGATACAACACCAATTACTCCAAATGAAATAGTTGATGTTGTTGAGACTCCTGAAACACCAGAATTTGACGAAGATGTTGATATTAATGATGTAGAAATAGAAGAACCAGTTGCTGAAACTCCTTCAAAATCAATTGAAGATTTAGCTTGGGAAGTTATTCGCGGAGAATGGGGTAATGGTGAAGAAAGAAAAGAAGCATTAACTGAAGCTGGATATGATTATGAAGCTGTCCAAGATAGGGTTAATGAAATTCTTCAAAATCAAAATACAAATGGAAATAATGGTGGAAATGGCGGAGGTGTTAATACTGAACCAGACCCAGAACCAACACCAGATCCGACTCCAGAGCCAACTCCTGAACCAGAGCCAGAGCCGGTTCCTGAGCCTGAACCAGAACCAGTTCCTGAACCAGTTCCTGAACCAGTTCCTGAACCAGAGCCTGAACCAGAGCCTGAACCAGAACCAACACCAGATCCGGATCCTACTCCAGATCCTGACCCAACACCGGACCCAGAGCCAACTCCTGATCCTGACCCAACACCAGATCCAGATCCAGAACCTGAAGACACAATTACACAAGAAGTTGAACAAGGTGAAGTTGGAATTATTCAAACTGATGATGGAAGCGTATCTGTTACCGATAATGTAGAAACTACTACTGGTGAAAATGATTCATTACAACAACAAGTTGCTCAAGAAATTATCGATAATTTAGAAGAACATAATGTAGAAAGTAATGACTATACTGAAGATCCTAATTTAACATCTAGTGATGTTGGAAGTGATGGAACTATTACTAATACATTTGAAGATACAACTACTGGTGGTGGTGACTATACTGTAGAAGATGCAGTAGATGATTTTGTAGAGGATTTATATGGTGAAAATAGTGAAGAATTAAGCGATTCACTTCAAGATTTAAATGACTTAGCCCTAGAAGAGTTAGGAGGTAAGACAAGATAATTATGGAAAATAGAATAAATCAAGTTATGGAACTAGCTGATGGCAGAAAATATGTTGTAATAAAACAAGCGATATATAAAGGAAATAATTATTTTGTTTCAATGCGATTAACTGATGATGAAGAAGACGTAACAGACGAAATTATTGTTTTCCAAGAAGTTGAACACGAAGGACAAAAAAGTGTTCAAAAAGTTAAAGATCCTAATTTGTTCTCATTAGTATGCAAATATGTTGGTGTATTAGAAGAACAAGAATAATAAAAAAACCTATCATAAAATTGATAGGTTTTTTAGTATTCTTTAAATATCATTTATTTTTCACGTTTTTAAATAAATTTTATGATATAATTAAAATGGTGGTAAAATGCAAAAGACATTTAAGACATTAGATGAACAGATAGGAATATTGGAGTCGCGTGGGTTAATTATTAATGATTATAACTATGCAAAGGATGTATTATTTAAAGAAAACTATTTCTTTTTAAATGGATACCGACATTTATTAATTGATCCTGAACATAATAATCGTTTTGTAAAAGGAGCTACTTTTGATGAATTATATTCTATATTCATTTTTGATAGAAGAATGCGGAATATAATGTTTAAAAATATTTTGATAATTGAAAATAATATAAAATCAATTATTAGTTATCAGTTATCTAAAAAATATGGACATAGAGAAAAAGATTATTTAAATCCTAAGCATTTCAAACAAGAAAATTTTAGATTGAGTCAGGTTAACGATATAATAAATAAAATGAAACGCCAAATAAGATTAAATGGTAAACAGCATAGAGCGACAAAGCACTATATAAGTAATTATGGTTATATCCCAATGTGGGTTTCTGTTAAAGTTTTGTCTTTTGGAATTATTGCCGAATTATATACAATCTTAAAAGATGAAGATCAAGAAGAAATTGCTGATTTTTACAAAATAAATAAAAAGGAACTGAGCATATATTTATCAATTCTTGCTAACTATCGAAATTTATGTGCTCATGAGGATATTTTATATGATCATCAAACACAACGAAATATTCCTGATAATAGATATCATCAAATTCTAAATATACCAAAGGTTGATGATGAATATATTTATGGTAAGAATGACTTCTTTGCTGTCTTGATAATTTTAAAACAAATGTTAGGAGAAGACGAATTCCACGACATAATAAGAGAAATAAGTTATGAAATGGATATTTTGGATGCTAAAATTGATTCTGTCGAGACTAAAACAATTTTAAACAAAATTGGTTTTCCTGACAATTGGCGAGATATTTCAATAATTGATTGAAAGGATGATTTAATTTGAAAAATAAGATAATTTATATAACTTCCATTATCGTATCTTTATTTGTTGGAGTTTGTGGTACTTTATTAGTAGTTTATTATATTCCAGATAATAATGAAGATACAAAAGTGGTTGAAGAAGTTGTCACGATTAATGAAAGCGATACTATTGCACCAGCTGTTGAAAAAGTTTATGACTCAGTTGTTACTGTCCTTAATTATGACCGTAGTTTACAAGCTACTGGTACTGGCTTTGTTTATAAGACTGATGATGAATATGGTTATATTTTGACTAATCATCATGTAATTGCTGATGCTCGTACAATTGAAGTTACTAATATGCAAGAAGTAACTGTCGAAGCAACTTTATTAGGAAGTGATGAATACGCTGATTTAGCGGTTCTAAGAGTTGATAAAGACTTTGTCCTACAAGTAGCAACTTTAGGTGATAGTACAGGAATGGAAATTGGTGATACCGTTTTTGCTGTTGGAACTCCAGTTGACGTTAAATATTATGGCACAGTTACTAAAGGAATCATTTCTGGTATAAATCGTACTGTTAATGTAACTTTGGATAATGGCGATGACTTCATGATGGAAGTATTACAAACAAATACAGCTATTAATCCTGGTAATAGTGGAGGCCCTTTAGTTAACATGCAAGGTGAAGTTATTGGTATTAATACTTTAAAACTTGTTGAAGATGAAATTGAAGGAATGGGATTTGCTATTCCGATTGAAATGGCTACATCTGTTTTGGATAAACTAGAAAGTGGTCAAGAAATTGAGCGTCCTTTATTAGGTGTTAGTATGATTGATGCTAATAATCAATATGCTTTATTTAGTTATAAAGTTTATCTTGATAAAGATTATACTAAAGGAGTAGTTGTTGTCGATGTTGAAAATGGTTCTCCAGCTGCAACTGCAGGATTTAAAAAAGATGACGTTATCTTAAAAATAGATGATGTCGAAATAGAAGACAGCACTCATCTTAGATATATTTTATACAAATATAGTATTGGTGACACCATCAAAATAGAGTATGAAAGAGATGGGAAAGCACAAACAGTTGAAGTTAAATTGACTGATGCAATTTAGAATGTAATGTTACATTCTTTTATTTTATGTCAAAAGTCTATTATTTTCATAGAATATTTTGAGGAGGAAACTTATGAATGATTATAAAATAGTAATTGATGCCGGTCATGGTGGTGACGATCCTGGTGCAAGTGGTAATGGAATTATAGAAAAAGACTTAAATTTAAAAATATCTAATTATATGTATGATCGTTTTAGGGAATTAGGAGTTCCTGTTAAGATTATAAGAAGTACTGATGAAACTATTAGTCCTACTGAAAGGGTTAATCGTGTGCTTGATGCTTTTGGCAATAGTAATGATGTGGTAGTTATATCTAATCACATAAATGCAGGAGGAGCGGAGTTCAGTTACCATTATAAAATTTAATTGGGTATTTAGACGGCTATAATTGAACAAAATGATTAATTAGTATAATTAATCAAATTAATATATTAAAGTGCTTAAAATAGTGTTTATTTAAGGAATAAATACTATTTTTTACTTTTTGGTAAATAATGATTTGACAAGTAATTGCAAGAGAGGTAACATGCAATAAATTGGAGGATGAATCTTATGAAAAATGAAAAAGAATTTATTAAAGAAGAGAATAAATTAAGAATGGGAAATGATGCTAGGTTATTAGCTGATTTAATCTATTTAAATTATGAACATTTAAATGGTAAACCAATAAATATTAACCGTATTTATAAAACATTACATGATACTGTTAATTATACAAAAGAGGAAGAAGAAAAAATAAAAGAGCATGCTTTTATATATTTAAGAGTTGACTATGGATTAGAATTAAGCAAATAACAAAAATTGTATTGAAAGTAATGCAAAATATGTCGAATTATGCTATAATCTTATTAAGATTTGCAGTATTTAATCTTAATAGGGTAAATACTGCTTTTTTCGTAGTAGGTGGTATTGATATGATAGGAGAAAAGTATGATGAATTTATTGTTTATACTGAAAATGATAACTATTCATTTGTTCATATAAACATAGGAAAAACTGACTTTTATGAATTATTATTTAAATATTTTTTTAGTGAGGAAAAATTATTAAAGTATGTTGAAAATAAAGAAAACATTCATTTTACACCAACAAAAAGAAATTATTCAAAATTATTTAAAAATTTGAAAAAATTTGTTGATGAAGAAAATACAGTATTTGATAGAGATAAATTTGTTTTAGAACTTAAGAAATTTATGAATGTGGATAATATAAATGATGAAAGTCTTTTAAAATTCAGAAAAGATAAAGTTGGAAAAATTGGAGAATACATTTTTAGTATTATTTTATTGGAATACTTTAATATGCAATGTATTATTCCAAAATTAACAATGATAACAGATCCAAATATGAGCGTTTTTGGAATAGATACTATTTTTTTTAACAAAAATAAAAAAATGCTTTTATTTGGAGAATCTAAATTTTATTCAAAATTAAATGAAGGTGTAACTGCTTTAAAAAAATCATTAATAAGTTATGAGAAACAAATTGAAGATGAATATTATCTTGTTTTATCAAATACTGATAATTATAAAATGCCTATTATTGAAAATAATTATATTGAAAGTGTTGAAGAGTGTTTTACTTTTAAAGAATTTATAGAAAAAGAAAATATAAAATCTCTTGGGATACCACTCTTTATAATGCATGGTGGAAAATTTGAAATGGAGGAAATAATTAAAGAATTTAATAAAATAGAAAAGAAGTCATTATTTAATCTTAATACTACTTATTATTGTATCTCTTTACCTATATTAAATAAGGATAAATTTAAATCAGAATTTTTGAAATATATTTATGAAAGGATAAAGGAATATGAACAATTTAAGTGAAATAAGAAAAAAATATATTAGAAAAATAGATGAAGATGAAAACAATATAAAAGTAATGTCAGATGATTTATTTAATTTAGGATTAAATATTTATTCAAAAGAATATAGTTTTGATTCTGCTGTTTTTAATAGTCTCGCTACTTCATGTTTAGATAAAAGTATTGTTTTGCATAAGGAACAATTAAAAATTATCAATCTTATTGAAAAATATTCAGCTATTATTGTTAGTGCTCCAACAAGTTTTGGTAAAACCTATTGTATTTTTGAATATATAGCTAGATTTAAACCTAAAAATATTGTTCTTATTGTTCCAACATTAGCTTTAGTAGATGAATATTTAAAAAAAATCATTCGAAAATATAATTCAGTATTTAAAGAATATAAAACACACATTAATTATGATGAAGATAAAAATTATAATTTTAATTTACAAAATATATTTATATTAACTCATGATAAAGTTATGGAATGTCGTCTTTATGATAATATTGAGAAAATAGATTTATTAGTAATAGATGAAGTTTATAAGCTAAAAACAGATAAAAGAAATGATAGAGTACTAGTTTTGAATATGGCATATAAATATTTGGCTGATAAATCAGAAAAATATGTTTTACTTGCCCCTTTTATAAAGAATATAGAAGATAGAAATATTTTATCAAAGTGTCCAATTATGTATAAAAGTGATTTTTCTCCTGTTGTCAACGAACTTGTTACAATAGATCTAAACAATAAAAAGGAGAAGTATTTAAAAACAATAGAATTAATTAATGGGAAACTATCTAAGCAGAAAAATTTAATTTATTTTCCTACAGTAAAATCATTATCGCAATTTGTAAATAAATATATATGTGATAATTATTCAATAATAAATATAGAGAATGAAATAATATCTAATTTTCTGGATTGGGCTAGGGATGAAATACATGAAGAATGGTATGTTGTTAAGGCTATAGAAAGAGGTTTCTTGATTCATAATGGACAATTACCATTAGGTATTAGATTAATGCAAATAGATCTATATGAAAATGATAATAAATATAAAAATATGCTATGTACATCGACACTTCTTGAAGGTGTAAATATTTGTTCTAAAAACATAATAATAACTTCACCACATCGCAATGATAATGAATTTGATGCTTTTGATTTTTATAATTTAGTTGGACGAACTGGAAGACTTAATAAACATTATTTAGGCTATGCATATTATTTAAGAGAACCAAGTGATAGAGAATATGTATTAGAAGATGCAATAAAAACAATTAAATTTGAATTAACAGATGAGGAAAGCGTTGATATTGAAATTATTAATGGTAATTATCAAAATAATGAGGAATTTATTGAGCTTTTAAAAGAGCTTAAGATAACATATGAAGAATATATTGAAAATATTGGATATAAATACCGTTTTTCAACAATCAAGGAGTTATATATGTCATTTAAATCTAATTTTTATTATTTGCTTGATAATATAAATAAATTAATTGAAGATGATAAAATAGGAAGATATTACTTATTATGTCCATTAATGAAAATTATTTATAATGAAAAAACAATTACACATAAAGTTAATATTAATTCAAAAATAATTGGATACTCTTTGCATAAAAATAGATATAGTATAAAATATATTGTAAATCAAATATTAAAAACAAATAAAAATGAAAATATTGATAATTTAATTTCAAATACCATAAAATTAAAATATAGTGAAATAGAACATGAAATATATTCAAAAGTTAAAATTATTAAATATTTTCTAACTAGTTATAACTGCTCAAAACAGCAACTAGATTTATTAGAACAAAAAATACTTGTTCCTATTGAAGTTCAATATTTTTCAAATTCTATAGTAAGAAAAAATTTGAAGAGTCTTGGAATATATGAAAGGGATATCGAACTTATAGTAAAAATTATTGGAGATAATATTGATGACATAGAATTACTAAAAGTTGCTCTAAAAAATAATTATTTAAAATTTAAAAAGATAAGCTATTTATCAAAATATATAATAGAACAATTATAAAAATAAATATAAATATAATTTTTAGGAGGTAATAGATGATTTATATAACAGGTGATACACATAGAGACTTTTCAAGACTTTATAAATTAAAAGAAAATAAAGATGATATGTTAATAGTATTAGGGGACGCTGGTATTAATTATTACCTTAACGAAGAAGATATAAGATATAAAGAATATTTGAAAAGGTTTAAATTAAAAATATTTTGTATAAGAGGTAATCACGAAGAAAGACCAGAAAATATTAATACTTATAAAGAAGTCGAGATGTTTGGCGGACATGTCTTTATTGAAGAAGACTATCCTAATTTAATATTTGCAAAAGATGGCGAAATTTACAATATTGATGGTAAAAGTGTTCTTGTAATTGGTGGAGCTTACTCAGTAGATAAAGAATATAGATTATTATATGGACATAAATGGTTTAAAGATGAGCAATTAACTAAAGAAGAAATGAATAATGTTTTAGATAATGTTAAAGGTAAACATTTTGATATAGTTCTTACTCATACTTGTCCTTATAAATATGGATCTAGAGAAGTATTTATGCAAGGTTTGGATCAACCAAAAGTAGATAAATCTATGGAACATTTTTTAGATGAAATAGAAGAAAATATTAGCTATGATAAATGGTATTGTGGACATTATCATACGGAAAAGCAAATTGATAAACTGGAGTTTATGTTTGGCAGAATTAAGATATTTACTAAAGATGAATTTGTTCCTAAATATAATGGAAATGGATATGAAATAATAAGAGATTATTGTAAACAAGACGATATTAATAAAGATGGTAAAGTATGTTGCCCTAAATGTAATTCTACTGATATAGTTATGCAAAAAGGTGATGGAGAAAGCATTTATGGTATAGATGAAATAGCAATAATATGTAATAATTGTAAAAAAGTATATGGGTTTAATGATGTTAAGTATAGACCTAATTGTCCTAAAGAGTTATGAAACTAGAGTTGATAAAAAATCACTCTTTTTTTATGATATTTATTGAATAAAAGTTAAATATATTGTATAATTATATTAACAAATATGCTAATAAGCATATATGTTAATATAATGGAGGTTGTTATGGCTAAAACTAATTTAGGAAATTTTATTATTAAAAAAAGAAAAAAATTAAATTTGTCTTCGAGACAATTAGCTTTAGCATGTGATGTAACACCACCATATATGAGTGATATAGAAAAAAATAAGAGAATTCCATCTTTTGATTTACTAACAAGGTTGACTAAAGAGTTGAAACTGGAAGAACAAGAAATTTATCAGCTATTTGATTTGGCTGTAGATGATAATAAAGGTAAAGTATCATATGACATTGCAGAATATATAATGAGTAATGATGAATTAAGACAATGTATTAGATTTGTAATAAAAAATAAAGATGATGTTATATGGAAAAAATTGTTAAATGAAATTAATCAGGAGGGTCAATTATGAAAAAATATACTTATATAGATTTATTTGCAGGAGCAGGTGGCATGTCGTTAGGTTTCGATAATGCCGGATTTAAAAATCTTTTAGCAGTAGAATTTAATAAAGATTTTGCAGAAACTTATAAGAAAAATTTTCCTAGACATAATTTGATAGTTGATGATATAAAAAATGTAACTGAAAAACAAATTTATGATATAATTAAAAATGAAAAAGTAGATGTTATAATAGGAGGTCCACCTTGTCAAGGATTTTCGATTGCTGGAAACATTGGCAGAAATTTTATTGATGATGATAGAAATAGATTATTTAAAGAATTTGTAAGATTTGTAAAAATTATTAGGCCTAGAATGTTCGTTTTAGAAAATGTTGCAGCAATGGAAAGACACAATAAAGGGAAAACTATAAAAGAAATTGTTTCATCTTTTAAGGAAATTGGTTATGACATAAAATATAAGGTTCTTAATGCAGTAAATTATGGAGTTCCACAAGAAAGAAGAAGAATCTTTATTGTTGGTACACTGGGAGAAAATAGTTTTGAATACCCACAAGAGATTAATAATATTGTCACTGTAAAAGAAGCTATAGATGATCTACCAAAATTGGAAAATGGGGAAACTAGTGAAATTCCAAATCATACTGCAATGAAACATTCTGCTCAAATGTTAGAAAAAATGAGTTATGTTTCAGATGGTGGTAATAGAAATGATATACCAGAAAAGTTGCGACCAAAGTCAGGAGATAGTAGAAAATATATAAGATATAATAGTAAAAAGCCATCTTTTTGTGTTACTGGTGATATGAGAAAAATTTTTCATTATAGCCAGAATAGAGCCTTAACATGCAGAGAATTAGCTAGATTACAGACTTTTCCGGATTCGTTTATTTTTTTAGGTAATGCAGGTAAAGTTCAGCAACAAATTGGTAATGCTGTTCCAGTGTTATTGGCTAACAAAATTGCTTTGCAAGTAAAAGAGGTGTTAGATAATGAGCAAGTATCCAAAGATTAATTATATTGGTAATAAAAACAAATTGACCTATTGGATAGTGGATAACTTTCCATACAGTAAAGGTACAGTGTTAGATCTTTTTTGTGGTGGATGTTCAGTATCTTATGCTTTGAAAGAAAAAGGTTATAAGGTCTATTCAAATGATGCATTATATTCAAATTATGTTTTAGCAAAAGCTATTATAGAAAATAATAATGTAACTTTAAACAAGGAAGATTTGGATTTTCATATTTCTAAAAAAGAAATTGCAAAGAAATATAAAGACATCAACTTTTTAGAAAATAGATTATATTTTCCAAATGAAGTTGAAGAATTAGCTGAGTTGGTATGTAAATCAGCTCAATTAAAGGATTATAAAAAATATTTATTTTTATCTTTAATAAGAAGGTCAATGATTAGAAAAATTCCATATTCAAGGATGAATGTTCCATGGAATCAAATCGTTAAATTAAGAGATGAAGACTATAGTTATGCTAAGTATAAGAGAAGAAGAGCATATCATAATTTACCTTTTATTGATCATATTTATGACAATTTAGAGAATTATAATAATTCTGTTTTTGATAATAATCAAAACAATATGGCTTTTAATTATGACGCTTTTAAAATGATAGATAGTTTATCTGAAAAAGTTGATGTTATTTATATGGATCCACCATATCCAGCAACTATGAATAAGTATGGAGACTTTTATGGATTGTATGATAATATTTTTGATAAAGGAATTAAATATACTAATTTTTCTGAAAATAATAGGTTTCTTGACAATTTAGAAAAATTAATTATAAAATGTTTACCTAAAACAAAATATATTGTAATCAGTGAAAATAATAAAACTAAACCAACAATTTCTGAAATTAGTACTATGCTAAGCAAATATGGAAAAGTTGAAATAAAAGAAAAAAAACATCAATATAAAGTTACTAATAAAGAAAATAAAAATGAAACTATTGAAGTGTTAATTATTTTAGAAGTTAAAGAAAACAAGTGAATATAAATTTAATCACTTGTTTTTTTATCAAATTCTTCTTTATAAATTTTATCAACCTCAGCTTTGCTCTTAAGTGCTTTATTACGGAATTTTTCTCTATGCCATTTTAAATATTTTAATCTTTCAGGATTTAATAACTTCTTATCCAATTTAAAATTACTAATCCAGTGTAATATATCGTTATCATGAATTTCATAATCATTAACTAATACATTACCATTATCATCAAAAGAAATATCATATTTATCAAAATATGCGTCAACTTGTGCCGAAAGTAAAAGACCGTTATTGTAGTCATAAGCTTCATCGATTTTACCTTCATCCAAACAAACACCAGAATCTTTAATATGAGAATGAACAAGTCCTTTATAAGGAGTTTTTTGAATGTAGCAAATTTTTTTACCATACAATCTTATTGATTCATTATCTAAATCATTTTTATATATTCCATATAAGATTGGATCTCTTTTTGTATCAATTTCTACTTCATTAGGATCTATAAAATGTATTCCTACATTTTTATCAGCTTTAATATTTGGCATTAAATTAAGAAATGCAAATAAATAACTAATTTGATTGTATTTGTTTTCTTCAAAATTTATAATTTTTGAATATTGATATTGTTCTTCTAATTCATCTTTTGTTAAATAGCCTTTTGATATTTCTGAAATTCCAGGTGTAACCATTAGTGCTATTATATCATTTCTAGATAATTTCTTATCAGGATGGTATGCAAGTGTTTTTAATAAAAAATTGGTTTCTTTAATATTAGTTGAATCTGTAGTTGTAGAAGAATTAAAGCTTGAATTTTCATAAAAAACTTGTGAGAATATACTTCTTTTTTCTTCTTGAACAGTAGTGTTTAAAAATTTTTTTGTTAAAGTATGGTATCCTTTAAAAAATGGTTTAATAAATCCAAGTTTTATAAATTGATTAATAGATTTTCTTATTGATGCATAATCGCTTTTTGGATACATGATATATATTTGTTCTTGTAGTTCTTTATAATATTCTTTTTGATATTCTTGCTTTGTTAAGTCTTTATCATCTATAAATTTAACAATTGTTTTTAAAGTATTGTTGAATCTTCTGTCATATATATCAGTATATTCGACAGTCAATTTCCAATATGAATCATATTGCTGATTTTCAATTTTCTTTTTTGGTTGAAAAACTTTACTCATAATACTACACCTCTGTAATTATTATAACATGTTTATCCAAATTTTAATAAAATGCTGTTACAAAAAATTAAATTTAAATATACGAAAATATCATCTTGGCACGATTTTGCAAAAAAAAGTAAAAAAAGACAAAAAAAAGAGAAAAAATGCAAAAAATTGCAAAAAAAGCAAAGTTTTGTTATTGACTTAATAATTTGAAGTGCTATTATATGGTAAAGTAGTGGTAATTTTATATTAAAATAAATTATTATACATCAAAATAAATCACATATTACTTGATTTACCACATACAAATGTTAAAATATGATAAACTAGTCAATTTATTGGCTGAAGAAAAAATATAAAATAATATCAAAAAATATGAAATTTTATAAAATTATATTATTGACTTGTAAAAGTCAAGTGATAGAATATAGTAAAATAGCAAAGCTATGCAAGGAGGACATTGTCTTCCTTTTTTTGTGCTATTTAAAGGAGGTAATGCTTATGTTATATCATCCTATAAATGTTATAAATTTAATTAAAATAGGCTGATGACTATATTTGTTTTAATATTATATATAAAGGGTTAAATAGTAAAGCATCCTTTATATCAACCTACGAAGTAGGCTGAATTTCGTAAGTACGAAATCAGAATAGCACCCCAATAAGTCCTTAATTTATAAGGTTTTTTTTAGTTTGTGGTGCTATTATCTTATCCTGCTTTTTTAATTATTACTAAATCTGAATAGGACATCATCCTATTTTGGAAGGAGGAAGAGTATGAGAGTATTTAAATTATATTTACCAATAGACTTATTTAATAGAATTAAATTAATGTCTAAATATTACGGAATATCAATTTCTAAAATGATGACTCAATTATTAGAAATGGGATATTTGAAAATGTTAGAATCGAATACGAAAGGAGAGTAATAAATGAATTTTGATAAATATTTAAAGATACCTATGTTTCTAGCTGATGGTATGAATATAAGACATAGTGGTAAAATGTTATATGCTAGATTATTATTACTAACATATAAAGAAGGATATTGTTATGCTGATAATACTTATTTAGGTAATTTAATAGGTGTAGGATCAAGAAGAATAACTAAACTATTAAAAGAGTTATCAGATAACAATTATATAACCATGGAATATAAACATAAATTCCAAAGAAAAATTTATATTAATAAAAGTAAATATACATCCATTAATTTAGAAGAAATATACTAAATAATTGGATGTATTTTTTACATTCAGTGGATGTTTACATCTAAAATAATATAATAA
>JAGHHZ010000016.1 GCA_017887425.1 Bacilli bacterium
AAACAAAAGGGATTCTTAAAGAAAAATTTAGTTAATCCTATAACAGAAGAAGAAATAACTGGATGTGTTTGGTATAGTTGGAATATAGCCTATAACCAATATTTTTTTGAATATGATAGTGAATGTGTTAATGTGGATACTGAACCGACTATTAATTTGGCTTATAACCAAAATTTAATTAATAGCAATGGATGGGCCAAAGAAAATATGTCAGTTACTTTAACAGGAAATGGTCAAATAAAGTATTGTATTAGTAATAGTGAATGTACTCCCAATTTAGATGTTACAGTTGGAAATAATACTAAATTTATAACTAGTGAAGGAAATAATTACTTATGTGCTATATCAAGCAATAGTTTAGGTACAACTGAAAAGAAATGCTTAACTGTAAAATTAGATAAAACAGCCCCAACAGCTGGAACAATCACATTTATTGGGGAATTAGGTAATGATAATTGGTATACTTCTGATGTTACTATGAATATTGTTGATGGAACTGACAGTTTATCAGGCCATGATAAAACAGTAAGTAGCATGACAAATATTTCAAATAATACGACTGGAACTAATGTAGTAGTAACGACAACTGATTTGGCCGGAAATATTTCAACTAATACTTATACTGTTAAAATAGATAAAAACAGTCCTACATTACCGACGATAATTGGAGGTAGTGATTCTTGGTCAACTAGTGTTAAAGCAATAAGTATTGAGACACCTTCGACAAGTACAAGTGGAATTAAAAATTACCAATACTACATAAGTACATCAAGTACAAGTCAAACAGGAGGCAACTGGATTGATTTAGCAAATGGGACAACAAGTGTTAATATAGATACTAATGGAACAAGATATATTTACTTTAGAGCTATAAATAATGCCGGAAAAGTTAGTGATATAACAGCACCTCAAACAACTAAAATTGATACAGGGACACCAACAACTCCGACAATTGCAGGAGGAAGTACGACATGGAGTAGTACATCTAAAACAATAAAAGTTTCAACCGCAAGTACAAGTACAAGTGGAATCAAAAATTATCAATATTACATAAGTACATCAAGTGTCAAACAGGAGGCAACTGGATTGATTTAGCAAGTGGAGCAACAAGTGTAAATGTAAGTACTAATGGAACAAGATATATTTATTTTAGAGCAGTAAATAATGCTGGAAAAACCAGTGCTGTATCTGGATATCAAGTTACTAAAGTCGATACAACAACGCCAGCTTTAAGGGCTAAAGCGACAACGACAACTATCCCTAAAGGATACAGTTCATCTCCAATTAACTATTTTACTATTACTACTAATTATGGTAGTAGTGGAGGAACGACTACTTGTAAGGTAGGAAGTACAACTGTTACAAATGTTAGATCTTTAGCAGTTGGAACTCACACATTAACATGTACAATGAAAACAGGAGCAGGTAAAACAGCTAGTGCTAGTACTACTTTAAAAGTAGTTCAAGCAGTTTATGAATATGCTTATACTGGAAATTATCAAACTTTTACGGTCCCTTATACTGGAACATACACGTTTGAAGTCTGGGGGGCTCAAGGTGGATGTGGATTCTATTTCGATAGCTTGGGAGGTTATCCTTCTATTGATAGTATAACACGTGTTGGAGGGAAAGGAGCTTATGCCAAAGGAACAATAAAATTAACTGCTGGTGAGCAATATTATATTTATGTTGGTGGACAAGGAGCTTGTAATCCGCCATTTACCAATTATAATAGTGTACCTAACGTTACTGCAAGTGATATACAAGGAGGATATAATGGCGGTGGAAATGGCGGCGGCTACTACGGCGGCGGTGGTGGTGGTACTGGCTTTCTCGATATCAGTGGTGAAGATGTTACCAACCAAAATTATAGTTCCGGAGGTGGCGGCGGTGGATCTTCTTATCTCGATTCTGATTTGTTCTCATCAAGAATTTTCATCGACGGTAATTATAGCGGCTCAATACAAGTTGGTGATTCAATGGTCACTGGAAATTCTGGTAATGGTAAGGCTAAAATAACTATATTGAGCATAGATTAAAAGATACTTCATTATATAATGAAGTATTTTTAATATTTTTAAGTTATCTTATTGAAAATTAATTAGTAATTTAGTATAATTGTTTTTAGAATGGTAATTGTAAATAGAAGGGGATATATTATGAAAGTAAAAATAGATAAACATAAATTAACAGATGACGAGCTGATAGTTTATAATAAACCTAAAAAAGTTTACATTCCTTTAATAAGTGGTAATGATACTAATATTACAATATTAGTTAATAAAGGAGAATATGTATACAAAGGAAGTATTATCGCTAAACGTAAAGGTGACTTTAGAATTCCAATCCATGCTAGTGTAAGCGGAACTGTTTTGGATTTTGAAGAAAGAGTTTGCTACAATGGCGAGAAGGTAAAATGTGTTGTTATTGAAAATGATTTTAAAGAAAAAATCGAACAAAAATTAAGCGTTAAAAAAACAATCAATAAGTACTCTAAAGAAGAATTTTTAGAGTTAATAAAAGAAAATGGTATTATCGGTATGGGGGGAGCAGGTTTCCCTACTTATGTTAAATATGAAGCTAAAAATATCGATACTTTAATTGTAAATGCTGTTGAATGTGAACCATATATTATGGCAGATTATGCTTTAGCCAAAGTAAAATGTGAAGAAATATTGGAAACAATTGATGCTATTTTAGAGATAAATAAAATAAGAGAAGCTATTATTGCAATAAAAAAAGAAAATATTGCATTAAAACAACTTTTCGATAGTTTTATTGGAACTTATTTAAAGATAAAAATTAAATTAGTCCCTAATGTATATCCGATGGGTTGGGAAAAAACATTAGTTAAGCAAGTAACTGGTAAGGACTATGCTAATTATCCTAGTGATGAAGGAATAATTGTTAATAATGTTTCAACCATTTATGCTATATATGAAGCGTTAAAATATAACAAGCCTTTAATTGAAAGAATTGTGACTTTTTCTGGAGAAGGTTTAGAAAATCCCCACAATGTTTTAGTTAAAATGGGAACACCAGTTAAAGAAATATTAGATGAATTTAAAATTAAACCGGATAGTATTATCGTTGCTGGTGGACCAATGATGGGAACTAAAGTTGAAGATTTAGTTGTATCACCAAATTTAAATTGTGTTTTAGCATTAGAAAACAATTTGAATATGGCAACACCTTGTATTGAATGTGGTAAATGTGTTAGCGTTTGTCCTGTTAAATTAAGTCCAGTTTTAATTATGAAAACTAAATATAAAAAAGAAAAAGATATTAAGAAATTTAAATCTTTACACCCTGAAAAATGTATTGGATGCGGTTTGTGTTCTTATATTTGTCCAGCTAAATTATTCGTAAGAGAAAGAGTTAAAGAAGCAAAAGATATTGTAAGAGGTGATAAATAATGGGACCATTTTTAAGAAGTAAAAATAGTACAAATAAAATCATGTTACATTTATTAGTTGCTTTATTACCAATTATAATATTTACTGTTTATAAAAATGGTTATATTCCATATAGCCATGGATTAATTAGTTTTATTGAAATGTTTAATCCATTACTAACAATATTTATTGGTGCTTTAACATCTTTTGTAGTCGAAAGCATTTATGCTTTAATCTTAAAAAAGAAAAATTATATTAAAAATTCTTATGCTTTTTTTCCAGGATTATTTCTAGCTTTGATTTTACCTTTACACACTCCTATTTATGTTGTTGTTATTGGTAGTGTTATAGCAAGTATTAGCAAAATTATCTTTGGTGGATTTGGAAAAAATATGTTTAATCCAGCTTTGGTAGGTTACTTATTTATAATTTTAGTTTTTTCTAGTATTTTAACTACTGATAATTATTTTAATCAATATGAATTAGATACTATATCTAGTCCAACGCCATTAACTAATGCTTCGATGGTATCAGGAATTGGTAGTTATGATGAATTAGTTGAGCCTTATGGTGACTTATCTAACTTTTTGATTGGAACAATACCAGGAAGTTTAGCTGAAACTAGTGCATTATTATGTATTGTTGCTTATATTTATTTAAGTTTTACTAAAACAATAAAATGGCGAATTCCTTTAGTTTATGTCGCTACAGTATTTATTATAACATTTGGAATCGGTAGATTGTTAGGTGAAGGAATTTATTATCCATTATTTCATATATTGAGTGGTGGACTAATGTTTGGTGCTGTCTTTATGGCAACTGATCCGATTACTAGCTGTGTAACACCGATTGGTCAAGTTTTACAAGGAATACTATTAGGTATTATTACTGTTATTTTTAGATTTACAGGTGTTGAAGGAGTAGCTTATAGCATTTTAATTGTTAATGCATTGGTTTTCCTTTTAGATAAAATTGGAATGGTATCAAGATTTAATCTTTTGAAATCAATCATATGGTTTGTTATCGTATGGATTATTGTCATTGCTTTAACAGTTATTTTAGCTGCTAGTAGAAGGGTTGAAGGTAATAAGGATCCTAATTTTGATATTACAAGTAAAGAAGAATCTGGTAATCAAACTATTTATAATGTTTCTCAAGAGGGGTATGGAGGAAAGATAAGAGCGAAAGTTATTATTGAAAATGATCGCATTGTATCGCTAGAAATTACTTCTCATCATGAGACAGCTAATCGTTATCAACTAGTTTTAGATAGTGATTATATTAATCAATTGATTAATAATCAAGATAATCTAGATGGCCTAGATACAGTAAGTAGTGCGACAGTAACTAGTAATGCTTTAAAGAAATTAGTTATAAATGTTTTAGAAGATTATAAACCAAATTAATTTTTGGTTTTTTTCTTCATATATTTATAATGGTGAATATAATGATTAAAAAAACTACCTTTTTTAAATTTGTAATTTTAGTTATTTTGACAGTTGTAACTATTTTTGTTCTAAAATTTAATTCTGAATTTAAAATTAATTTTTACAAATATGTTTACGAAGACAGTATTTCGTTTGCTAAAATTAATAATTGGTATAAATCTAAATTTGGTTCATCATTACCTTTTAGTGATTATTTTGAAGAAGTAACACCAGTTTTTAATGAACAATTAAAATATAATAGCTCTAGTATTTATAAAGATGGTGTTTCTCTAGAAGTTGGGTATGATTATTTAGTTCCCGCTTTAGACTCAGGAATAGTTATTTTTATTGGAGAAAAAGAGGGATATGGTAAAACTGTAATTATTCAACAAGAAAATGGTATTGATGTTTGGTATTCTAATTTAAAAGAGATTAACATCCAACTTTACGATTATATTAAAGATGGCAGTTTAATAGGTAGTGTCGATGAAAATTTATATTTAGTTTTTATAAAGAATGGTGAAGTACTTGACTACCAAGAATATATTTAAAATTCATCCCTTATTTTATTTAACGGCATTTATCTGTGTAATAACAGCTAATTTTAAAAACTTTATTATTTTCAGTTCAATAATTATCGTTCATGAATTAGGTCATATAATAGGCGCAATAATATTTAAGTGGAAGATTGACAAGGTTATTTTACTTCCTTTTGGTGGTATAACTATTTTTCAAGAAAATATCGATAAATCATTAAAAGAAGAGTTTATAATCGCTATTTTAGGTCCTTTATTACAACTTGTTTTTTATTTTTTGTATTCTGGTAATTCTATATTTAATCAGTATAATTTAATAATTTTATTATTTAATTTACTACCAATTTATCCTTTGGATGGTAGTAAAATAGTTAATATTTTGTTTAATGAATTTATATCTTTTAAAAGAAGTCATATTTTAACTATTATTACTTCTTTTATTACCTTGTCAGTTGTTATTTTAAGTGTTAAATATAATCTACTATTATATTTAATTTTGTTATTTATTGTTTTAGAGATAATTAAAGAAATAAATAAACATAACTATTATTTTAACCGCTTTTTATTGGAAAGATATTTATATAATAATGAATATTCAAAAAATAAAATAATTGATAATATAAAGAAAATGAAGAAACAAACAAAGCATATTTTTAAAATTAATAATAAATATTTTACAGAAAGAGAAATTATTCGGAATTTGTTTGACAAATAAAGGGAAATGTGTTAAAATTAGGAACTGTGTAGAGACCTCTCTACAACCGCACAGAAAAGGTTTAAAATTTATTACCTTAATGGCGAGTCTGAGATAAAAGGAGGTATAGTATGAAAGCAGTTATCGAAACTGGTGGAAAACAATATTATGTTGAAGAAGGTTCTGTTATCTATGTTGAAAAATTAGATCAAGAAGCAGGAAGTAAAGTTAAATTTGATAAAGTTTTAATGGTTAATGGTAATCCTGGACGTCCTTATTTGACTAATGTTGAGGTTTTAGGTGAAGTAGTTAAAAATGGTAAGAATAAAAAAATCAAAATATTCAAATACAATGCTAAAAAGAATTACCACAAAACTCAAGGTCACCGTCAACCTTACACTAAAGTAGAAATTAAGAAAATTGTTGAAAAATAATGATAAAAGTAAAAATTAAAGGAAAAGAAGTTATTGAACAAATAACAATTAAAGGACATTCTGGTTATGAAGAATCAGGAAAAGATATTGTTTGTGCATCTGTTTCTTCAATAGTGATTACTACTGTCAATGCGATAGTTAGAATCGATAATGAAGCTATTAAAGTTGATGAAAGTAATGGTGTTATAATCGATGTTTTAAAACATGATGAAATAATCGATAAATTGATTTTAAATTTGATAGAATTATTAGAAGAATTAAAAATTAAATACTCTAAATATATAGAAATAAGGAGGTGTTAATTGTGTTAAAATTGATGCAATTAAATATACAATTATTTGCTCACAAAAAAGGACAAGGTTCAACTAAAAACGGTCGTGACTCTATTTCTAAAAGATTAGGAGCTAAAGCGGCTGATGGTGAGTTTGTAACTGGCGGTTCAATTTTATATCGTCAAAGAGGTACTAAAATATATCCAGGAACTAATGTTGGTATCGGTTCTGATGATACTGTATATGCAAAAATCGATGGATATGTAAAATTTGAAAGAGTTGGAAAAGATAGAAAACAAGTAAGTGTATATGCTACTAAATAATCTATCTTTTTTTGTATGCAAATAAATTATTATAAATATCTTTATTTTTTTTGAAAATATGATATAATTGATAATAGAGGTAGATTATATGGAAACAAAAATTTTATTAGTTGTTGATGATTCAAGTATAATTACAAGCTTTGTTAATAAGATATTTAAAGATGAGTTTAATGTTATTAGTGCGAAGGATGGAGTAGAAGCAATCGAAGTAATTAGAAATAATTTTGATAAAGAATTTGTTGGAATATTATTAGATTTGAATATGCCACGTTATAATGGATTTCAAGTTTTAGAAATGTTTGATAAGAATCATTTATTCCAAAAAATTCCTGTTTGTATTTTAACTGGCGATGACACAAAAGATTCGCTTGATAAAGTCTTTAAATATCCAATAGTTGATGTTTTAAATAAACCGTTTAGTGAAAGTGCTATTAAAACAAGTATTAATAAATTAGTTTTAAGAGGACAAAAATAACCATTTTTGTCTTTTTTAGTGTATAATAGTGATTGGTGATTAACTATGTTTATCGATGAAGTGAAATTAGAACTTATAGCCGGAGCTGGTGGCGATGGTTGTATGGCATTTAGAAGAGAAAAATTTGTAGAAATGGGTGGACCTTACGGTGGTAATGGTGGTAAAGGATCAGACATTATTTTTAAAGTTGATGAAGGTTTAAATACTTTAATAGATTTAAGGTATCAAAAACAAATTAAAGGAAAAAAAGGTAGTAATGGTTTAGGCAAAGGAATGAATGGTGCTAAAGCGGAAGATGTAATTGTTAAAGTCCCTTTAGGAACTGTTATAACTGATTTAGATACTAATTTGATAATTGCCGATTTAACTAAAAAAGACGATGAAGTAGTCGTTGCTAGTGGTGGTCGAGGTGGCCGAGGTAATATTGCTTTTGCTACTAAATCTAATCCAGCTCCGCATTTTGCGGAAAATGGTGAACCGGGAGAAGTTAGAAAAGTAAAGATTGAATTAAAGTTGCTTGCCGATGTTGGGTTAGTTGGTATGCCTAGTGTTGGTAAATCAACAATAATTTCGCAAATTTCCGCAGCTAAGCCTAAAATTGCTGCTTATCATTTCACTACTTTAAAACCTAATTTAGGTGTTGTTAAAGCAAACAATACTTCTTTCGTTGTAGCTGATTTACCCGGATTAATTGAAGGTGCTTCAAAAGGAGATGGATTAGGAGATCAGTTTTTAAAACATATTGAAAGAACAAGAGTTATTGCTCATGTTATCGATATGGGAGCAACCGAAGGAAGAGATCCATATGAAGATTATGTTATTATTAACAATGAATTAAAAGAATTTAATCCTAAAATATTAGATAAACCTCAAATCGTTATCGCTAATAAAATGGATATGCCTAATGCTTTAGACAATTTGGAAAAATTTAAAGAAAAAGTTAATATTGAAATATATCCTGTTAAAGCAATTACAAATGAAGGTTTAAAAGAAGTAATTGAAGCATTAGCTAAAAAATTGGAAACGATTGCTAAAGAACCATTATATGAAGAGGAAAAATTTGAAAGTCATGTTTTATATAAGTTTAAAGAAGAACAACCTTTCACAATTACTAAAGAAGGTAATACTTGGGTAGTAAAAGGCGAAAAAATAGAAAAACTATTAAAAATGACTAAGTTTAATACTGATGAAGCAGCTAATAGATTTGCTAATAAATTAAGAAAATATGGTGTTGATGATAAATTAAGAGAATTAGGTGCTATCGAAGGAGATACAATTAGAATTTTAGATTTAGAGTTTGAATATAAAGAGTAAAGCTATGATTCCATAGCTTTTTAATTATTTTTAATAAAATTTATGGACTTTTTACTTCTAAATGGTGTAAAATAATAATAGGAGATGGTTAAATGAAATACTTTCTGGTTGGAATAAAAGGTACAGGGATGAGTGCTTTAGCGCAAATTCTTGACGGGTTAGGTTATGAAGTAGAAGGTAGTGATAAACCTGATCACTTTTTTACAGAACAAGCACTAGTCGAAAAAGGAATTAAAATTTATGAATTTAACAAAGATAATATCAAAGAAGATATGATAATTATTCAAGGGAATGCTTTTAAAGATACTCATGAAGAGATTGTTCGAGCTAAAGAATTAGGATTAAAAATATATTCATATCAAGATATGGTTGGTAAATTAACAAGGATGTTTAAAACAATTACAATTGCTGGTTGTCATGGTAAAACAACGACAACAGCTATGTTAAGTCATGTTTTAAAAAATATTACTGGTTGTAATTATTTAATTGGTGATGGTACTGGTGACGCTAGTAAAGAAAACGAGTATTTTGCTTTGGAAGCTTGTGAATATAAAAGACATTTTTTAAATTATACACCATATTATGCTATTATAACTAATATTGAACTTGACCATATTGATTATTATAAAGATATCGATGATGTTATTTCTGCTTATCAAGAATATGCTCGATTAGCTGAGAAGATGGTTATCGCCTGTGGCGATGATCCATATACTCATACATTAGATGTAAATGTTCCTATTTTTTACTATGGTTTAAATGAAGATAATGATATTATTGCCAAAGATGTCGAATATTCTAATGAAGGAACAAGTTTTGATGTGTTTGTCGAAGAAAACTATTATGGACATTTTGATTTACCTTTATATGGAAAACATATGTTATTAAATGCTTTAGCTGTAATTGGTGTTTGTTATTATGAAAGGTTAGAAGCTAAAGAAGTTGCTAAATATTTAAAAACATTTAAAGGAGCTAAAAGAAGATTTAAAGAAAAAGTAATTGGTGATATTGTAACTATCGACGATTATGCTCATCATCCAACCGAAGTCAAAGTAACTATTAAAGGAGCAAGACAAAAATATCCTGATAAAGAAATTGTGGCTATATTAAAGACACACACTTTATCAAGAACTAAAGAAATGGCGCAAGAATTTGCTGATGCCCTTAATTTGGCTGATAAGGCTTATGTTATGGACGTTGGTGTTGATCGTGAAGAAATTGGTTATGATGACGTAACTTGTCAAGTAATTCTTGATAAATTAGATAATGGTGAATATATCAATTTAGATATGGTGGATAAATTATTAAAACATAAAAATGCCGTTATGCTATTTATGAGTAGTAAAGATATCTATGTTTTACAAAATAAATATGAAGAATTATTAGAAAAGAGTATGAAGAACTGACAGCTTAGATTTTTAGTCAGTTCTTTAATTTGACTTTTGCTTTTATTTATGTTAGTATAAATGACAATATTAATTAAAGGGGGAATAATAATGATTAATATCAATAGACAAAGAATAAAAGAATTATTAGAAAAAAGCAAAAAATTAGTTTTAAAGAAAGCTTTACCTTTTGTTTTAGCAACTGGTTTTGTTGTTGGAGCAGGGGCTACTAAAGCTGAGGCTGCTAATGTTGAATTTCCAACTATCAGTATAACTTATAATGGAAATGACGAATATGTTAATGAGGAATCTTATATATCTAATTATGTTACTGATAGACAAGCTAAGGAGTTAAATGAAATTATTGAAGATATTGATAATGATTTTCAAGATGTTTATACTGTTTTAGCTAATGGCGGAATGTTTGTTGGTCATACTGGCAATAGAGCAAATAGTATGGCAAGAATGTTAGCTAGCATCAATATGATCGAAACAGAATATGAAAGTGTTATGGAGGATTTGAATAATACTGAAAAACAAATTATTAAAAAATACTTAGAAAGTAAAATTAATGAAAGTAAATTAGTTTTTTCAAGTGTTACTAATATATCAGTTAAAGATTTGGAAGATTATGCTGATGATTATACTTGCGTATTTGCTAATAGTATTGGCAATAATAGTTTAGTAAATATTGGTGTATATGAACTTAAGAATAATCAAATTGTCGATTCAAGAATAATAACTTTAGATGATTCAAAATTAAGTAAAGATAAAACATTAGTTGTTATTCCAAATTTAGTTGCAACTTATGGATATAGTTCAAAACCTACTTTTAGAACAGAATACAATACAGCTATTATTCCAAAAGATAATGAAGCTATGTGCCTACAAGCGATGAGAGATGCTGATATCTTCTATGATAAGATTGAAAAAGCTATTGAATCTGGTAATTATACAGCTAGTAGTAGTTCTAATCAAGATGTGATTTTATCAATCTATGGTGATACTAATTTAATTAGTGAAACGATAAATACTAAATATGCTTACTATACAGAATTAAGTAATGCACTTAATCAATATTTAAATTATAAACAATCTTTAATGGTATCTAAAGTATATAATGAAAATTCTAATCGTATTGATTATAGAGATTATATTGAATATTCTATTAATAATAAGCCTGTTAGAATTAGTGAGGAACAAGGATTTGTTTATTATAAAAATGGAAACGAAATGGAATTAGCTATCGATCGTGGCTATTTAGATACTAGTGATTTAAAATCTAGCGTTACTCCAAGTGATCCTAGTAAATTAGAAAATGTTACTATTGATGCTTATATGGGTGTTAATATTTATGTGGATGGTGTCTTATTTACTCCAAGAGATGCTAATGGTAATAAAATCACACCTTTCGTTCACAATGGTACGACATATTTACCAATAGCTGCTATTTCTACTTTATATGGTGCTGATGTTGAATGGAAGAATAATTCTGTTTATATTGAAGCTAATGATAATACAAGTGATACTTATTATATTGATGAAAATGGTAATAAAGTTTATTTTAAAGAATATCCAGCTGTACCAGTATCTGGTGAACAACCAAATGCCCAATTAACGCAAAAAAAATTATCCGGTGTATCTGGTGTTAATATTTATTTTAATGGTAATTTGTATACACCACAACCTACAAACGGTAAGAAAACAGAAGTTTATATTATAAATGGTACGACATATATACCAGCTCGTGATATTTCTGCTATGTTTGGTACAAGTATTGGTTGGGATCAAGCAACTAATAGTGCTATTTTAAATCGTTATGGATATACTATTGATAATGATAATGACTATAATAATGGTAGTAATTATGATGGTGCTTATTACTATGATGAAAATGGTAATAGGGTATATATTGGCGAAGATGAATATGAACATATTAGATAGTCTTTTGAACTAGTCAAGTAAAAGTAGACAGTTTAAAAAAGTTAGAACCCTGATTCAATTTTATATTGAATTGGGGTTTTATAATTTAATGCATATGATGGTCTTTCATTATTGTAATAATAAATGTAT
>JAGHHZ010000017.1 GCA_017887425.1 Bacilli bacterium
CAACACCTGATAATGCATCACTATAATTTACTCCAGAAGTTAAGTCTACTACAGCATTTCTATTTACAATTAAGTCTCCTACTCCTTCAATATTTGGAGCATTTTTATCTAACTTAATTGTTGCACATTTTTTATCTGTTGTTCCTAAACTATTACTTGATAATGCACATAAATAGTTTGTTCCTTCTGCTGATATAAATTGCGTATAATTTCCATTAACTACTGTCGTAGGTTCACATTCTTCACTATCTATACAGTATTTAATCTCACCATTACCTGATAATGTCACAGCTACATTTTCTTTCGCCCAACCATTAACGTTAACTAAGCTTGTGTTATAGCTTAAATTAATTGTTGGCTCTGTCTCTTCTATTTCACATTCACTGTCATATTCAAAGTTATATTGATTGTATACTGGATCCCAACTATACCAGACACATCCTGCCATTTCTTCTTCTGTTACTGGATTAATAATTGATTGATCCAATAATCCATATTTCTTTATATCTTCCAAATATAAAGCTTTCTTCTCAGTTGAATATCCCAAATTTCCAACTGTACTATAGTTGCTTGCCGCTTCAATTATACTCTCTACTGTTCGATTATATGATTCTTCACGGCCATTTTTTATTACACTATCAACTATCGGGAATGTTATTAAAGCTATTACAGCTAAAATTATCAACACACCCAATAGTTCGACTAATGTAAAGGCATTATTTAGTAAACACCCCCTCTCATTTTTGCTATTTGCTATTTTTCGCATTTAAATCACTCCCATCTCTATTTTATATACAATTTTATTTTAACTCTTTTTGAACTAAAAGTCAAACAAAAATATTAAAAAAAGATGACTAATCATCTTTTCTAACACTCCTTATATTTTATATTGTAAATAATTATAGACTATTATTTTGATTTTGTTGTGATTGTACTGGTTGTTGTGGTTGTACCGGTTGTTGTGTATTACGACTCTTCTTTATTCTCATATATTTAATAATTGCATAAACAAATAATCCTAAGAAAACTAAATAATATAAAACCGTTAAAACATTATGAATACCTTCTGGTAAAATTGTATAAGTTTCTTCAACACCATTTACAGTTACTGTATAAGTTCCTGTTAAAAACAAAATTATTACAAGGATCCAACCTACTATCTTATTTACAGCTAACTTTCCCAGTAAATAAATATTACAAATAGGAATCCAAGCTAAAGGAGTTCCTTTCCCATAAACCAACTTATTAAATTTGTATAAAAATATAGACTCTAAAACATACACCACAATTGCAACAATAAAAATTATAACACTAAATATCAAAATTGATTCTACAACTTCTGTCATAAAATACCTCCTACTATCTTATTCATATAATAGCATCATTTCAATTAAAAAAACAATATTAGACACAAAAAAAGTAGACATACACCTACTTTTTTACGTTCATTTAACATTTTTAATCATTCAACTGATTTTAACGATTCAACCATATCGATTCTTTTCAAAACAAAATGAGTTATAAATTGAACTAAAACAGTAAAGAAAATCATAATCACAAATGCATAGACAAAGCTTAAAGGTTCAATATCTTTAACAAATAAAATCTCATCAGTTTCGGCAATTGTCAAAACAAAACTGTTTAAAATTGTTCCTAAAAATAAACCAATAATAATTCCAATTGATGTTAAAATCAAAGTTTCACGATAAACATAAGTTGATACTTCTTTATCTTTAAATCCTAATACTTTTAAAGTAGTAATTTCTCTTTTTCTTTCATTGATATTAATCGCTGTTAGGTTATATAAAACAATAATAGCTAACAAACTAGAAGCGGCAATAATTAAATAAATTATATTATTTAAACCATCAACAATATCATTAAAGACATCTAAACTATCAACAGTATATTGAATATTGGTAAAATATCCTGAATCCATCAATTCGGTTGCTAAAGCTTCATGATTATCGTTATTAACATCAGCAATTATTGTATTATAAGTTACTTCATTAAATAATTTATAATAATAGTTACTAGTCATATAAATGTAGCTATTAACATAGTTTTCACAAATACCAGCAACTCTTAAAATAAATAACTCATTTTCACTATTTCTAATTTGAATATCTTCGCCAACTTTAGCATTTAAAGATTCGGCCATTTTTTCAGTAATAATAACACCATCATCGGATAAAGTTAAAGTATTACCATTTAAATCTTTTAAATTAAAATATTTACTAACAATATCAAGATTTTCAAAAGCAAGTAAATAAGTATCAATTCTTTTACTATCGGCCTCAAAAACATAACTTTCCATATGCGTATACAATAAATCATCAGTATTTTTACTATTTAACAATTGATTTATCTCTTCACTAGGTGAATTAATTTCCTCTTCTAATATCAGCATCGAATCATATAAATGGATATTACCATACTGTAATTCTACTAAAGAACTAACGCTATCTTTTAAGCCAAATCCTGTTAGCAATAAAGCTGTACAACCAGAGATTCCTAAAAGAGTCATAATAATTCTTTTTTTATATCTAAACATATTTCTAATTGTAACTTTCCAAGTAAAAGATAATCTTTTCCAAATAAATTTTATTTTTTCTAAAAATACTTTTTTACCATTTTTCGGTGGTGCGGGACGTAATAATGTCGCAGGTACATATTTAAAATCTTTTAAAATTGTAATCAATGTGACAATGATCATCAAAGATAAAGTTACTAAAATAATCGATACGCAAGGAATTACTTCCGCATATGTTTTCAAATCAGGAATAATGTAATTAGAATGATATATATTATATATAATATGTGGAATATAAGCATAACCGATACTTAATCCAATCACTAAACCAATCGATGTAGCTATTAATACATAAAACAAATAACTAATTACTATTTTAAATTTACTTATTCCAAGTGATACATAAATTCCAATTTCATTTCTTTCTTCTTCAATCATTCTTGTCATAGTATTTAAACTCATCAAGAAAACAACAAGCATAAAAAATACTGGAAAAACAGCTGCTATCGCATCTACTTTAGTTGCATTTTCATAAAAGTTTGTATATCCTGAATTATCCTCACGACTCATCAAATACCAAACTGGTTTTTCTAAATTATTTACCTCTTCTTTAGCATCAGCAATCTCTTGTTCTGCTTTAGCTATCTCTTCTAAAAAAGTTTGATAATTTTCTTCATATTCTTCATAACCTTCATTTAATTCTTTTTCATTTTCTTGAATTATTTCATAATTATCATTTAACTCATTAATTGCTTTAGAAAATTCAGTTTCCCACTTAGCCATATTATCTTTTATTTTTTGTTCATTTTCATCCAAAGTAACTTTAGTATTAATTAACAGTTCTAAATTACTTTTTGTTTCCATTAACTGATTTAAAGTTGCTTGATAAGTTAAATATTCAGGACTAGTAGGATCTAATGTTTCTAATAAAGCATTGATATTATCAATTTGATTATTCAAAGTTTCTAAACTTATTTCTAACTCGTTTTCTTGTAAATTATATTGTTCTAAAGTTTCTTCAAACTGTTTTCTTCCCTCTTCTAACTCTTGATTAGCATCATTAAAGGTTCGTTCCATTTCTTTACTAGTTTCTTCTAACTCATCATAACCTTCTTGCCACTCTTGATAAGCTTTTTCAATTTCTTCTTTACCATCATCTAACTCTTTTTTAGCGTCACTCAATTTCTGTTCATTTTCTGATTTTTCTTTATTTAATTCAGCTTCAGCATCATTAATTTCTTTCGTCGCTTCAGCTAATATTTCTTCGTATCTAATTGTTTCTCTAATTGGTTTCAATTCTTTTAGTTTACTATCTAAAACACTAATAATTTCGTTATATTCATCTAAATAAGCAATTTTATCTATTCCATCTTTGGCGATAATATATATTTCGGTGTAATATTCGATATCAAAATTTTCTTTAGGAATAAATATATATTTATCTAATTTACCATCACCAACTGTCGATATTCCTTTAGTACGATACATATATAAAGAACTAGTAACGGTCCCAGAAACAGTATATTCTTTAGTTTTTAAATTATCTGATTCAATAACTATTTTATCGCCAATATTATATGTTCCCTCTTCAACTAAACATTCATTAGTATCAGGCATTTCACCACTAATTAAATTAACTTTATTAATTTCATCGTTGATTGCATGAATTCTCGTCACATCACCATCTAGAATAATATCAAAAGAATAAGATGGTTCAACTATTAAATTATCAGCTACTTCTTTAATCGATTCTAAATCACCATCGGTTAATCCCATCGTACTAATTATTTTATAATCCATTAAATTAGTACTATCATAATATTCATCGACAGTTTTTATCATATCCATCGATGCTTCTCTAATTCCCGAGAAAAAAGCACTACCCAAAGCTACTATAAAAATTAAAGATAAAAATCTTCCTAAAGAATTTTTAATCTTTCGAAAACTATTAATAAAAATCAACATTACCAATCAAGCTCCTCAACTAATTTTGGATGCTTATTAATCGTTATATTAGATACCTGACCATTTTTAATTTTAATTACTTTATCGGCTATATCAGCAATTATCGCATTATGAGTAATTATAATGGTTGTCATACCTGATTCGTGACAAGTTTTTTGTAATAACTCTAAAATTAATTTACCCGTTTTAGAATCTAAAGCACCTGTTGGCTCATCACATAGTAATAATTTAGGATTTTTAGCTAAGGCTCTAGCAATTGATACCCTTTGTTGTTCCCCACCTGATAGTTGAGCAGGAAAATGATTAATTCGATCTTCTAATCCGACACTTTTTAAAGTTTCTTCACTATCCTTCGGATTTTTACAAATTTGACTAGCTAAAGAAACATTTTCTAAAGCTGTTAAATTACCAACTAAGTTATAAAACTGAAAAACAAAACCAATATCATATCTACGATAATTAGTTAACTGTTTTTTATTATATTTAGAAATATCTTTACCATCAATAATAATAGTTCCACTATCAGCAATATCCATACCACCTAAAATATTTAAAACGGTAGTCTTACCTGCCCCTGATGGGCCTAAAATAACAACTAATTCACCTTTTTCAATTTCAAAAGAAATATTTTCAATTGCCTTAATTGTCACCTCACCCATTTTATAACTTTTACTAATATTTTTAACATCGATATAAGCCATTTGTATCACCCATTCTTCTAATTAAATTATACATCTATTATAAGTAAAAAACAAGGAAATTATAATTTTTTTTAGTTAATTTTTATAATAAAAAAACTAGAATCAAATGACTCTAGTTTATACAAAAGTTGTAGCTATAAAAGCAACGACAATAATGATACCTAAAACAGCTAAAGCAAATTTCCAAATAAATTTCATCCAATCTTTATATGGTACTTCTAAATATGATAATCCAGCAAGTAAGAATACACTTGTAGGAGCTATCAACATAACTAAGCCATATATTGTTTGGAATATTAAAGCAACAACTGAAATTGCTCCAGCGTCTAATTCACTAAAGAATCCAGCAAATGCATTAATTGGTTGTGGGAAAACACTATAAGTAAATGAAGTTACAGCTGAACTTGCAATAGTTCCCATTAAAGAGAATTCTTCGCCTGAAGTAAATTGATTGACTAGTGTATAAACAAAGTTAGCTGACAATGATAATACAGCTGTAAAGATAATGCATGATAATACCGCATAAAATGCAGGTACAAGCATTTGTTTAACACCTTTTACAAATCCATCGAAAGCTTCGCTAAACTTAACGCTATATAACCAAGCAATAATAAGTGAAGCAGCAATTAAAACGAAAATAATATTGTAATTGTTCCATTCACCTAACGAACTAATATTACCTAAAATATTAGTTAAAAGTGGATAACCGTTAATTTCAAATTCTGTTATTTGCTCATGAATAGTTGTAAACACATCAATATTAAATGTATATACCCATTTATAAGTACCTACTATTAATATAGCAAACATAATAACAAAAATAATAACTAAAGGAAAAATATCTTTTTTAGATTCTTTCTTTTCATAAAGTGGTATATCAACCTTAACTTCTTCTTTAATTTCAGCTTGTTTTTCTTTACTAGCTTTTTTAGTCTTTTTAGTTTCCTCTTTTACTTCAGTTTTAACTTCTTTAACAGACTTACTTATTATTAAACAATATAATGCTGTTACAACAACTAATAAAACTAATCTTACTAAAATCAAAGTAAACATTGACATTTCAGTAGAGATACTACCAAATATAACATTTGTATACCCCCACATATCAGATCCTAAAGTAGATCCGATTTGACCAATTAATAAACCACCTACTGTTGCAGCTAAAGTAGGAACTTTATTAAAACCTAATTTTAATAAAATAGTTGCAAAGAATGGCATTAAAATAAATATAACACTGTTTAAACCAATGACTGATGATAATAAAGAGAAAATAACAGTAGTAATAATTAAAAACTTTTTACTATTTTTCTTCCATTTATTAGTAACAGTTTCAACTAATTTAGAATAAACACCAGTTGTATTTAAAACACCATATAATCCACCAATTGCCAATAATAAAAGTCCAAATTCGATAAAATTATTGAAAATTAAAAGTGGTATGTTGACAAGATCAAATAGTCCAATTGGATTTGTCATCTCAAGTGAAGTAAATGAACCGTCAGAATAAATTCCCGCTGGAATAACCCAACTGATCAATACAATTATTGCAAATGTGATTCCCAACACCTTTAATAAATCATACTTTTTCATTTCTCATAACCTCCGAATTCATTATAGCAAAAATAAATAAATTATTAAAGTTTTTTGAAAAAATTTCACAATATTTTTACAAAATGTTATAATTAATTAGGTGATTTTATGGTTTTCAAGTATTCTAATAGCAATAAAAGATATCATACCCTAGACTACCATTATAAAAAATTATTTAATGAAAAAATAATTAAGGTTAGTTTAAATGCTGGATTTTCTTGTCCTCATTTAAAAAGTGGTGGCTGTATATACTGTAGTAAAATTGGAAGTGGCGAATATGCTGGCGATATTAAAGATGATTTAGTAACACAATTTAACAAGGTAAAGAAAGTTATGAATAAAAAATGGCCAACTGGTAAATACATTGGTTATTTTCAAGCTCGCACCAACACTTATGCTCCCTTAAATGTTTTAAAAGAAAAATATGAAACAATTTTAAAAATCGATAACGTTATCGGTCTGGCTATTGCTACTAGACCAGATTCTATTACTGATGAATGTTTAGAATATCTAAGTGAGTTAAATAAAAGAACTTATTTAACTATCGAACTAGGCCTACAAACAATTCATGAAAAAACAGCCAAATTAATTAATCGTGGTCACGATTTAAAATGTTTCACTAAAATGGTTAAAAAATTAAGAGAAAAAAATATCGATGTTGTCGTTCATATTATTAATGGCCTTCCCTTTGAAACGAAAGAAATGATGATTGAAACAGTCAAATATTTAAATGATTTAGATATTCAAGGAATTAAAATTCATATGTTACAAATATTAAAAGACACAAAACTAGAAAAATTATATCAAGAGGCCCCTTTTAAATTGCTAACTAAAGAGGAATATATAGAAATTGTTTGTGAACAATTACAATATTTAAATGACGAAATTGTTATCCACCGTTTAACTGGCGATCCAAAGCCAGAAGATTTAATTGCTCCTAATTGGGTAATTAAAAAAATTGATGTTTTAAACGGAATCGACAAATATATGGCCAAAAATGATATCATTCAAGGACAAAAAGTTGAAAAAAATTAAATTTTTACTAATTTTGAAAATCAGTCTTCATTTTTAACCAATAGTTTACAAAAAATCAAAAATTAGCCTAGTTCAATTTTAAAAATCAGGCTATTTTTTATTATCTAATTTTGAAAATTAGTCATTTGATTAATATTTTCAACTAAAGTATAATCAATATCGAAGGAGGAATATAATGGAAAACTTTATCGAAAAAACATCTCATCTAACAGAAGATGAGATAAACGAAATACTTTACTATTATCAGCAAGGCATCGATATCGGTAAAGAAGAAACTATGGTTAAAATAGTTAATAACATGAGTAACATGTCATTCGATGTAGAAACAATTGCTAAAATAGTAAATAAAACGCCTAATCAAATAAATCAATATTTATTATAAAAATCCAATCTATTCGATTGGATTTTTCCTTTCAATAAACCATGCATTACTAATATTACAGCTACTACTAGATGGAGCAGGATTTGGCATTTCTAGTTTAGCAATAACTGGCACTTTAAATGCCGTACCAAAGACAATACAATTACCGGGTTGTAAAATTTTTAATCTTTTAACAATCTCATTAGTAATATTTGGAATCATCTCTTTAATATATTGAACATCTAATGGATGTAACATTTTAAAAATTAAAAAGTTATTACATTGTGATAAAGTAGTTTCTGATAATTCACTAGGTCTTTGACTAATTAATCCTAACATAACGCCATATTTACGACCTTCCTTAGTTATTCTTTCAAAAATATTATAACCTAATAAATTTACGTCATTATCATTTTGAACATATCTGTGAGCCTCTTCCAAAATAATATGAAAAGGCATGCTTGCACGTTTATCATTCTCTTTAGCATAATCAAACAATAATTTAGAATAAATTTTGGTTAAACTTTTAGCTAAACGATCATCGATATAGTTAATATTAAAGTTAATTATTTGAGCTTTTCTTCCATTAGTAGCAGTTAACAGTTCTTTAACATATTGTCCTCTAGTAACATATTTATCATACTCAAAATATCTTGCCGCATCACTATTAACTAAAGTATGTAATCTAACTTTTAAAACATTACTATCTTCATATACACGTTCACTATTTAAAGATCCTTCACTAATTAAAGCAAAATCAAACGCTTTTTCTAAGTCATATAAAGTATACATAATATCCTCATCAGGCAAATCTAAACTCAAATCATTTTGAATATATTTCTGCATAAAATTAGTTACTAATTCCATTTCCCTAATTTTGCCTGATGCATCAATTAACAAGCATTGTTTCAAAGGTCTAGTATAACCAGGTTGAAAGATAGGTGTTTCCAAATTCAACTCTGGTGTATTATAGTTAGACAAAATTGAAAAAACTTGGTCACGAATTTGTGCTGGTGGATTACCACTTGAAAATATATCTAATATAGCACGAGCAATTATATCATTTTTATGTTTAATGACATCATCACTACTACGCGCAAAAATATTAACCAATTTTAAGGCTTTTTCAATTATTGGTAATTGTGATGACCTTTCAGCATTAAGTAATAAAGCTAAATCATCAACACCTAATAACCAAACTGGTATTCTTAAAACTTCTGTTTCACTAAAGTGTAAATTAGTAGTAAAAGATTTAAATGATATCTCATCACGACCACCACCGATGTTTTTAAAAGCATTGTGATATTCACCATAAGCATCAAAAATAAATAAACTAGCACGATATGGTACATAATTTTTACGATCAAATATGTTTTGAATAATCCTTGCCACACCACAAGACTTACCAGAACCAGTTGATCCTAAAACGGCAAAATGATTACTGAAAAATTGATTGATATTAGCGCCTACTTTAATACCCGGATAAATCGGACTGGTCCCAATATAAATATCTCTGTTTTCTTGGTAATTTTCAATACCGATTATCATTGGAATCTTTTCTTTAGAAATTAATTTTACTACTGAACTAAAAGAAGGTTTAACAATGACACCAAATACAAACTTATCATTAACTATTTCACCTAATAAATTAATATATGCGATATTATCTTTAATATCGATTATTTCACCTACTATTTTACGTTCTCCATCTTCCATAATAACATGAACATTAATTAAGTTTTCAAATTGATTAACGTCAATAGCAAGTTTTAATTGAACTTCATTTTCTACGATACCAATTATATTTCCTAACACTTTATTACCTCCCAATTATAATAATATTATACAATTTTTTTTAAAAAAAGAAAATACTTTATTTATTATATTTAAAAAAGATGTCACTTTATAATAAAGCTGACACCTTTTTTTTCGTTAACAACACTTATTTCATAACCTAGCAAGTTAAGTGTTTTCTTAACGATCGATAGTCCCAATCCAAATTGACCTTTAATTCCTTTTTTATAGGGAGTAAATATATTATTTAGGATATCAGTATCAATATGTGGACCATCGTTGTAAAAAGTTATTTTATTGTTTTTAAATGTTATTTTTATTTCTTTTGTCGCATATCTTATAAAATTATTTAATAAATTATCGATGATAGCTTCCCACATATCGTGTGTACCGTTAAATATCATCCGGCCACTAGCTGTAACAACAAATTCAACATCAGGGCGCTGGATTTTAAATTTCTCAATGCTACTTTCGATAATCGGTTTTACATTAATCTTTTTTCCAGTTTTTTCTAAATCTTTAAGATACACTAATTTATTTAAATATAAAAGGGAGTGTACTTTTATTTCGAGTTTGTTTAATTGTTCTTTAATTATGGTGCCTCCTGTTTGAGGATCCATGATACCATCTTCGATGGCTTCTATATGTGATTTTATAACAGTAAGAGGAGTTTTAAAATCATGAGAAATGTTTTGATACATTTGATTTTTATATTCGTCTTGTTTTTTCAATGTTGCTTTCATGTCATCGATAGCATTAGATAAAGATGTTAATTCATCATCAAAGGTATATTGCTTTTTATCAACATACTCATCATTATCTAAATTATCGACTTTCTCTTTTAAGTGATATATTTTTTTCACTAATTGATTAGCCCATAACATAATTATTCCAACAGCAATCAGTAAGGTCCCGATGATAATTGGAAGTAAGGTTTTCATAACATCCGACCTTATTTCCATCAAATAATTATTATTGGTTAGAGCTGTTTTGGAAATATATTGGGTTTTAATATTATAATAATAATATGTTTTACCTAAATAAGTAAATTTGCCATATTCATTATCTACTCTATCTAATATTTGTTTAGCGTCTATATAAATTATATCTTTAAGATTCTCGGAAACAACAATTTCATCATCTAAAACATATATATAGGCTACATCTTCTAATTCTGTTTGTTCAATATTATTTTCTATTAATTCGAGTGGTTGTTTTAGATATTGATAAATATTTTTTTCATAGATAGGGAGTAAAAGTTTTGGGAGGAGTAGGCCCAAACTTATAAATATAATGCCACAAATGATAATAGCAAGTGAAACTAATTGTCGATATAAAGTAGTTTTAATCATGTTAGACGATACCCAAAGCCATAAATTGTATTGATATGTAATTTAGGCATTTTCTTTCTTAATCTTCTGACTAAATCATCGACAACGCGATCACTACCAAAATAATTTTCACCCCAGATAATATTTAGAATATCATCACGGCTATAAGATTTACCTTTGTTATTTAAAAACATATATAATAAATCAAATTCTAAGGTAGTTAAATTCACTTCTTTACCATCATGTGTCACTATTCTTTTATCAACATCTACTTCATAATTTTCATATTTAATTTTATTAGAAGAAGCATATACTCTTTTTAATATGTTGTTTATTCTTAAAACTAATTCTTTAGGAGAATATGGTTTAGTAACATAATCATCACTTCCTAACTCAAGACCTAAAATTTTATCCAAATCTTGGTCACGAGCAGAAGTAAAAATAACGGGAACGTTTTTATCAAACTCACGTATTTTTTTAATTAAATCATAACCACTTATAGTGTCTCCCAACATAATATCGAGAATCCATAAATCAATTTTCTCTTTGCCTATATATTCTAAAGCAGGTAGCCCTTTAAAAAATTGAATGACTTCATAACCTTCTTTTTCAATATATGACTTCATTAAATTATTTAATGATTCTTCATCTTCGACTAAACAAATCTTATACACATTCATCACCTATTTTTAGTATAACATACTTTTAATCATATACCACCTTCTTTCCTTTTTAAATTTTTATTTTTTTCTTCATCTATCACCTCCAACAATTAAAGTATATAATATAATTGTGGGGATATTTTGATAAAAAAATGGGAAAATGTGGTATTAAATATTTTCTGTATAATTACATCCTTTATTGTAATTAGTACAACCAATAAAGTCATAATTCTTCTTTCTACTATGCTTAACAATTAAATCGCCATTACATTTAGGGCATTTTGTTATATTCTTTTTATATTTTAAATTGTTAGTTTTAAAGTCACATAATTCTTTTTCATTACTACAAATATATAGATTATTTATTTTAAAACTATTATATTTTCTAATTAATGGATAGCCACATTTCGGACATAAATGTGGTTTTTTAGATAATTTAATTCCTGTCTTATTATATAATTTAACCTGATTATATTTAATGATTTCTAAAATAAAACTAGAAGGATTATTAACTGGCGTTAAAATATAAACTTTATTTTTAGTTCTAGTTAATGCAACATAAAATAATCTTCGCTCTTCGGCAAATAAATAAGAATTATCAAAAACATTAATCACTTGCATAATCGGATCATCTTTAATTTGGGATGGAAAGCCATATGTCCCATCATCACCGTTTAAAATGATAACTTGATCATACCCTAATCCTTTTGAAGAATGTGCCGACAAAAAATCAATCTCAAAATTAGGAAATTTTTTAGCTTTTATTTTGTCAGTTGATATTTCAGAAAAATCATCACTATTAAGTAAATAATATTTTTCAAAATTATATCGACCAATTAATAATATTTTTTGTCTATCACCAAACTGTTTTTGAATATCAGCTAAACATTTATTTAACATCATTATTTTATTTTTCGTTTTATTACTTGAATCATCATAAGCAATAACCATAACCGGATTTTCTAAATTTTTAGGAGAAATTAATTGTTTTTTTATTTGTTTTTGATTACTCATAACAAAATTTCCAGCCACATTGATTAACTGTTGACTATTACGATAAGTATGCGTTATTTTTAAAAGACTCGCATAACCCATTAAATTACTAAATTCCGTAAACAAAGATATATCACTTCCCGCAAAAGCAAAAATACTTTGAAAATCGTCACCGACAGCAATTATTTTAGAATCACTTACTTCACTTATCTTTTTAGCTAAATTAAATCTTTGTTGTGATATATCTTGGTACTCATCGATAATTACATATTTATAATTTAATTTAATATTATCTAACTTTTCATAAGCTTCATTAATCATATCTTCAAAATCGATATAATGATTTATCTTTAATTGTTCTTGATAATAATCATAAACATTTTCGATAAAATTCAAAAACATATTAGTTCTTTCATCTTGATAAATCGCTTTTAACTTGCCAAAATCTGATTTATTATAACCTTTAACTTTAAATCCTTGGATAAAATTAAGGCAAAAGATAATAAATCTTGTATAGTAGATATCTTTCGATGTATCGACTAATTTAGAATAAATTTCTTTCGGATTTCTAGGATTTAAAATAATATGATGTTTAATTAATTGTTCTTTTAAATTATCTAATAAATCAGGTCCTGAATAAGTCTCAATCAAAGTGGTATTATTTAATTTATGAATTTTTCGCTTGTTATTTATTTGATATTTATATTTTAAACTATCGATATAACCAAATAATTTATTATAACCACTTTTATTTATTCCAAAATGCTCTAAATAAAATATTCTTTCCCCTTGATAAATCGTAAAATCAGGCAAATAAGTTTTACTTTTATCTAATTTAGGATATGGCTTTTCATATTCATAATCAATACCATTTAAATATAAAAAATTAGCAATCATTACTTCTTCGTTTGATTTTAAAAACTCTCCTAAAATAGTATATCTTTTATTAGTTCGCTCATCGATAACTTGCTTATTATATTCATTTAATCTTGATTTTAATGTAAGATAATCATTTCTTTTTTTATAATTAAAATAATCATTTAAACTATTAAATTTTAAAGCAAACAAAGGAATATCAAAATAAAAGACAAAAAATTTTAAAAACTCTTTTAATTTCTTATTATCATTACATAAAACTTTATCAAAATAATCTTTAACTAAATTATAAGAGTTAGTTAAAACTTTTAAGTGTTCATCAGTTTTACTTTTTAAGATTTCTACTCCAAACTTATGAAAAGTGCAAACTAAAACTGGTATTTTAAAATCTTTATTAATTCTTTGCTTTAATTCTGATACAGCTTTATTCGTATAAGAAATTAAAATTATATCTTTCGGATCAACTTTTTTAATATCGACTAAAAATTTAACTTTAGCTGCCATAGTAGTTGTTTTACCACTTCCCGCTCCAGCGACGATTAAGTTATAATCTTCATCAGTTAAAATAGCAATCCTTTGTTCTTCATCCAATAAAATATTATCATCAATTCCTTTATACATATTATCAAAATAATCTTTGTATTTAATTAAAGAATCTTTGATATATTTTTCGTTATGTCTTTTAACTTCATCATAGTTTAAATTGTACTTTTTCATTTCCTTAACTGAAATGTAGCTATCGATTTTTAGCATATGATTCACCAAAAAATATTATATATAAAATCATTATAAAAAGCAATTAAACACAATAAAAAACTAATCAACAAGATTAGCTAAATATAATTTTTTTCATATCCTAATTTTGTTATATCGCCATGTCCTGGATAAATAGTTATATCATCAGGATATGTTTTAATTTTATTTAAAGACTTAATCATCTCTTTTTCGTCAGCATCTTCTAAATCAGTTCTTCCAATACCACCTTTAAATATAAAGTCTCCAACAAACATTTTTTTATCTTCTTTAAAATAAATTGTTATACAGGTGTTATGATGTCCCTTAGTATAAATTACTTCAAATTTAAAATTGCCTATTGTATATTCTTTTTCTTCTAAATTATTTATGTCATAAATAGGAATATTATATCTATTTTTTACTTCTTCTAAAGCTCCAATATGGTCAAAATGGTAATGAGTAACAATTATACCGATTGGTTTTAAAGAACCAACCTCGCGAACTATTTTATTATAATCAGCACCTGGATCGATTATCAAACATTCATTATCAATACCAATAATATAGCAATTAGTTTCCAACCAACCTACTTTAACTGTCTTGATTGTCATTACTTTCCTCCTTAATAATCGCATCAGGAAATATTTCTTTAATTACTTTTTCTTTCAAGCCAGAAGGAAGACAATTACCAGCGGCATTTACATGTCCCCCACCACCAAACTTTTTCGCAATAACACTCAAATCAACTTTTCCATTGCCACGATAACTAATTTTTTTATCCATGTTAATTAAAACAATATAGTCTAAATAATCATATTTATTAATTAAATAATTACCTAATTCACTAATATATCTTTCAGCAAAAACAACTCCTACACGTTTATTATCTAAAGATATTTCGATAAACTCTTTTTCTTCAATATATCTTTTAATTCTCTCTTTTTCTAATTCTACCAAATTTAAATCCTCTTTAGAGTATAGTTCTAAATCATTGATTATAACATTATAAAATTTATCAATAAATCTATCTTTACCATATATTTTAAAAATCATTTCTAATTTTTCAGCTTCTTCTTTGCTAGTTTTACTAAAATCATAAATATCCATGGTTCTTACATGTTCAACTAACATTTTCGTACTTTCTCTATTTAATAGGTTATTGTTATAATTATTTAATAAATATTTATAATAAAGACTTGTTCCACTTTCTTTACCTTCAGCATTAACTTCAATAAAAGAATATTTATTCATATTATTACAACTTAAATGGTGATCAAGTATCATAATTTTTTCTTTATAATTTGCTTCGATAAAATCAGCTAACTCTTCACTTATATTTAAATCAACAACATAAATAAAGTCATATTTATCAAGATTATTTTTAACATTATCATTAACATCTTTATTTTCCGATAAAATATAATCAATCTCTTCAAATACTAATTTTGATAAAATAATTGGTGTAACACCATCAGGATCAGCTATGTGCGATATTATTAATCTTTTCATCAATTACCTCCTTAACTGGACCGTAAGATTTACGGTACCCTTCAATTAAACCATATTTATGAATTGCTTCGATATGTTTTTTAGTGGGATATCCTTTATGGGAAGCAAAACCATACATTGGATATTTTTTATCTAATTCGTACATCATTTTGTCTCTTGTCACTTTAGCAACAACACTAGCGGCAGCAATCGAAATACTTTTCGCATCACCTTTGATAATACTAGTTGTTGGGATATCAATATTAATTGGCATGGCATCAATTAAAACATGTTCTAAATTAATTTGTTCTCTTACTTTAGATATCGCTATTAACATAGCTTTACGACTAGCTTCATAAATATTTATTTCATCGATTTCTTCGGGTGATACAACACCTATTCCATAAGCCAAAGCATGTTCAATAATGTAGTCATAAAATTTATCCCTTTTTTTCTCAGATAATTTTTTAGAATCAGTTAATCCTTCTAAAACAAAATCTTTTGGTAATACTACACAACTAGCAACAACTGGTCCGATTAAAGGCCCTCTTCCCACTTCGTCAACACCACCAATATAATTAATGCCTTTATCATATAACTCATTTTCATATTCATATAAATTCATATCATCACCTATTTTGTACACTTATTTTTATTGAAATTAAATTTTTCATATTAATAATCTTTTAAATTTTAATACCGAAAAATTAACAAATTTCTAAATCTATTTTACCACATAATAATACTTTCCAAAACACATTCTTCTGCATAGTTTATTTTTTTACAAAATCAATTATGCTTTTTTATTTTGTTCAAATATAAATTTTTTATTAATTATGAAAACATTATTAAATTTTAATAAAAGTATAGTATTTTTTATATTTCTATAGTGTAATTTAACTAATAATTAACTCGAAAATAGAAGAAATATAAACAAGCAGGAGGAAAAAATGAACAATAATTTAATAAACAATAATGAAATTAACAATATATTTAATGCTATCAAACAGTTAGTAATAAATAGTAAAAACAAAGTTTATTCCGCTGTTAATACTGAAATGCTTAATTTATATTGGAATATTGGAAAAGCAATTATGGAAATACAACAAGGTGACGAAAGAGCAAATTATGGTGACGCAGTACTTGAAAAATTATCAGAAAAATTGACTGCTGAATTTGGAAAAGGATTCTCCAAAAGGAATTTGGAACGAATGCGAAAATTTTATATTTATTTTCCAATTGCGACAACAGTGTCGTCGCAATTAAGTTGGTCACATTATCTTGAAATAATAAAAATAGAAGAAAAATATAAAAGGAATTTTTATATAAAAGAAACTATTAACGCAAGATGGAGCGTTAGAGAACTCCAAAGACAAATCTGATCGTTATTATATGAAAGATTATTATTATCTGCTAACAAAGATAAAATACTAGAACTAGCTGAAAAAGGTCAAGAGTTAAAAAACAGCAAAGATCTAGTAAAAGATCCATTTGTTCTTGAATTTTTAGATATCAAGGAAAATACAGATTATTTAGAATCCGATTTAGAAAAAAACATTCTAGAACATTTAAAGGAATTCCTATTAGAACTTGGAAAAGGATTCATGTTTGTTGGATCTCAAGTAAGAATAACATTAGAAGATGAGCATTTTTATCCAGATTTAATTTTTTATAATAGACTTTTAAAATGCTTTGTAATAATAGATTTAAAAATTGGTAAAGTATCTCATCAAGACATTGGACAAATGCAAATGTATGTTAATTATTATGATAGAAAAATTAAAAATGACGAAGAAAATCCAACCGTTGGCATATTACTTTCCACCCAAAAAAACAAAACAGTAGTAAAATACACACTACCTGAAGATAATAAAAATATTTTTTCTTCTACCTATAAGTTACATCTTCCAACAGAACAAGAGTTAATATATGCTATTGAAGAAGAAAAAAAGAATTTAGAATTAAATGAAGAATTTTAATTATAACTAATCATATTTTTTTATAATTTTAAATATTATTTATAAAATTTAACCATGGCATGAATTCATTTTCGATGTCCTCCTAAATTTTCTATCTTACTAGTATCTAATTGAGGAAGATTTTCAATTATTTTATTAGCCATTTCTTGTCTATCTTCAAGGGGAAATTCGATCACTTCATCGGCATATCCCATTTGTTCACCTTCAGGAACTGTCTTAATAACATATTCAAATTTTTTAGGATGAAACGAACCAACTCGTTCAGAAATTGAAGCCTCTTGATTGGTTAAAAAATGGGAATTTTCTCCTTCTTCATTAATAAAAATAGTTTCAGCATTTTTAACTAAATCATCTTCTTCAAAAAAACGATAACCATTAAATATAAAATCTAATTTGTAATTTCTAATAATGTCTCTTAATAAAAATACATCTGATTTCAAATTTAAAGCTGGGTTTTCATCTTTAGCTTTATCATAAAAAACCACACCTGAACTTCTTTCAATTAAGCCCAATCTTTCAAAAGCATAATTTTTAATTCTAATTTTAGGAAAATTAAAAGAATTTCTTAAATCGCCAGCAAGCGCACTTTCAATTAAAACTTCCTCATTTGCAATAAATAACATTAAAACTTCATATAATGAATCAAAAGAAGCTATATCTTCAAATTCTAAAGTTGGTAATATTTGTCTTATATTATCAAAATCTCTTTTTATCTCCGGTTGACTAAATCCTAACAAATGAAATAACTTAAAATCTGTTATTTTTAAAGCTTGATTTTTACCGATATTCGTTTCAAGTAACCAAATTTTATCACGATATATTTGATCAAATAAATCTTTGTTTCTTCTTAAAGAAGCAAAAACTTGTTTTAACTCTTCTTCACTTAAAATGCCACCTTTTTTAAATGTTTTTAAAGAAGGCTTTTTCGCGAATGATAAATCAGTTTCCGGAACCATTAAAATACTTTTGTCACAACTAGAATTTAGAAAATCAAAAAGTTCTTGTTTTAAATTATTATCTTTAATATATTGATATAAATCATTAAACTGCAAAATACAAACCAATAATTCTTCTGCAGTTAATCCCATTTGAATAAGGGTTACAAAATCAGTCCCATATTTTTCTTTCAAATGAATATTTACTCTATTTAAAAAATCAGCCAATTGTTTTGTGTTCATATTATCACCTATCTAATTATACAACAAATTGAAAACAGATAAAAGTACTACTATTACACTTATTTAATTAACAAAAAGGACTAGTTTCATTAATTAAACTATAATTAAAACTACCATTTTTAAAAATCTCGATTTCTTGATTATCATGAGTTTTAGCTATAATTGTTAAATCTTCTGTTCCAATTGTAAAATCCATATGTTCTTGACAAATGTTGCATCCTGTTTTATCTAATTCTTCAGCATTCATATTAGTTCCATTTTGAATAGTATTTTGATAAGCACAGCCAAATGCTAAATGAGTTGATACATTCTCATCAAACAAATTATTGTTATAAGTTATTTTAGTTTTTGAAATAGGAGAATTAAAATCAATTATTGCAACTTCTCCTAAGCGTTTATAACTATCATCCTTTGCAAAAAAACTATCAAGATACTCTTTTCCTATGTGTTATTGTTTTGACCTGATTAACAGCAATTATTTTTTTATATTCGATATCATCAAAATAATTAGGAAATGTCGTTGAAACTAGTAAAAAAGCACACTTTTTTCTGATTGCGTCATTCCAATTCTCATTATAAAAATATGGATGAGATTTAATTTCCTCTGCTGATAAATCTTTTGTTCTAACATTATATCTTTTTCTTCTATTAAAATATCAACAAAACCATATTCTCTAGCTTTTTTTATTAATTTTTCAATAAAATCAACATTGCATTTATCATACGAAATGAATAATGATTTACTTTTAGGGCAAATACATTTATTTAAAAGTAAATCTATATATTTTTCTTCTAATTCATTCATAATTATAACCTCTTCCTTATTAATTAAACCTAATTATCTATATATAATTTTATCATAATATTAGATATAAAAAAATATCAACTTCTGATTAGAAATTGATATTTGACATTTTATAATGGAGGGCCTAGCCGGACTTGAACCGACGCTCGGGGAGTTGCAGTCCCATGCCTTACCAACTTGGCTATAGACCCGTGTAAGTAAATTATAGCAAAATATTTTTATTTAAGCAAGACTTTTACTACAATTTACTACATTATATTAATTATTAAATAAATTATACCTAATTAAATAATTCGAAATTTCAACTACTTTTTTAGCTTTTTCTTCATTTTCTTTTAGGTACTCTTCACTCACTTCATTATATACTTTATAATCACTCAACTGATTATTATAATATACTTTATCAGTTACCCAATTACCATTTGGAAAAACTACAATATTTTCATCAATACTAAAAATATCATGACCTAAAGCATATTCACATTCAAAGTCAAACATATTAGCTAAAGTTGGCATTACATCATAAGCCCCCATTATTTTTGTAATTTCTCCTTGAACTTGTTTATCTTTTGTCCAAATAATTAAAGGAACTTTAGTTAACTGTTCATATTCATAAAAATCAATATCTTTACCTAGATACTCTTCATATTGTTTAATTGTAAATTTCGCATCGTGGTCACCATAAATAACAATAACAGTATCTTCCAAAACACCTAGATCATCTAATTTGGTTATAAACTCTCCAATAGCTTCATCAGCATAATGTAACAATTTCAAATAATTACCAATTTTAGTACCTTCCATATTACCAACATCAAATTCTACTTTGCCATCGTTATAAAATGGTGTATGATTAGTTAGCATAATTAAAGTACCATAAAACTTATCATGATTATTATGAATATCACTTATTATATCAGCTGACTGACTAAAGAAAGATTTATCAGATAATCCTATTCCTATTTGATCTGTTAAATCGTAATCATTATAGCAGTAAAAATGATCATAACCAATTGCTTGATACATTTGATTGCGATTCCAATATTCACAAATATTACCATGCATACTAAAGGTATAATAACCAATCTCTTCAAAAGACTTAATCATCGATTGATAATTGTTATAGTCATAATTAATAAATACGGTACCTGTGCCAACTGGTAAAATCGAATTAGTAATTGTAAACTCTGTATCGCTACTAGTACCTACACTCTCTTGTGAATAATAATTACTAAAATATAACCCTTCGCTAGCTAATTTGTTCAAATTAGGCGTTATAACTTGATTATTGATCTCACTATTTAAAAACATTTGTTGAACACTTTCTGCATGAATAAACAAAATATTTTTATCTTTAAAAATATTCGTATATTCATTTTCTTCAGTCCCTTTATTACGGAAATATTCATCGACGATAACTTGTGCTTCATCTTTACCACAATTTGGACAAATAAATTTTTTCATTACTGTAAAAATATCATTTACTTGATAACTATATATTCCAAAGTTACGAACGACATAAGATTTATTCCAATCATGAGTAAAGCGATATATATCGTTGGAAGTGCATGTTAATAAAATTATAACAAACAAAGAAAAAGTTACTAAAAGACTTCTTTTAAAATTAATAACATTTTTTTCATATTTATTCATTCGATATAAAATAATCATCAATAAAATTTGCCAAATAAAGATAAAATCAGATACTTGAAAAACACTTGTTACAGCTTCACTAGGAAGTTTAAAAGCTTGAAACATCGTCTCAAACAAATAAACAGAAGCAAAGTCGTTATAGTTATTATAATAAACTGAATTAATACAACAAATTGAAGATAAAATTATCGAAAATATTAAAAAATAAAGATTTCTTTTTTTAACTAAAAAGGAAAAACTACAAATCAATAATAATATAACTAAGTCACTAAGAATAAAACGAATGTTGCCTAAACCAGTTGTAGTAAAAAGCAACAAAGTACTATTAATTAAACTAGATATAACAAAAATATAAATAATGTAATTATTTTTTAATGATTGTGAAAGATTAAACTTATGCATATGATAATTGCTCCTATAATAAATCCCGTTATATTATTATTTTTATTTTGATGTTTTAAATGACGATATAATTCGAAGAAAACGATATAAACAAGCATACCCAAAGTTAGTGCAAACATTACACCAATAATATATTCACTAACTTCCCCCACTAAGTTAATGATTAAAGCCCCAACAAAAGTAGCTAAGGAAACAATAAAACTAGTTAATAATATTTTACTTTTACTATAATTTGCTATTTCTAAAGAGCTAGAAATAACCATTCCCATCGGAATATTATGTAAGCCAATTCCGATTCCTAATAATATTCCTAATTCAAAATTACTTTTTAAAGTTGAATATAAAACCATTCCTTCAATAATATTATGAACAACTAAAGCAACACAAGCCATAATACCAATGTGAAAAACATGATCTTTCTTATGGGAATGTTCATGTTCAGGAATAAATAAGTCTAATAACTTTAATAACCCAAAACCGATCAATCCATAAAATATCATCGAAAAATAATCTAAATGTTCTAAACAATGCGGTATAACCTCTAAAAATATTAGTAAAAATAAGACACTAAAAGCAATACTTATTGATAACTCGGCTATTTTCTTGTTATCTTTGGTAATTAAAATAATCAATGTCCCAATAAAAATAGTCATACCAAATAAAAGTGTAATTAATAAAGTCATAAAACCTCCTTAGTTAAAAAATCTCGGATATTTTTTAATTAATTTATCGACTAAAATACTCATGATACTAAATATTGTTAACGATATAAATACTAAAATCAAAATAAAGATAAACATTTTTAAATTTAAAACTGTTAAAGCAAAGAACTCTCTAAAACCAATTAATGTTCCAATAAAGCCTAAAATTAAGATAATAATTAAACTTAATCTTAATCTATTTAAAGGAAAACATATTTTAAATAACAATAAGAAACCAGTAAACCCTGTCATTATAACACATAAAGTTGATATTTGTACATCATTTAATAAGAAAAAGTTACCTAATACTGCAATTATAACAATATTTAAAACAATTGTTAATGAAGTTGGTAAAGATCTACTAAAGACGTTAATTAAAAAATTACCTTTAATTCGATTATTATTTGGTTCTAAAGCTAAAATAAACGAAGGAACACCAATAGTAAAAAAGTTAGTTAAAGTTAATTGAATTGGTTGGAAAGGATAATTGAAATTAACAAACATAAAAATAACGGCAAGAAAGAAAGCATAACCTGTCTTAGCTAAAAATAAAGTAGCACTTCTTTCAATGTTATTAATAGTTCTTCTTCCCTCACGAACGATGCTAGGAATCGAATCAAAATCATCATCTAATAAAACCAATTGACTAACATTTCGGGCAGCATCAGTAGCATTTTTAATGGTGATACTACAATCAGCTTGTTTTAATGCCAACACGTCATTAACACCATCACCAGTCATCGCCACAAAATGTTTATTTTTTTGTAATATTTCAACCATTTGTTTTTTTTGAAGAGGTGTAACTCTTGCAAAAATATTATTTTCTAATATAGCATTTTCTAATTCTAAATTATTTAAAGATGAAACATCGATACTTCTAATATCAGTTAAACCCGCATCACGAGCTATTTTACTAACAGTTTTCACACTATCGCCAGATATTATTTTAATATCGACACCTTCTTTAGCTAAATAATCCAAAGTTTTTTTAGCATTTTTTCTAATCGTATCTTTCAAAACAATGACACCAATTGGTTCATCATTAAAGCAAATAAGTAAAGTTCGATTATCTTGATTTTCTTTAACTTCTCTTATTTCTTTTTTGGTTAAAAACTCGGGAGCCCCAAAAACAAATTTTCCTTCCTTAAATTCAACGCCACTATATTTATATATTGGGGAGAATGGTATTTTTTTAATAACTTCGTAATTATCATATTTTTTAAAATATTTACTAATCGCTTCACTAGTTGCATTGTCAACTTCTAAATTATTGACGATATTCCCCATCACTTCTTCAAGATTATACTTTTTATTTAAATTAATAACTTTAATTACTTCCATTTTCCCATCAGTAATAGTTCCTGTTTTATCTAAACATATTGTATCGACTCTTGCTAACATTTCAATACAGTATAATTCTTGAACTAAAACATTTAATCTAGCTAATCTAATAACAGAGACAGCTAAAACTGTACTTGTTAGCAAAACTAATCCTTCAGGAATCATTCCAATTAAAGCAGCCACAGTATTTATTACAGCTAACTCTAAATTTTTATCTAAATTATATTGATTTAAAAACAATAATAAACCTAAAGGAATAATTAAAATAGAAATAACTTTAATTATTTTATTTAATGAATTCATTAAAATTGAATTGATTGGTTTAACATATTTCGCATCCTTACTAATAACATTGGTATAATTATCTAAAGATACATGTTCAACCTTAGCCTTACAATTTCCTACAACTATAAAGCTTCCTGATTTAAGCATATCGCCTTCTTTATAAGTAATTAATTCTGTTTCACCAGTAATAAATGATTCATTAACTGATACCTCACCTTCCATAATAATTGCATCAGTGACAATCTGATTACCAGACTTAAACAGAATAATATCATCTAAAACAATATCTTCATTATCAATGGTTACAATCTTACCATCTCTAACTACTTTAGCTTTAGTCGACGTAATAACGGACAATTTATCGATAACTAATTTTGATCTTATTTCTTGAACAGTACTAATTAAAGTATTACAAAAAACAATCCCCATAAATAATAAGTTTTTATATGAACCAACAGCAAAAATAGCTAACGCCAATCCAAAATTAAGAAAATTAAACAAAGTAAAAATGTTATCCCTAATTATTCTTGGAATAGTTTTAGTAGGAACAGATGTCTCTTTATTAGTTAAACCTTGTTCGATTCTTAATTTAACTTGTTTGCTAGATAAACCTTCATTTAAATTAGGATTAAATCTTTCCATAATATCAACCTTCTTTAATTATTGTATCACGCCAAATTAATTATATCAAAAAAAACTAATATTTTTAATGACAATTTTGTAATGTTGTTATATTTTATTAAAATGAGTTAATTTATTGTTGATTTATGTTTTGAATTAATTTATAATTAACTATAGAGGTATATTTAGTAGTTAGGTGTTTTACTCCATTCGCAATATTATCTTTTTAGTTTTTTGATTTTATTGCTTAAGGAGGTGATTTCTATGGTTAAAAAAACTATAGAAAGGATTAATTCCAATGGAATTAATAGTTATTTTTATAACTATCGTATTTTATACGATCATAGTCCTTAAAAAGGACTAATCTTAAATGAAAACACCGAATCAACTTTTGAAACGGTGTTTTCTTTAAAGATAAACATTTAGAGTAAAACATCTAACACAAGGAATATTAAATGTATCTCTTTTTTATTATATGATGATTTCTCATCTATATACATTTTACTATAAATTAATTTTGTTGTCAATATATATTTTTTTTAACTTAAAATTAAGAGATTATTCCTCACTTAATTTTTTATAATATTCATAAGTTTTAATAGCATTTTCTTTATTCAATTTTAATAATTCATCTGCCTCATTATTTATCTTGCTTAAAACTGTATATCTTGTTTGTTTATTTAAAAATTCTTCATAAAGGCTAAAATCAGGATTACAATCTAGACTAAATTTAGTTAATGGATTTCTTCTAAAGATTGGAAAATATCCACATTTAACAGCTTCTTTTTCCATTTCTAAGCTATTACTCATACCACCAATAATACAATGAGAAATACAAGGTGCATAAGCAATAATAATAGCTGGTCCATTATAACTATTAGCTTCATTAAACGCTTTAATTAATTGCATTGGATTAGCTGATAATGATACTTGTGCTACATAAACATTAGGATAAGTCATCATCATTTTAGCTAAATCTTTTTTATTAGTTTTTTTACCGTCACTGGCAAATAAAGCGACACTACCAATTGGCGTAGCCTTACTAGATTGACCACCAGTATTAGAATAAACTTGGGTATCTAAAACCAATATTTTAACATTTTCCCCACTAGCTAAAACATGATCAATACCTGAAAAACCAATATCATAAGCCCAACCATCGCCACCGATAGTCCAAATATTTCTTCTTACAATGTAGTCTTTATAAGGCAGTAAATCAGGGTACTTATTAAAATCTATAGTATCATAATATTTTTTAGTTATATTATAATCATTAATATTTTCAATATATTCTTTAAATTCAGGATATTTACTCATAATTTTGACAATTTTTTCTTTATTAAATTTGTCAGCTTGTAAAAATCCAAAACCATATTCGGCATTATCCTCAAATAAAGAACTGGCCCAAGGAACAGTATATGGCGTTGATGGAGCACTAGCGCCATAAATAGAAGAACAGCCGGTCGCATTAGCGATAATCATACTATCACCAAATAATTGCGTTAACAATTTAATATAAGCAGTCTGACCACAACCGGCACATGCCCCACTAAATTCTAATTTAGGTTCTCTAAATTGAGTATTTTTAATATAATTCAAATTAGTCTCTTTACAAGTTATATTTTTAGATAAATAATCGAAAATCTTTTGCTCTTGTTCTTCATCAACCAATTTAGAGAAAATAAGTGATTTTTCTTTTGATAAACAAGATTTAATACATAATCCACATCCAGTACAATCTTTAACACTTATACCAATAATAAATTTATCGACACATCTTTCTTTTATATAGCTAGGAGCTTTTTCATATTCTTCATCGGATAATTGATATGGTCTAATCACCCCATGTGGACAAACAAATGAACACATATTACATTTAATACAATTACTACTGATCCATTTAGGAACTAAATCAGAAATACATCTTTTTTCTTCTCTACTTGTTCCTGCTTTAAAAGTTCCATCTGGCATTTCACTAAAACTAGAAACAGGTAGTTTATCTCCTAATCTTTTACGCATAGCCAAATAAACATCGACATATTTTGGCCTTTCTTCATTATTGTAATTATCATCTAATTTAATTTCTTTTAAATAAGTAGTAGCTAAATCAATAGCTTCAACATTAGCTTTAGCGATACTTTCACTTTTTAAACCAAAACGTTTAGTAACATCATCTTTTAAATCCGTTTTAATCTTATCAAAATCAACCAAATTAGATAAATAAAATATAATAACTTCCATAATTGTACTTATTTTATTATTTAAACCAACTTTACGAGCTAATTCATAAGCATTAATAATATAAAATTTAATATTTTTTTCTTTGATTATTTTTTTTACATCAGAACTTAAAAAATTATTTACTTCGCTCTCTGTCTTAACTGTATTTAAAATAAAAGTTCCATTTTCTTTAATATTTGAAAGGATATCAAAATCATCCATATAGGTATCTTTAGTAACGACTATTAGTGACGGATTATCAACATAATAAGTTGCTTTAATTGGGTTATCACTAAATCTTAAATGACAGTTAGTAACACCACCTGATTTTTTTGAATCATATTGGAAATAGCCTTGAACATATTTATCAGTATTTTTACCAACTAATTTAATAATTGATTTACTAGCACTAACCATTCCATCAGATCCATAACCATATATCAACATTTCTAAACCATTATTTAGTTTATAGTTTTCCTCTTTTAAACTTAAGTTAGTAACATCATCTTGAATTCCAATAGTAAAGTTATGAATAGGATTATCTAACATGTCATAAACAGCTTTAATTTGACTAGGTGTGGTATTTTTACTTGATAAACCGTATCTACCACCTACTACTTTGATATTTTCATCTTTTAAAACATTGCAAACATCTAAGTATAAAGGTCCTTCACTGCCAAACTCTTTAGTTCGATCTAAAACAGCAATCTTATCGACAGTATTAGGAATTACTTCTTTTAAATACTTACTAGAAAAAGGTCGATATAAATGGACTTCGATTAACCCTAAATCTTCATTTAAATCATCAATTACTTCTTTAATTGTCTCGCAAACTGAACCCATCGCAATGATTACTTTGTGAGCATTAGGACTTCCATAATAATTAAATGGTTTATAATTCATACCAGTTATTTTATTTATTTTTTCCATATAACTATTAACAATATCAGGTACCTTATCATAATATTTATTTCTTATTTCGGTTGCTTGAAAATAAATATCATCGCTTTGACTAGTGCCATATGTTTTAGGATTATAAGGATTAATAGCTTTATTTCTAAATTCTTGCAACTTATCATAATTAATTAAATCTTTAACATCATCACGCTCTAAAACATTGATTTTTTGTAGTTCATGACTAGTTCTAAAGCCATCAAAAAAATGCATAAAAGGTAAACTACTTTCAATCGCCGATAAGTGAGCTACCACACCTAAATAGTTAGCATCGCTAACGTTACTTGAAGCTAGCATATTAAAGCCAGTCATTCTCGTTGCATAAATATCTTGATGATCGCCTAAAATTGATAAAGCATGAGTCGATAAACTACGAGCAGCTACATGCATAACACATGGTAACATTTCTCCTGCTATTTTATACATATTAGGTATCATCAATAATAATCCTTGACTAGCTGTATAAGTACTAGTTAAAATACCTGCTCTAAGTAATCCATGAACTAAGCCACTAGCGCCTGCTTCACTTTGCATTTCAATTACTTTAACCTTATCACCAAAAATATTAGTTAATCCTTGACTACTCCAAGTATCGATGTGTTCAGCCATCGGACTTGAAGGCGTTATTGGATAAATACCTGCTACTTCGGTAAACAAATAAGAAGCATTACTACAAGCTTCGTTGCCATCAATTATAACTTTTTTCAATATAATCACCAACCTAATTATACTATAAATTTAAAAAAAATTAATAAAAAAGATTGAGTTATTTTAAAAAATGTCTTTTTACTTTACTCAATCCATGTTTAATCGTTTCTTCCCTACCCAAAGTCGAACTACTGCTAATAGCCAATCTAATTGAATTAATAAAATTAGTTTTTCGAAAATATTTTTTTATAATATGACTTATTTTTTCTAATTCTTCTTTACTCATATTATCTAAATTGTAATCTTTTAAATAATTCATTAAATATATCCTAATATTATCAGGTAATTGCCCAACAAATTCAATAGGATGAGGGTTCAAAATATATTGTGAGCTAGACGTGATAAGCTTACTTTGACCATAAGTAGTATCAAAAAAGTCATAAGCCCCACTAACAATATCCGTCGCTTTACTTTTCTTCTCACCCGGTAAAATTGTTCTAAAATCATATAAGTATGTTAAATTAGAAATAGTGTTATATAACTCTGTTAGAGTTAAAACATCGTTATCATTAAACAATAAAGCAGTTATAAGAATATTTTCTCGATTTCTTTGAATTGCTTTTTCTAATTCTTCGGGAATATTTTGATATAAAATTGGTTTAGTCAAACGACCAGCCATGCCAAAAAATTTCCACGTTTTCAAATCTTGTTCTAAAGTTTTTCTTGATACAACCATCGCTTTAAAATGAATATTGTTATGATTGAATTTTAAACAACCAATATTGCTATAGAAATTGTCACTTTCCTTTTTCCTTAATAATTTACTCTTATCAAAACCTTTGGAAAAATGATGAGCATTTTGTTCATAATCACTAATTAAAAACTGTTTAAAATCATCGACTACTACAATAACATCTTTATCTGGTTTTTCTAAAGCATCATATCCTGTTTGCTTATATATTCCCGATCCATAACCAATAACGGCAACCGTTTCAGGTAAATCTTCTTTTAAGTTTTCAATTATTTCTAAATTATTCATTTTTTTCTCCTTTAAATGCTTGTTATTATATCATATATTACACTAATTTACAAAACTTAATAATTAAAAAAATGAAATTACTTTCATTTTTTCTTTAATTCTTCAACTAATACTTGATTAGCTAATCCTGGATTTACTTGACCTTTACTTTCTTTCATAATTTGTCCCATCAAATATTTAACTGCGCGATCTTTTCCTTCTTTAAAATCTTTAACTGAATCTGGATTAGCATCGATAACTTTAGTTACGATATCTAAAACTAAACTATTATCACTAATTTGTTCCATTTTGTTTTCTTTAACTATTTCTAAAACATCTTTACCAGTATCTAATAAAATATTAATTACTTCTTTACCTTGTTTACTAGATATTGTTTTTTTATCCAATAACTCAACTAATTTAATAAAATTATCTTTAGTTAATTTACTTTCTTCTAGCTTTATAAAATGCTTATTTAAATAAGATAAAATATCACCAGTTAATAAATTAGCTGCTATATTAGGATTAACGTCATCAATAACTGTTTCAAAGAAATTACATATTTCTTTATTAGCAATTATTGTTTTAATATTATTATTATTTATTCCTAATTTAGTATATTTATCTTTCAATTCATCAGTTAAAACAGGCATTTCCCTTTTAATTTGTTCTATCCATTCATCATCGATATAAACATAAGGAATATCTGGTTCTGGAAAATAACGATAGTCATTACCAGTTTCTTTATAACGCATTAAAATAGTTGTTTTAGATTTATCATCAAATCTTCTTGTTTGTTCAATAATTACTTCACCATTAGCGAGTAATTCTTCTTGTCTTTGAATCTCATAATCGATAGCAACGCCAACATTAGAAATTGAGCCAATGTTTTTAACTTCCACTTTTGTACCCAGCTCATCAGTGTCACTAACTGAAACGTTAACATCGCAACGCATACTTCCCTCTTCTATTTTAACGTCACTTATTCCTAAATATAGTAAAGTTTCTCTTAATTTTTCTAAATATTCAACTGCTTCTTTTCCACTACTGATACAAGGTTTAGTAACAATTTCAAGTAATGGTACCCCTGCTCTATTAAAATTAAGTAAAGTATCAGTTGTATGTAAACTCTTACAAGTATCTTCTTCAATATGCATTCTTTCTAAATATATTTTTTTATTACTTATTTCGACATAGCCATCATATCCGATTGGTGTATCTTGTTGGGTAATCTGATATCCTTTTGGTAAATCAGGATAAAAATAGTTTTTACGGTCAAAATGCATTAAACGGTTAATATTAAAATTCAAAGCTAAACAAGCTTTTAAAGCATCATCGATAACGCCTTTATTTAATCTTGGTAAAACACCGGGATAACCTAAATCGATAACGTTGATGTTAGTATTTGATTCATCGTTAAAATTATTTTTACTTAAAGAAAATACTTTAGCCATACTTTTCAATTCCACATGAACTTCAATACCGATTGTTGGTTTCATTATTTTACCTCCTTTATATTTAAATCTAAGTTTAGTTCTTTTTCAACAAAACTAGCTAATTGATAAATTTTATCTTCTTCAAAATAGTTACCGATAATATGCATACCGATTGGTAAATTATTTTTAAATCCAACTGGTAAACTTAAAGCTGGAAGACCTGACATATTAACAGGGATTGTTAATAAATCATCGTAAAATGATTTTAAAGCATCATCTTGTTTAGTTCCTAATTTATAGGCTACATCAGTATTAGTAGGACCGATAATCAAATCATATTTAGCTAAGCACTTTTTAAAACTATCAGTCATGGCTTTTCTTAATTTTAAAGCTTTATAATAATAGATATTCGCGTTTTCGCCACTTAAAATATAAGAACCGATCATAATTCTTCTTTTTACTTCATTACCAAAGCCTTCAGTTCTAGTGTTTTTATATAATTCGTCAATATTTTTAAAGTCATCGACTTTTAATCCATATTTAACGCCGTCATACCTAGCTAAATTACTACTAGCTTCACCTAAAGCGATAACTTGATATAAAGGAATCGCATATTCTAAATAATCAATATCAACATAATCAATTTGACAACCTTTTTCTTTTAATAAATCAATAACATCTAAAACAGCTTGTCTAACAGTTTTATCAATTGTATCACTCATATAATAATTAGGAACTGCTATTTTTAAATTAGAAACATCTTGTCCAATTAAAGAAGTATAATCTTTAACTTGTTCTTTTGAAGAAGTTAAATCGTTTTTATCATAACCACTAATGACATTCAATAATAATGCATTTTCATAAACATTGCGTGTAATTGGACCAACTTGATCTAAACTTGATGCGAAAGCGATAATACCATATCTTGATACTCTTCCATAAGTTGGTTTAAGTCCGACTAAGCCACAAAAACTAGAAGGCTGTCTAATTGAGCCACCTGTATCAGTACCTAATGATAAAGGAGTAATTCTTGCAGCTACACAAGCCGCAGATCCAGAAGAAGAACCACCAGGAACTAACGATTTATTCCAAGGATTTAAAGTATTACCAAAATAACTAGTTTCTCCAGTTGAACCCATAGCAAATTCATCCATGTTAGTTTTACCAATAATAATCATATTTTTTTCTTTAATCTTACTAATAACAGTTGCATCATAAATAGGAATAAAATCATCTAAAATATGGCTAGCGGCTGTTGTTCTTAAATCTTTAGTAATAATATTATCTTTAATTGCAATTGGAAGTCCAAACAAAATATTATCTACTTCTTTTTTTTCTAACTCTAAAGCTTGTTTAATTGCTTCTTCTTTATTTAAAGTTATAAAACAATTTAAATCAGTTTCTTCAATTCTTTTAAAAGCTTCATTAACTAAATCAATCGGTTTAATTTCTTTAGTTTTTAATTTTTCATTAATTGTTTTTATATCTAAATCTAAATATCTCATTCTATCACCTTCGGAACTATAATATAATCACCTTTAACTCTTTTTGCATTTTTAAACATATCTTCTTTAGGTAAATGTTGTTCTATTTTATCTTCATCAAAAACATTTTGATTAGTACTTGGACTAATCATTATTTCTTCTTCTTTGATATCAACTTTTAATATTTTATCAATTTCACTTAAAATAGCCGTTAACTGAATTTGATATTTCGCCATCTCTTCATCTTTAATATTTAATTTAGCTAAATCAGCAATATGTTTTACTTTATCTTCTTTAATCATTTTCATTCCTCCAATATATATGTATCAATTTTAGTTTCACCACTATTTTTACTTAAAAATGCTTTGGTTACATTGTTACTTTTAAAATAGACTTTTATATCGACAATACTATCAAAAGTATTAAGATTACTAGTAATAATGTTAACCATATTTAATATTTCTGATCTTTTAAAATAACTTTTATTTATAGTCATCTTTATTTCATTTAATGTTTTATTTTGATATAATCCATAAGCATTAAGATAAACATCATAATCACTTAAACTATTTTTAATAGCTATAAAATTATTATAAGTTTTATTATCGTTATTCATAACGTAATCACTTTCTAATAATTGATAATTATAATTAACATGTTCTAATTTTATCGTATTACTATCAGTAACACCGAAATATTTAAAACTTCCTTTTAAATCTTCTTCTAAATAAATACCTAAAACAATATTAATATTTTCTAAGCCTTCTTTACCTCGAATATAACTAATTAAATCATTAGCTTTTTCTTTAGTATAGTTTAAAGCAATGTTCTTATCAACTATCTTATATTTATTATCTTCATAATACTGTTTATTGTCGACAACAATTGCTAAAGATATGCCTTTTAAAACATTGTTGGTCGCCAAATAATTTTGCTCGTAGATTGTCGTTATATAAGAAGGCGTAAATTCTACACCATCAACTTTAATATCGTCGGTTTTATTATATTCAGTTATTAAAGTTTTAATTTCCTCAGTAGTTAAATACTGCCCTTCTTGATATAAAGAATTGTTAGTTTTAAAGTATTCAGTCGATAATTTAGAAAGCATTGCTTCAACTTCTTCCTTATTATAATCTCTAATACTATAACTACCAACATTTTCTTTATAAGGCGTTGCTACTCGATAATATGAATCGTCATAACTTATCTCAATAACATTTTCCTGTTTTTCACACCCTACTAAAAGAACTAATAGTATCAATAATACTTTCTTCATAAAACATCACTACTTAATTATACCATAATCTAACTTAATTTATGGCATAATGTCATTATTTTAAAGAAAAAAACTATCGATTTGATAGTTAAAGCGTAAAACGCATAATCTTTTCTTTTTCATCATTGAAATAATTTTCAATCGATAATGTAAAATCAAAACTATCAGTTGGCTCTTCTTTTTCGTTATACTTAACTTTTAAAGCTACATGTTTTAAAGAATTAGCTAATCTTTTAAAATTAGCAACATTTAGTTTTTTATCTCTTTCTAAATTTGCCTTCTTAGTAAATAGTTTATCTTCATTTTTCTTTTGAACTTTTTTATTGATTACAAGGGATACAGCACCAACGGCATCTACTGCTAAAATTAAACCAATGAAAGGTAAAAATTGAAAACCAGTAATAAAAGGAATAGCAGATAAGTTTCCTAGAAAAGTTAATAGACCAATTCCTACATTACGTCTAGCATAAGCATCAGTATTTTCTATTTGCTCATGATAAACACCTTTTATACTAGCATCTAAACGTTGATTCTTTTCTTTTAATTCGTGTTCTAAATAAGATTGTAATCCTTGTAAGTCTCTTAAAAGTTCATATTTATCATCATAATAAACTACTGCAAAGTCATTTGGCTCACCCTTAAAATTTATCCCAAGTAGTTTTTGCGTGTTATCAACACTAAATGAGTCAATGTTTTTTAAATCAACTCTTTCAACTGATGTTTTTAATTTTTCCGGAATACTATACATACTATCACCACCCCAATAAGGTAATATTATAACATAAATAATTATTAGGGGCAATTATTTTTGCTTAATTTTCCATAACTTTACTTATTTCGTCAATACTAAACCCGCGATTATATAATTTAGTTTTAATTCTTCTTTCTAGTTCTTTATCTTTATACTTTACACTTAATTTTTTATATAATTTATTATATTCATTTTTTATATTTTCGGTATTATCGACACTAACATTATCATATAGTTCTAATATTTGATCTTTATCATATCCTAAATTTATTAATTCATTAACCACTTTAAACTTTAATTTATAACCTGTATATTTAGAGTTCTTAACCTTTTTATTAATTAATTTTTTTAACTTTTCTTTAATTAAATCAGTATCTACTTTTGCTAGTTCAGAATCTATCAAATCACTTGGAATATTATGATTTAATAATTCACTTCTTAATTTATCTAAACCAACATTAGATAAATTAACTTTATCAGCTATATAAGCTCTTGTGAAATTAACATCATTAACCAAATTAATTTCTTTTAATTTCTTTATTAATTTTTCTTTATCTTTTTCAGTCACTTTATTTTTATCAATATATTCATTTATTTCTTTTTCACTTCTTAATCTTTTGGTTATATAATTAACTGTCTTATAATAAATTTCATAATAATTATTATCATTATTTATTTTATTTAATAAATCAATATCGATAGTTTTGTGATATAACAAGCCATAATTTAAAATAACATCATCATATGTTTTCATTTCACTACCATCACTTAATAATATTTTATATTTTTTTCCTGTTTTCTTTATTTTTTCTATTTTCATAATAAACCTTTCTAACCTCAACTATTTAAAGTGTATCACTATAAACATTTGTTTGTCAAGAAAATTATTAATTATCAAATACAAATGTCACAATAATCAAAAAAATATTAAGAATTTAAACTTAATATTTTTAAGCTAGTTTATTTAAAACTCTATAGAGTATAAACGATAATGACTTGAACCAGTTATATAAATTTGATTTCCATCAATATAATGACCACTTTCGTTCCCAGTCCATCCTATTGGTTTACCATTCTCAATTAAAAAGATTTCACTTTCAACATCAGTATTAACCGAACCAGATGTTTTTAAAATAAAATAAATTTTATTGCTGTCTATATCAAAAGTTCCATAATCTCCAATATAATTAATACTATTTATTTTTTTGCTTTCACCATTAAAATTAATCACAAATAATCTATTAGCACACATTTTACCTTGGATAAGTATAATTTTACCATTCAAATATGAAGCTGTCGATATTTTGCCAGCAGTCCCATTGCCAAACTCCTCAGTATCAGAATCAACAACTGTAGCAGTTTTAGGTTCCGATGGAGTATCACCAAAATATATTATCATATATGTTTTAGTACTATCTACATCAAAAGTTCCGTCATATCCAAGATATTCTATACTTAAAATTGTTTGTTTCATATTTACTGTTATTTGTTTAGTCGAAGTGACTTTTTTTCCGTTACCACCCGTTGCAGTACAACTTAATGTTTGTGCTCCTGCACTTAAAACACTTGTATTAGTTGGACTACAACTTAAACTTCCGCCACTTATTCCATAACTTACCGTAAAGTAATTACTTACTACATTACTCTCACCTTCTGTTATTTCGACATTACTGCTTTTTGCCACTAATGTTGGAGCATTCTTATCAACTTTTATTGCATAATTTCTACTTGCTGAGTTTCCAGCTAAATCTGTTGTTGTGATTGTAATAATAGTTCCACTAGTATTACTTGTTATACTTGATACACTGCTTGTTGTACTAGAGTGACCTGATAATACATCACTTCCATTTGCTTTGTTTACTGTGACATCACTTGTGTACCAATTGTTGCTTCCTAATGTTCCTGTGAATGTAGCTGTTCCTACTACTGGAGCTGTCTTGTCTAACTTATATGTATCACTACATACTTTGATAGTTTTATTATTGTTATCTGTTACTTGAACACATACACGATTATTTCCTTCTGTTGATATTAAAGAATCTTTTGTTGTTCCGCTAAATGTCGCTATTGGCGTACATTCTCCACTTGTATTTGTTACACAACTACTTGCACTTTTAATTCCTGTTCCACTGTTATCTGTTATGCTTGCTTTTACATAAAAATCTTTATTCGCCCAACCATTAGTATTTATTACATTACTATCCGCTAAACTAAATACTATTGTTGGTGCTTCTGCATCTACAATAATATTTCTTACCACTTCTCTTACATTTCCTGCTTTATCTGCAACACGATATGTTGCTTGTTTCGTTCCTATCACTGATGTATCTACACTACTTGGTGTTATTGTTAGCGTACCATCTAATCCTGATAATGAATCATTATATGTTACTCCATTTGTTAAATCTACTGTTACATCTTTATTTACAATTAGATCTTCTACTCCTTCTATATTTGGTGCAGTCTTATCTAATTTAATATTTATACATTCTTTATTTGTTGTTCCTAGTGTATTACTTGCTATTGCACATATATAAGTTGTTCCTTCATTAGTTATAAATTTGGTATTGACTCCGTTTTCTACTATTTCATTAGGTTCACAAGCACTTGTTCCCATACAGTATTTTATATTGCCATTACCTTCTAAAGTAACCGCGACATTTTCTTTCGCCCAGCCATTGCTATTTACCAAACTTTCATTATAAACAATATTAATAGTTGGATCTGTTTCTACAAGTTCACATTCACTATCATATTCAAATATATATTGTTTATGTCCTTCATCCCAATAATACCATACACAGCCAGTCATATCTGATTCATCTATAGGATTTTTGATATCAAGAGATAAAAAACCTTCATTTTGTAGTTCACTTATATACAATGGTCGTTTTACTGTTTCATATCCTAAATTATTGGATGTACCATAATTTCTAGCAGCAGTAATAATATTTTCTACCGTCCTTTTATAAGCTTCTTCACGACTATTTTTTATTGCATTATCGATTATTGGTATTGTTATTAATGATATTATAGCTAATATGATTAATACTCCTAATAATTCTACTAAGGTAAAGGCATTATTCGATAAATGCCCCCCCCCCATTTTTGCTATTTGCTACTCTTTTCATATATTAACATCTCCTCTTTATTTATTATGGATTTATTACCATTCTATATACATTCTATCTTAATTTAAGCTATCAAAATAATTATACGCAATAATTTATTTACAAAAGCAATAAAAAAAGATATATTTCTATATCTTAAGCTCTTGAATCATATTTGCCAGTACTTGTTGAAATAATAACAACATCATCAGTATCAACAAATAAAGGAACTCTTACTACTAAGCCAGTCTCCAAAGTAGCATCTTTAGTAGCATTATTAGTAGTATTACCTTTAACGGCAGGTTCGGTATGAGTAACTTTTAACTCAACTTTATCAGATAACATTACTCCCAATAATTCACCTTGATAAAAACTTAAATCAACATTTAATCCTTCTTTTAAATAATTAACTTCTTCACCTAATTGTTCTTTAGTTAATTCGATTTGTTCATAAGTTTCCATATTCATAAAGTTATAACTATCGCCAGATGCATATAAAAATTGCATTGGTTTTTTCTCAATCATAGCTTTTTCTAATTTAGTACCACTATTAAAAGATTTTTCAGTTGTTGAACCACTTCTTAAATTTCTAATTTTCATTTTAACAAAAGCAGCACCTTTACCTGGTTTAACATGAGAAAATTCTAATACTTGATAAATATCACCGTCTAAAACGAAAGTAATACCATTTTTAATATCATTAACATTAATCATGATTTCCCCCCTTATATAATTTAACAAAAGTTTTAGGTTTAGTATTTGATTTGCCATTATCTGATTTTTTAAGCTTTACTCTTCTTGATAAATGGGAATCCATAACTATTTTAAGTTTTGTTAAATCGACATTGAAATTTTTAATCATTTTATCACCTTATTTTTTTTCTTTATGAGTTGTTGTTTTTTTACAAGTTGGACAATGTTTTTTTAATTCTAAACGATCAGTTGTATTACGTTTATTTTTTTCAGTACGATAATTTTCACTTTTACATTCTGTACATTGAAGAGTTATTCTTTCTCTTGCTTCACCTTTTTTAGCCATTTTAATCCCTCCTTCTTAAAACACTTATATAATTATACCAAATTATTTATATATTTCAAAGTATTTTTGTGAAATTCGATTAGAAATTATGCGATTTATAGGTGCTCGAGAGGTTGAAGTGTCATGATAATAGATGTCAGGAGAAACAATTATAAAGGATACTTCCGGATCATCATAAGGAGCATACGCCCCAAATGTATTACTCATAGTCTCAGTATCTACTACTCCATCGCCATCAGTATCGATAAAACTTTCACTAGTTCCTGTTTTAGCGGCCGGATTATATTTACTGTTGACATAACCATTAGCAATACCACTAACTACACCTTCTCTAAAACCTAATTTGATTCGCTCTAAATATTTCGCTTCTAAAGTTATTTTATTTAAAATAGTCGGTTCTACTTCATATAACAAATCAGTTAATCCATCTTTAGTTGGATTATAAACTGCTTTTAATAAATGTGGTTCAATTCTATATCCTCCATTAGCAATTGTATTAATATATTGACTCAATTGAATCGGCGTATATGTATCAAACTGGCCGATTGAAAAATCTAATAAATGTCCTGCTAAAGTACTATCGCTAGTATATCCTAAACTTTCAATAGGTAAGTCAATTCCTGTTTTAACTCCTAATCCAAACTCTTTAAAAGTATCACGATAAATATCAAATGCTTTTGGGTCGATATTCAATTCTTCATTATAACGATATACTCCACCACCAACTTTAATAGCAGTATGAAATTGAAAAACGTTAGATGAATATTTTAAAGCACCTATGTCATCAACTGAACCTAAGGTTGTCCAAGAACATTTAAGTGGTGTATTAGCAATTTTAATACAACTATCATCTCTTCTTTCACCAATTTTTAAAGCACCGGTTTTATAGCCAACAGCATGAGATGCACCCTTAACAATTGAACCAGCTGTAACTGGTGTTGTGACAATACCAGGAGTATAATCATACACTTTATATTTTCCATCTTCCTCAACTACTTGTTTTCCTGCCATAGCTAAAATCTCGCCGGTATTAGGATCACTAATAATTGCAAACGAACGATTATAATATTTTGTATTAGGATAACTTTTACCATTAACTACTTCTTCAGCTAATATTTCTTCGATTGCTTTTTGTAATTCAATATCGATAGTTAAAACAATATCTTTACCACGACTTCCCTCATCGATAATTTTTCTTGTTCCATCGTCTAATATTTGATAAACTGTTTTTTCTCCTTTTAAAAGTGATTCATATTGATACTCTAAATAACTAGTCCCAACGCGATCATTTAATTCATATCCCAAATCCAAATAATAATCCTTTAATTCGTAAGGTATCCCACTTTCACTAGTTGAAACAGTACCTAAAATCGTTCTAAAAACATCGCCATAAGGATAAACTCTTTCCCAATCTAGTCTAACATCAAATCCTTTAATATTATTAACATTTTCCGCAATCAAAGCATATTCTTTATCCGTCACATCTTCTTTTTTAATTACTTTTTCATCAAAACTATAGCCAACATTCATCAAATAATAAATATAAGCAGCTAATCGATCTGTTTTATTGAAACTATCCAATTCTTCTTCGGTAACTCGTTTTATTTTTAAATCTTCGATATCAGCACTAGTCAATTTACGTTCATCTAATAATTGCCATTCTTCTTCCGTTATTTTTTCTTTAGCTAATTCACTATTGTTTAAAACCCAAAATTTTTTCAAATCATCTTCATCTAATTTTTTATAGTCTAAACTAATCATTTCTGCTACTTTATAAGCAACTTGAATTTCTTCTTTAGTTGTAACACCACTAGGTTTTTTATAATAAATTACTTTAACCGCTTTATTATCGACAATTACTCTACCATAACGGTCGTAAATCCTCCCACGTGGCGTACTTGTAGAAGTAACAATATTTTGACTCAATTGTTCAACTTTACTAACATATAATTCATGATCAATAACTTGGACAATAAATAAATTTACCGCTAGAACAATCATTATTACCAAAATTAACCCAATTAAAATATTATATCTTTTTTCAACTATTTCTTTTATATCTTTATTTTTACTAGTACTTACATTATATATTTTTTTGTATTTCTTCATAAATTTTACTTACTTTACTAAAATCAATAATTGAAAAAAAATTATTTATATAATCTTTACGATCATTTTGATAATCTAAATAATAAGCATGTTCCCATAAATCTAAATTCATAATAGGAATCAAATCATAAGAAATTGGTGTATCTTGATTAGCAACATTGATGATTTCTAAATTATTATCTTTGTTTAAAACTAAAAAAGTATAACCTGAACCAATCAATAAATTAGCTTGTTTAATAAACTCTTTTTTGAAATCATCAAACGATCCAAAATCTTCATCAATTTTATTTTTTAATTCTTCACTCATTTGTCCATAACCTAAATTATTAAAAAACAATTCATGATTTAATACCCCACCTAAATTAAATAAAATATTATCTCGCTCTTCTATGGGAAATATATCGATGTTTTTAACTAATTCTTCTTTTGAATATTCATAATTATATTTACTTAATAAATTATTTAAATTATCTAAATATTTTTTATAATGTTTATTGTAATGAATATTCATCGTATAACTACTAATATATGGCTCGTAAGCATCATAATTAGTTATTACAATACTAGAAAACATAATTATCCCTCCTTTAATATTTTATTTAATTTTCATAACTTTATTCTTTTATTCATATATTATATTGGTGATTATATGAAAGAAAAATTAATTAGTGAATACATCAATCGAATGACTTTAGATGATGTTAATAATTTTGCTATTAAAAATGGTATTGTTTTAAAAGAAGATGAAGTAAAACTAATATACAATCATATTAAATCTAATTGGCATACTATCGTTTTTGGTAATCCAAGAGGTATTTTAGATGATTTAAAAAGTAAATTAGATAGTACTAGTTATCAAAAAATAGAAACTTTATATGTTTATTTTAAAAACCGTTATTTATAATATGCTCTTATTTTATTAATTAAATCACTATCAAATTCTTTATTTAAAATCATTTCTATCTCAAATTTATATGGTGGATACATTCTTTCTTTAGAATTATCATCAACTGTTACATAAGGCGTTTCTAATATTTTAGGAATGTCTTTTAATTTGTCGTGATAAATTATTTTAATCAAATTAGCAAATCCTAAAGTTCCAAATCCAATATTTTCATGACGATCTTTATGAGTATTGATTAAATTTTTACTATCATTAACATGAACACACTTTAAATATTTTAAACCAATTATTTGATCAAACTCTTTTAAAACATTATCAAAATCACTTATGTCGTATCCGGCATCATTAATATGACACGTATCTAAGCAAACACACAATTCATAATTAACGCCATCAATTATTTGTTTTATTTCTTCAAAAGAACTACCTAATTCTGTTCCTTTTCCTGCCATTGTTTCTAAAAGAATTTTAACCTTGCTTTCCCCTACTTTATTTAAATTATCGATTATATTTTGAATTCCTTCTTCTTTAGTTAATTTCACACTACTACCAGGATGTAATACTAATTTAGTCATCCCCAGTTTTTCAACTCTTTTTAATTCTTCTTTTAAGAATGTAACAGCAAAGTCATTATTACTTGCCATGTTAATTATATAAGGAGCATGAACAATAACATTATTAATATCGATATTATTTTTAAGCATTAGCTCTTTTCCTTCGTTAGTTAATTTATCATCGATTGGTTGACGATTAGTATTTTGTGGAGCTCCTGTATAAAACATAAAAGTCGTACTTCCATAACTTAAAGCTTCAGTAACACTCCCTACCAATTGTGTATCTTTTTTAAATGAAACATGTGAACCTATAATCAAATTAATCATCTCCTTTATTAATTATAACTAATAATTATATTAAAGACAAGAAAAAACTATTGATAATTTCAATAGTTTAAAACTTAAATGTTTTTTGAAATCCTGATTCAGTTTTTCTTTGGTATTCATTAATATCTATATCATTAACTTTTAATCTTCCTTCTCTACTAACATTAACAGAGAAAGCATTGTTTTTCATTTGTTCAGTTTGAATTATTTTAGCTTTTCGAAGTGATCTTGCAACACGATAGTCTTGACCATCTTTACCATATGTTATTATAAGACTAGGTTCGACTAATAAAGATGCTTTAATATATTCTAATAAAGATTTTTTAAATAAAACTAACTTTTTAGCCGGAACAATAACTTCTTGAGTTCCTAATCTTTCACTAAATTTAAATGGAGTACTTGGATTACTGATATTAAGGCCTAATAAATCGCTAACAATATTAGACATATTATTACTAATAATATGATTTCTTTGCTCCATAACTTGATTTAAAGTACGTTTACGTTCTAAAAGTTTTAATAAATCAGTTATTTTAGCTAAACTTAATTGTTGTTTTTGAGTCCCATCAGAATCAGTTAATAAAATATCTAGATTATTTTCTTTTAAAGCTTCTAAAAATGAAGAAACTATTTCAAAATCACTATCTAAACTATTATATATATTGCCACTAAAAACATCGACAAAGTGACTTTTTTGTCCTTCTACTAATATACTTACAGTTGTTTTTTTATTAAAACGAACCAAATATAATTGCTCTAACGGATATAATTTAACTTTAGGTGCATTTTCCATACTTCCACCCCCAATTTGACGTTTATTCTAACACATTTTAGTCTAATTGTCAAATTGTTACTTGATATTATAATGTAACGCTTTATTAATACCATTGCCGATAATTAAACTTAACTTTTCAACTAAAAAATCAACCTCTTTAGGTGTTACCATCAAATTAAAACCAATTGGGGTTAGAACTTCAAATAACAATTGTTTAACCTCATTTTCTTCTAAAGTCCCGACTATTCCTAATAAAGTTTCTTTATCTTTTTTATTTAAAGTTATATTTTCTTTTAAATAATTTGGACTATAGGCCATCAATTTGTTTAATGGATTATTAATATTTAATTTTGAATAGGTATAATGTTTATGCATATAGTTAATTGTATCGCTGACAATAGTAATTGCATCGACAACTGTTGGTACACCAATAGCAATACAAGGAATTTTTAATGTTTCATAACTTATTTCTTTTCTACTATTTCCAATACCACTACCAGGATGAATTCCTGTATCGGTCATTTGAATTGTTTTATTAACTCTTTCAATCGATTGACTAGCTAAAGCATCGATAGCAATTAAAAAATCCGGTTTAAATTTATCGACTAAACTACTAATTACTTCACTAGTCTCTAATCCCGTTTGTCCCATAACACCAGGAACTAATACTGAAACTCTTCGATAACCATCAGTTACTTCTTCTAATTCAAATAAATGATTAGTAACTAAAACATTATTAATTACTAAAGGTCCTAAAGAATCGGGTGTTGATTTAGAATTGCCTAACCCTACTATTAGACAACTAGCTTCTTTATCAATATTTAGTTTATTGATTAATTTAGTAAGTTCCGAACTGAACTTCTTTTCAACTTTTTTACCATTTTCATAATCTGTAACATCTTCAAATTCGATTGTTATATAGTTACCTTTTTTCTTATTTATTATTTGACTTGCTTCTTCGTCAATCATAACTTCCGTTACTTTTATCCCATCTTCAGTAATTTCCTTCGAAGTTATCCCTTTAATTTTTTTATTGTCGATTGCTTCGATAGCTAAATCCGTTCTTATTTTATAATTTGATAAATCTATATTATGTCCCATAATTCCTCACCAATAATATTGTTAGCTCATTTTAATCTTTTATGCGAAAAGTGTTGCATTTTTAACAATAAAATGGTAAAATGAGTATGTTTTAAAGAGCTTGGAGGTGATATCATGGCAAATATGAAAAATGCAAAGAAAAAAATCAAATCAATCGCTAAAGAAACTGTAAATAACAATAACTATGCTGCTAGTATGAAAACTGCTTGCAAAAATGTTGAAAAAGCTGTAATTGCTAAAGATAAAGAAAAAGCAACTGACAATTTAAAAATAGCTATCAAAAGAATCGATAAAGCTTCACAAGCTGGAGCTGTTAAGAAAAATACTGCTGCTCGTAATAAATCACGTTTAACAAAAAAAGTAAATGCTATGGAATAAAACATTTACTTTTTTGTTTTATTTTTTTTATTTTTTGGTATAATTAAAATAGGTGAAAATATGAGAGACTTATTAAAACTATTACCACTAGTAATTTTATTTATATTAGTATTTATTTATCGTGAACCAATTACAGAATATATCGTCGAAAAAATTATTTTTTCTAAAGAAATATATATTGAAGAACCAAATCAATATGCTCTTGATTATGATTTTGAATATATAAAAACAACTGATGATTTCATAGCTGACAATAGACAAGAAATTTTAAATATAATATATACTTCTTTAAACAATGGCTATGATAACTTTTACTTTTATTGTCATTATGAAGAATGTCAAGAAGATGTTAGCGATATAACCGAACCAGAAAACTTAATTACAATCAGTAATTATATTCACCCATATAATGCATATCGTCGTGTCTATGTTTCTACTAACTCATTTGATAAAGTTGAAATTAGAATTGAAAAATCTTATACTAAGGACAATATTAATTCCATTAATCAAAAACTAGATCAAATAATCAAAGAAATTATTACCGATGATATGTCTGATAAAGAAAAAATAACAGTATTCCATAATTATATTATCGATAATACAGTTTATGATTCTAATTATCTTGAAACGAACTTAAATGACATTGATAATCCATCTCATAAAGCTTTAGGTCCATTATTTTTCGGTAGAGCTTTATGTGGAGGCTATGCGGATGTTATGGCGATATTTTTAAACAGACTAAATATTCCTAATTATCGTATTTCTAGTTCTGATCACATTTGGAACTTTGTCTATTTAGATAACAATTGGTATCATTTAGACTTAACATGGGACGATCCTGTTACCGATAGTGGCGTTAATATGCGATTAGATACCTTTCTTCTAATAACAACTGAACAATTAGAAAACTTGAATACAAATTATCATATATACAATAAAACTATTTATCCAGAAGCTAAATAGTTTTTTATATTAAAAAATTGTACAAAAATGTACAATTAATCAAATACTTCGTAAATTGGTAAAGATATAACCACTTTAGTTCCTTCATTTACTTTAGAAAAATATTCTAAAGTTCCATCATGCGCTGATATTATCTCACAAGATAAAGATACACCTAAGCCTGTGCCATTTTTTTTAGTTGTATAAAAAGGCTCTTTTATTCTTTCCATATCACTTTCATTTATACCACTTCCATTATCTTCTATAGAAATAATAAATTTATTCCCATCAATCTTATGATTTAAACTAATTTTAGGTTTTTTAGTGTTATCTAAAGCTTCAACTGAGTTTTTAATCATATTGATAAACACTTGGTTTAATCTATTATAATCACCTTCGATAAAAATTTCATCTAAAGCAATATCATAGTCAAACTTAATATTTTTTCCTTTTAAAAGAGGCGTTAACTGATCGACGACATCTTCTAGCAACATATTGATATCTAATATTTCTTTTTGGATTTTAATTTTATTCATTGCCAAGAAATCTTGTAACAACAGTAATATTTTTTCGTTTTCTTCTTTTAAGATATTAATATATTTGATATGTTCTTTATTATTAATGTCAAACATATCTAAATAACTTTTACAAACAGCAATGGGATTTTTAATTTCATGAGTGATTTTAAATAAAGAATCTCTAATTTGTTTATCATTCTCTAACTCTTTGATACTCATATGTAATTTAATAATATCTTCACCTTTATTATACATATAAATAATTAAATAAGTAATAACTATAAAAGTAACTAACATCAACAAGCTATTAGTAAGATAAAATTTCTCATCATATATAAAATAAGTGGAGATAGAAAAAAGCGACTTAAACACAAAAAACAAAATCAAAAATAATGACTCTTTTCTTTTATAGGTTAATAAATAAATTATGAAATAAACAATATATTCAAAAATCAAAAGAAATATATTCATACCCAAACCATAATAAATATAAACTAATATAATAGAAATAATTATTCCAATATAACTTCTTTTTTTTATATAAGCAAAAATAAGGGGAATATTAAATAATAAGACAATTGTTAAATTATTTTCTAGATCATTAAAAGTAATCAATAAATAAATACTTGATAACAAGGCAAAATCTAAAAAAGTTTTGCTTTGTTCTTTATCAATATTATTGCTATAAGTCCAATAAAACAAATTAAAAATCAATGGAAAAACTAAAAGAATGATATTTAATAAAATTTGTTGGAAAACATTCACCATAAGTCACCTCTTAATAATTATAATATATTATTTTGTCAAACTTTGTCGAATTATGTCGAGAAAAGAAAAAAAGTAATCAAATTACTTTAATGCATCGATAAATTTTTCTATTTTTTGGGCCTGATCACCTAAAATTATTTTCAACTGATTATCTATTTCGACAATTCCTTGTGCTCCTATTTTTTGAATACCTTCTTTATTAACTTTTTTAGTATCTTTTAATTCCACAATAAATCTTGATTTATTAGTTTCATATTTAATAATATTATCTTTACCACCTAAATACTCAACCAATTTATTAGCCTCTAACTTAAAATCTTTTTGTTTAGATTTAACAATAGCTACTGCTATAATTATTAAGACAATAATTATTATTAAATATTGCCATATTTGTTCCATTTCTATCACCTTTATTAATTATACTATATTTTTTTTATTTTGAAAACATTTTAATTGTATAATTTCTAAAATTAGTGTAAGATAATAATGAGTTAAAAATTAGAAAGGAATCAAAACCAATGAAGAAAATTTCAAAATATAAAATTGACATTTGGTTATTATTAATTCTATTAATATTTATAATTATTAGTCTAGTTATGATTAATAGTGCGGAAATATTAATATCTAATAATACTTTAGTTTTTAAACAAATTCTTTGGTATATAGCTGGTTTTTTAATCGCTTATTTTATAATGTTTATTGGTAATGATTTCATTTATCGTAATGTCTGGTTTTTCTATATTATTGGTATAATATCATTAATCGGATTATTATTATTTGCTGAGCCAATTAATAACGCTAAATGTTGGTATAGTATTCCTGGAATTGGTACGATTCAGCCAAGTGAATTTATGAAAATTATTTTAATTATTACTTTAGGAACAATGATTCATAAATTTAATGATGAATATAATAACCCGACAGTCTTAGAAGAATTTAAGTTTTTAATTAAAGTAGGAATTGTTGTTTTTATTCCCAGTATTTTAACCTTTTTACAACCAGATACTGGTGTTGTATTAATATACCTACTCATTACTATTATTATGTTATTTATATCAGGAATTAGATATAGATGGTTTATTATCCTATTTTCTATAATTATTATTTCCCTTGCAACTATATTAGGTATTTATTTTATCAATACTGATTTATTTATTAATATTTTTGGTACTGATTTCTTTTTACGAATCGACCGATTACTTGATTGGTCAAATAGTAGTGGTTATCAGTTAGAAAATGGAATGACTAGTATTGGTGCCGGTGGCTTATTAGGCATGGGAATAAATAATACTCCAATCTATTTTCCAGAGCCACAGACAGACTTTATTTTTGCTGTGTATGCTAATAACTTTGGATTTATTGGAGTGCTATTCCTTTTAGGTTTAATAACTATCTTTGATATTAAATTAATCTTGTTAGCTATTAAAAATACCAACTTAACTAACAAATATATCATTGCTGGTATTGTTGGCATGCTTATATATCAACAGCTACAAAATATCGGTATGACTTTCGGCTTGATGCCGATAACTGGTATAACTTTACCTTTTATAAGTTATGGTGGTTCATCACTATTAAGTTACATGATTATGATGGGAATTATCTTTAATATTTCCAATGAAACAATTAGATATACAAATTGACTTATTTTTAAAATTATGATACTATAATCACTACTTAAAGAGGTGAATTCTATGGATAAAATAGTGCCAGCTAGAAAAAAAGTTTATATTGTTTGTGGTTTTGGCGAATATAAATATGTTTGGAATCATTTACAAGAATTGATAGATGTTAAAAAAGAAGAATTGATTATTCCTTACTGTTTTATGCACTACGAACAAGTTGATAAAGCATTACTTTCAACTACTGATGAATTAAGTCAAGAATTAAATGCTTCATATGATGAAATAAAATTAGCTGTTTTTGATCAATTTTTACACGAAAAAAATAACCATTTTAAAACATATGTAGATGATGCTGAAGAAATAGTTATTTTATTACCTGAACACGCTTCTTGTAAACCAGAAGATATTAGTGAAAAAAACCAAGAAATTGAATTCTGTGGTACATTAAAAAATAAACGGATTAGAACAACTAACTTATTAGAAAAAGAAAAACAAAAAGTCATTAAACCATAATGACTTTTTATTATTCTTCAGTTTTAATTACTTCTTTATTTTTGTATGTTCCACAATTTGGACAAACACGATGTGGTTTAATCATTTCACCGCATTTTGGACATTTAACAGTAGTACTTGCTTCAATAGTATAATGAGTTCTTCTTTTGCGTCCACGTGTTTTACTAATTTTTCTAAATGGTACAGCCATTTATGACACCTCTTTCCTTATAATAAATCTTTTAATTTTTCTAGTTCAGGATTGATTCTTTCTTCCTTATCAGTTATAAATTTCCAACCATCACCCTCTGTTTTAACATCAGATAAGTCGTCATTTACAACTCTAAGGGGAATTTCCATTAATATATTTTCCCATATTATTGGAAAAATATCAAGAGTATTTGCCTCATTTTTATCAAAATCTTCCAACAAACTATCTAAATCATCATCAATTTGACTTAAAAATGGATATTTTGTTGGCTTTAAACTGATTGAACAAGGTAAAATCATAACTCCTTCAATTTTAACATTCAAATGAAGTTTACCAAAACTATTAGTTATTTTCCCTTTTATACTAACATTATTTAAATCTAAAATACCAGTATTTTTTAACTGTTCTTGTGAAAAAGAATAGTTAATATCAATATCAGCATATTCATCAATACCACTTCTTAGTCTTGTAATATCGATAATCATCCGCATCACCACAACCATTATACAGAAAAAGTTTTAAAATGTAAATAAAAATGCTATAATTTATAACAGGTGATTAATTATGATCGGTATTATTGGCGAATATAATCCATTTCACAATGGACATTTATATCATATTAAAAAAGTTAAAGAAATGTTTCCAAATGATATAATCTGTTTAGTGCTTGTCGGTAACTTTTTAAATAGAGGTGATGTTAGTGTTATCGAAAAATACGATAAAACTCTCCTTGCCTTAGAATATGGCGTTGATTTAGTTGTCGAACTACCTACTACTTTTGCAATTCAATCGGCTGACATATATGCTTATGGAGCAATAACTGTTTTAAATCATTTAAAATGTAATTATTTAGTATTTGGTAGCGAATCAAACAATTTAGAAGTTTTAAATAAAATAGCTGATTTTCAAATAAATAATAATATTGATATAAGTGAATATGTTAAAAAAGGTTATAACTACCCTACTAGCTTATCTTTAGCAATTCAAAAAAAATTAAATATAAAAATTGATTCTCCTAATGATTTACTAGGAATTAGTTATGTTAAAGCAATCAAAAAATTAAACAGTCAAATTAAACCAATCACAATAAAAAGAACTAATCATTACCATGATTTAGAAACAAGTGGAAAAATAAGTAGTGCGACAAGTATTAGAAATTTAATTAATAATAATGAAAATATTGAAAAATATGTTCCTCCTAAGACTTTAAAATATATTAAAAATATCAATTTAAATGATTTTTATCAAATCACAAAATATAAAATTATGACCGATGACCTAACTAAATATCAAGATATCGATTCTAATTTAAGTAATTTATTAAAAAAACATATTACTAAAGCTAACAACATCGAAGAATTAATTAATCTCGTTAAATGTAAGAATTACACTTATAATAAAATTAAAAGATGCTTAGTTCACATATTGTGCTGTCTATATAAAAATAATTATAAAATTGAATATATTCATATTTTAGGTTTTAATTTAAAGGGTAAAAATTATTTAAATAAAATAAAAAAAGAGATAAAATTGCCTCTTATAACTAATTATAATAAATTATTAGATTATCAATTATTAACTGATAAAATATATGCTTTAGTTAGTAATGATATTAAAATAACTAAGCCTATTTATAAAAATACAACTACAAATATGTAGCTGTATTTTTAATAATATTTTCATTCAGCCTTACTTAAACTAATATCAAAATTACGATATGCAGTTAAAGTAAAGTGATTAATTTCATTAGGTTCGTCTTCACTTTGAAATGAAATTCCTTCGAATCCAAATGATTTTGTTTTAAAATAATAGTAAACATATGCAGGAAGACCTTTTAATCCCGACAATTTTCCGCCAGATATAGCACTTGCTGTATCATTAATAACATTAGCGGAAGAATTAACATTTTGATTATTTCCATATATAACTAATGGCTCAATATATCCTAAATCGACACATTCCTGAATAGTATATTTATTATTATTAAAAATCAATTTAATATTAGAAATATCATAATTATACATAAAATACAATCTAAACCAACTGTCATTTAAATTAATTTTATCTATATTTTCATTTAATTTATAATCATTCAAGCCATTCAATAATTTTACTCCGCTTCCATTATTATACTTTATGACATTAATTTGATCATACCTATTGAAAGGCTTTAAACAATATACAAATTTATAATTATCCTTTTCTCCATATAAAACATGCTCTGTACTACACCAATTTCCTATATCTTCACTTGGATTATTTGTTGTATACAGCTTTAAATTGTCCATATTTTCATAACTTGGAATGCCTGTTCCATAATCTTTAACAACTTCTTTAGGTATTAAAATTTCACTTATTGTTCTATTAAATGATTTATCAATATTTAAACTTTTATCATACTTAATTAAAATAGCGTCACCATTTCCTTTAGAATATGGATCTATATAATCATTTATAGAACTCCCTTTAGAATAAGTATATCCTGAAACTATATACCCACTTGAAGCTTTATCTATGCTATAAAATACATCTGTATTCCCACCATCAAATCTAGTCTCTCTTAATACATTCAAATTTTTATCTAAAACAGTAATACCACTATCAACATATTGATTATCATTAATTAAATTTGACAAAACAATTATATTTCCATCATCTAAAATTATATCTCTAATATTATCAGAACTATTAGCGCCTATAACTTTATGTGTAATATAGTTTAAATTTTTATCATATTTTACAATAATACCACCACTATTAGAATCATTAATTAGATCTATATCATTTTTTTGTGAATAACCAACTACAAAATATTCATTATCTTTTTTTACAACATCATTAAAACTGTCATTTTGACTACTTCCAAAAGCAGACTTACGTATTAGATTACCATTTTCATCATATGACACTATAATTGAATCATAAACCCAGTTCGTATTTCCTTTTGATATATCAGCGATATCGTAATCAATCGACTGAGTACTACCAACAACTATATATTTATCGTTATCAAATATTATACTATTAAATTCATCTGGTTTAGTTCCACCAAAAAAATTACTCCAAATAACATTAAATTGTTCATCCAATTTCATTATTAAGCCTTCATTATATCCATAGATATCTTTATTCTTGCTACTAGAATATATTTCTCCGTTTTCTTTATAGTATACATACCATCCAACAGCAATATACCCACCATCAATTTTCTTTATATCAAGAACACGTGAATAGTCATCAATAAATATTTTTTTTAACACAAGGTTACCATTTTCATCATACTTTAACAACGATAATCTATACTCATTTTTTTCGTCAGTAGGTCTACTCATATCATAGTCAGTAGAATTAGACCAACAACTTACTATATAATATTTTTTACCATTTTCTTCTGCTTCAATAATTGTATCCGCAAAATCTGTTAATGTCCCCCCAAATTTACGTTCCCAAATAATTTGACCATTTTTATCAAATTTTACAATAACAACATCAGTAGAAATATCTTCTTGATTATAGTTAGACAGGCCATTTATTTCAGGAGAATCACTCGTACCCAATGCTACATAATTTCCATCAGATGTACTAATCACATGTTGAAAGCTATCATTATATAATCCACCATAATTAACATAATGGCTTTGATATGTTAAAGTTTCACATTTCTCATTATCTATAGCGAACGAACCATCACTACATAATGTATATATATGAGTATTACTTTCCACTTTTAAATATGTCACACTACTTCCATTATATGACACATCTAATATATTAGCATTTCCTAAGTTGACCATTTGCGATACTTCTTCAGTTGTTACCCCATCGGCACATATATCAACTTTGCCATTTAACTCTTGTTCCATCATTGATGATGCACAATAATTATTTATTCCGCTATATATCATTTGGGCTTCTGATTTACCTGCTGATATACGAGCATCCTCAACCACATTTAATATGATTGGCGTAGCTATTAATGCTATAATCGCTAGAATAATAATTACTGCTAGTAATTCAATTAATGTAAAGCCTTTTTTCAACATAACTTATCAACTCCTAATTTTATTGTGCTTAACTTAACTCTTAATATACCTATAATTAATTTTAACTTATACCAAATCATTATACTTATTTTACATGACAATTTATTTAAAAAAATTCTTTAAAATCTTTTCAAAGAATTTTTTATATAATTATAGACTTCATTAATAGTCTTATCAAAGTCATCAAAATCCACATTAAACCAAATTACATCCATTTGATTATTAAACCAAGTATATTGTCTTTTTGCGTACTTTCGGCTATTATGTTTAATTTCTTCTAAACAATCATTTAAATCTTTTCTTCCTTCAAAGTAAGGAAATAACTCTTTATAACCGATTGGTGTCATAACTGCTTTAGAACGAATATTAGAATCATATATTTCTTTTGCCTCGTCTAATAAACCATTATTAACCATTTCATCTACTCTTTTATTAATTCGTTCATATAATATATCACGTCCAGTAGTTAAACCAATAAAAATTGTATCATATAACAATTTATCTGTTTTTTCTTTATCACTAAATTTTTTGTTATTATTCAAGCAATAATTTAAAGCTCTAATTAATCTTTTACGATTATTAACATGAATATCAATATTATCGTCAATTTGTTTTAATTTATTATATATTTCTTCATTACTTAATTCCTCAAATTGATTATCACTATTTTCCCCTTCAAACTTATAATCATATAAAGCAGCTTTAATATATAAACCAGTGCCACCTACTAAAATTGGCGTTTTACCTCTTTTAATAATATCATTAATTGTTTTACGGCAATCTTTTTGATAATCATAAACCGTATAATTTTCATCAATATCTTTAATATCAAACAAATGATGAGGAATATTTTCTTTTTCTTCTTCTGTTATTTTTGCTGTTGCAATATCTAAGTTTTTATATATTTGTGTACTGTCAACATTTATAACTTCTCCGTTTAATCTTTTAGCTAACTCCACACTCATCTTTGTTTTACCGACTGCTGTTGGACCTAATATAACTATAACCATAAGTCACCTCTTAAAATATTATAAACAAAAGGGCTATAATAGTCAATTATTACTTATTATGTCATATAATTAAGTGGTGATTTAATTTGAAAATTTGTGTATATGCAATTTGTAAAAATGAAGAAAAATTTGTCGACCGGTTTTATGAATCAGCTAAAGATGCCGATGGAATTTACGTACTTGATACCGGTTCTACCGATGATACAGTTAACAAACTAAAAAGTCATGGTATTGTTGTTGAACAAAAAATAATTAATCCTTGGCGTTTTGATGTTGCTAGGAATTTATCGTTAGATTTAGTTCCCAAAGATTATGATGTTTGTGTTTGTTTAGATTTAGATGAAGTTTTGGTTAAAGGTTGGAAAGAATTAATTATCAATAACTGGAAAGAAGATACCACAAGATTAAGATATAACTATATTTGGAGTTTTGATGAATATGGAAATCCGGCTGTTAATTTTTTAAGTGATAAAATTCATAGTCGAAAAAATTATAAATGGGTTAATCCCGTTCATGAAATTTTAAAATATGATGGTAACGAAATGTTTTTAACTTGTGAAGAATTAACAATTAAACATTATCCCGATAATACTAAATCACGTTCTAGCTACTTACCTTTGCTAGAATTAGCTGTCCAAGAAGATCCAAATAACGATCGTAACACGCATTATTTAGGAAGAGAATACATGTATTATCAAAAATGGAACGAAGCTATTGACATGTTAATAAGACACTTGAATCTTCCTACAGCCACTTGGAAAGATGAACGATGTGCATCAATGCGATTTATCGCTCGTTGCTATAAAAATTTAAATCGTTTTGAAGAAGCTAAAATGTGGTTAAATAAAGCAATTAATGAAGCACCTTACTTAAGAGATCCTTATGTCGAATCAGCTTTATTATATTATCAATTAAATGATTGGAACAATGTTATTAAATACTGTAACGACGCTTTAAAAATTGAAAAACACGCTAAAAGTTATATCAATGAAACATTCAGTTGGGATTATACTATTTATGATTTATTATCCATCGCTTATTTTAATTTAGAAAAATATGATCTATCTTTAGAAAATATTATAAAAGCAGTTGAAATGTCTCCTAATGATGAAAGACTGAAAAATAATAAAATATTGATTGAAAAAACTTTGACAGATAAATAAAAATGTGTTATGATGTATTTGTCAAGGAAACTTGCATATAATAAAAAAAGGGAACATTCAGTTTTGCAATGTTGAATGTCTACCCAAAATTAATTAGATCGACATTTAATTCAATGTAGAATTAAGTGTCATTTTTTTATTACTACTATCATAATGATAAGGAGAAATAAAATGATAGCAATGTATCGAAGAACTTTGACTGCAAAGTTTCTTTTCTTCATTATTATCAAACCTCCTCTCTTTAAGAGATTTGGTAGACACTCAACAACTGATATTCCCTATTAGTAATTATACTATAAATTAATTATTTTAACAATAAATTTACAATTTTGTTGTATTATTTTTTTTAATAAACATACTATCACCAAAACTGAAAAAACGATATTTATTATCAATAGCCTCTTGATAAGCATTCATAATATACTCTTTAGTAGCAAAAGCACTAACTAACATAATCAAAGTTGACTTAGGTAAATGAAAATTAGTAATCAAACAATCTACAGCCTTAAATTGATAACTAGGATAAATGAAAATATCCGTCCATCCACTACACTCTTTAAATTTGCCATATAAATTCATAATAGTTTCTAAAGTTCTAACTGAAGTAGTTCCAACCGCAATAATCCTTTTAGTATGATTATTTAATATTTCGGCAGTTTCTTTACTCATCATGTAAAATTCACTATGCATTTTATGTTTAGTCACATCAGTAACATTAACTGGTCGAAATGTTCCTAAACCGACATGTAAAGTAATTGGAGCAATTATAACTCCTTTTTCTTTTATTTTATTTAGTAATTCAGTAGTAAAATGCAATCCAGCAGTTGGGGCAGCTGCACTACCTTCATTTTTCGCATATATAGTTTGATAACGATTTTTATCTTTTAATTTTTCATGAATATAAGGAGGTAATGGCATTGTTCCTAATTCATCTAAAATTTCAAATAATATTCCATCATAGATAAATTCAAAAATTCTAATACCTTCTTCTTTAACATCAATGCATTTAGCGCTTAATTTATCACTAAATTTAACAATAGTACCTATTTTTATTCTCTTAGCTGGTTTAGCTAAACATTCCCAATTATTATTACCAACGTCTTTTAACATTAATATTTCAATAACTGCCTTAGTCTCCTCTTTTATACCAAACAATCTAGCAGGAATTACTTTAGTATCATTGATAACTAAAACATCACCTTTTTCTAAATAATCAATAATATCAGTAAAATGTTTATGCTCTATTTCTCCTGTTTCTTTATCCAAAACCAATAATTTAGAAGCATCCCTTTTCTCTAAAGGGGTCTGTGCAATTAATTCATTAGGTAGTTCAAAATCAAAATCATCAGTTTTCATTATAATCACTCCACTCAACTACTCCACAGAATGGATTATCAGAATTATAGGCAGATTGATTACCTAAAAATAAATCCATCAAGAAAGCTAACATAAATGGCACTAAAAACAATAATGCAGCTGCAATCAATCTAATACCAAATCTTTTAAATGTCGTTTTCATTTCTTTATCAGCATCGCCACTAGCCACCGTTTTAATAAAATCTAAAGTACCTAGACCGATAGCTAAAATAGGACCGGCCACTTTAATAATATCTAGAAACCAAATCAATTTATCAATTAAATCATTGGTCAAAATATCACAGTCACTACTCAAATTTCTAATAAGTCCTAATCCAGCTGCTTCATTTAACATTTCATTAAAACTAATACACTCATCCATTCTTAAATCAAAATTTTGCTTATTTTGATTTTTGTCTGCATCGTCATAAAACGCATTACAATAACTAATTACATCGCTTATTTTTTGTTCGGTTAAATATTCTAATTGAATATCTTCAATACCAGATAAACTACTACTTACACCAAACCAAGCAAAGTTAGTATTCGTACCATTGATTTTAATCGGTAATTTACCAATAATACTAATATTTTTATACTCAGCTAGTTCTCGCATATAAGGTTCTAAAGCTTGAACACGTTTTCTAAATTCTTCACCATTTATTACAACAATTTCTTCACCATCATATTCGCCAGTTGTAGCACCAGAAGTTGACTGCTGAATATATCCTTTAGGGCAAATTAATTTTCCATCATAATCTTCCGTAATCATTGTATCCATATTACTAAATTCTGTTAAAGTGAAAGTAGTACTATTAATTTCATCATAATAAGTTAATTTATCTTTAACACTTTGCCAATTGTAATTTGTATTGAATTCAGAATAGTCAGCTACATTGTCATCAGTTAACTCTATATCTGAATCGATTTTATCAATTGCATAAACTAATCCATCTTCATTTTCCCAAAAATATAAAATTAAATTAGTATCATTACTAAACGTCTGATCTTCAATACGATAAAAAGTACTACACCAATTTTCTTCCTCACCAACTGGTTTACTTGGATTATCTGAACCGGAATTATCTTTTGAATTATAAATATTAATAAATCCTTGATCATTAGAAGAGTAACCTGTCGAAAAATAATAAGTTGGTATCGCTTCTGTAGCATCACTTGGACGATAGTACAAAGTTGGATAAGGACAGTTTCCACCGCCTGAACTTTGCTTAATATTATCAGAATTAAATTTAAATGATAATCTTGTACATGTCGCGTTATCACCACATACAGTTACTTCATATACACCATCACTCTTAATATTATCATAAATTGTAACTTCAACGTCATCTTTTAATCCAGTGAAGTTAACTCCATAATCAGAAGTGCCATTATACCAAAAATTGACACTAGGATTTTCATCTAGCTCAAGCATGTTTGCCATAGACGAATATAGCCAATTAGCATTATCATAAGTATCATTTATATACCAAGAACATTCAGAACCTTCTGGTGGTAATTCTACTTCGGCACAACCACTTACCAAAAAAACAAATAATACAAAAACAAAATATTTTATTTTTTTCATAACTACTCTCCTATATCCAATTTATTCTGATGACTTATTTTTAAATGTTCATATGCTTTATCAGTGACAATTCGTCCACGACTAGTTCGTTTTAAAAAACCATTTTGTAATAAATAAGGTTCATAAACATCTTCAATAGTAGTTTGCTCCTCACCAATACTAGAGGCGATAGCATCAATTCCAACCGGACCACCATTAAATTTTTCAATAATTGCTTTTAATAAATTGTAATCAGTCTCATCTAAGCCTAATTCATCAACTTTTAATTTTTCTAAAGCCATAGTCGTTATTTCTTTATCGATAACTCCATTACCCATAACTATAGCAAAATCTCTGACTCGTTTAAATAATCTATTAGTAATTCTTGGTGTTCCTCTGCTTCTTTTAGCAAGTTCAATTGCCGCATCATCTTCAATTGGGGTGTTTAAAACTCGACTTGTTCTTTTAGCTATCTGTGCTAATTCATCAACCGTATAATAGTTTAGTTTTGATATAATTCCAAATCTATCTCTTAAGGGACTAGTTAAATCACCTGTTCTTGTTGTTGCACCAACTAAAGTAAAAGGGGGTAAATCAATTTTAATACTTCGACTACTTGATTCACTACCGACAATTATATCCAAAGTAAAATCTTCCATCGCAGAGTATAAAACTTCTTCAATATATCTTGGAATTCGATGAATTTCATCGATAAATAATACATCACCGGGTTCTAAAGTCGATAAAATTGCGGCTAAATCGCCAGTTTTTTCGATAGCTGGACCACTAGCAGTTTTAATATTAGTTCCTAACTCGTTAGCTATTATATAAGCTAAAGTAGTTTTACCTAATCCAGGTGGACCATATAATAAGACATGATCAAGTGGTTCCTCTCTTAATTTAGCAGCCTTAATAAAAACAATTAAATTTTCTTTTATTTCACTTTGACCAATATATTCATCGATACTATCAGGACGAATTGATTTTTCAAAAGTATCTTCTTGTAATTCTTTATTAGTAACTACTCTTTCATCCATTAAAATCTACTCCTTTACATATTTTAAAACATCTAACCAACTATTAACATTATCTAATCCTTCATATTCACTATTAAATAATAAAACTTTTATTCCTCTATTTTTTACTTCCAAGCAATTGTTAATATAATCATCAATAAATAAATCAATATTTAACTTATCACACATAATCGCTTTTCCTTCTTCAAAACAATCAAAATAAATATCTTTAATTGGTAAATTATTATTTTTAATAAACTCTTTAGTTAAAGGTTTAACATTTTTCGAGTAATAATCACTTCTAGCAGTTATGATATATAACTCATTATTTTTGCTTAATTCATTTAACACTTCTTTAGCGTAAGGCTTTAATTCCAAATCTTTAGTAATATCATCAATGTGTTTAATATAAAACTTTGTTTTTTCTTCAATATCTTCAAATTCTTCTAAATTATATCTATTTAAATACTCTCTTACCTTTTTAGTTGTATCGACAATAGTGTCGTCAAAATCAATAGCTATTCTCATTTTAAAAATAACTTTAAAGCTTCTTTAATTTGTTCTTCTAAAGGTAAAGAGTTGTTCACTTGTTTTATAACTTTCAAAATATCATTAGTTTTATATCCTAATCCTTTTAACACTTCAATTAACTCATCATTGTTATTATTACTAACAACATTGCTTGTATTTAGTTTTCCCTTTAAATCTAAAATTATTTGACGAGCAACTTTATCGCCTATTTTAGGGAATTTTTTTAAATACAAAATGTTTTCTCTTTCGATAGCATCAACTATTCCATTAATTGAACCAGTTGCAATAATTGGTAAAGCCATTTTACAGCCTAATCCTTTAACTTCAATCAGTTTTAAAAACAAATCTTTTTCTTCCTTTAATTTGAACCCATATAAAGTTAATTCATCTTCTTTGACACTTTGATAAATATAAACAGTATATTCTTCTTCTAAATTAAAAGAATAAGGATTCGGTGTATATATTAAATAACCTATTCCATTATTATCTAAAATAATGTAATTACTTTCAATTTCTTTAACTATTCCTCTAATGTATCCATACATAATACCACCATATTTATTATATCAAACAAATTTTTGAATGTCTATTAAAAATAACAAACATCAAAAAAACTATTGAATTTTCAATAGTTACTTTTTCTTCCAAAAAGTTCTTATTAAATAAGATAATAAAATAATATAAATTATACATAAAGCCCATAATAGAACTGTTGTAAAAATACCGGATGAATACATCTCGATTATATGAGTTATACTATCAGGAAAATAACTATTTATAAAATTAGTTACAACTGGTACTGGAATATTATTAGCAATAAAGTCCAAAACTCTTAAAAAAATATCAACTATTCCAATATAATATACAACACTACTGAACTTTTTAAATATCATTACAGCTATGGCTATAATAACTAAAATTATTACTACTACATCCACTTGCTAATCCCTCAATTCTATATTAACTAAATAACCATAATAATTAGATAAATCAATAATTATTTTCGAATTATCTTCATAAGTAATTATTTCAATATTATTGTCATTTACTATTTCATTGTTATACATAATTCTTTCAAAATCACTTATTTTAAGTAAATATGTATTAGTCTTTTCAATATGATTGGTCGATTCTAACACACTTGCTTCTAACAACTTAGCCATATTGACCGGTTTAAATATTTCTAAATCATAATCAGCTAAATCAACAGGCTTTTCTTCAACTAAGTAAATTTCATTATTATATATAATTAAATTAGTTGACGAATCATAAGTAAAATTATCTTCACCTATTACTTCAACAAAATAATTAGTTATATCAGCTAAATTAAATTCTGTAGTTTCATTTTCTAATGATTCATCTAATTGCTCGTCCAATTGCTTTCGTGGACCTTTTTCCCCACTGCTAATAAGAGCAAAGACAAATATGAAAAATATTCCATATAAAACTAAAATTGCTAAAGCTCTCGTTCTTTTATTAGACCAAAGATTTTTAATAAATTCAATTGTTTCTTTCATTGTAATACTTTTCCTACGATATCCTTATTTCTTAAACCATTATAAAAATCAACCGCATTCATTTTATTTTTACCTTCTAACTGAACTGTTTTTAAAACAATCTCACCATTACTTACTTTTACACCAATACCATCTTTATAAATAGCGGTAATTTGACCGTTAAATCCAATCGGATAATTTTCAGTAATGTAAGCTTCCCATACTTTAAGTATTTTCCCCTCAAAAACGCAATAACTTCCTGGCCATGAATTTAAACCTCTAATTTGGTTATATAATTGTTTTTTAGTTTTTTCAAAATTTAACTTTTCATCTTCTTTTCTCAAAGTAAAAGCATATGTAGCTAAAGAAGAATCTTGTGGTGTTCGACTATTCGTACCATCAATAATACTTGGTAATGTTTCTAATAATAAATCTTTACCTAAAACACTTAATTTATCATGTAAACTACTTGCTGTATCAGTATCTAAAATTGGAATCTCTCTTTGAGTAATAATATCTCCTTCATCCATTTTAGTATTCATATACATAATTGTAATACCTGTTTTAGAATGTCCTTCAATAATTGCTTTATGAATTGGTGCACCGCCTCTTAACTTAGGTAGCAGTGAGGCGTGAACATTAATACATCCTAAACGTGGAGCCTCTAATAATTGTCTTGGAATAATTTGACCATAGGCACATGTAATAATTAAATCCGGATTTAAATTTACAATTTCTTGATATTCTTCTTTAATGTGTTCTGGTTGTAGAACCAAAATAGCATGTTCACTAGCTAATTTCTTAATTGGTGAAACATTAATTTGTCCATGATTACCAGGACGATCTGGTTGAGTTACAACCGCTCTAATTTTATAATTATCAATTAAACCTTGTAAAACTGGAACAGCAAATTCCGGAGTTCCCATAAAAACGATTTCTAATTCTTTTTCAACATTAATATTTGAATAATCCATAACTATCACCTTCTTTTATTGTATCAAATTACCAAAAAAAAGTCTATTTTTATTATCAAAAAAAGACAAGTTTTGTCAACTTATCTAAAAAAACTCATCATCTTCTTCTTTTTTCTTATCTTCCAATTTAATAACTTCATGATAAGGCGAATCAGTTTTAATAACTCTTCTTGTCCCCTCATCGACATTATACGAATATTTAGGACTTAGTTTTAAAAACATAGCAATGATTTTACTGGGAAAACGATTAACCTTTCTATTATACTTACGAACAAAATCATTATAAGATTTTTTATTAGCTACTATCTCTTCTTCCGATAAGTTAAACTGTTTAATAACATTTAAAAAAACCGGATTTTGTTTTAAGATTATATTCGTATCAGCTATTTCCCACAATCTATCAATCAAATCATTTAACTGCATATTTAAATCGATTTTATCTTTAACAGTTAAATTATCATAATTATTCTTAAGTAAAAAAGTTATTTTATTTAACGTATCCTTTTCTAAATTGTAACTGTTAAAAATATTTATTACATTAGGTAAAAGACTTATTCTTCTTTTAAAAAACATATCTAACTCTAAAAATTCTTTATCAGTTTTTTGATTTAAATAAATTAGACTATTACGAGTTACATATGAATAACAAACTATTATAATTATTATAATTACGATTAAAAACCACATTTATATCACCACAATATTATTATAACACATTTTGATAATTTTTATTTGAATTACCGCTAATTTCCACAATTACTTTACTATATTTTGTTAGGATTAAAATCTATTCCAACAGTTATTTTATTGTTAGCATATTTGTCATTAATAAATTTTAAATATTGATAAATTTTCTTAGTGTCTTTATATTTAATAATTATTTGATAATGATAAATATTGTTTACTTTTGGTATCATTGCTGTCGTTGGGCCTAAGATAATTTCATCTTTCAAATTATTTCTTAAATATGTTATTATTTTATTACTTTCTTCTTCGCATTTAGTAGCATTAATCCCTTGAATTTTAATTAAACATAAATTATAAAAAGGAGGATATTTTAATATTTTTCTAATCTTCATTTCTTCGTTATAAAAACTTAAGTAATCATGATTTTTTGCACAAATCAAGCTATAATGATCAGTATTAAATCCTTGAATAATAACCTCACCTAACAAACTACTTCTTCCAGCTCTTCCCGCCACTTGATTTAATAACTGAAATGTTCTTTCGCCACTTCTAAAATCAGGAATATTTAAAGTTGCATCACCATTAATAACACCAACTAAAGTAACTTTAGGAAAATCTAAACCTTTAGCAATCATTTGGGTACCAATTAAAATATTATATTTTTCGTTTTCAAAATCAGTTATTATTTTTTTATGAGCTTGTTTCGTTCTTGTTGTATCGACATCCATTCTAACTACTTTAGCTTTACTAAATTCTTTTGTTATTTCTTCCTCTAATTTTTCTGTTCCCATGCCTCTTTCTTTGATATCAGTACTACCACAATTAGGACATTTAAATAATTTATTAGTTTCATAGTTGCAGTAATGGCAAACCATTTTTTTAGATTTTAAATGATAAGTTAATGGAATATCACAATTAGGACATTTATGCGTAAATCCACAGTTATTACAAGTTGTAATAGTTGTATATCCTCTTCGATTTAATAATATAATCACTTGCTCATTGTTATTTAATTTTTCATTTATTTTATCTTTTAAAAGTTGCGAGAAAATATTATTTTTTTTCCTTATTTCCTCTTTCATATCAACTAAAGTAACTTTCGGCAAATTATTATTAACCCTATTTTTCATTTCTAATAATTCGTATATATTAGTTTTAGCCCTTGTATAACTTTCGATTGATGGTGTTGCACTACCTAAAACAATCGGACAGTTATAAAATTTAGCTCGATATAAACCGATATCAATAGCATTATAGCGTGGATTATTTTCTTGTTTATAAGTATTTGAATGTTCTTCATCAATAATAATAATACCAACATTAGTTAAAGGAGCAAAAACTGCACTCCTTGCACCTATTACAATATTTACTTCTTTTCTAACAATTCTTCGCCATTCATCATATTTTTCCCCTTTGCTTAAATGACTATGTAATATTGCAATATCATTACCGAATCTTTTTTTAAATGTTTCCACTAATTGTGGCGTTAAACTAATTTCCGGCACTAATACTAAAGCTTGCTTATTTTTGTTTATTACTTTTTTAATTAATTGCATATAAACTTCTGTTTTACCTGATCCTGTCACTCCATGCAATAAATAAGGTTTAAAACTATTTAAATTTATTTTAGAAATCACCATTTTTTGTTCTTCTGTTAATTTTTTTCCTTCATCTTGTTTTTCTATATCTTCTTCTAAACGATATACTTCTTTTTCATATTTTTCAATTATTCCTTTATCGATTAACTTATTTACTACATAAGAAGAAATACTATTAGCTTCTTTTAAAGAAATATCTTTATTACTTAATAAATTTAAAATAATTTCTTCTTTTTCCGTTACCGGAGTATACTCTTTTATTTTTTTTATATATAAAACTGTTTTTTTATTTATTTTAGTATTCACTTTAGCTTTTAATGCTGATGGTAACATCGTTTGATAAGCACTAGTTAAAGTACATAATGTTTTTTTACTAAGATATTTACCTAATTTCAATAATTCATTGTTCAAAATAGGATTATCATCAATTACTTCTATAATTTCTTTTAACTTATATTCACTCGGAATCTCATCTTTAATAGCCACGACAAAACCTTCTAATTTTTGTCTTCCAAATGGAACTAAAACCCGAATTCCGATTTGAATATTTAAATTAGAAGGAATTAAATATGTAAAAGTTTTATCCAGTTTTTCTATTTCGACTAAAACTTCTGCGACCATTATCTTCACCAATTCAATTTTAACATTCAACTTTCAACTTGGTCAAGAAAAAATAAATTATTTATATATATTTAGACTATAATATTCAATTTTCTTTAATAATAACATATTCTATATATAGAAATGAGGTGATTACTATTAACGATATATATCAAAATGCTATGTGCAAAATCGAACAAGATCAAAAATGTAAACCAGCTTGTGTAACTTGTGTAGGTGCCACCGGACCTACTGGTCCAACCGGACCAGCTGGGCCTACTACTGTTGCAATAGGTTTAACAACAACTGGCATTCCTGGTAGTGCGGCAAGTGTTACAAATGTTGGAACTAATACAAATGCAGTCCTTGATTTTTCAATACCTGCAGGTGCTACTGGTGCAACTGGAGCCACTGGCGCTACCGGACCTACCGGAGCAACCGGTCCCACTGGGCCTACTGGAGCAACTGGAGTAACCGGTCCTACTGGAGCGACTGGCGCTACTGGGGCGACCGGACCTACTGGAGCTAGCGGTGCAACTGGGGCTACTGGACCTACCGGACCTAGTGTAACACCAACTTTAACTATCGGAACTGTAACAACCGGACCAGCTGCCGCTTCAATAACAGGTATCTCTCCAAATTTCTTTTTAAATCTAACTATCCCTGTTGGTGCGACCGGACCTACTGGAGCTAGCGGTGCGACTGGGGCGACTGGGCCTACCGGACCTAGTGGTGCGACTGGGGCTACTGGACCTACCGGACCTAGCGGTGCTACTGGAGCTACTGGACCTAGTGGAGCAACTGGAGCGACCGGGCCTACTGGAGCTAGCGGTGCTACTGGAGCTACCGGGCCTACCGGACCTAGTGGTGCGACTGGGGCTACTGGACCTACTGGAGCTAGTGGTGC
>JAGHHZ010000018.1 GCA_017887425.1 Bacilli bacterium
ATTTTCTACATATGCACAAAATGACTTTGATAAAAATGATCAAGTAAGGTTAGCTAATTATTTGAAACATACAAAGGCAAAATTTATGTTAATAATTAAAAATACAGCCTTTATATATAATTTGTATAAAGATAATGGTTTTTATATAAAAAAGTTTGATAAAAGATATTTAGTAAGTTTTATGAATAGAAATGACAAAGATGTTGAACATTTGTTGATTACAAACTATAGTTTAGAAGGTGATGAAAATGGAACAAATTAAAGAAGAAAAAATTAGAGAAGCGGTTGATAACAGAATAAAAGAATTTGCAAAGAATTTAGAGACTAGATATATAAAAGAATTGCATGATCCAAATGGAGTAATTAATTCAAAAAAGAAAAATGTTTTTATTAAACCATTAGGTGATGAATTTATTTTCAACTCTGCTTTTTGTAGGTCATTTGATTCTAGCTTTGGCAATGTTTTAGAAGCATTGGCTAATGATGTGGCAAGCGTTTCGTTTGATGTAATAACCGAGAAAATATCATCTTTTTTACTTCCACAACAAACGCAACATATTGATTATATAATGGCTGATTATGAAAAGCATGCTAAAATTCCAGAAATAAGCGATTATTCAAATTTTGATGCATTTATCCCTAGTAATACTTCTAGTTATGTAAAAAGTCATGTAACAGATAATCACTTTTACAATTCAAAAACAAAAGAACATTATATTATTGAATTAAAGGCTGGAGGAGACTTAGATAATAAGAAAGCCAAAAGCGAAAAAATGGAACTTCTTAAGGAATATTTTATATTAAAGAATGAGTTAGTAGGAACAGATGAAAGTGTTAAAATATTTTTTGCAACAGCATATAACAAAGACGGTGAAGAAAACGAGTGGAGACAAGAGAGAGTTAAGCAATTTTTTGCAGAAGACGAGTTGTTAATTGGTAAAAATTATTGGAATTTTGTTTGTGATGATGAACACGGTTTTGAAATTGTGTATGATCAATATCAGAAAAGTTGTAATTATATATTGGAAGCATTAGAAAGAATAAAAAAATTATATTTTTAAAATTAATAAAAATAGGGCGCTAGTACAGGCTTGATATTTTTAAGTCTTTGTATTGGCGTTTTTCAGTAGTAAAGGAAGTGGTTGAGTTGTTAAATGAAATTATAAATATAGACTTACATATTCACTCTATTCAAAGTGAATATAAAGAAGAAGAAGGTTATTTAAATAATTCGACAATAGATAATATAGATGTATTGTTAAAAAAACTAAATGAAAATAACATTAATTTATTTGCGATTACGGATCATAATAGATTTGATATAAATTTGTATAATAAAGTAAAAACTTTGATAGGAAAAGAACCTTATAAAAACATTTTAAATGTTTTACCTGGTATTGAATTTGATGTTCAGATTGATGAAGGAAAAGAAGCTTGTCACATTATTTGTATATTTGATGATTCTAAACTAAATAAATTATCAAATATAAATACCGTTTTAAACAAAAAATTATTAACTAAACCAACTGAATATTATACAAAAGATGAATTTGAAGACATTTTAAAAAAAATAAATTTAAGTACGTTGTTGATTGCTCATCAACACAAACATTTTGATAATGCAAGCGGTGGTAAGAGAAGTTTATCAAATTCTGTAGACAATATATACGAATTTATTGAAACAGGGTACATAAATGCTTTAGAATATCAAAGACCTAGTGTTCAAGGGATGATTATTAATAGTCTAAAAAAAGTTAATAAAAATGTTGCCTCTATAATTGGAAGTGACTGTCATCAATGGGAATATTACCCGCAAAAAGATGATAAAAATGGTTTCAAAGGCTATGTAAGTAAAATAAAAGCTCTTCCAACTTTTAAAGGACTTGTGTTTTCTTTCACAAGTATGGATACTAGATTCAATAGATTAAAAAATACAAATGTTAATTATATTAATAAAATAAAAATCAAAGATAAAGAATACCCTTTGAGTAATGGGATTAATGCTATAATTGGTGACAACGGTTCGGGTAAAACAATGCTAATGGATATTTTAACGGATAGTAAATTAAAAAATGAATATAAGGTAATTAAAAAATTAAATGAAATCGAAGTAATTGAATCAGGAAATCCAAGTAAAGAATATATAAAACAAAATCAAATTATAGATGATGTAAGAACAGGCAAACTCTTTAGTTCTTCTCATGAAAATAAATATAAGGATATAACTACGAAACAAACATTTAAAACTAGAATAAATAATTATGCAATTAAATTAATAAAAGCAATAAATAAAAATATTGAAATTGAAGAGTTAAAAGACAATTTAGAAAATATTATTTTCGAACCTGCGTCGGAGCTATATGAATTTGTTATTCCCAGTATTAAGAATGATTTGTCAATAGTAGAAAATGAATTTGAAGAGCGTGTGGAATATTTGCAATCTATATATGAAACACTACTTGACGAATATAATGATAATAAAAAATTTTATAATAAGAATAAAGGATTGACTAATATTATTACTCAATTGAAAAAATTGATAGTTGAATATACTAAAAAGAGTGACAAAATTAATCAAGAAATTTTAATTAAGAATAGTATTATAGGTAGGTGTGAAGTATTTAATAGCAATATGAGCAGTAATGAAACTGATAAAGAAAAAGAATTTGTGGAATATAAGAAGAATAAACAAAAATTTATTAAAGCGTTTACCACACTAATTAAATTACAGAATAAAGATGTTGTTTTTCCGGAATTTCCAAAACCTATAAAAGGTTTTTCAAAGAAAATAAATAATGGATATTCATTCAATAAAGTAACTGGTTATAATGAAGTTTATGAAAAAGACAATTTTTATATAGAATTATTTACAAAAGGTTATGATGAAGAAAAAGCAAAAAAAATAAATTCTAAAGAAGATTTAGTTTTAGCCCTAAATGGAATATCAAAATATGAGGATATAAACAATTGGTATAAAAAAGTGGATAATTTTATTCATGAATGCTCTCTTGAAGAAACCTATATCGAAAAGGTGTCGACAAAACAATCGATGGGCAAAACTCCGGGAGAAATAGCGATAGTATTTTATGATTTCAAATTAAAGCATAATGATGAAGAAAAAAATGTAATATTAATTGATCAACCTGAAGATGATATTAGTAATAAAATTATATCGGATGAATTAACTAAATATATCAATGAAAATAGAGACAAGAAGCAAATAATAATTGTTACACATAATCCAGTGTTAGTAGTTAATCTAGATGTTGATAATGTAATTTTATTGAATAAAGATTATAAAAATAATTTAGATGTTAAGAATGGCTGTTTAGAATTTGCTTGCGAGTCATATACTATGATTAATGAAGTTGCTAATAATATGGATGGCGGAATAGAAATAGTAGAAAAGAGGTTTAGATTGTATGAAAATAAAAATAAAAGTTGAATATGTTGAACCAAAGCAAGTAGTTCTTTTTGTAGATAAAAGTAGTATTATTTTAATATCTGATGAAAAGAAAAAAATATTGGCGAGTGAAATATACAATATTTTTGACTATAAAAAAGATAAAAAATATGAGTTAGAAAAAATTAAAGATTATAAAGGAATTCCATTAGATTATGATATATATTTAAAAGAATGTTATGATTTGATTGAAGGAATTATAAAAGATATACAATAAAAAAAGATATTTATTGCCTTAAAGGATTAGGTCATATTTATTTTTTAGGTCCTGCTATTTCATGTTTTTTATGATCATATAATTTTTTTGTTCAGGAAATGTTTGATTCGGTTATAATAAAATATCAGAATTATATTCAATTACATTTTTATTTAATTTAATGTTTTATAGTTCAATAATATTTATAATATATTATTTTAATGTTACTACTAAAGGTATATTAGTACTACTATCTATCAATAGGAAATTCTAACTATATCTAAATCATTATGCAATAATATAATTAATACAAAAAAAGATAAACAACACGATTTTATAAATGTTGCTTTTATATTAAAATAACAACTTTTCAGGAGGGAAATAAAATGTTTTCAAAAATTATACAAATTATACTAACAGTTATTATATTTATATTTTCTGTTAAATTATTTATTAAAGGATATAAAGATTCAAAAAGTGATTTTGAAAAAGTATTATATATTATGCTATCGGTTGCAATTATGTTTCCTTTATTTGTTTATTATTTAGATAGATATAATATTCCATCTAGATTTGGTTATACTGAAAATATTATTTCATCTAATTGGGTTGATATATTAACTAATTATTCAGCAACAATAATTTCAACATTATTTAGTGCTGTATTTTTAATATTTGTTACTTTTAAACAAATGAATGAAACGTATAATGATAATTTGAAATTAAATAATGAAGCACAAAGGATACAGAATCTTCCATTTTTACAATATAATTTTACTTATGAAAGACTTGAAGATGATATTTTTGGTGAAAATCAAAAATGGATATTCTCTAATCAAGACGATAATAATAATAAGTCAATAGATTTTACCATGGAAATAGAGAATATTGGCTTAAATACAGTTAGAAAAGTATATTTAGAAGTTAAATCGGATTTATTAGACAAAAAAGAATATTTAGAATTATGTAATCAGAGCAATATAGAAAAAAATCAGAAGAAAAAGAAAGAGTTTATTATAATGAATGTGGCAAATGGAACATATAAAATAGAAATAGTTGTATATTATCAAGATTTATTAAAAAACTGGTATAAGCAAAAAGTTTATTTAACTATTTCATTAACTAATATATATGATTCAAAAACTCATAATTGTAATCAAATAAATTTAGTTATAGTAGATGATGAAGAACAGTTATCAAGAGAACCGGTTTTTATTAAAAATATAGAAAATAGTTAAACTTTTAGTTAAAATTTTAAGTGCAAAAATATATAAATTTTAATAAATTTATTAACCCCTAAATTCCAATTTTATAAGAAATTAATATTTATGAAATACTCAATTTAGAATTGGGAAGCTTTATGGATTCTTTCAACTATATTTTTATTTTTAATTAATTTCGATTGAAATAATCACAAAAAAGTTTAGGACTATTTAGTTAAGATTAACTAGTTTTTATCAATTACTGTTAAACTTTATTAATCATGATATAATTAATTTAGGAGTGATAATATGGGATGTCAAATATGTGGTTGTTTATTTATTCATAGTAGGGAAGATAATCTTAATCAATGTTTAAAATGTTATTGGATAGAAGATTTATCATTAAAAAGTGATGATGAAATTAGCTTGCTTAATAATTATTCAATTAATCAATATAAAAAGATTGTTGAAAAATATCCTTTAATAGATAAGTTGGACGATGAACATTTCTTAGTTTCAACAGTTGATCCAGATAATATACCTTTAGCTTTTCACCATGATTTGCATGGTTATCAAGGATGCTATGGAGTTGTTGACAAAAATTGGGAAGTAATTATTGAACCTAAATTTTTGTTTCCTATGGAAAAATATGGCGATAAATTTTTAGTTTGTAAAGGTAAGATGTGGCATCAAAGCGAAAAATGGGACAATTACCCAACTCAATTAGAGCATAATAAAGGAAAATATTGGACAGAAAAAGAAAATTGGGGAATAATCGATATAAATGAAAAAGAATATATTCCTTGTATGTATGACGAGTTGGAATGTTTAAATATTTCTTGGGATGATGACGATAATATAAGTGGTGATATTTTTGTGGCGCGTACTATAATAGACGAACTGGAATATAAACAAACTTCTAAAGTGCTTGATATTAATAATAATCAGCTTATTTTAGACGAATTAACTGATGTCGATTATGCAATAGAGAATAATCAATTAGTCGTCTTTAAAGGTATAGATAAAAGAGGTTTTTATGTTGATGAAACTTATTTTTCTGGCGTTTATGATTTTGAACTAAAAAAAATGATTATCGAACCAAATAAATATAAAAATATCGAAATTATTACTCGCAATTTATTTATTATAAGTGATGACCCTGAAAATCTAAGTTATGGAACAATTATAAACAATGAAGAAAAGGTAATTGGTGAAGAAAAAATATGGTGTTTAGTTTTTAATATTGATAATTGTCTATTTAAAGGTGAAACAATGGATGGTAAATATTATATCTTTAAAATAATAGGAGACCAAATTGTAGATAAAAAAGAACTAACAAAAAAAGAATATTCTAATTATTAACTTAAAATATACTTATTCATAAAATATATGGTATAATTTGGGTGAATAATATAAAATAAAGTGGTGGGAGTTATGAGAAAAATTATATTGGATGAGCAAACTTTTAAAATTTTTAAGAAAAAAAGAAGGTTTATATACGCATCATATGATAATATTATCGAAAATATCAATGCAAAAGATAAAGTTTTAGTCTCTTCTGGTACTAAGGATAAGAAAAGGAAAGTAATAAAAACTTATGAAGCTAATAATTTAGATGAATTAAAAAATATTTTAGCTAAAAAAACTAAATATTTATATTTAAATAATTTAGAAAATAAGCAATATAAAGTATATGCTATTGAGTTTAAAAAAAGATTAAATATTATCTTTAAAATATTTTTGATATTTATATTGTTAATTGTTTTATTTGGCTTATTTTATTTGGCTAGAGTCCAAATCAGAAATTATAGTACCAACAAAATAATAGAAGAAATCAATAGCGTAAAAGAAAATGAAATTTCTTATGTGTTTATAGAAATAAATCCTAAAATAGTATTAGAGGTAAAAGGCGATGTCATAATAAATCAGTCTTGTCTAAATGAAGATTGTTTAAGTGTTTTTAACGACATAGGAATTCAAAATAAAAGTATAGAAGAAGCTGTGGATATTTTATATAATAGTGCGAAAGAAAAAGGAATAGATGTTACAGATGGTGTTAAAGTATCTTCAACTAATACAAATATAAAGGAAAAAGTTGAAAATATCGAATATAGCACTTATCAAAATATAAATAAGGAAGAGGAAAAAGAGTTAATAGCTGAAGTCATCGATAATACAAGCATTAATTATACAGAAAACCAAAAAAGTTATAATGAAGAGTTACTAGAAGTTTATCAATCGGATAGTGCTTATGGCGATATTTATACTTGTGGTATTGAAAATGATGAGTTATCTTGTTATATTACAAACGAATTTTATAATATTCTTGGCGATGATCCTTCTTCTTTGGATAGTATGTTATATCAATTTGATAGAATTATTGAGTTCATGGCAGTTTTAGATAAATTTGGTATCGATTATACTACTTCTGGAATTGAAGGGGCTGAGATAATAGGATTAGATAAAATAACTTTAAATAAAATATATATAAATGGCGATTATCGTAGATGGGGAAATGGAACAATCGGTGGTACTAGTATTGGTAATGACGGCCAAATAATTGGTGAAAATAATTTTTCTTATAAAGCTTCGATCTTGTTAGATGATTATGATCTTGGTGAAGCTATGTTATATAATTACGATTTTCACGTTCTTCCGCTTAATAAATTAAATTTAATTGATTCTAGTTATGATGAATCTGATGTAATTACCTTTTAATGATTAGAATGTTTAATTGGAGGTGAATTTAATGAATAATGAAAATATTTATAATGATGAAAAATTAAATGAAGAAGTAAATAGTAATACAGTATCTAACGATTTGGCAAAAGATGAAGATATCGAGATTGTTATCGACGAAAGTGAATTGTTAGAAGAATATAAAGATAAGTGGAGTTACACAATTCAAAAGCGTGGTGAAGATTACTATTATTCTAATAATGTTTTAAAAGTATGCAAGACGAAGAATAAATATATTGCTAAAGTAGCAGGAAGCTCGGATATACCATATGAAGTTACATTTGAAGTGACTCCTAATGATATTGATTTTTCTTGTAGTTGTCCTTGTAGTTTTCCATGTAAACATGAATATGCAGTACTGATGGCGATAAGCGAAGGCAGTTATGAAAATGTCGAATTGAAACAATCAATAAAAGAAAAAGATAGCAATATTATGGAACTAATAAAAGAAATTCCGGCTGAAGAATTAAAAGAATATTTGTTATCGCCGATTGGTAAAGATAAAGTGGTTTTTGAAAATAATACTTTTAATAAGTATTTTAGAAAATATCTTCCAGCTCAAACATATGAATTTTATTATAATAATCTATATAATAGTTTAGTTTTAAATGATAATTATGAGTATAAAATAAAAGCATATTTAGATAGAGTAAAACAATATATTTCAGGTAATGATTTTAAAGAAGTAATAAAAATTATTAAAGCAATAATTCAATCTTATAAAGATACTGACAATATTAATTTTGATGAATATTTTATTGATATTTTACCGAGTATAGGTATGTATTTAAGAGTATCATATCGTAAAGGTGATAATATAGTACAAGAAGAAGTAAATAGTTGGATTGAAGAATTAGAGAAAGATAACTATTACAACAATTATTATCTAGAAGATATAATTTTAAGTTTAAAATAAAAGGTTAATTTGAAATAATCGAATTAATCTTTTTTTATGATTAAAATCAAATGTGAAAACTTTGTGAAATTAGCACTCGTCACTTGACTTTGCTAATATATAGTGCTATAATCACAGTGTAAGAAAAAAAGAGTATCTTACATGGTATAATTATTCATATTTGTGCTATCCTAATCGTATAACACATTAAGGAAGGAAGATGATATATATATGATGATGTTACCAAGAAGAAATGAGTTTAATTTGTTAGATGATATTTTTGGAGATTTGAACTATGCCGAAAATAAAATAATGAAGACTGATATAAAAGAACATAAAAATCATTATTCAATAATGGTTGATTTGCCAGGATATAATAAAGATGATATTAAAATATCTATCGAAGATGGATATTTGACTATTAGTGCAACTATGAACAAAGAAGATGAGGAAAAAGAACATGGCAAATTTGTTAGACGTGAAAGATATTTTGGCGAATGTTCAAGAAGTTTCTATGTTGGCGATGATGTTGAAGTAGAAGATATTAAAGCTTCATTTAAAAATGGTACTTTAAATCTTGAAATTCCTAAAAAAGAACAAAAACAAGTATCTGAAAAGAAATATGTTCAAATTGAAGACTAAGCATCAATTTAGATGCTTTTTTTGTTGATTTATTTGTTTTGTTGTGATATATTATTAATGAGTTAATTTTAATATTAGCTCATTTGTGATTTAAATTTTATATGAACAAAGGTTATTGAACCCCAAATTATATGAAAAAGATAATTGTTAAAAGGAAAATATTGGGAGGTTCATATGAAAGATAAGGTCAAAGACTATTTAAGTCACAATAAATCGAAGAATTTTAACGAATTGCTTTTCTCTTATATAGATCGAAGTGGTTTTAAAGATTCGGAGATTTACAAAAAAGTTGGTATAGATAGAAAATTATTTTCTAAAATAAGATGTAATAACAATTATATTCCAAGAAAGAATGTAATTATCAAATTATGTTTAGCTTTAGGTTTAAACAGGGACGATTTTAATAAATTATTAAATAGTGCTGGTTATTCCTTGAGTAATAACAAAAATTTTGATTTAGTTATTTCATATTGTTTGGATAATAATATTTATGACATTTATGTTATAAATGACTATTTATACACTTATGCAAGTGCTGTTTTATAACAGTATTTTTTTTGTCGCTTTTTTCGCGACCATTTATATTATTTTATATAGTAAAATGAGTTGTAGAAAGAGGGAATGATTATGAGAACTAATATTTCAGCGTTAATGAATTCAATATCTGAAACAGAAAGAAACTTAAATAATATTTGTTATAACATCAAAAGTTATTCATTTAATACTTCGATTGAAGAATTAGATGGTAAAGTTAATATCATCGAGGATAATAAGGCCGATTTTGATTTTAATTTAAACGAACTTGAAAAAAGTAATAAAGAGCTTTCAAAATTAAAAGCTATGCTTTATGAAAAAAACAATGAGTTTAAATTAAGTGACGGAAGAACCATTCAACAGGCGATTGTTGACAACGTCAATCTTCGTAAGCTTAAGAATAGTTATGAACAATTATTACTAATCAAAAACACTAAAAAAAGATATACGGAAGTCAACAATTCTTACTTTGAATGTAGAACGATCAATTTTGATCCTATTCAAATTAGAAAAAGATTAGATGAAATTGATGCTATGATTCAAAAAACTGATTTTGAAATATCTAAGCTTAATTCGGTAGAATTTGAAATATAATTCTAGTTGTGGTTTCACTAAGTTAGTTTGTGAATTAAATTGAATATAAAGTTTCAAGCCACAGTGTTTCATTTTGACATTTTTAAATATTAATTTATTTTATTAATTATTATTTAAATTTAGATTTTAGTATTACTTAAAAATTATTTTTAATAGTTTAATATATAGAAAAAATTAAAAATTTTATAGAATATTATAGAACATAGTTGTCAAAATGGAACACAGCTACTTATCTTGTGATTGTATTAACTTTCACAAATAAGTAGTTTTTTTATGGTTACTAGATGTGTTAAAATATTGCTAGTGATACTTATAAAAGGAGTTAAACATGTTAGAAGTTAATATAATGCTTGATAAGCTACAGAAATCAAGATTTCGCAGTAGTTTTAAATTAAAAGAAAAAGAAAAACTATATGTGAAAGAAAAAGGACTAGAAACAATAAAAGAACATGCTTATGATTTTATTAATAAAAGATTAGCGCCTTCATTTATATTAAACGATGGCAAACAAACGCCAATGAAAGGACATCCTGTGTTTATTGCCCAACACGCAACAGCCACTTGCTGTCGTAATTGTTTATATAAATGGTATAAAATACCTAAAAATAGACAATTAAGTGAAAAAGAAGTAGATTATATAGTTAATATAATTACGGAATGGATAAAACGAAATGATTGAAACATTATTTTAGATATTATATAATAAATATGAGGTGTCGTATGAATAAAAAAATAAAAGAATTAATTAAAGGTAGCGATAAAAAAACATTAGCAGTTTATTTTATTTTAAGATTTTTGGTAATTTTGGTGATGATTATCCAAATTTTCCACCGTAATTGGCAAGATGTTTTTCTTTGTTTTTTAACTTTAACATTATTTATTATTCCGTTTTTTATTGATAGAAAACTTAAAATAGATTTACCAACTCCGTTAGAAATAATAATTTTATTATTTATCTTTTCAGCGGAAATATTAGGAGAAATTCAAAACTTTTATGGTCAGATTCCCTATTGGGATACGATGTTACATACGATTAATGGATTTTTATGTGGTGCAATTGGCTTTTCAATGATTGATATTTTAAACCGTAATGAGAAATTACACATCACCCTAACGCCTATTTTTGTGGCTTTTGTTGGTTTTTGTTTTTCAATGACAATTGGCGTATTATGGGAGTTTTTCGAGTTTAGTGGCGATCGATTATTAAATATGGATATGCAAAAGGACCGGATTGTCGAAACCGTCTCAACTGTTTATTTAAATCAAGAAGGTAAAAATGTACCGGTTGTTATCGAAAATGTCGACCATACAACTATCTATTATTTAGAAAATAATGAAATGAAAGAAATAACTATCGATGGATATTTAGATATCGGAATAATTGATACTATGAAAGACTTATTAGTTAATTTTATCGGTGCTGTTTGTTTTTCTTTTATTGGATACTGGTATATTAAAAATCGTGATAAATATAAATTGGCGGGGAATTTTATTCCTACATTAAGAAAATAGTTGACCTAAAGTTAGCTTTATGATGTATTATAAAGTAGAGGTGAAATTATGAAAACATTAATAGTTTATTATTCTTATACTAATAATACTGAAAAAGTAGCTAAAAAAATAGCTGAATTAAAAAAATACGATATTTTAAAATTAGAACCTTTAGTTGATTATTCAACTGATTATCAAAAAGTAGTTGATGAAGAAGAAGCTAAAATGGATAGTGAGGAAATTGTTGAATTAAAACCAATAAATGTTGATTTAAATCAATATGATAGAATTATTTTAGGAACACCAGTTTGGTGGTACACAATGGCACCTGTTGTTAGAAGTTTTCTTAGTGGTAATAATTTAAACGGTAAGAAAGTAATTGCTTTTATTACTAACGGAGGTTGGATAGGTCATACTGTTAATGATATTAAAAAATATTGTGAAATTGAAAGCTATATTAATCTAAAATTCAATGGTGATAAAATTCAAAATGAAAAGTCACTATCAGATTGGATAAATAGTTTATAGATAAAAAAGCGTTTTATTCGCCTTTTTTTTATGATATAATTATTATATAAGTAGGTGAGTTATGTTTAAAAAAAAGTTTAAAAAATCAAAGCCATCTTTATTGAAAAGTTTTTACTATGCTTTTCAAGGAATTAAAGTTAATATATTAACAGAAAGAAATTTGGCTATTCATTTTTTAGTTATGTTACTAGTTATAGTGTGTGGATTTGTTTTTAAAATAAGTGTAACTGAATGGTTAATATGTATTTTATTATTCGGTTTTGTTATTACTTTAGAGCTTATGAATACGGCTATTGAAACTGCTATTGATATTTGTATGCCAGAAATTAATCCCAAAGCGAAATTAGCTAAAGATACTTCAGCTGGAGCAGTATTAGTAGTAGCAATTGTAGCTGTTGTTATAGGAATAATAATTTTTGGCCCAAAAATATTAGATTTAATAATTAAATAGGGAGGAATTTTATGATTAATCAAACAATTTTTAGAGCTTATGATATTAGAGGTATTTATGAAGAACAAATAACTGATGAAACGGCTTATATTTTAGGTAAAAGTTTTGGTAGTTATGTTAAATTAAGAGGTAAAACTGAAGTCTTAGTAGGTTATGATAATAGATTATCTTCACCGGTTTTAGCTGACAATTTAATTAAAGGATTGTTGGAAAGTGGTGTTGATGTAACTAGTTTAGGATTAGTTACGACACCAATGTATTATTTTGCTAGACAACATTTAAATAAATGGGCAGCTGTTATGATTACTGCTTCACATAATCCAAGTAATCATAATGGATTTAAAATTTCTTTTGATGAAAATGGCAATGCTGCTGGTGAAGAAATTATTGCTTTTAGAGATTTCACGAATAAAGGAGATTTTTCAACTGGCGAAGGTAAATTAAGCACTTATGATATAAAAGATGAATATGTTAATCTAATTATTAACAATTTAAAAATTAATAAAAATATTAAAGCAGTTTTTGACTGTGGTAATGGAACAGTTTCTATTATTATCAAAGAAATATTAGATAAATTGAATATTATTTATGACTTATTATATTGTGATAGTGATCCAACTTTCCCGAATCACCACCCAGATCCTTCAGTTAGTGAGAATTTAGTTGATATTCAAAAAAGAGTAGTTGAATTAGGATATGACATTGGTATCGCCCTTGATGCTGATGGAGATCGCGTTAGAATTATCAATGAAAAAGGTAATATTATTAATTCAGATGTGTTCATGATTATTATGTATCGCTATTTAAACAATAATTTAAAAGTTCGTAAGGCTTTATATGATGTTAAATGCTCTAAAGCTTTAGTTGATGAATTAGAAAAATTAGGTTTGGAACAAATCATGTATCGAACTGGTAATTCTTATATGTATCGTAAAATGCATGAAGAAAATTTAGAGTTTGCCGGCGAATATTCTGGACATATGTGGTTCGGTGATAGATTCTATGGATTTGATGATGGATTATATGCAGGACTTAGAATGATCGAAGTATTATCTAATACTGATAAAAAAATGTCAGAATTATATAATGATATTAATGTATACTATTCAACTGATGAATTGAAAATAAATACAACTGAGGAAAATAAATATAAAATAGTTGAAGAAGTGAAAAAATATGCTGTTGGTAAAAATTATAAATACAATGATATTGATGGAATTAGAGTAGAATTTAGTGATGGTTGGGCTTTAATTAGATATTCTAATACTGGACCTGTGATAAGTGCGAGATTCGAAGCTAATAGTAATGAACGATTAAAAGAGATAACTGATGAATTCATGGCAATAATAAATAAAATGATATAACTTATTCAAACTGAATAAGTTTTCATTTGCTTAAAAGCATATTATATAGTATAATCATATAATGAAAAAAGGGAATATTATTAGAAAAAGGTGAAACTATGATAGAAAGATTAAAAACAATTGAAGAAAGATACAATGAAATTAATAGTGAATTGATGAAGCCGGAAATTGTTTCTGATATTAAGAAAACAACAGAATTATCAAAAGAACAAGCTAGTTTGCAAGAAGCTTATGATGCTTACCAAGAATATAAAAAGTTAAGTTCTGATATCGAAGAAGCTAAAGAGTTAGTAAAAGACCCAGAATTAGGAGAATTTGCTAAAGAGGAATTAGAAACAAATCAAGCTAAGTTAGAACAATTAACTAAAGATATCGAAATTCTATTACTTCCTAAAGACCCTAATGATGGTAAAGATGTTATTGTGGAAATAAGAGGAGCTGCCGGTGGCGATGAAGGAAATATCTTTGCTGGAGATCTATTCGATATGTATAAAAAACTAGCTGAAAGAAATGGCTGGAAAATTGAGATCGTCGAAGAAGAAAAATCAGAAGCTGGAGGTTATACTTTAATTAGTTTTATTGTAAGAGGAGAAAATGTTTATTCTAAATTAAAATATGAATCAGGGGCACATCGAGTACAAAGAGTACCTGTTACAGAAACGCAAGGACGTGTTCATACTTCAACTGCTACAGTTTTAGTTATGCCAGAAGCTGAAGAATTAGATTGCGATTTAGATATGAATGACGTTAGAATTGATATTACAAGAAGTAGTGGTTGTGGTGGCCAAGGAGTAAATACTACAGACTCAGCTGTTAGACTTACACATATTCCAACTGGTATTGTTGTTTATTCGCAAACAGAAAGAAGTCAAATTAAAAACAAAGAAAAAGCAATTAAAATATTACAAACACGTCTTTACGATCTAAAAATGCAAGAAAGAGAAAAAGAATTAGGGGAAGAAAGAAGAAGTAAAATTGGAACTGGTGATCGTTCTGAAAAAATTAGAACTTATAATTATCCCCAAAATAGAGTTACTGATCATCGAATTGGCTTTACTTTGAATACTTTAGATCGTGTTATGCAAGGTGATATTGATAAGGTTATCGATGCTTTAATTACTGAAGATCAAAATAGAAAATTAAGAGGAGAATAATTTGACGGAAATTGAATATTTAAAAAAATACTTACCTGAAGATAAGTTAGAAGAAGGATTACGCAAATATAATTTAGGGATTCCTGTTCAATATATTGTTGGTAATGTTGATTTTTATGGCAATATTATCGAGGTAAACGAAAATGTATTAATTCCAAGATTTGAAACTGAAGAGTTAGTCGATCGAGTAATCAAAAGATTAAAAGATAAAATTAGATTAGATGTTGTTGATTTGGGAACTGGTAGTGGTTGTATAGCTATAGCTTTAGCTAAAAATTTAGACTGTGTAGTTGATGCTGTGGATATTTCGGCTAGTGCTTTAGAAGTGGCTAAAAGAAATGCTATTAATAATAATGTTGATATTAATTTTTATTTAGGTGATATGTTAAAACCATTAAATAAAAAATATGATTTAATAATAAGTAATCCACCATATATTGCGCATGATGAAGAAATAATGAATATTGTTAAATATAACGAGCCTAGTATTGCTTTATATGCCGATAATAATGGTTTATATTATTATGAAGAGATATTATCTAATTGTGCGAAATATTTAAAAAAAGGCGCTTTAATTGCCTTTGAAATAGGATATAAGCAAGCTGAAGAAATAAAAAAATTAGCTTATCGATATTTAGATTGTGATGTTGAAGTTGAAAAAGATTTACAAGGTAGGGACCGTTATATATTTATTAAGTTAAATATGTAATTTAAAATCGGGGGGGTAAATATGAAAAAAGTATTTATCATAAATGCGAAAGCTGGTAATGGACAGGCTAAGCAAATTGCCAGTTATTTAAATGAAATATTTTATTCAAATAATGATGTGAATATAGTATATACTAAAGATAAAACTAGTACTATTGTTGTAGCAGAGCACTATAAAAATCAAGATTGTGTTATTTATAGTGTTGGTGGAGATGGCACTTTAAATGATGTTGTAACTGGACTAGCTGGAGGTAATGCTTATTTAGGAATACTTCCGTGTGGTAGTGGCAATGATTTTATGCGTAATATTGATGATAAAACTGCTGAAATTGATTTGGGAAAAGTTAACGATAAATATTTTATCAATGTTGTTTCTTTTGGTATTGATGCAGAAGTAGCTAATAAAGCTAATGAATTAAATAAAAAAGGTAGTTCAAAATTTGTTTATCCTAAAGGTATATTGTTAACATTCCCTAAATTCAAATCACCTACTATAACGGTTGATAACGAAGAAAAAGAAATTACAATTTTGGCTGTTTGTAATGGTAGTTTTTATGGTAATGGCTTTAAAATCGCTCCTTATGCTGATATATCTGATGGGAAATTTGATTTATATTTAGTAGAAAAGGTAAATAAATTAGAAATGCTTTATTTGTTTTCAAAACTACTAAAAGGTAATCATGATAAATGTAATAAAGTTAGTTATTCACATATTTCTAATTTACAAATAAATTCTCAACATCCGCTTATTTGTAATATCGATGGGGAAATTACAACTGGTACAACTTTTAATATTGCATTGCAAAAAGAAAAAATAAAATTTTATCAAGAAGATGATGAACGTTTAAAAAAACTAATATATCCTTATATGAGAAAATAATTATATTAGTTTTTTTTATTTGTAACTATTTAAAAAATTTCTTAAATTTGGTAAAATTATATTGGTGGTAAAAATGCAAGATAAACTAAAAACTTTATTAGAACAAATTAATTTTGATAACAATTTATTTGTTTTTTTTAACGATGGGAAATTAAATAAAATTGTCGGTAATAAAGAAAAAACAAAGTACAACTTTTATATTAGTTTAATTGAAACTTTACCAATCGATATTTATACTAATTTTATTGATGCTTTAAAAAATCACTTTAAAAATTATAAAGTTAAAGTGTCTTTTGCTGTGGATAAACAAAATAATGAATTAATTAAAGATTATTATCAATATCTAATTAAAAAGAATACCGAAGAATTTCCTTTATTGGAGACATTTTTAGATAATGATATAAATTACGAGAATAATACTTTAACTATCGAAGTAGCTAATAAAGCTGAACAGATGAAATTAGAATCTATTTCTGATAAATTAGTTGGCTTACTTGATAGTGTTGGATATGATACAGTTAATATTAATATTGTTGTAAATGAGGCTAAAAGTGAAGAAATAAGAAAAGAAATTGAACAAGCTAAAACAGTAGAAGTTAAGCCTGAAAAAAAAGAAATAATTGAAATAGTAGGTGGTTATATACCTAAAGTTACCCATGAAATTAGTGGTATATTTGCCGAAGAAGATAACGTTAGTTTAGAAGCATATATTTTTGGTGTTGATATTTTTGAATCAAGTAAATCGAATTTTAAAATATTTACTTTTAAAATAACCGATTTTACTGATAGTATGTATGCGAAATTATTTGTTAAAGAGCAAAGTGATTTTGATTTTTATAAAAAACATATTAAAAGTAATGCTTGGTATAAATTTAGAGGCTATACTAAATTTGATAAATATTCTAATGAAATAGTTTTAAATATAAGAGATCTTAATAAAAGTGATAAGGTTATTGAAACTCCAAAAGATGAAGAAGAAGAAAAAAGAGTTGAATTACATGCTCATACAATGATGAGTCAAATGGATGGTGTTGTGGATGCTAAAACATTAGTAAAACAAGCTTATAAATGGGGACATAAAGCAATTGCAATTACTGATCATAATGGTGTTCAAGCCTATCCTGATGTTTATCATTTAGTTTGTGATCTAAACAAGGGAAAAGAAGAAAATGAGAAATTTAAAGCTATTTATGGCGCGGAATTTACGTTAATTGATGATAGTGTCAATATTGTTGTAAGAGAAAATGATAGTGTTTTATTAGATAATACTTATGTAGTCTTTGACTTTGAAACAACGGGATTTAATGCTGGTGGTGGAGACACTATTATTGAAATTGGAGCAGTTAAAATTCATAATGGAGAAATTATTGATAGATTTAATGAATTAATTGATCCAGGCAGAAAATTACCGCCTAAAATAACAGAAGTAACTAATATTACTGATGAGATGTTAGTAGGTAAGGATAACGAAGAAAATGCGATTAAAAGATTTATTAATTGGTTTGAAGATTATCCAATGGTTGCGCATAATGCTAAATTTGATGTTTCTTTCTTAGAAATGTGTTATCAAAAATATAATTTAGGCGAATTTAAAAATACCGTTATCGATACTTTAGAACTATCGCGAGTTTTAGATAATAATTATGCTCGTCATAATTTAACTGCTTTAGTTAAAAGATACGATGTGCCTTGGGATGAAGATTCTCACCACCGAGCTGATTATGATGCTGAAGGAACTGCTTTAGTATTTCATAAAATGATGCAGAAACTATCTAGTCAAAATATTGAAAAAGTATCACAATTAAATAAAATGATTGATAAAAATGAAATTCATAAATATGGTCGTAGTTATCATGTCAATGTTTTAGTTAAAAATAAAACTGGTTTAAAAAATTTATTTAAAATTGTTTCTTTAGCTAATACTAAATATCTTTATAAAACACCACGTATTTTAAGAAGTGTTTTAAATGAATTAAGAGAGGGCTTATTAATTGGTAGTGGTTGTTATGAAAGCGAAGTATTTGTCGAGGCTAAAAGTAAAAGTGAAGAAGAATTATCTAATATAATTAATTTTTATGATTATGTCGAAGTTCAACCATTAGATGTTTATAATCATATGTTGCAAACTAATGATTTTGGTTCTATTAGTGAGTTGATGGAACATATTCGAAAAATTATCAGAGTAACTAAAGATTCTGGAAAACTAATTGTCGCTACTGGTGATGTTCACCATTTATTTAAAGAAGATAAGGTTTATCGGGAAATAATTGTTAATCAAAAAGTACCAGGTGGGGGAAGGCATCCACTAGCTAAAAATAGTATTACCGAAATTCCTAGTCAACATTTTAGAACAACTAGAGAAATGTTAGATGATTTTGACTTTTTAGATGAAGAAACAAGAAAAGAAATAGTTATTACTAATCCTAATAAAATAGCCGATATGGTTGATATTATTGAAGTTATTATTGAAACTGGGGGTGTTCCTTTTTCACCTAAAATTGATAAGTCAGTTGAAACAGTAACAGAATTAGTTTATGATAAGGCTAAAGATTGGTACGGAGAACCATTACCTTATAATATCGAAGAAAGAATTGCTAAAGAATTATATGGCGATGGGATATTTGATAGTATTAAAGCTGAACTTAAAAGAAATAATGTCGAAAATATAACTGAAGAATCATTTAAGATATTACATGAGACGATTTTAAAAGGGTTTGATGCTGTTAAAGATAAAATTAGAAATGAATTAAAAATTCAAGAACCTGAACTATCTGATGAAGAATTAGAAAAAAAATTAAAGAAAACATTAGGTGGTATTATCGGTGGAGGATTTGACGTTATTTATCTAATCGCTCAAAAGTTAGTTAAAAAATCCAATGATGATGGATATTTAGTTGGTTCCCGTGGTTCAGTTGGTTCAAGTTTTGTGGCAACTATGATGGGAATAACGGAAGTTAATCCATTACCGGCACATTATCGTTGTCCTGAATGTAAGCATAGTGTTTTTGAAATCGATGGAAAACCATTAGCTAATACATATTCTTCAGGCTTTGATTTGCCAGATTATAATTGTCCTAAATGTGGAAGTAAAATGATTAAAGATGGTAATGACATGCCATTTGCTACCTTCTTAGGATTTAATGCTGATAAGGTACCAGATATTGATTTAAATTTTTCGGATTTAAACCAAGCGGCTGCTCACGAATATACGAAAGTATTATTTGGGGAGGATAATGTTTATCGGGCTGGAACAATTGGTACTGTTGCTGAAAAGACTGCTTATGGTTTTGTTAAAGGATATTGTGAAGATAAAGGAATTACTAAAAAAACAGCTGAAATTGAAAGATTAGCTATGGGTTGTACTGGAGTTAAAAGAACAACAGGCCAACACCCAGGAGGAATCGTTGTTATACCAGGATATATGGACGTGTTTGATTTCACACCTTTCCAATATCCCGCTGATGATCCAACCAGCGCATGGCGAACTACTCACTTTGATTATCACGCAATCGATCAAGACGTTTTAAAACTAGATATTTTAGGTCATTCTGATCCTACTCAATTAAGAATGATTCAAGATTTATCAGGGCATGATGTTACTGAAGTACCATTAGATGATAAAGCAACAATGGGAATATTCTTATCGCCTGAACCTTTAGGGGTTACAAAAGAACAAATATTAAACGAAACTGGAACTTTAGGAATACCAGAATTTGGAACACCGTTTACGATTGGATTGGTAGCTGAAACTAAACCAACAACATTTGCTGAATTGATTAAAATATCAGGTTTATCACACGGAACTGATGTTTGGTTAGGTAATGCTCAAGAATTGATTAAAAATAACATCGTTCCATTTAAAGAAGTAATCGGATGTCGTGATGATATCATGGTTTATTTGATGCAAAAAGGGATGAAACCATTGAAAGCGTTTAAAATAATGGAATTTGTCCGTAAAGGTAAAGCTAGTAAAGAACCAGATAAATGGGTTGAATTTGAAGCAGAGATGAAAGAAGCTGGAATTGAAGATTGGTATATTGATTCTTGCCGTAAGATTAAATATATGTTCCCTAAAGCTCATGCGACTGCTTATGTAACAAGTGCTTTTAGAATAGCTTATTATAAAGTTCATTATCCTAGTTATTTTTATGCATCATGGTTTTCGACAAAAGCCACTGATTTTGATATTGAAACAATGATTAAAGGTTATGATGCAATTAAAAACAAAATGACGGAAATAAGCAATAAAGGATTTGATGCTAGCAATAAAGAGTCTGGTATTTTAGAATGTTTAAAACTAGCTTTAGAAATGACGGCTCGTGGATTAAAATTTAAAAATGTCGATTTATTGAAAAGTAAAGCTACAACATTTGATTTAGATGAAGATGGTAATTTAATCCCACCATTTAGTACGATTGATGGCTTGGGTGATACGGTTGCTAAGACGATTGTCGAAGAAAGAGAAAAAGGAGCTTTCTTAAGTGTTGAAGATTTACAAAAACGGGGTAAAGTATCTAGTACTTTGATCGAAAAATTACGTAATATGCATATTTTAGATGGTTTAGATGAATCAAGTCAATTAAGTTTATTTTAATTGACTTTTTTGTATATTTTAAACCGATTTTAATATAATTTATTAGAGGTGTATGATCATGGATAAGAAATTACCAAAAGTATTTGCTAATAAAATTGATAAACCACTTAAAAATAATGAAACTGTTTATTATGATCGCGGGGAGGAAAAAAAAGAAGAACCGATTAAAACTAATTCAATATTATCAATAAATCAAAAGATAAATCAAATTTTCGGATCTTCACGATATGTTTATAAAGCAGATGTTATTATTACAACTAAAAATGGCACGTTGAATAAAAAAATTATTGGACGAAATCGTCACGAATTAATTACGATGGATAATGAAGTAATTCCTATTAGTGATATTACGGATATTGCATTTAAAAACAACGATTGATTTCGTTGTTTTTAACTTTATACACCTTCGACAAATGTATCTTGTAAACATTTTAAACTACAAACACAATTTAAATTCATTGTGAAAAATGAATTTGTTGCAACATAAGGTATTGTAACTGCTTGTGTAGGATCTGGGTTAGGCGCTAAAACTCTAAATGTTGCACAGCAACCATCGATTTTCTCTACACGGAAAACGCTAGAACAACTTCCTGGAGTTGTGGTACAATCAATATTATCTTTAGTTGTTGGCATAGTCCATGGTGCGCCGTTGCCACTACAAGTATATAAAGTGATTGGTCTTGTGTTACAATTAAAAGTAGTTGTTCCACAACCTAAGAATCCACGATCACAAGTATCTAAGCAACAATCGCCACAGCAACTAGCATTTTGTTGTAAAATATTGATGACTGTTAATATTTCAGCAATACATTTGCAAGAATCATTTTCTACATTATTACACATATAATCCACCCCTTCATTTATTTTCTAATATAGCATATTCATTAGATAAAAAAGAGTGTGAATTAAAAACCTAGTTTTTAACAATTGATAGTTTAAATATATATTGATAAATATTTAAAAATCCGTTATAATAAATACTAGGTGATAATATGAGAAGATTGTTTTTTATGTTAGTAGTTTTATTTTTATTATATTTAGGAATCCAATTTGCTTTTTATTGGTTTAGTGGCGGTCAGGATAATGTCTATGAAGTGGTAGATGAAGGAACAACTTTAGAAGTTAACGAAAAGTCTAATTTTAATTTGGCTGTAAATAGTTATAGTTATGATGTTTCAGTTGGCGAAACAACTTTCTCATTTCAAATTTTCCACAATTATAATAAAGTTTCTAAAGTTTTAGAAAAGATTAGATACTATAAAGATGATAACTATGAATGTATTTTGCCAATATTTAGAGATAATACTATTTTTCTAGATATGATTTGTAAAAGTGGCGATGACTATAATTATTATTTCAATATTAAAGGGGATAATACTAATTTAGATGAATTTGTAAGTACAATAGAAGAATATAATATTAATCAGTTTACTGATTCTACAGAAACATATGAAATTGAAGATATTGATGTTTATCGAGATAATTTAGTCGAAAATCATTATATTGGTTTTAATAATTATCGAGGAGTATATATTGTAAGTGGCGATTTTAATACTCGTGTTTATAATATTAGTCTATTCGAAAAGGATGTATATAGACAAGAATTAGGACAATTTGTTAATCAATATTATGTTGTACCAGATTATACTAAACAACACGAATTTAACGTAATTAATATAGTTAATATAGTTACTTTAGACACAACAACAATCAGTTCTGATAGAGCAATATCCTTTGATAGTTATATTCAAGGAGTTGTTGATAATAAAATTTATTTATATGATAAGGATAATTCAATTCAATATGAAATTGATCCTGAAAAAGAGTCTATTGTTCAATTAAGTAGTCAAGAAATAAGATATTATGACGGCGAATGGACAACAATGACTGTAGCAGAAGCTAACGATGAGAAAAAATTTGTCACTGAAACTGTTGATTATACTGATGAACAATATGATCGAATCGATAAAATTGGGGGAGAAGTTGGATATTACTATTTATATAAGAAAAATGGTAATAAATACGATGTTTATCGAATGAGTAGTCAAAATCATTCAGGTTTGATTTATTTGTTCAGTACTGAAAATTTAAATTATATAAGATATGTTGATGATTCTGTATATTTTATTGATGGTAATCAAGTTAAAGTTTATAATGATCGAATTGGAATAAGAAGATTGTTTGAGTATGATGAATTAGAATTTAATAGAAACTTTAATTTTAATGTTTTCGCAACACAATGGTGATAATATGCTAGCAATCGTGTTGTCAGGTGGTGGAGCTAAAGGTGCTTATGAGATGGGAGTTTGGAAAGCATTAAGAAGATTAAGAATTAAATATCAAATTATAACAGGAACTTCAATCGGTGCATTAAATGGAATGTTGATGGTTCAAAATGATTTTTATAAATGTTTAAAAATGTGGAAAAATATCAACTATGATATGATATATGATAATTTTGGTAATGTGAAAACAACTCAAGAGATGTACTTAGCTTATTTAAATAAAATTATCGATGGTGGTATCGATACTGAAAAAATCGAAAGATTAATCGAAGAAAATTATCGACCAAATAAAATATACAAATCAAAAATACAGTTTGGAGTAGTCGCTTATAGTCTTAAAAGTAGGAAGGTAATCTATGCGACTAAAAAAAATACTCGACCTGATAAATTGAAAAAATATATTTTAGCTTCAGCAACTTGTTTTCCAGTTTTTAAACCAACAAAAATAGGTACTGATACTTTAATTGATGGTGGATATTATGATAATTTACCGATTAATTTAGCTATCGATTTAGGAGCTACAGAAATAATTGCTGTCGATTTAGGATCAATTGGATTTCGTAAAAGAGTTAGGAATAAAGGAATAAAAATAACTTATATCGAACCAAATAATAAATTAGATTCATTTTTAATGTTTGATTCAAATGTAACTAAAAGAATGATTAATTTGGGTTATAACGATACGATGAAAGTATTTAAACGTTTAGAAGGTAATTTATATACTTTTAAAAAAGGAAGTATTAATAATTTATATTATAAGAATAAAAGTAAAATATTAGAAATTTGTGAAAAATTAGATTATGTTGGTAATTTTAAAGATTTTTACAACTTAAAAGAACCGATAAAAAAATTTAATCAAATAGTCGAAGATACCTTAGAAATATTTAAAATTCCTGTTGATAAAGTATATAATTCAAGAAATATTAATAAATATTTATTTGAAGAATTAGATAAAACTGATACAGTTGAATTTGATAAATTTGAGTTAGATGAAATAAAAAAAATGTTTAATAGTGCTATTATAACAAAATATATATATTTAAAATTAAAAGATTGTGATAAAATAAATATTGTTTTTAATTTTTTTCCAAAAGAATTTGCATCAGCAATTTATTTACTAGCAGTGAGGTGATTGTATGAAAAATATTTTAACAGGTATTAGACCGACTGGTAATTTACATTTAGGTCACTATTTTGGTGCTGTCTCTAATTGGATTAAACTACAAGATGATTATAATTCATACATTGAAATAGCTGATGTTCAGGCTTTAACTGATAATTTTAATGATCCTGATAAGGTAAGAAAAAATGTAAGAGAATTAACAATCGATTTATTGTCTTGTGGAATCGACCCAAAAAAAGTTACTATTTTTATTCAGTCGATGATACCAGAAATAGCTGAAGTAACTATTTATTTTTCTAACTTAGTTACAATTTCAAGACTATATCGTAATCCCACTATTAAAACTGAGATAAGTCAAAAGAAAGAGTTATTTGGTCATAGTGGTGAAAGTGTTACTTATGGATTTTTAGGTTATCCGGTTAGTCAAGCTGCTGATATAACTGTTTTTGATGGACAATTAGTTCCAGTTGGTGAGGATCAATTACCTCTTTTAGAGCAATGTCGAGAAATTGTTAGAAAGTTTAATACTATTTATGGTGAAACTTTCGTTGAACCAGAACAAATGCTTACTGAAAATAAAAGAATCAAAGGTTTAGATGGCAATGAGAAAATGGGCAAAAGTCTAGGGAATGCTATTTATTTAATTGATGATTATGAAACTATTTCTAAAAAAATTATGTCAGCTGTAACTGATCCTAATAAAATAAAGAAAGATGATAAGGCTAATCCCGATGTTTGTATGGTTTATTATTATCATAAGTTAGTTAATCAAGATAATTTAGAAACTGTATGTCAAGAATGTAAAAATGGCAGTCGTGGTTGTGTAGCTTGTAAAAAAGAACTTATTAATAAGATGATGGAATTTTTAAAACCAATTCAAGAAAAAAGAAAATATTATGAAGAAAATATGGATGTAGTTGACAATATTTTAAAAGAGGGAACTTTAAAAGCACAAAAGTATGCGAAAAATAAAATGAAACTTGTTAGAGAAAACATGAAAATAGATTACTTTGAATAAGATGTTATAGCAACATCTTTTTTTGAGGTGATTTATGAATTTTTTAACTTTGTTATTAAAAGGATTTATAATAGGAATAGCCAAAATAATTCCTGGTGTTAGTGGAGCTTTAATTGCAATTAGTTTTGGAATTTACGAAAAGGCTATTAAAGCAATTAGTAATTTTTTTGAAAATCCAATTAATAATTTTTTATTTTTATTTCCTATCGGATTAGGAGTATTACTATCTATTTCTTTAACTAGTGGTTTGATTCTTTATTTTATTAATAATTATTATTTTCCAACTATTCTTTTATTTATCGGTTTAATAATGGGAGGAATTCCTTCTTTGATCGATAATATTAATATTAAAAAAGTGAAATTTATACATATTTTAATTTTAACTTTAAGTTTTTCCACAGTTTTTTTAATTTCTTTAGTGAGTGGTCAACATTTTTTTGTTGAGACATCTAATGAATTAATTAATTTTTTATTATTTTTTATTATTGGTTTTATTGATGCTTTAACTATGATAATTCCTGGTATTAGCGGAACAGCGGTGATGATGATTTTAGGTTGTTATAATTTGTTATTAAATTTTTTAAGTTCTCTAACTAGTGTGGCAGCTATTTTTACTAATATTTTTAAAGTTATCCCTTATTTATTAGGTATTGTTTTATGTGTTATTATATTATCTAAAGTGATGACATATTTATTTGATAAAAAAAAGGAGTATATGTACTGTGGAATTCTTGGATTTACTTTAAGTTCGGTGTTGAGTTTATTTTTTGAAACATTTAAAAACAACTATAGCATTTTAGAAACTATAGTTGCCCTTGTATTGCTAGTTGTTGGATATAA
>JAGHHZ010000019.1 GCA_017887425.1 Bacilli bacterium
CAGCTTCAATTAATGTTAATCGTGCTGCTATTAAATATTATTATCTTGTTAATTTTAATAAGGCATTTAATTCTACTTTATTACCTTCTTGTAAAGTTAAATCTCGATTTCCTATTCTTATAACAAATTATGTATTAAAATTATTAATAAAAAAAGGAAGAATAAAATCTTCCTAATTTTCTCCTTCTTCTAACATATTGGTAATAAAAATACCATATCCTTTATGCGGATTATCAACGACTACATGAGTAACTGCACCAATTATATATTCTCCTTGAATAATTGGCGAGCCACTCATTCCTTGAACTATACCATTAGTTTTTTCTAATAAAGCTTCATCTGTTATTTTAAACGAGATGTTTTTAGTTTCTTGGCTAGTATTAATATCAGTAATCTCTATCTCATATTTTTCTATTATATCATCATTTAAAACAGTTAATATTTCAGCTTTACCTTCTTTTATATCTTCTGGCTTAGCTACTTTATATAGTTGAGAGTCATCTATTTCATCCGTATAGGTTCCAAAAATACCTTTGATAGTATTTTCATAAATAGTTCCTTGTGTTCCTTCTAAATTAATTTGAGCATTTTTCTCACCTGGAACACCGTTGGAACTTGGTTCAATATCAGTAACTTTTGATTCATAGATACTACCACCAGAAATAACTAACATTTTACCTGTTCGACTATCGGTTATCTCATGGCCTAAAGCTCCAAATAATTTGGTATTAGGGTCAATATAAGTTAATGTTCCAATTCCCGTAACACTATCTTTTACATAAATACCAGTTTTATAGTTGTTATTAGCATCTTTAGTTAGTTGTAAATCAATGTATTTAGTAGTGTTGTCTCTTTGAAATTTGATAGTGATATTGCCATCGCTAGTTTTGATTTTATTAGTTAAATCATAAATAGAATTAACTTCTTGATTATCAATTGCAGTTATCATATCACCGATTTCTAAACCAGCCTTATTAGCAATATATTCATTGTTTACTTTATAAAAACCTACAACCATAACACCATCAGCTTTTAGTTCGATACCAATATTTTCCCCACCAACAATAATATAATCGGAATAAGCACTAGCAAATGTGGGTATACATAAAATAGTTAGAAGAATAGAAAGGAATGCTTTTTTGATCATTTAAACATCTCCTTTTCTTATCACAGACTACATTATTATTATGGTTAGTTTTATTATTTTTAATATTTCTAATTTTTAACATTTTTTTATTTAAAATTGATATTATTAATTATTATTTCCACTTTTTTATTAATTATTAAAAAAAGACTTATTCAGTAATTTCTAAGTCTTCTAAAGTACCATTTTCGGTAACAATTTTATTGATATTTTCTTCGATATTTTTTAATTGTTCATCGCATTCTTTAATTAATTTCATCGCTTCACTATATTTATTAATTGAATCTTCTAAATCGCTGTTATCGTTTTCTAAATCAGCAACGATCTTTTCTAATTTTTCCATTTTCTCTTCAAATTTCATTATTTATCTCCTTTACATTTACTATTATATTACCATCATTTAATTTAATATTTAATAAATCATCTTTTTTAACCTTTTTAACGCTTTTAATAATTTTATTATTTTTATAGGTTAAACTAAATCCTCGCTTTAAAACATTTAACGGATTAACAAGTTCTAACTTTTCAATTAAAGTATTTAATTTATTACTATTATTTTCTAATTTTGTATTAATTATTTTATTTAAATTAATATTGATTAAATTTAATTTTTCTTTGTTTTTTTCGTACAAAACATTTGGATTATTTAAAATGTAAGAATTTTTTAAACTTTCAAGTTGTAATTTTTTTAACTCAACCTTTTTTAAAACAATCTCATTGATTCGATTATTAATTAAATCTAATCTTTGTTTTTTATTTTCATAAATAATTAAAGGATTTTTTAAAATATAAGAATTTTTTAAGCTATCAAGTTGTAATTTTTGAATATTTATTTTTTTTAAGATATTAGAACTTAATCTTATTTTCAACTGTTCGATATATTTAACTAAATCAACCATATTAGGTACAGCCATTTCGGCTGCTCCAGTTGGTGTCGGTGCTCTTAAGTCAGCTACAAAATCAGCTATTGTAAAGTCAATTTCATGGCCTACAGCACTAATAACAGGTATCTTTGAATCGAATATTGCTCTAGCTACTATCTCCTCATTAAAAGGCCATAAATCCTCGATAGATCCACCACCACGGCCAACAATTAACACATCTAGATCAAAGGTATTAGCTAATTTAATGTTTTTAACGATATCTTTACTAGCATTTTCCCCTTGTACTAAACTAGGAAATAAAATAACTTGTCCGATCGGATATCTTCTTTTAATCGTCGATATTATATCTTTAATAGCTGCGCCAGTATTAGCTGTTATAACACCAATTTTACTTGGATATTTAGGAATTGGCTTTTTATATTTTTCATCAAACAAACCTTCACTAGCTAGTTGTTTCTTTAACTTTTCAAAAGCAATATATAAATTACCAACACCATCTTCCATCATTTCTTCAACATATATTTGATAATTACCAGTAGCTTCATAAACACTAATTCTGCCAGTAATTAAAACTTTAGTACCATCGACCGGATTAAAGTTTAGTTTTCTAGCATTATTACTAAACATAATTGCGTTGATTTTACTAGTTTCATCTTTAATTGAAAAATATAAATGACCTGATGAATGAGCTTTAAAATTAGATATTTCACCTTTAATAAATACCTGTTGTAAATTAGAATCAGTATCAATTACATGTTTAATATATCGGTTGATAACACTAACACTTAAATACTTATCATTCATGTAACACCATCTCATGATATACTTTATCTAAAACAGCATTAATCATTTTAGCTACTTCATCATCACTATAAGTTTTAGCTAACTCAACCGCTTCATTGATACAAACAATACTTGGAGTTTTAGTATATAAAAGTTCATAAATTCCCATTCTTAAAATAGCCATATCAGTGTTGCCTAAGCGGTCAATTGTCCAACTTTTCATATATTTATTAGCAATGTTATCGATATCATTTTGATAAGTCAAAACACCATAAACTATATCTTTAACAAACTCATTATCGATTTCTAAATTTTCTTTAATAACCTCTTCAACTTCATAAATCATTTTATTTTTTTCATAAACGATTATCTGATAAAGAATCGTCATTATAATTTTTCTTGCTTCACTTCTATTTAACTGTTCCATAATAACAACCTCGTTTTCATAATATTCATTATATCATGAATTAGAACAATTAAAAAGCCTAAATTTAAGATTTAGGCTTATTTAATTTTTTCTTTCAACTCATATAAAAAATTAATAGCTTCAAGTGGCGTCATCTCTAAAGGGTTAATTTTCTTAAGTTCTTTTTCAACAACCGACTCTTCTTTAATCAAATCATCCAAAGGTAAAGCCTCCTGAATAATATAATCTCTTTTTTTCTCTTTACTTTCATAAACACTTAAAATCTGATTAGCTCTTTTGATTAAAGGATCAGGCAAGTTAGCTAATTTAGCGACATGAATACCATAACTTTTATCGATACTACCTTTTTTTATTTTGTGTAAGAAAGTGATATTACCATCTTCTTCATGGGCGGATACATGAATATTTTTCAAATTAACTAAATTATTTTCTAAATCGGTCAATTCATGATAATGCGTTGAAAATAAAGTTTTACATTTTATATTATCATGAATATATTCGATAATTGCTTGCGCTAAAGCCATACCATCAAAAGTAGCCGTTCCACGTCCCAACTCATCAAATAAAACTAACGAATTACTAGTAGCATTACTAATAGCATTATTAGCTTCTTTCATCTCGACCATAAAAGTTGATTCGCCACTGACCAAATCATCATTTGCTCCAATTCTTGTAAATATTGCATCAAATATCGGTAAAGTTGCATCGCGAGCTGGAACAAAACAACCGATTTGGGCCATAATAACAGTGATAGCTAATTGGCGCATATAAGTTGATTTACCAGCCATATTAGGACCAGTTATCAATAAAATATTAGTATCTTTATCCATAATTATATCGTTAGGAACATATTCTGATTCGATTACCTGTTCGACTACCGGATGACGATCATCGATAATTTTAATAACTCTTTCATCAGTTAATTTAGGACGAACATAATTATTATTAGATGATACATTAGCAAATGCTTGTAAACAATCTATTTCGCTAATAACTTTAGAAATATATTGTAATTTAGGAATATATTCTTTAACTTTATCTCTAATTTCACAAAATAATTGATATTCTAAATCGATTATTTTTTCTTCGGCGTTTAAAATTAAATTTTCTTTTTCTTTTAAAATTGGACTAATATATCTTTCACAATTAGATAAAGTTTGTTTTCTTTCATAACCATATTCATCTTTAATTAAATTAACATTCCCCTTAGATATTTCAATATAATAGCCAAACACTTTATTATAACCAACTCTTAAATTTTTAATACCAGTTCTATCACGTTCTTCATTTTCAAATCGTGCGATAAAATCTTTACCACCCTTACGTAAATCTTTTAATTCGTCTAGTTCTTGATTATATCCTTCTTTAATGATATATCCTTCTTTAATAGATATAGGAGGATTTTCATAAATACTAGCATCTAATAAATTATATAATTCTTCTAAAGTTTCGATATTTTTATAAAATTCAATTTTAGTTAAAACTTCTTTAATTCCCGGTAATACTTTTAAAGAATTTTTTAACTGCAACATATCACGAGCATTAGCCGAACCAAAAGCGATACGTCCTGATAATCTTTCCAAATCATATACTTCTAATAAATACTTTTCTAAATCACTAGTTAAAATAAACTCTTCTAATAACTTCTCGATACAATCGTATCTTCGTTCAATTTCTTTTTTATCAATCAAAGGATTTTCAATAAAGTTTTTAAGTAATCTAGAACCCATGGCTGTTTTAGTTTTATCTAATAACCAAATTAAAGAATGGTTTCTTTGCTTTAATCTTAATGTCTCCGTTAATTCTAGATTTCTTTTCGTATGGATATCCATTTTTAAATAATTCTTATTTTCTCTAATAATAGCTTTTTGTAAATGCGATAAATCACGAAATTGCGTATAATTAACATAACTTAATAAATATTTAATAGCTTCGACTAATCTAGCATCGGATATATCTTCATAAATATAGTGATATTGTTCTAAATCGGTTTTGTTATCAAAAATAGAAACAGTTATTTTAAAATTATTTTTGAGTAACGAATAAACATCTTTGCTAAAGTTCTCACTTACAACAACTTCCTTAATACCAAGACTTACAATTTCACTAACTAATTTAGTTGGATTATGTTCTAATAAAAAGGTATATATTTCTCCTGTTGTTATATCACCATAACAAATAGCATATCCATAATTAAAATCAATAACACTTCCAATATAATTGTTTTCCTTTTCGTTTAAAGATTCATTAAATAAAGTACCACTACTAATAATTTGAACCATACCTCTTTTAACAATACCTTTAGCTGCCTTAGGATCTTCTAGTTGTTCACAAATACCTACTTTATATCCTTTTGCTACTAATTTATCAATATAAACATTAGCCGCATGATATGGCACACCACACATCGGAATTCTCTCATCAAGTCCTGCTGATTTTCCTGTTAGAGTAAGTTCTAATTCATGCGATACTGTAATCGCATCCTCAAAAAACATTTCATAAAAGTCTCCAAGCCGATAAAAGATAATAATATCTTTGTTTTGCTTTTTAGTTTCAATATATTGACGCATCATTGGCGTTACTTTGTTTATGTCGACACTATCTAAAGTCATTAAACATCACCAATAACTATTTTACCAAATATTTCAAACAAAAAAAAGCTTTAAATAAGCTTTTTCAAATTAAAATTACTTATTTAAAGCTTCAGTAGAAGGTAAATGTCTTTTTTGGAAGCCACCTTTATTATCTGCTTCAAATTGTTCATTTAATACACTTTCACAGTGATCTTTAATAGCGCTTTCTCGCATAAATCTAGTATGATTAATATCTTCTTTTAACCCTTTTTTTCTTTCTTCACACTGAGCAATTAACAATTTAATTTCTTGCATCAAATTTTCAATTATCGCTACATCAGCTTTAATTTTTTCTTTTTTCGAATCAACAATCATATTGCTAGCATCAAGTCCTTCAGGCGTTAATCCTTCAACTAAAGATTCTAACTCATTTAATCTTTGATTATAATCTTTACTCATTTTAATACCAATAACAATATCAAAAAATAAAACCAAAAGCGAAAAAACTAAAGAACCAGAAGACACAGCTAAAACGCCCAAAATAAGGGTTGGAGGAAGTAAAAATACTGCTCCGAACAATAAAGTAACACGTTTTAAAGTCCTCTTGATATCAGGTAAATCAATTATTCTTTGCTTTAATTGATTGTTATTAGTATATTCCAACGATAAATCAGCAATCAAACGTTCTTTTTCTTGCTTTTCTTTTTTTAAAATTTCTAGTGAATCTTTTTTATCATTGATAGTTTGATCTATTTTATCAATTTCTGACTCTTTTTCAAAAATTCTTTCTAAATATTTATCCATCTTAATCTTCCTTTCTATTTTACAGGATCACCATATATTAATGCTTTAACATATTGTCTACCTGTAATTTCTGATTTTGAAACGATTTCTTTTGAAACTGCTGTTCTAGTCGCCAAAACAAAACTATCGCCATATATTTTAGCATTATATTCATTTATATCAAAATATCCATCTTTTAAAAGTTTTTTAATCATCTCAACATCTTGTACAAAATATCCTGGCATAATGACCGGATTGTAATGATATAACCTACTCGGATTACAATAGCTTAATAAACAAAACTGACGGTAAGTTGGATCGATTACATAAGCCTTATCTCCTTCAATTGTATTAAAATAGGCAACTACAAAACAATGACCAACAGTAGAAGTAAAAACATTATTAGTACGAAGTTGATAAAACTCTAATCCATTAAAATTTCTCCAAAAACTTCTAATTATAAAACCACTAGCATTAATACATTGCCAAACAAGAGGATTTCTTAAAAGATTATCATCAGTCATTTTAAAAGAATCTCTAGTTTTTTTAACAATATATTTTAAATACAAATCAACTTCTTCTAAAGTTAAACATTTATCGTTAGGTGAAAAAGATAATTCTTCATTAAAACTTAAATCAGGATTTTGATCAATTAAATAAAAATCTTTTCTTTCTAAATTATCTAATCTTCCTTTTAGGTCATCATCAATTGCATGTCTAGACTCAAGTTCATAAAGTCGTGACCATAATTTTTTTAGTTTAATAATTGTCTTTGGATCATGTGATGTAATACTTTCAATTTCATCTAAAAAAATATCAAAAATAATATCACCTCATTTGAAGTGATATTATACTATAAATTATTTAAATATTCAATAGCATCATCGATGTGACTTACTTCAACCAAAGTAATATCTAAGTTTTCTTCCGTTACGACTTCTAAAGCTTCTGCATAATTAGCTGAAGGAGCAAAAAATATATCCGCATCTTCTTTAACCGCTGCTTTTATTTTATGCCCTATTCCTCCAATTACCCCAACATTGCCAAACTCGTCAATCGTTCCGGTTCCAACTATTTTTAACCCTTTAGTTAAATCTTCAGACGTTAAATAGTCATAAATCGATAAACTCATCATAAAGCCACCAGATGGACCTGATTCTGACTCCTTAAAATTGATAGAAACTTCTTTCGAAGGAGTAACATCTTTAGTCTCACTAACCATGATACCAATTAAGTCTTCTCCACCAATATCAACTTTATTAGCATATCTCGTATATTCAACGCCATCATTAATAACTTTAATACTTAATTCATCACTCTCTTTAATAGTATTTAAAGCTTCTTCTTTACTATTTATTTCAATACCATTTATCTCAGTTATTACATCCCCTATCTTTAAATCAGTATCAGCTTCTTCATAAATATAGATAATATTGACCTTACGATTGGTAACTTCATAATCAAGACCAGCCTTATCAAAAGCAACAATTATTGCATTTTGATTAGCTTCTTCTAATAATATTTTATTACGATAGTTATTTTCTTCGATCGTCTCATTATCGGCAACAACATCATCTTTTTTTATAATTTCCCAATCACCATTAAAATAAGCGACTATTAAAGTGGTAATAGTGGCTCTAAACTCTGAAATATAAGCTAAATTTAAAGAGCCATTTATTCCATAACCATCTTCTACTTCTAGCCTTTCTGATACATCAATTAGTCCTCCCGGAGTATCGATGTAATAAGGTAACTCAAAAGTAAGAACAAAAAAAGCAACTATTAATATTAATAAAAATTTAATGTTTTCTTTGATAAATGTTTTAGTTTGGACATATAGTTTATTAAGCATTTAAAAACCTCCTTAAGGAAAGTGATTTAATTTGAAAAAAATATTAATTAGTATACTAATCATGATATGTTTAATAGTTTGTGGTTATGAAATATTAAGCGAATCAAAAACAATTATGGATGCTGTATCTTTTTCATTTAATATTTGGATTACCAATGTTTTTCCTTCTTTATTTCCTTTTTTTGTTTTATCCGAAATACTAATGAACTATGGATTCATCGAACTTATCGGTGAACTATTCAAACCACTATTTGAAAAACTATTTAAAATTAACGGCAATGCGGCATTTGTCTTTATTATGAGCTTAATTTCTGGATCACCTAGTAACGCGAAGTATACTAGAGAATTGTATTTACAAAATAAATTGAGCGCTAAAGAAGCATCTAAAATACTAATGTTTAGTCATTTTTCTAATCCTTTATTTATTCTAGGAACAATATCGATTACATTCCTAAACGATAAAAGGCTAGGACTAATCATTATGTTTTCGCAATATATAAGTAATGTGATAATCGGTTTGATTTTTAGAAATTATAACCCAAGTAAAATAACAAATGATAAATTTTCCTTTAAAAACGCTATTATGCAAATGCATTATAAAAGAATTAATAACAATAAGCGGTTTGGAACTATCATTACTAATTCTTTAGTTAATAGTATTAATACCTTATTATTAATTTTAGGCGTTATAACGACATTTTTAATTATAACTACTATTATCGATAATAATTTTCATCTATCATTATTAAATAAGTCTTTAATTAGCGGTTTGTTAGAAATGACTCAAGGCTTAAAACATGTTAGTTTATTAAACACCTCTAATAACTATAAAGCAATATTAATATGCATGATCATTTCTTTTGGTGGGTTATCTGTTCATACCCAAGTTTTAAGTATAATTAGTGATACAGAAATAAAATACAAGCCTTTTTTATTGGCAAGAATTATTCATGCTGTTATAGCAAGTATTATTTGTATATTACTGATCTAAGCAGTTAAATCGGCTATCGCAAAATTAGATAATTGATCATTATATTGATATATTACCTTTACTCCAAAATTTTGACCTTCAAAGTTATCGTTATATATAGGTATTTCAATAATTAATAATGCATTATTAAAATATGGCTGTAATGTTGCAGAATTAGCTTTGCTTATTTTTGCATCTCTTATATAACTCTGACTAGGTAAATCAGTTTTATAACTACCAAATTGAATTGTATTATTATTATAATCAACAATCAACTGATCACTGGTGTTGTCAAGGTATAAAAATTCAACACAATATGGTCCACACTTAGTTAAAGAAATTATTTCATTATTATTAAGTTTTTTATTTATTTCATTACTAATTAGTGATTGTTTATTCAACAGTTCAGTTTTTACTCCACTATTTGTATAAAGATTTTTTAAACTGATAACTATTTGAAATAGAAAGATAACTATTACCATAACTAAAGAGAATGATACGATTAATTCGACAACTGTAAACCCTTTTTTCACTCTATTTTCCCCTTTCAAACTTTAATTTTTATCGTTGCATAAGTATTATCGTTAAATTCAACAATTAATCGATAACTATCTTCTGTACTATTATTAATTCGTTTAATAAACGTTTTCATCGTTTCACTATAATTAGTATTATCAATTACATTCTTTAAATCAGTAATATCCTCTTTAGTAAATAAAATAGTTTTAATATCAGAATAATATAATAAAGTCTCACAATAAGCAAATTCCATAAAATACTCATTCGGACAACCTGTTATATCTATATATGTATTATTTTCTAAAGCCGAGACTAACTTATTTAAACTGTTATCATTAATTATAAAACTACGAACATTCTCGAGCAAATACAAATTATTGACATTATTATAATGAAAAGAACGATTGTAACTGTCACTAACTGATATAAATTGCGTATAAATAATAACTAAACTAGTTACCACAACCGTTGAAACAGCAATTGTTTCAGCAAGAATAAACCCTTTTTTATCATTTTTTTTCATAATTATCTCCTTTTAGCTTGAAATTATCTTAAATATATTATATAATATTTTCAGAATAAAAACTAGTCCTAAAAATAAAAAAGGGGTTGAAATTATGATTAGACAATTTGATTTTGAAAAAATGCCAGTAGTTGAGATAGTAAATGAAATTATGGTTGATGCAACTAAAAGAGGAGCTTCCGATATTCATTTCGATCCGTTAGATGAGTATATGCGTATTAGAATTAGAATTGATGGTGTATTACATAATTACGCCACCGTTCCTAATTCTATTAAGAAAAATTTAATTACACGTATTAAAATCATTTCTGGAATGAACATAACAGAATCTCGTCTACCACAAGATGGCGCAATTAAAGCAACTTTACAAAATACTAACTTAGATTTGCGTGTTTCTTGTATTCCAACTAGCAATGGCGAGAAAATAGTTATTCGTATCTTAGATTATTCTATGAGTTTAGCCGGAGTTGAAAACCTAGGCTTTAGCGATGATAATTATAAAAAAGTTTTAGAAATGATTAGTAAACCTAATGGAATTATTCTAGTTACCGGTGCTACTGGTACTGGTAAATCTACTACTGTCTACTCTATTCTACAAAAATTAAATACTGAAGCAACGAATATTGTTACTGTTGAGGACCCAGTCGAAATGAATATTGAGGGTATTAACCAGATTCAAACTAATAGTGAAATAGGCCTTAACTTTGCAACAGCTTTACGTTCTATTTTACGTCAAGACCCGAACGTTATCATGGTCGGAGAAATTCGTGATACTGAAACAGCAAAAATAGCTGTTCGTGCTTCTATTACCGGACATTTAGTCTTATCAACTGTCCACACCAACAACTCATTAAATACAATTGAACGTTTGCTCGATATGGGAGTTGAAAGATATTTATTAGCTAGTTCTTTAGAAGGAATTATTTCTCAAGTTTTAGCTCGTAAATTATGTCCACATTGCCGTACTTTAAGAAAAACTAATGAATATGAAAAAGAATTATTCAAAAGTGTCTTAAATAAAGATGTCGAAGAAATCTACACTACTGAAGGTTGTGAACAATGTGGTAATGGATATTCTGGACGTATTGCTATTCACGAAGTATTATTATTTAACCAAGACATTAGAGATGCTATCAGTGCTGGGGTTAGAAGGGATAAGTTAAGAGAGTTAGTTTATCAATCTGACGTTAATACATTATTAGAAGATGGTTTAGAAAAAGTATTGATGGGACTAACTACCGTTGAAGAAGTAATTAAACTAATTGAATTAGAAGATGATGAAAATGGATCTAAAGCGTATGGTTTAAAGAGTGCTTTAAGTAATACTGCAATTACTAAAGAAAATCATAAAACATTCGAAGAAGTTCTCGAAGAAAAAAATGAAATAGATGATTTAGTTAATAGTGATTCTGAAACAGTAAAAGTTAGTGATATTGATTCTGAAATAAAAAATAATAATTTAGAAAATAATTCTGATGATTTAAAAATCGAATATGAAATTCCTAACCAAAATGATGCAATAAGTTATGAGATACCTAATCAAAATGATACCATAACTTACCAAGAACCAACTATTAATTATCAAGAACCTAACAATCAAGAACAACCAGCTATGCCACAAACATTAAATGACCTAATTAATAAAGCTAATAAAGGATAAAGATTGGTAAAAACCAATCTTTTTTATTATAAAAAAAAGTCTTTAATAAGACTATTTAAATAACATGAATAAAACTAACAATCCTAAAACAATACGATAAATCATAAATATTTTAAAATCATTTTTCTTAATATACTTAAGTAAAAAAGAAATGCACAATAATCCAACTATAAAGGAAATTAATATTCCTATTCCAAATATCATTAAATTCTCACTTATAATCGTTATGGTATTATCTTTAATCAAACTAAATAAAGTAGCTCCAGCTACCACAGGAATAGATAAATAAAAAGAAAACTTCGCACTATCTTCCCTATCTAATCCCAAAGCACGACTAGCCGTTATCGTCGTACCACTTCTCGAAAACCCTGGTATTAAAGCAAATACTTGCGCACAACCGATTATTAAAGCCTGATACCATTTTAAGTCTTTCATACTTTTATCAGCTTTGCTTTTTTTATCAACTAAATAAATAATGATACCCATAATAATTAAAGCTAAAGCAATTAACCACAATTGTTTCCTAAAAAATGAATCAAACACATCTTCAAATAAAACTCCGACTATTCCTGCTGGGATAGTAGCCAAAATTAAAAACCAAAACAACTTACCATCCTTAGTTTTATTTCCTTTTGTTAATCCATCTATTAATAACTTCCATAGTTCTTTAAAGAAAAAGATAACAATAGCTAATAAAGTTCCAAAGTGCAAAGCTAAATCGAAAGCAAGTTCAATATTACTTCCAATATTACTACCTAACCCAAATATCTCACGAAATATAATTAAATGGGCCGAAGAAGAAATTGGCAAAAACTCCGCAATTCCTTGAATGATCCCTAATATTATAATGTCTAACATACCAATCACCTAATTTATTCTATTTTATTCATTAATTTTTTCTTTCATGCTATAAATACAACCACAAAAATCTTGACGATACAAATTATACTCTTTAGATAATAAAATACTTTTTTTATATCCTTCTTTTTTCTTAAAATCACTTACCAGATATTTAACATGATATTCTTTTTCAAGATTCAAACCTATTTCATTTAATTTATTGCTATTTTTAAAAGGACTTACTGTTAAAGTCGTTCCAAAATAATCATAATTTTTAGCTAAAGAAGCAGTTTTTTTAAGTCTTAATTCGTAACACTTAAAACACCTTGCTCCCCCTTCTTTAACGTCTTCTAAACCTTTAACAGTCTCATGAAATAAATCATTATCATAATCGCAATCTAACACTTTAATGTTAAATATATTACACAGTCTTATTTGTTCATTTTTTCTTTTTTCATATTCTTCAATTGGTTCTATATTAGGATTATAATAAAGAACGGTTATATCAAAATAATCTTTTAAATAAGTTATAACATAACTACTACAAGGCGCACAACAACTATGTAATAATAAAGTTTTTTTATCATCTAAATTATTTAATATTTTTTCTAATTCAATTTGATAATTCATAATTTTACCTTTCCTCAGTACATGTATCGACCATTTCATAGCTATAATCATTGTTTGTAATAATTACTTGTACAAATTTATCTTGTGAAATTTCATTGCCAGATTCATCATATATATCGATGCTTAATTTATCATTTTGCTTTAATGTAGCAAGAGTTATGCAATAAATATTACCATCCTTTTTAGGATATGAATTAGCATTATCGTTAAGATAAGAACTAGTAGCACTATAAATTATTTGCTTACTCGCCTCACTTATTTGACCTTTAGTACCTCTAATTGCATTCAAAATAGGTGGGAAAGCAATTAAAGCAATTAAGGCTAGAACAATAACTACCCCTACTAATTCCACTAAGGTAAAACCTGATTTAAATATCCTTTTATTTTTTAATGAATTCATAAACTCATCTCCTTTTAAAAATTAAACATCAACCATTCTGGCTTAAAAATCATAAGTAGTCCGATTAACAACATTAATATACCGCCAATTAAATGTGATAATTTATTATATTTAGTTGAAATACCAGTTAGCTTTAATGTCTTCATCGCAATAGTAAATATTACAATATCATCAATCAAGAAAAATAAAATATAAATTAGAATATAAACTAAATATTGAATAGAATTCAATTCATTTAAAGCTAATATTTGCGTGAATATTAAAGGTAGTCCCGATGAACAAGCAAGTTCAATCAAATTAACACTAACAGCTAATCCCATAACTCCTAAAATAGCTAACGCATAAGTTTTTTTATTGTCCATTTGTTTAACTACTTTATTAATTCTTTTTAAAATTGACTTTCTTTTGTTACTATCAACTACTTCACAACCATTATCTTTTTTTCTCTCTTTATAGTAACTAGTTAAATTAACTAATCCTCCTAATAACGCAATTATAGCAATTATAAATCTAACCCAAAATATTTGTGATAAGGTTATAGCAATTTGCAACCAAGCTAACATGAAGGCTAGATAAACTAAAGCTGATGTGACTAAGAAAGTTAGACCAATAACCCACATTTTTTTACGATTTTTCATCGTTATAATAATCGACAATAAGAATAACAACACCCACATCGCACAAGGATTAAAACCATCGATAAACCCCAAAATAGTAGCTACTAAAGGTAAAGATACTTCTTTAGGATCAATATCTCCTAATAAAGGAATATTATAAATTCCTTCAGGAGGATTAACCGTATATTCAACATCTAAATCATTAATAACGACATCGATAATATCGACATATTCTTCCTCTTTATACTTTTCAACTGCTACCTTAATTTGGTTTTCAACCGTATCGTTAAATCCCGTCATACCAGTTGTTCCAATAACCGTATAGGGAACAGTATTTTCATTATTGTTTAAAGCTTCTCTTACTTCAACTAAAAGATTAGCATTTTCATCACTTTTTGTCGTTTCATACATGACAAGATTTAAATCATTTTCTTTAACATAATCTTCTAAAAATTCAATTTCTGCTTCACAAGTACTACAAATATCGGAATAAAATAAATAGATATTTAATTCATCAGCCTTAACAAAGGGAACAAAAACAAATAAACTAATTAAAATAACAACGATTTTTTTCATTTATATTCTCCTAACACTTGGCCTATTTGTTCGACTGTTTTTTCGCCAATTATTCTATTTACTTCTTTATCATTATCAAAAATAATTAAAACTGGTAAAGTTGTTCCTACATTATATTTCTCGATTATATCTTCGTCTAAATCAAAATCATAATCGATATATTCAAATTTAGGAAATAGTTTTTTTATCTCTTCATATCTTGAGTGCATAATTAAGCAAGCAGGACACCAAACGGCACTTATTCTAACTATTTTAATATCCAAACACTCCTTCTAAACTATCGTCATTAATGATAAAATTATCGACATCAACTTCCGTATAATCTTCCTTGTCGTTTCTAACCACAATCTTAACTATTCCAGCATTAATGATAAATCTTTTACAAAACATGCAAGGCATCGCATTTTTAACATATTCACCAGTTTGCACCTCTTTACCAACTAAATATAAAGTAGAACCAATAACATCTTTTCTAGCAGCACTTATAATCGCATTTTGTTCCGCATGGACACTGCGACACATTTCATATCTTTCGCCTCTTGGAATGTTTAGCTTTTCCCGCATACAATAACCTAAATCACCACAGTTTTTTCTCCCTCTTGGGGCACCATTGTAACCAGTTGAAATAATTTCGTCATTTTTAACAATAACAGCGCCAAAAGCTCTTCTTATACAAGTTGATCTTTCCAATACTGATTCAGCAATATCTAAATAATAATTTGTTTTGTCTACTCTTTCCATAATTTTAACTCCTTATAGCACATATCAAATTTACTTAAAAAATAATCAATTTCCTCTTGTTTAGTTAAATGCGATAAACTAATTCTAATACTTGATTTAGCTCTTTCTTCGTCTTTAGTTAAAGCATAAACTGATTTCGAAACAGTCCCTGTCGAACAAGCTGTCTGAGTTGATATATATATATCATATTTTTCTAGTGCATGTAACATCGTTTCTGGTTTAATTTCCACAACACTAATGTTTAAAATGTTAGGTATACAGTATTCATTACTATTAATATAAACATCCGGATATTTACCTAACTCTTTTTTTAACCTACTATTTAATTTATCTATATAACTATAGTTATCATCGATATTTTCTAAAATCAAACGCATTGCTTTAGAAATAGATGCAATTAAAGCAGTAGCCGGTGTTCCCGAACGATAAACAGTTGTACTTTTACCACCATGAATTAAAGGTTCCAAAACAATATTTTCTTTTTTGTATAATAAGCCAATACCTTTAATACCATATATTTTATGAGCTGAAAAACTAGCTAAATCGATATTATCTAAATTTACTTTTATTTTTCCTAAAGCCTGAGTCATATCGACATGAAAGAAACATTTAGGATACTTTTTAATTATTTCAGCTATTTTATCTAGCGGTTGAACAATTCCTATTTCACTATTAACTGCACAAATACTTACTAAAATAGTCTCATCAGTTAATAAATTTTCTAAATCTTCTAAATCGACAATTCCCTTCTCATCACATTTAACAAAATCAACTTTAAAACCTTGCTTTTGTAAATAAGTTAAAGGGCCATAAATCGATGAATGTTCAAATTCTGTCGTAATAATATGTTTTCCTCTATTTTGAAACTTAAAAGCAATACCCTTAATCGCCATATTATTTGATTCTGAAGAACCACTAGTATAAATAATTTCTTTTTCTTTAACATTTAATAAATTAGCTATTTGTCTAGTAGCTGCTTCAATTAAGTTATTAGCTTCAACTCCTAATTTATGTAAAGAATTAGGATTGCCAACATATTTTCTACTTGTTTCAACAAATGTCCTTAAAACTTCTTCATTAACAGGAGTAGTAGCCGAATAATCTAAATAAGTCATATAATCACCTTTAATAATTTTATCAAATTTATACATATTTGTAAATTAAATATGCATTCTTCTTTTTAATTCTTCTAATATTTCCTTCGATTTAAAAATAACTAATCCTATGAAGCAAAAGATATTTAAAAAAGCACAGATAACTGAAGGTATTTTATTCGTGATAATATTAGTAAAAACAAAGATTAAAGGAATTATCCCAATTAAAGCAATACAGATAAAATAAAATAATTCTTCATCTAAATAATCGTGTAACACAATCGATAAAATCGCAATACTAACACTTCCGACAATACATAAAATAGGTACTGCATAAGTTAACGACCAACTATGCCAACCGGTAAAATAATCCCAAGAAATTATTAAAATAGCAAATATCACTAATTGCCATAAAATAGTTTTATAAATACTATCTCTTTTAGTCATAGTTGTCTTTAAAATGATGAATAAACAAACAAAACCAAAAACAACTAAAAGACTAAAATGATATTTGTTTAATGCATAGTCAATCGCCACGCAAATTAAAGAAATAATAATACTAACTAATAATAGAATTTTAAAAAACAAAGAAAATCTTTTTTTAATAGTTGGAACATAAGGAAAAATATTTTCTATCTTACTACCAACTAATTTGTTTTGACATAAAGGACATACATCTTCATCCGTCCTAACTTTAACATGACATTTTTTACATTGTTTCATAAATTCACCTACTCTATCTTATTAGAAATAATCGTTATATCAATTCCAAAACTAGCTAACTTACGATAAAAATCTTTAATAATGTCGGTACTGATAAAAACAGAAGTAAAAGAAATATTTAATTTATCTAAATAAGAACATAATGATATTTGCATTTTATCAGTACTAACATATACTTCAAAACTATCGATATAATCTTTTATCTCATCTGGTATTTTAACAACCCCTAAATTTGTAACCGAAGTTGTTAAATCTTTATTTGATAAATAATTAGCAAATTTTAAAATAATATTTTTGATAAACAAAGGAACTAATCTTACTAAAAAGTTGTGTTCGATTGTCGCAAACTTATTCATTCTTTTAAATAAATTTTCCTGCTTTAATTCTTTTTTCAAATAATCATCGACATATTTAATAATACTTTCTAACTCATCACTGCCTTTATATTTTAGTTTTAAAACACTAAAAAAATTACGTGCTGTTTGTGATTTAAAATACTTTCTTAAGTTAACCGGTATATCGATATAAATCGGTTTATCTTTATCTTTTAAATTCATATTTTCTCTTATTGCCCAAATATAAATTCCAACTACTAAACCAGTTAAAGTAGTATGATAATTATGCGCTAAATCAAGCATATCTTTAACATTCATCGTTCCAGTAATTACTTTAAAGCGATAATCATCAAACTTTTCGCCTTTTATCTTGTAAGCTTTCTCATCAACTTCATTTTTCAAATTAGCTGACTTATAATATTTATTAAAACTATCCGCATTTTTTTCTTCTAAAGAAGCATCATAATCTAAGTTAATTAACTCGCCTAAATTATACTTTTTATTCAAATAAATATTAACAATCATCTTTAAAAATTCTAAAGCGCCGGTTCCATCTGATAAGGCGTGATAAACTTCTAAATTAATTCTATTTTTATAATAATTAACTCTAAATAACAGCTTTTTTTTATTTTTTCGATATAAAGGACTACAGATTTCTTTTCTTTCTTCTTTAACAATCGGCTTTTTATTGGATGTCTCTAAATAATGCCAAAAAAATCCTTGTTTTAAAATAGAACTAAAATTAGGAAAATATTCTAATGCTTCATTAGTAGCTTCTTGTAAAATATCTTTATTTATATCGTCTTTTAAAACACAAGTAAAACGAAATACCTTCGGATCACGTTTACTACTTGATGGGGGAAATATTTTAGCGGCATTATCTAATTTAAACCATCGTCTTTTCATGACTTATCATCTCCAATAAAATCATTAATCAATTTATAACATTTTTTATTTTCTTTTGAATTGGGAAAATAAGTAAAAAATCCATGGATGACATCTTTTATCCGATATATTTTTACTTCATTTTTAAATTCTTGTAGTTTTTTACCATATGCCTCTCCTTCGTCTCTTAACGGATCAAATTCAGCTGTAATTATTAAAGTCTTAGGTTGATTTTCTAAAATTTCAGCATTTAAAGGTGTAACATATTTACTATTTAATTTAGATTTATCAGTAACATACAAATCCAAATAATTGTTAATTCTTTTATTAGTTAAAATCCAATTATTACCATTTTCTTTAACTGATTCAAAATGACTATCATCATCGTGAATATGATAAGTTAAAGGGTATAATAAAATTTGTTTTTCTATTTTAAATTCTTTTTTCTCACTAGCAATAATTGATACCACACTAGCAATATTACCACCTGCACTATCTCCCATTAAAATAATATTTTTATTAGTTAAAAAACTATCTTTACTAAAAAAATATTTAGTCACTTCATAGCAGTCTTCTAAACCGTTAGGAAATGGATATTCAGGGGCTAAACGATAATCGACCGATATAACTGTTGCATTAGTGTTTTTAGCTAATATATAACATGTTTTAGTATAATTATTAACACTACCACAAACAAATCCCCCACCGTGAAAATAAATAATTAAATTATTTGTTTCTTTGTCTGGTAAAAACATTCTAATTCCTACAGTATGATTTTTAACTAAAATTCTTGTATCAATAAAACTGTATTTACCTAAAAAATTATTTTTAATAATATCGTTAAATAGTCTTTCTTTTTTATAGTCTTCTATATCAAATTTTGAAATAGTTTTAATTATTTTCTTTGTTATTTTTTTCATATTTCACCTACTCAATTATAACATTATGACAAAAGAAAAACAAGTTTAATAACTTGCCTTAAAATTCTTTCACATTAGATTTAAAAATCATTTCTTTATTAGTTAAAGGATCAATAGCAATTAATTCATAAGCGTGTAAACATAAACGTTTATATTTATTATTACCATATTTTATATCCCCTAAAATAGGAGTCTTATTATAGGCTAATTGTACTCTAATTTGATTTTTCTTCCCTGTTTTAATATTTATATCTAACCAAGTATATTTATCGTTTTCTTTTATTTTTTTATACTCTGTGATTGCCAAATCACCTTTATCACTAACATAAACATAATGTTTACTATTTTCCTTTAAATAATTTTTTAAAGTATCTTGATCTTTTGTTTTACCGACAACAATTGCCATATATTTTCTTGTAAACTTATACCAATTAGCTTGATATAATTTTTTTATTCTTTCATTTTTAGCAAATATCACTAATCCTGAAGTATCTTTGTCTAAACGATGAATAATAAATATTTTATTCTTTTTATTATCTTTTTTAACATAATCACTTACTAAATTATATAAAGTAGTATTACTTTTCCCATCAGATATAGTTAACATATTATAAGTTTTATCGACAACAATAATATTTTTATCTTCATAAATAATGTCAATTTCTTTAGATTTATTATATTTGTTTATTTTAACAATCTGACCTTTTTTTAATAAGTAATTATATTGGGTAACTATTCTTTCATCAACTAAAACTAAGCCGTTTTTTAATAACGACTTTATTTTTTTATGACTATATTCAAAATTATTCATTAAAAATTCTAGTAGTTCTTGTTCTTTTAATACTTCTTTCAATTTAATCACCTAAATACTTGGTCAAAATATGGCGCATCACCATGAGAGTGAAAAAGCGCCTTGACAAATGATTTTTGTTCCTCAATTTCTTTTTTTTCTAAATATTCATCTATTTCATATTGACTTAAATTATAAATTGGATGTCCTTCAAATAAAACATATAAAAAATTTAAAATAAGTGATAGATTGTCAAAATTTTCATCGATAGCCACCTTACTGACATCACAACCATGACTAGTTAAAAAATTATAAGTTATTGCCGGAATACTATCATGTGGTAAATCGTAGATTCGCGCGCTATCAACATCGACAAAATGAAAATCACTTTTAGAAGTAAAAAGAATATTACTTAAATTAAAATCAGCTAAAACAATTCCATATTTGTGATAGTACTTTAAGTATGAAGATATTTTTCTAAACAAATCAATTAACTGTTTCTTATTTAAATTTAATTCAAAAATAGATTTACCTCTTATATACTCCATTGAATAACCATGTAATCTTTCAGAACTAACTATTTTATCACGCGGCATAATCAAACCATCTAAAGAAATAGCTGATAAAATATTTATCTTTTTTCCTTTATTAACTAAATCAATATTATCTCTTTTATATAATTTATAAGCTGTATGTTGATCCGACCAAATATCAGCTTCTTTCCCACAATCTTCTATTAAATCTATTCGTTCAAAATCTAGCGTGTTTATATCAATTGTTTGCGTAATTATTCTCCTATTCCATATTTTTCGATATATTCTTGATAAGATATTTGTTTATCCCTATAACTACCATCTTGTTTAATCTCAATTAAACGATTACTAACAGTTTCAATTAATTCTTGATCAAAAGTCGAAAAAACAATAACTCCCATAAATCTTTTTAATCCTTCATTTAAGGAAGTGATTGATTCGATGTCTAAATGATTAGTAGGCTCATTAAATAATAAAACATTGCCTCTTTCTAACATCATTTTACTAAACATACATCTAACTTTTTCTCCTCCAGATAAAACACTTACTTTTTTAAAGACTTCGTCTCCAGAGAATAGCATTCTACCCAAGAATCCTCTTACAAAGCTATCATCTTTATTATCGGTATATTGTTTTAGCCAATCAGTCATAATTAAATCATTGTTGAAATATTCATCATGATTTTTCTTAAAATAACTTATCTTAACATTGCTTCCAATTTTAATACTACCACTATCTGGTTTTAAAATACCAGCTAATATATCTAATAAAGCTGTTTTAGCTATCTCATTAGTACCAATTAAAGCTATTTTATCATCTGGTCTAATTGTTAAACTGAAATCCTTTAAAATCACCTTATCATCGATACTATAATTAATTTTTTCTAATGTAATAACTTCTTTTCCAACATTTTTATCAAAATCAAAATTAATATAAGGATATTTTCTACTAGAAGGTTTAATTTCATCTAGTACTATTTTTTCTAATGATTTCTTTCTTGATGTTGCTTGTTTAGACTTAGAAGCATTAGCTGAAAATCTTCTAATAAAATCTTCTAATTCTTTTATTTTTTCCTCTTTTTTCTTATTAGATTCCTTCATTTGTTTTTGAATTAATTGACTAGATTGATACCAAAAATCATAATTACCAACAAATAAAGTAATTTTATTATAGTCAATATCTAACATATGAGTACATACTTTATTTAAAAAGTGGCGATCATGTGATACTACTAAAACAGTATTTTTAAAATTAATTAAGAACTCTTCTAACCATAAAATACTTTTACTATCTAAACCATTAGTTGGTTCATCCAATAACAAAATATCTGGTTCACCAAATAAAGCACTAGCTAGTAATACTTTTACTTTATCACTATCTTTTAATTCTCCCATTAATAAATTATGTTTACTATTATCGATACCTAAACCAACTAATAAAATAGCTGCTTCACTTTCTGCTTCCCATCCTCCTAATGATGCGAATTCTTCTTCTAAAATAGCAGCTCGCATACCATCTTCATTAGTAAAGTCTTCTTTCATATATAAATCATTTTTTTCAGTCATTATTTCATACAATTTATTATTACCCATAATAACTGTATCGATAACTGTTTTATCATCATATTCATTGTGGTTTTGTTTTAAAACAGATATTCTTTCACCTTTACCGATAATTACTTCACCACTAGTCGATTCAATACTTCCTGATAATATTTTTAAAAATGTTGATTTACCAGCTCCATTAGCTCCAATAATTCCATAACAATTATCACCACTAAACTCTAAATTAACATTTTCAAATAATGTCCTTGTATTAAATCTTAAACCTAAGTTATTAACTTTTAACATAATATCACCAACTTCAATAGTTTATCATATAAATAATAAAAATTCAAATTAAAAACTGATAAATAGAATATATCTACATATCAGTTGTTATAATTAAATAAATATTTGAAATCTAAGGGATGAGGACGGCACGCGCGCTGTTGTTACTGTCCGCATAACCATTGTTGCCGTAGAAGGCGAACACGCCTGCGTAAGAACTATTGCCGTAGCCGCCGCCACGGACGAACCAAGAGCTACTAGAGTAGACGAAGTACGCGAAATCACTATACCAGCCACCTCGATAATTTCCAAAACTTGATAATGTCTCCTTTGTGGCATCTCCTAATTTTCCTCGACCATGATCTTCATTATCTGTTCCATATGTATAAGCATCATAGTATTTCGCTTCTGGAGCACTACTAAATCCTAAATCACTTGCATAGAAAGCTCCACTACTATTGACCATGTTTCCCATCACATACTCCCATGCTCCACCAGACATATCATACACACCATATATATTCCCGGTTGTACTTGCTAACATCCCATTGGTAGTATTATATGCTTCACATGTATCACTACTAGAGCTTCCTGCTGTCGCTCCACATCCTGTTGTAAAATCACTATTATTATTTATTCCGATATCTGTTTCTCCTAAACCATATTTACTTTGTTTTAAATATGCTACTGCTCCCCATTCCATATTCTTTATCATATGACTATCGCCACTTAAGCCATATGTTGTTTTCATATTTTTGATTGCGGTAAAGAAATTTGATACTGTTGTACTTCTTAAACTACTTACATTTGGCTTTATTGTTATGGTATCAGTACTTCCACTTACTTCAAATTTTCCTATCCAAAAACCGGTTATTTCTTCATCACCAAATGTAAAGGCTGGATGCGTATACCAGTTGCCATTAGTAGCATTGGTACAAGTTTCACTACTATCACCTGTTCCACTTACTGCATCAATACAACTCACTGTTCCTGTTGTTGCTGTTTCTGATTCAAAAGTTACATTGATTAATTGTTCATCAACACTTCCATTATCAGCATTAAACAATTGATATTTATATCTTGGTATCCACACATACCATAATGCGATTTCATCTTCTGTTATTGTATCTCCAGTGCTTTTAGAAACTCCATTATTTAATACAACTGCATTAGCCCATTCTTTAGAGTCATAATCATACCATTCTTCAGTTGTATCAGCATATACCCAATTACTTCCATTATATCTGATTGGTATCATATTATTAGCTAATTCTGGTTTATTTGCTCCACTATTATCTTGATATTCATTATTTGATGTACCACCACCACTATTTTGTAATATTCCTAAAAATTCACTATCATCACATTCATAATGTTCTCCACCAGCATAACAATATAATTTTTTGGTATAATCAGCTATTGTACATTTATTTAATATAACTTGATACTCAGTACTATATAATACATTTTCACAACTTATTTCATTGCCTTCTGTATCAATATTAGCTAAAAACGCATCATCAATAACTGGTATTCCTCCTCCTGTTTGTTGATTATAATATTCATTTCTAATTGCATCTGCATATCCTTCAATACTTCTTTGATTTGCACTCTCTTCTGATGTTTCGATAACATTACCAATTATTGGTGTTGCGATTAATGCTACAATTACTAACAAAACAACAACCGCCAATAATTCAACTAAGGTAAATCCTTTTTTCATATATTCACTCTCCTACTATGAATTATTTCAATTAATCAAACAGACTCATTTAATTAATTTTTTAACCAATTTGTAAAATTCAACAACAACTAAAGGGGTTAAAGATAATAAAATGATAACTAACCATTCAAAAGAATTAGGTACTTGAAGTGATAAAAAGTCAGCAACCGGTTTAACATACACCAACAATAACAAAATAACTAATGATAAAAGCATTGCTCCATATAAGTACCAGTTACGAGCATGTTTTCTAGAAAAGAAAGATATGTCTGGTGAATGCTGGTTAAGTGAATGGATAATTTGCGATAAAGATAAAGTAATAAAAGCCATTGTCACTCCTTCATTAGGACTATCTTGATAACCGATATAATAAGCTATCAAAGTAATAACTGAAATAATAATACCATGGAATATTACTCTTCCAATCAAGCCTTTTTCAAATAAAGTTCCGACTTTAATTGGTTTTTTCTCCATAATATTGCTAGAAGCTGGATCTATCCCCAAAGCTAAAGCAGGAATAGTATCAGTAACTAAATTAATTATTAAAATATGAACTGCCAAAATTGGAGTTCCAATATTAGCCACCATAGCAACAAATATAGTTAAGACTTCCGATATATTACCGGCTAATAAGTATTGAATAACCTTTTGAATATTGGAATAAATTCTTCTTCCCTCTTTAATGGCATATTCGATAGTTGTAAAGTTATCATCTAACAAAATCATATCTGACGATTCACGAGCAACATCAGTACCTCCTTTACCCATAGATATACCAATGTCTGCGGCTTTTAAAGCTGGAGCATCATTAACACCATCTCCCGTCATTGCCACAATATTTTTATTTCTTTGAATAGCATTAACAATTCTTAATTTATCATTTGGACTAATACGCGCAAATACAGATGTTTTTAAAACAACTTTATCTAATTCTTCATCAGTCATTTTACTTAAATCATTACCGGATATAGCCAGATCTCCTTCTTGATAAATATTAAGTTGTTTAGTTATGGCCAAAGCTGTTTCAACATGATCACCAGTTATCATAATAACTTTAATACCAGCCTTATGACAAGTTTCAATAGCTTGTTTTACTTCCTCACGTGGTGGATCAATCATACTTAAAATACCAATAAATGTTAACTCTTTTTCAATATCGTCTTTATCAGGAATCTGTTTAACATTTTTTTTAGCAAAAGCCAAAACTCGCATTGCATTTTTAGAAGATTCCATACATAAACCATTAATTTTATCAATATCTTCATAATTAATAGGTTTTTCTTCACCATTTACTAAAATTTTAGTACAAAGAGGTAAAATAGAATCAATAGCCCCTTTAGTATAAATAACGTAGTCATCAAATTTATTAACTGTAGTCATTCTTTTTCTAATTGAATCAAAAGGTAATTCTAGAACACGAGGATTTTTAATATTGACACCTTGATTTCTAGCAAATGATAAAAGGGCTATTTCTGTTGGGTCTCCTATTTCTTTATCACTTTCTAATGTCGCATTATTACATAAAATAGCTGCATATAATAATTCTTTTTCACTAACTTTATCATTATCTGTTTTTACTTTATTATTAATAAAATCTTCATATAAAGCAAATTCTTTAACAGTCATTTTATTTTGGGTTAAAGTTCCAGTCTTATCTGAACAAATAACTGTAGTACTACCTAGAGTTTCAACAGCTGGTAATTTTCTAATTAAAGCATTTTGTTTAGCCATTCTTTGAACACCTAAAGCCATAACGATTGTAGCTGTAGCTGGTAGACCTTCAGGTATTACTGAAATAGCTAAAGATATAGCAATCATCAAAACTGATACAAAATCTTTACCATATAGTAAACCAATTATAAAAATAATAATACTTATAATAATTCCTACTATACTTAAAACTTTACCAATTTTGTTCAATTTTTGTTTCAAAGGTGTATCTAAGTCATCAGTTTGATCTAACATGTGAGCAATCTTACCAACTTCTGTATCCATACCTATTGCAACAACGATACCTTTTCCCGTACCATATGAGACAATAGTTGAAGAAAAAGCCATATTAATCATATCTCCTAAAGAGGTCTCATCACCTAATATTCCTTTAGCATCCTTATAAGCGGGTACTGATTCACCAGTTAACGCCGCTTCCATTATTTGTAGTTGGGAAGATTCAAATAATCTTAAATCAGCTGGAACAATATCACCTGCTTCGATAAAAACAACATCTCCGACAACTAGATTTTTAGAAGATATAACTTCCATCTCACCATTTCTAATTACTTTTACATTAGGAGCACTAATACTTTTTAAAGCTGCAATAGCATCTGCTGCTTTTTTTTCTTGAACGATACTTATAATAGCATTAATAAAAACAATAACTATAATAACTACACCTTCAGCAGTTTCTCCTAAAATAAAAGAGACAATCGAAGCAATCAATAAAATTATAATCATTGAATCCTTCATTTGTTCAAAAAACATCTGTAAAATAGTTTTAGGCTTTTTTTGACTTAATTCATTGTAACCATATTTTTCTAAACGATTAGTAGCTTCTTCAAAAGTAATTCCATTTAAACTAGTTTTCAACTCGCTTAAAATTTCTTCTATTTTTTTTGTATGATATTTCATAGCATTACCTTTCTATTTTTCACTCTAATACAATTATATCATATATTTTTAAAATTTTAGCTATTTAATAAAAGCATTGAGATAACTCAACGCCTTAAAACTAAAATTTTTCCTAGTTTATCAATATCTTCTTCTAGCACTTTAAATCCATCACTTAAATTCCAAACCAAATTCATTATCTCTCCAACTTTAGTTATTATACACTATTTCAACCTTCTTAATCAAACAATTGGTTTTCTGGATTAATTAATAAACTTCAAATCACATAAAATATATTATATTATTTACTATTTAAAAATTATTTGATATAATTATTTTACTGCCGATATAGTTTAGTGGTAAAACAGGTCCTTGGTAAGGATCAGCGGACAGTTCAATTCTGTCTTTCGGCACCATAGGGAAATTAGTCGAACTAATCGACTTTAAATATATGAAAGGTTAATTTCGGTTAACCTTTTTTTGTTTGCTCGAAAGGAGTTGATTAGTTATGCAAATAACAAAGGAAAAGTTAAATA
>JAGHHZ010000020.1 GCA_017887425.1 Bacilli bacterium
AAGTTTATAGAAACAAATCCACAGTGCGAGATATATTATACATCTAGTAGTATAATATATCAAAAAATATAATAGAAAGGGATCAATCTAATAGATTAATATTTCTATAAGATTGATTATACGTGATGTTATGAAGACAACAGTTGGAATATCTAATCGTCATGTTCATCTAAAACAAAGTGATTTGGATATTTTGTTTGGCCAAGATTTAACCGTTAAAAATAAAATAAATCAACCAGGACAATTTGCAGCTAATGAACTAGTAACTATTAAAACTGATAAAGCTGAAATTAGTAATGTAAGAGTACTAGGACCAGTTAGAGGTTATACGCAAATAGAAATTTCTAAAACTGATGCTTATAAATTGGGATTAAATCCTCCCGTTAGAACTTCTGGAGATTTAGAAAATAGTGAAGTAGTAACTTTAATTGGACCTAAAGGAAGTATAAAAACTAATGGTTGCATTATTGCTGATAGACATTTACATATAACTTATCAGGATAAAGAAAAATATCATATGCCAGACAAAATATATGTAAAAGTAGGGGGGATTAAACCAGGCATTATTGAAGTTAATGTTAAGGCAAGTGATGAAGCTTACTTTGAAATTCATTTAGATACTGACGATGCGAATGCATTCTTACTTAAAAATGGCGATGAAGTCGAAATAGTAGATTTATAATAAAAAAATGGTATTAATTTCTAAAATTTTCATACCATTTTTTTATATATTCTTTACCACTATCTAATAAATCACTACCAACATCACCAATAATATCAATAGCTTCTTTAGTGTATTCGACAAATTCATCTTTAACATTAATAATAGCATTATAATTTTCTTCTCCTAATTTTTCTTTAGAAAACTCTTTTAAATTATTTGCACCTTTTTTAATTAATTCACTAGCTTTATTAAAAGCATCTTTAGCTGTTTCAGAGATTGTTTCTTTATAATTGGGAAATTTATTCTCAATTTTATTATCGATACTAGAAGCAATTTCTAAAACTTTTTGTTTCCCGTTATCGGTTAATTCATCAAAGGTAACACCATTTATTTCGCTGTCGTAAAATAAGAAATCGACAATGGTAACAAATACTCCTTTAGCTTTATCTTTAGCATTATTAACTGTTTCACTATTTAAAATATTATCGATATCTTCTTCTATACTATTAAATGTTTCAATTGCTTTTTCATCCGCACTACTATATTCTTCAGTTGTTTTATCAGTATTGATATTTGGTTCATTAGTATATGTTTCATTAGGATTTGATTCGATAACAGGATTAATATTAGGTTCATCTTGTTCAATTTGTGGTTCGTTATTTTCTGTTACTGTTTCCTGATTATAATGTTGATAGTTTTCTTGTAAAGTGCTTTCTGTTTTTGAACATCCAACCATATTTACAACGATGAATCCAGATAATATAATAGCAATAATTTTTTTATTATTAATTATTCTCAATTTCATTTAACCACCTCATATTGCAATATTATATCATTTTTTTTAAAATATACAAGTTGATTAAATGATTTATTTTTATCATACTATTTAATAAGTAATTGATTAAAATTGATATTTATAGTATAATATTAACGTTAGGAGTGAAGGTATGGAATTTATAAAAAAACATAAAGCTCAATTTATTGTTGGTGTTGTTTGCTTAATATTACTGATATTAGCTTTTTTTGCTGTTTATCGGATGTTTTATCCAAGTAGTAGTAAAAGTGTTTATGGTAGCAGATTAGAAAACGCTCCCGAAATAGATAATGCTGTTATCGAAAAAATAAAAAATGAAATTATTGATTCTGATTTAGCTTTAGAAGTAACTTATGAAACTAAAGTCGCAACAATGAAATTTTTTATCGATGTTAAATCAGATACTAAATTAGAAGAAGCCAAACAATTATCACAAATTATTTTAGACTCTTTAAGCACCAAAGTTATCGATTTTTATGATATCGAACTTTTCTTTACTGATCCAAGTGGCGAAAACACAAACTATCCATTAATTGGTTATCACTCAAAAAGTTCAACTGAATTTAGCTGGGTTGATAATGTTGCTGAAGGTGACGAAGATGAAGAATAAAAAAGTAATAATTGGTGTAATCGTCGTTGTTTTATTAGCAATAGCTTCATTTTTAGTTTACTTTTTTTTAACAAGAGAAGATAAAATAACAACTTTAAATTTATTTGAAAAACAATGGATTGAAAGTAATAAAAATAATGTTATCGATATGTCAATTGCTGATAGTATTCCTATTTTAAGTTATAATGGCGAAGGAATAATTCTAGACTTTTTAGATTCTTTAAACGATGAAACTGGTCTTGCCTTTAATAAGGTATCTTATCGTTTAGGCGATGAAGTAAAATCAGAATATGCTTTTAAATTGGTCGATAATGTTGAAGAAAATCAAATATTAGTTTACACAGATAACTATGTTTTAGTAACTAAAGATCAAACTTTTTTAAGTATTGAAAGTTTAGAAGGTTTAACTATCGGTGTTTTAAATGAAACATTAACTAATATTAATAATTATCTACACAATGCGGATGTTAGTTATAAAACATTTGAAAATAATGATGAACTTATTAATGAGTTTAATAATACTGAAACTGATTTAGATGCGATTGTTTTATTGAAAACTACTGATTTAAAACAAATGATTGATAATAATTATAAAATAGCTTTCAATATAAGTGATTATAAAAAATATTATGTTTTAACACTAGGAAGTACAGAAAGATTAAATACTATCTTAACTAAATATTATAGTCGTTGGTCTAGTCTAAACTATGAAGATTCTTATAATAAATATTTATCTAAAAATTATCTAAGCTTTAAAGGTATTAGTGATGAAGAAACAGTAAAATTTAGAAGTAAAAGATATAATTATGGCTTTGTGGAAAATGCTCCATTTGATACTTTATTAGATAATCGTTTAGCAGGAATAAATTATCAGTTATTATCAAGTTTTTCTGATTTAACTAGTGCTGAGATATCTTACCGCGAATATAGTAATATTAATGATTTATTAAATGCATTTAATTCTAACGAAATAGATTTATTTTATGGAATAAATGCTTCAGAAGAATATGCTTTAGATGTTTATAAAACAGTACCTGTTTTTGAAAATAATCTAATGATTTTAAAACATTCTTCAAATAGTACAATTGTTAATTCTATTAAATCATTAAATGATGTTTTATGTTTGGAAAATAGTATAATTGCTAAGTATTTTACAGATAATAATATTACAGTAAAAATTTATCCTAATATGAAAGAATTAATTAACAATATTGATGAGAATAGCGTGATTGCTTTAGATGTATATAATTATAATTATTATTCAGAGCAATTACATGATTATATTATTGCATATCAATTTAATGATACAAATTATTCTTTTGTTGCCAGAGATATTGGAGATAATAAGATATTTAATGAATTTTTAGATTTTTACATTAGATTTAATGATACGCAACAATATGTGACAAGTGGCTTAAGCGAATTGTTATTGGTTAATAAAACACCAATAATCTTAAAAAACATTGCTGTTGTTTTAGGTAGTATTGTTGGTATATTACTAATTGTTCTAGCTGTTATAAAAATTAAACCAAACAAAAAACACATCAATTTATCTAAAGAGGATAAATTAAGATATATTGATGAATTAACTTTATTAAAAAATCGTAATTACTTAAACGCTTCAATTGAAAAATGGGATAGTAGTGATGTTTATCCCCAAACAATTGTTGTTGTCGATTTAAATAATATTGCTTATATTAATGATAACTATGGTCATACGGAAGGTGATGAAGTTATCAAACAAGCAGCTAATATTTTAATTGTTAATCAAATGGAAAATAGTGAAATTATTAGAACTAATGGTAATGAATTTTTAATTTATTTAGTAGGTTATGAAGAAAAACAAGTAATTACCTATATGCGAAAATTAGGAAAAGAATTAAAAGAACTAAAACATGGTTTTGGAGCTGCTATGGGATATAGTATGATTAATGATGCAATTAAAACTATCGATGATGCGATTAATGAAGCAACTTTAGATATGCGCAATAATAAAGAGGAAACAAAAGATTGAAAAAGTTTTTAACTGATTTATGGAAAGTTATTAGATTACCGGAAATGTTAATATTACCCGGTAATCTAGCTTTTTTTCTAATTCTTTCTTTAGCTCCAATTTTAACACTATTCGGTATGATTTCGTCTGCTTTATCATTATCAACTTCTAGCATAACTAATGCTTTACAAAGTGTTGTTCCAAGTGGTGTTATGGAAATTTTACTACCTTTTTTTGAAGGTGGCTTAAGTGTTACAAACTTTGTATTTATTATCGTTGGATTTTTTGTTGCTAGTAATGGTCCTGATAGTTTAATTACAGCTTCTAATATTTTATATAAAAATAAACCTAAAAATTATATTTACCGTCGTATCAAAGCTTTATTTATGACGTTTTGGTTAATATTATTGTTTGTCTTTACATTAATCGTTATGGCTTTTGGTAGCTTTATTTTAAACAATGTTTTAACTTTTGGTGTTATCGGACGTTTTATAGCTAATAACTATGTTATCATTACTATAATTAAAGTTTTAATTGCTTTTGTCATGATTTTCTTTATAATTAAAATTTTATATACTATGGCACCCGATCAAAAAATTAAAAGTAAATATGTTAATTATGGGGCATTATTTGCCACTTTATCAATTATGGTATTGACTGGTGGATATTCATTTTATGTGACAAATATAGCTAATTATGATGTTATTTATGGTGGCTTAGCTAATATTGCTATATTAATGTTATTAGTTTATTTTATATCTTATATCATTGTTTTAGGAATAGCTATTAACCATAACTATTACGAAAATAAAATGAATAAAATTAGTTAATTTGTTTATAATAAGTAATGAATATATATATTCAAAACACAGACTACTTTTAATACCGAGGAAGTTTCACTTGTAAACTTATAAGTATTGTTTGTGAATGTAGCTTTATGCTACATTTTTTTGTTGTAAAATTTTTCTTTTTTTGATATAATTCTTATAGTAAAGAAGGTGTTCAATTTGAATAAGAAAGGGTTTGCAGTTAGTGGTATAATTTATTCAATTTTAATCTTATTTTTAATCTTAATTTTTAGCATATTAAGTATTTTAGGTGGTCGTAAATTAATATTAGATAAATTAAAAAACGATGTTATGAACGAATTAAATGATGAAGTTTTTGAACTTGCTTATCGTGATCGAAGTGGAGCTAATAGGCCAGAATTATTAAGTAATATGATACCGATTAGATATGATGGAACTAATTGGGTATATGCTGATATAAATGAAGAATGGTATAATTATGAAACACAAGAATGGGCTAATGCAGTTGTTTTAAATAGTGGAGTAGTCAAGAATGTTGGCGATACAATAACTGAAAGTGATATAGCTTTATGGTATGTGTGGATTCCAAGATATAAATATCAATTGTTTAATGCAAATAATGAAGGTGTTGCTGAGCAGTTAATTAATATCGAATTTGAAAGGGGAACAGCAAGTACTGGAACAGTAAGCTGTACTGATGCCATTAATCAATCTGATGAAAATGGTAATTTGATTAGTGAAACGTGTATTAATGCCACAAATGGTAATTGGTATACCCACCCCGCCTTTACTTTTGGTGATGAAGAAATAACTGGTTTTTGGATAGGAAAATTTGAAGTAAGTGGTACTACTGATAATATTACTATAAAGCCAAATGTAAGTAGTTTAAGAAGTACAACAGTGTCTCAATTCTTTACAGCAATCCAAAATATGAAAACTACATATGGCTTAAGTGGCGATAGTCATATGATGAAGAATATGGAATGGGGAGCAGTAGCATATTTAAAACAAAGTAAATATGGATTAGGAGAAACAGATATCGGAATAAATAATAATAGTTCATATATAACAGGATGTGGAGCAACAGCAGGAAGCTCTAGTAGTGATACATGTGATGCTTATAATACTACCAATGGCATGTTAGCAAGTACAACGGGAAATATATATGGAGTATATGATATGAGTGGTGGAGCATGGGAACACGTGATGGGAAACATAGTCAATAGTAGTGGAGCTTTCTATGCGAGTAGTTCAGGATTTAGTAGTGCTCCAGATGCAAAATACTATGATGCCTATACATATGGAACAGATTATGAAGATCATGGTCGAGGAAAGTTAGGGGATGCGACAAAGGAGACATTAGCGACATTTGGAAGTTATAATGGTGGTTGGTATAGCGATTCCACTAGCTTCGTCTACTCTAGTAGCTTTTGGTTCAGCCGGGGCGGCTACCACAACAGGGGTTCCGGTGCCGGTGTGTTCATCTTCGACAGCAGCAATGGTGGAGTCTTCAGCACCAACGGTTCGCGTGCAGTCCTCGTCCCATAATTATAGATTAAACTGATAAAATAATTGTTTATCAGTTTTTTTTAATTGCATAAAATATATTAGGTGATGTTATGTACCTAACTGAATTAAATAAAGTAGTTGCTGGTATTATTTACAAAGATACTATGATAAATAAAATAAAAACTAATTCTAAAGAGATAGAAAAAGGTGATTTGTTTTTAGCTATTAATAAAGGTCATGATTATATAAATGAAGCTATCGATAATGGAGCAGTAGCTATTATTTGCGAGAATAACATAAAAGATATTCCACATATTAAAGTCAAATCAAGTATAGAGGCATTAGGCAAAATAGCAAATTATCTTCGCAATAAACATAAAATACCATTAATAGCTATTACTGGTAGTGTTGGAAAAACAACAACCAAAGAATTAGTAGCGTTAGTATTAAGCAAAAAATATAAAGTCTTAAAATCAATTAAAAACAATAATAATCATATTGGGTTACCTTTGACTTTACTTAATTTAGATGATACTTATGATGTAATAGTAACAGAATTAGGAATGAATCATCAAGGGGAAATTTCATACTTATCAAAAATATGTACACCTGATTATGCCGTTATAACGAATATTGGAACTGCTCATATCGGTTATTTAGGTAGTCAAAAAAACATATTAAAAGCTAAGTTAGAAATATTAGATGGTATGAATAATGGTTGCTTAATTATCAATAATGAAGATAAGTATTTAAAAAAATTAAAATATAAAAATATTATTAAAGTTGATCGAAAAAATTTAGAATTAAAAAACTTAAAATGTCAAGATAAAATAGAATTCGATATAAAAAATACACATTTTATTTTTAATTCGTATGAACATTTATTAATAGATGCATTAATAGCTATCAAAATAGGAATATTATTTGATATTGATTTAAATCTAATTAGTGAAGCTATTTTAGAATATCAAAATAGTGAAGGTAGATTAAATATAATCAAAAACAAATATACGATAATTGATGATAGTTATAATAGTAGTTTTGAATCATTAGTTGGAGGATTAGAAATATTAAAAAATAAAGAAGATTTTAAGTTTATAGTGCTTGGTGATATGTTAGAATTAGGTAAATATAGTAATAAATATCATAAAAAGATAAATAAATATTTAAAAAAAATTAATAATAAACAAGTATTATTAATCGGTAAATATACGAAAGTAATTAAAGGAAAACATTTTAATGATATTGATAAGTTAAGTGACTATTTAAAGCAAAATATAAAATATAATGATATTATTTATATTAAAGGAAGTCATGCTATGAATTTAGACAAAATAAAAGAAACTTTTAATTAAAGCTTCTTTGTTTTTTCACTTTCAAATTGTTCGTCTTCTAATTTTTTATATAAATCTTTTCTAAAAGCTGTGATTTCAGCAATCTTAGCTAAAATCAAATTATAATCTTTAACTCCATAATAATTTTTTATTATTGAGCATAAACGATTTATTTTTCTACTTGCTATTTTAATTTCATCAGTATCTAATTCTTTAGCTATAGCAGTTATTTTTTTAATACTTTTTACAGCTCTAGCATAACTAAATAGTTGATAATAGTTAACATTTTTAGATAGTAAAACTCTTATAAATTTTTCGTCATCAGCAAAAGCAATATTAGCAGCTAATAATGCTTTAAAAGTATCACTTTTATCACGATATTTATGACCTAAAAAAGCTAACTCACGTGATCTTTGCGCTAAGATTTCAACTAGAGCACCACCTTCAAAATTACTTCTTAAATAGCGAGAGTGATAACTTCCATCTTTTTTAGCTAATTCAATATCTTCACTAGATAATGTTAATAGTTCATCTTTTGTAACTACCTTTTCAAAATCAATTGTATTATCTTTAATTCTTTCCATAAAAAATCCCCCTTCAAAACTATGTCGGTTATAATAGCACATTTTAAAACTCTTGTCAAATTATGAATTATAGTTTATAATTAGTCACGGGTGAATTACAATGAAAATAAAATATGAATTAATCAAAAACGATGGTAAAGCAAGATTAGGTAAATTAAAAACTAATTATGGAACATTTGATACGCCAATGTTTATGCCAGTAGGAACATTAGCTAATGTTAAAACTTTAACCCCTGAAGAGTTATATGCTATGAATAGCGCAGTTATTTTATCTAATACTTATCATCTATGGTTAAGACCAGGTGAAGATATAGTCGATAAAGCAGGTGGCTTGCATAAATTTATGAATTATAACGGTCCTATATTAACTGATAGTGGTGGATTTCAAGTATTTTCACTAGCTAAAAAGAAAGATATAACGGAAGAGGGCGTGGTTTTTAAAAGTCATATCGATGGTAAAAAATTATTTTTAACTCCCGAATTATCAATTCAAATCCAAAATAAATTAGATAGCGATATCGCTATGAGTTTTGATGAATGTATTCCTTATCCGGCTACTTATGAATATGCTAAACAAAGTACTGAAAGAACGATTAGATGGGCTAAACGAGGTAAAGAGGTTCATAATAATCCCAACCAATCTTTATTTGGTATTGTTCAAGGTGGTGAATATGAAGATTTAAGAAAATATAGTGCAGAAGAAACAGTTAAATTAGATTTTGATGGTTATTCAATTGGAGGAACAAGTGTTGGTGAGGATAAGGTTACAATGTATAAAATGATTGATTACGCCATTGAATATTTACCTTTAGATAAACCTCGTTATTTAATGGGAGTAGGTGAACCAATCGACTTATTAGAAGGTGTTGAAAGAGGCATAGATATGTTTGATTGTGTTTTACCAACAAGATTAGCTCGTCATGGTAATGCTTTTACAAGAAATGGAAGAATAAATTTAAAAAACTTAAAATATAAAGAAGATTTCACACCGATTGAAGATGATTGTGATTGTTATACTTGTAAAAACTATACCAAAGCTTATATAAGACATTTAATAACATGTGAAGAGACATTAGGTGGTAGATTATTATCTATTCATAATATTAGATTTTTAATTAAAGAGATGGAAGAAATAAGAGAAAGTATTAAAAATAATAAGTTTTCAAGTTATAAAGAGGAGTTTATTAAAAAATATAAAAATGGTGAAAATTAGTCACCATTTTTTTTAAGATTGATTCCAATCATACCACCTAATATACTGGCTATTAATGTAATTATATATAAAATTATATTAGAAAGATTGAAAAGAGAATCAAAAGCCAAATAATTAAAAATCATAAATATAATAGTACATATTATTCCATATTTAATTCCTTCTAACCATCCTTTATTAACGGATTCTTTTCCCATTAATACACCACCGACAAATAATGCAATGAAAGGTGTTATATAGGAAAAAGCATTAACGATACTCATCCCTAACAAGCCAATATAATTAAAAATAGTTATTATTAAGGTTAGTCCTAATAAAATTAATAAACTAATTAAAAAAGATTTTCCTAGTTTTTTTAAAAAAAACATATTAATCACCTAATAATTAATATGTTTTTGTATAAAACTTTAGAACCCTAACCATAATGTAATAGGTGATTATATGTATATAAATATTATAATTAAAACTTTTATTTTATATTTTTTTATCGTCATTTGTTATCGAATTATGGGAAAAAAAGAAGTTGGACAATTAAGTATTATCGATTTAATTGTTTCGATTTTGATTGCAGAATTAGCCGCTATGAGTATTGAAGAAACAAACCGTTCGATTTTAATTTCTGTAATTCCTATAGCACTATTAGTAATAATTCAAGTAAGTTTAAGTTTATTAACATTAAAAAGTAACGCTTTTAGAAAATTCATCGATGGTAACCCTCAGATCTTAATAAATAAAGGAAAAGTTAATTTTAAACAAATGCAAAAGACAAGGTATAGTTTAGATGATTTAATTTCTCAACTAAGAGAACAAGGAATAAAAAACTTAGATGAAGTTAATTATGCAATTTTAGAAAATAACGGTAAATTATCAGTATTTAGTGATAACAATGTTTATCCGATGCCTATTATTTTAGACGGCGTAATTGATGTTGATACTGTTAAAAACATGAATAAAGATATCGATTGGGTTTATAGTATTTTAAATAAAAATAAATTAAAACTAGATGAAGTTTTTTACGCTTTTTATACAAAAGATAAAACTTATATTATTAAAAAAAGTGAAACTAATTGACTATAATTTAATAAAAATATATAATTATTATAGGTGGTAGAATGAAAAAAGGATTTACATTAGCCGAATTATTAGGGGTTATTATTATATTAGGAGTTATCGCTTTAATAACTCTTCCTATCGTAAATAGGAATATAAGAGAAAGTCAAGAACAATTATATGCTACCCAATTAGAAGAAATTGAATTAGCTGCTGAAAAATGGGCCTATAAAAATGTCGATTTATTACCTATAAACGAAGGTGAAACCATAACAGTAACTTTACTAACTTTAAAAGAATCCGGTGACTTGCCATTAGATGTAAGAGATCCTAGAACAGAAGAATTAATGCCTAATGATATGGTTGTCACAATTGAATTTACTAACAACACTTATACATTTACGGTTGATGCTGAAAGTGGTAGTAATGTAACTGACGAAGTCGATGAAAATTCTCCAATTATTATTTTAAATGGCAGTCATATTGAATTTGTCGAAATAAATAGTACTTATAATGAACAAGGTGCCAAGGCAAAAGATAGAAATGGTAATGTTTTAAACGACATAAATGTTACTTATCAAGAAAATGGAACAGAAATTCCTCATGTCGATACATCAAAATTCACAACATATACAGCTATATATAGTGTGACAAACGATGGTTATACATCACACATTACTAGAACGATAATTGTAAGAGATACAACAGCTCCTGATTTAGTTATTCCTGATAATATCGATTTAACTGCTAGTCAATTAATTAATTTTGATGTAATGGAAGGTGTTTCAGTTACTGATAATAGTGGAGAAACTATCAATGTTACAACTAGTGGTTTTGATACAACGCCAAGTGATAAAATAGTTGAATACACAGCTTGTGATAGTCGTAACAATTGTGTTACTAAAAGAAGATTAATTAAAATTGTTGAGTAAAAATATGAAACATGAAAAAGCTTGTGGAACAATTGTTATTAATGATAATAAAGTTTTAGTTATTCAACAAAAACAAGGATTTTGGGGATTTCCTAAAGGTCACATGGAGCAAGGAGAAAATGAAATAGAAACAGCTATTAGAGAAACAAAAGAAGAAACTAATTTGGATGTAATTATTGAAGATAAAACTCGTTTTTGTTTAACTTATGTTATTGAAGATAAAAATATCCATAAAGAAGTTGTTTATTTTGTGGCTAAAGTTGATGGTAAAGTAGATATAAAACCTCAAATAGAAGAAGTAAATAGTATTGCTTGGATTGATATTGCTAAAGTAGAAGATATTTTAACTTTTGATAATCTTAAAGAATTGTGGGAAAGAATATTAAATCATATTAAGACCAACTAATTTGGTCTTTTTCTTTTGCAAAACACATATAATTACATGGGTGATTATATGAATTTTGATATAGGCGATTTAGTCACAAGAAAATCATACAATAATGATACTGTTTTTGTTATAACTGATATTATCGATAATATTTATTATTTAAAAGGTTTAAATGTTAGATTATATGCTGATAGTGACAAAGAAGACTTAGTTAAATTTGATAGTGTCGATGAAGAAGATAAAGAATTCGAAGAAAGAGTAAAACCAGATATCAATTTAAATAGAGATGACTATTTTTATTTACCTGGCAAAATATTACATATAGATAGTGATCTAGATTATTTAAATCGTTGTTTAAATTATTATAAAGAAGCTAATATTTGGGCAGTAGGAATAAACGAAAATGAAGAAAATATTCCATTATACATAAGAGATTGGTTAGAAGAATATAATCCTAATATTATTGTTATAACTGGTCATGATGCTTATTATAAAAAGAAGGGTACACAAGATAATATCAATGCTTATAAGAATAGCGCTAATTTTGTTAAAGCAATTCAAGAAGCTAGAAAATTTGAAAAGAACCATGATAAATTAATTATTATTGCTGGAGCTTGTCAATCAGATTACGAAGAGTTAATTAAAGCAGGAGCTAACTTTGCTAGTTCTCCAAAAAGAGTAAATATTCATGCTTTGGATCCGGCTATAATTGCTACTAAAATGAGTTTATCTGATGTTAATCATGATATAGATTTAAAAGGAATTATTGAAAAAACAAAATATGGAAAAAATGGTATTGGGGGAGTTATTACTAAAGGAACAATGTATACGGGGTATCCAAGATGATTGGAGAAGTTAGAAGTAAATTAAATGATTATGTCGGTCAAAAGGTAACAATTAAATATAATTTAGGAAGAAATAAATATGAAAAATATCACGTCACCATCAAAGAATTATATGAAAATGTTTTTTTAGTTGAATTAAATAATAATGCGAAAAAGTCTTTCACTTATACTGATATAATAACTAAAACAATAAAAATCGATTATTAGTTTTATAAAAATTAAGTAAGATTTAAGTAAGATTTAAGTAAGATAATCTTGAAAAAAAGTGGCTAAAATGATATAATATTAACATATTAAAGAGGTGACAAATTATGAGTAATTATATACCACCATTTGAAATAACTAATGATATGTTAAGTTCAGTTTCAGATATAATGGAAAAAATAGGAAGATTAGATAACACATTGAATTTAGATAAGAATCCAAGATTAAGAAAGCAAAATAGAATTAATTCGATTCATTCTTCATTAGCAATAGAAAATAATAAATTAAGTTATGAACAAGTTGTAGATGTAATTAACGATAAACTTGTTATGGGACCTCAAAAGGAAATTCAAGAAGTTAAAAATGCTTATAACGCATATAATATGCTTACTAAAATGAATCCATATTCTTTAGAAGATTTAAAAAAGATACATGGTATAATGACTTTTTTAACAGTTGAAGATTCTGGAGAATTTAGAAAAGGTTCTGAAGGTGTATTTGATGGTGATAAATGTATTTTCATTTGCCCACCAGCTGATCGAGTGAATCAACTTATGATAGATTTATTTACTTGGATGAAAGACAATAAAGATAATATTCATCCTTTAATATTGTCAAGCATTTTTCATTATGAATTTGTATTTATTCATCCTTTTAGTGACGGAAATGGAAGAATAGCAAGATTGTGGCAAAATATTATATTGTATAATTGGAAAAGTGTCTTTGAATATTTACCGATGGAATCAAGAATTCACAAATATCAAGAAGAATATTATGATGCTATTGCTAAATGTCATAAAAATGGTAATTCAAATATTTTTATTGAGTTTATGTTAAAGATGATTAATGAAACTTTAGATGATGTGTCTATAAATTCTTTGGAGTCAATGGATAATATTACTATTAATATGAATAAACTACTATCTGTAATGAAGATAAATAAGCCTATGACTGCAAAAGAAATAATGGCTAAATTAAATATAAAATCTAAAGAAACATTAAGAAATACATACTTAGATCCGGCAATAGAGGCGGGGTATGTTAAATTAACTATACCCGATAAGCCAACAAGTAAAAATCAAATGTATTATAAAACTAATAACTAAAACAATAAAAATCGATTATTAAACTATTGCATTTTTAAAAAAAATAGTTTATACTTAAATTGTAATACTGAAGGGAGAGGTTTTTAATGGAAATTACATCAGTTACAGTTCGTAAAGAAGAAAAAGAAAATTCAAGAATGAGAGGAAAAGCATCAGTTCTAATTGATGATTGCTTTGCAATTCATGATATTAGAATTATCGAAGGTAATGATGGTTTATTCATAGCTATGCCTAGCCGTCAAAAAGCTAATGGGGAATATCGTGATATAGCTCATCCAATTAACCAAGAAACTCGTAAGATGTTCCAAGATAAAATTTTAGAAGCTTACAAAAATGCTGAATAAAGCATTTTTTTTGATATAATATTGGTGGTGATTTGATGAAAACATTAATTATACCTTCTAATTTAAAGCAAGTTAAATTAAATTGTGATGGGGTTATTATTGGTATTAAAGGATTAAGTATCAATATGCCTACCTATTTTGAATTAGAGGATTTAAAAAATATCAACAAAGAAATATTTGTCTGTTTAAATAAAAACATGCATAATGAAGATATCGCTTTATTAAAAGATACTTTAATTAAGCTAAATGACTATAATATTAAAGGTGTAATATTTTATGATTTAGCTATTCCTAATTTAGCTAAAAAGTTAAATCTAAACTATGATTTAGTTTGGAGTCAGGAACATATGACAAATAACTATTACACTATTAATTTTTGGTATGAACAAGGAATTAAATATACTTGGGTATCTAACGATATAACATTAAGAGAAATGCAAGAAATAAAAGAAAATACTAAAGCTAAATTAATGGTAACTTTATTTGGTTATCTACCTATTTTCGCATCTCAAAGACATTTGGTTAAAAATTATTTAAAAACATTCAATTTAAGTGATAATTCTAAAATAAATTATATGGAAAAAGAAGGGAAAACATATCCTTTAATTGATGATGAGCATACCGTTGTCTATACTGATTTTGTTTTAAATGGTTTAAAAGAAAAATTAATTTTAAACTATGACTATATCGTTTTAAATAGTTTTTTAATTGAAGATGATAAGTTTAAGAAAGTTTTAAATATATTTAATAGCGTTAATGAAGAAAATATTGATAAAAAAGAAGAAGAATTAAATGAATTATTTGATAACTTAAAGAAAGGCTTTTTCTATAATGAAACTGTTTATAAGGTGAAGTAATGAAACCAGAATTATTAGCTCCAGCCGGAGATTTAGAAAGATTAAAAGTAGCTTGTTTATATGGTGCTGATGCTGTTTATATTGGTGGTGCTTTATTCGGATTAAGAGCTAATGCTACCAACTTTACAATCGATGAGATAAAAGAAGGGGTAGAATTCGCTCATAATTTAAATAAAAAAGTTTATGTAACAGTCAATATAGTATTACACAATAAAGAAGTTAAATTTTTAATTGATTATTTAAAACAATTAGATGAAATTGGTGTCGATGCGATTATTGTAAGTGACCCAACTGTTTTAGATTTAGCTAAAAAAAATACTAATTTAGAAGTTCATATTTCAACGCAGCAATCAACTTTAAACTATGAAGCAGTTGAATATTTAAAAGGTTTAGGAGCGACAAGAGTTGTCTTAGGTAGAGAAACAAGTAAAGAAGAAATCAAAGAAATTCAAAAAGTTGGCTTAGAAGTCGAAATATTTATTCATGGGGCGATGTGTGCTAGTTTTAGTGGTCGATGTGTATTATCTAATTACTTGACTAATCGCGATGCAAATCGCGGTGGTTGTAGTCAAATTTGTCGTTGGGATTTTGACCTATTAGATGAAAGTAAAAATCATTTAAAAGGCGATAAAAATTTTACTTTTTGTTCTAAAGATTTATCTTTATTAAAACATATTAAAGAAATTTGTGAAATGGGCGTTACTTCATTAAAAATCGAAGGAAGAATGCGTTCAATTTATTACATTGCAACAGTTGTAAGTATTTATCGTAAAGCAATAGACGATGTATATAATAAAAAATATGTATACAATTCTAGATATGAGAATATACTATCAAGGGTAGCTAATAGAGATAGCATTGTTCAATTTTTCGACGGTAATTATTCTGAAATTTGTAGTTATTATAACGATCGAATTGAAGTTTCAAATCAAGACTTTTTAGGTGTTGTTATAGATTACGATGAAAAAACTAAAATAGCGACAATTGAACAACGTAATTATTTTAAAAAAGGTGATATTGTTGAGTTTTTTGGCCCTAATAATATTGGAACAACTTATCAAATAAACGAAATATATGATACCGATAATAACTTGATTGATATTGTTAGACATCCTAAACAAATCGTTTATTTAAAAGTTGATTTTCCTTTGAATATTAATGATATGATGCGAATAAAAATTTAGTATTGACAAAAGTTCAAAATTGTAGTATTATTTTCTAGATTTAAATTAGTGAGGTGAACAAAATGTCAAATAAAGAAGTCTATGTTACTAGTAATGGTTTAGAAGAAATGAAAAATGAATTAGACCATTTAATTAATGTTAGACGTCCAGAAGTTATCAATGCTTTAAAAGAAGCTAGAGCCTTAGGTGACTTATCAGAAAACGCCGAATATGATGCAGCAAGAAACGACCAAGCAGTCGTAGAAAATAGAATTAAAGAACTAGAAGTATTAATTGAAAATGCTAAAGTAATCGATGATGTTTCAACTGATAAAGTAACAATTGGAACAAATATAAAAATAGAATATGTTGAAGATGGAGATGTCGAAACATATACAATTGTTGGAAGCACCGAAGCTGATCCATTTGAAAACAAAATATCTAATGAATCACCAATTGCTCAAGCTATTTTAGGACTAAAAGTAGGCGATATCGCTTCTGTTGAAAGTCCTAATGGTAAATATGACGTTAAAATAGTCGAGATTTTTTAAAACATCTATTTTAAAGATGTTTTTTTTAAAATAGCTTGAAAATAAAACTTAAATATTATATACTAGTTAATGAACTTTGAAGGAGGATAATAAATGAAAGAAGTTGTAATTAAAATTGAAGGTGAAGATTGGAAAAAAGCTTTAGATAAAGCATTTAAAAAATTAAATAAAGAAGCTAAAATAGATGGTTTTAGACCTGGTAAAGCACCTAAAGAAGTTTATATCAAAAAATATGGTATGACTAGTCTTTATATGGAAGCGGCTGAATCTTGTTTAAATGAAGCTTATGAGATGATGTTAAAAGAAAATGGTGATGATGTAATTGTTGCACAACCAGAAATTAATCTTAGTGCTGTAACTGATGACTATGTTGAATTTAAATTTAACTTAACTTTAAAACCAGAAGTTAAATTAGGTAAATATAAAGGTTTAGATGTTAAAAAAGATACTGTTAAAGTAACTAAAAAAGAAGTTAGTGAAGCTATTGAACAAATGCGTCAAAGATATATTGAAAATATCGATAAAGAAGGAAAAGTTGCGAATGGCGATGTTGCTATCATCGATTTTGAAGGATTTAAAGATGGTGTTGCTTTCGATGGTGGCAAAGGTGAAGATTATTCATTAAAAATCGGTAGTAATACATTTATTCCAGGATTCGAAGAAAAAATTATCGGTATGGAAAAAGGCGAAGAAAAAGATATTAATTTAACTTTCCCTGAAGATTACCACGCTGAAGATTTAAAAGGAAAAGATGTTGTATTTAAAGTAAAAGTTAAAGAAATTAAAGAACAAAAATTACCAGAATTAGATAAAGATTTCTTCTTGGATTTAGGAATGGAAGGAATTGAAACTAAAGAAGATTTAGAAAAACAATTAGAAGAAAATATTAAGGTAAGAAAAGAAGCTGAAGCTGATAATAAATATATCGATGACTTATTAGCTGAAGTTGCTAAAAACACTAAAATCGATATTCCTGAAGCTATGATTGAAGAAGAAATTGACCGTATTTTAAAACAATACGAAGAAAATTTAAAAATGCAAGGAATCACTTTAGAAATGTTCTATCAATTTACAAATAGTGATGAACAAGCATTAAGAGATCAAATGCAAGAAGAAGCAAAAAACCGTGTTACTTATCGTTTAATTTTAGAAGAAATTGCTAAAGAAGAAAAAATTGAAGTAACTGATGAAGATGCTGAAACAGAAGCAACTAATTTAGCTACTAGATATCAAATGGATAAAGATGAATTCTTAAAACTATTTGGTGGTCTAGATATGGTTAAATATGATTTAAAAATGCGTCAAGCTTTAGAAGTTCTAAAAAAATAGAACTTTTTTTGTTATAATATTACTAGGTGATTTTATGCGAGTAATAAGTGGCAAATACAAAGGAAAAGTTTTAGAAGGATTTAATATTAAAGGAACAAGACCAACGATGGATCGAGTCAAAGAATCGATGTTTGCTAGTATTCAAAATTATTTGAAAGATGCAATTTGTTTAGACTTATTTGCTGGAAGTGGCAGTTTAGGAATTGAAGCCTTAAGTAATGGTGCCAAAAAATGCTATTTTGTCGATAATAATTCAGTTGCTATTGATAAAATTAAAAGAAACACTTTAGAAATCGACAATAAAGAAATAATAAAAAGCGATTGCTTTAAAGCCTTATTAGATTTTAAAGATAAAGTTAAATTTGATATTATTTTATTAGATCCACCATATCATGATAATTTATTAAATAGAGTTTTAGAAAAAATAACGGAATATGACTTACTAAATGAAAATGGTATTATCGTTTGTGAACTAGAAGAAGATGTTTTAGACACCAAACTAACTTTACTTAAAGAAAAAAAATATGGTAGTAAAAAAGTTAAAATATTCACTCAAAAGTAACGTAAATAAAACGTAAAAATTAAAAATTATGGTAACTATAAATTAAAAAATGAAAGAAATTTCATTTTTTTTTAATTTTTTTCAAAAATAAAAAGGAAATCATCAACTTTTCGCCTATATAACTAGTAGGGAGGTAAAAAATGTTTAAAAGAAATTTAATTAGACAAGATGGTTTTAAAGATTGTGGTCCGACATGTTTATCGATGATAATAAAACATTATAAAGGTTATATCGATATTAACGAACTAAAAGAAATGTGTAAGACCGATAAAAATGGAACAACTGCTTACCATTTAATTGAAACAGCTAAAAAATGTGGTTTTGAAAGTTATGGTGTTAAATGTAATCTAGAAGATATTAATAAAAATAATATTATCTTACCTTGTATAGCTCATGTAATATTAAATAACTCCTACAAACATTATGTTGTAATAAAAAAAATCGATTATAAAAAGAAAAAAATAACTGTATATGATCCAATAGGAACTATTAAAACGTATACATATGAAAACTTCCAAAAAATATTTAGTAATATAATCATTCTTTTGTACCCTATTAAAGTTATCAAAAATATCCCCAATAACTCAATAAAAAAATTTATTTTAGAAATAACAAAAACCTCAACAAAACAATTAATTCAAATTATAATTATTTCGATTTTTATTACATTATTTTCCATTATAATTTCATTTTATCTGCAATACATGGTCGACAATGTTAATAATCAAGGAAAAATTTATTTTATTTTCACGTTATTTTTAATTATTTATATTATGAAAATAATTTCTGACTTTCTAAGAAACAAAATCATTATTTTAGTTAATCAAAAAATCGATTTTAATCTTAATTATAATAGCTTTAAACAAATCATAAATCTCCCTTATTGTTACTACAAAAATAATACGACAGGTGAAATCATATCCAAAATAAATGATCTCGATGTTGTACGACAAGTTATCAGTAAAGTTGCTATAAGTATCTTTATTGATTTACCGCTCACTTTATTATCTTTAATTATTATGTATATTTTAAATGAAAAGTTATTTATTATAAGTTTAATAATAATGCTCTTATATTGGTTGGTTTTAATACTATTTAGAAATCCTTTAAACGAAAAAATTGAGGATACAACTTTGGCCAAAGCCGACACTACTTCCTACATGGTCGAAAGAATTAATGGATATGAGACGTTAAAAGGTTGTAATAAAGAACATATAGCTCTTAAAAAATTTGAAGACAAATATGCTGCACTTTCTAATAAAATATACGATTTAGATAATTGTTATAATTATCAATTACTATTAAAAGAAATAATCAATGATTTAGGATTTATTTTTATTATACTAATCGGTATTCTTTTAGTTAAAGATAATATTATAACAATTGGACAACTATTATCTTTTAACTCTTTATTAGTTTATTTTCTAACTCCGATTCGTAATATTATCGATTTAGATGATAGTATCAAACAATCTAAAATAGCTGTTAAAAAAATACTAAATTTATATTACGACAAAAAAGAAAATGGTATTTTAGATAAAAAGATGAAAGGAGAAATTATTTTTAAAAATTTAAGTTATACTTTTAATGATACAAGAAATGTTTTAGAAAACATTAATTTAAAGATAAACCAAAATAGTAAAGTTATGGTAATAGGTGAAAGTGGTAGTGGGAAAAGTACTTTATTTAAAATATTAAAAAAATACTATACGGTTCCCAGAGATAAAGTTTATATTGATAATGTCGATATAAATGATTATCAAAAAAGCAATATTGTCTATGTTTCCCAAAATGAGATTTTATTTACAGATACGATTTCAAACAATATTGATAGTGACAATATTATTGATATATCCAAAATATGTTTAATTGACGAAATAGTTAAAAATAATCAATTAGGTTATAATATGTTAATTGAAGAAAATGGCTTTAACCTATCAGGTGGTGAGCGACAAAGAATTATTTTAGCGCGTGCTTTAGCTAACGAATTTGATATTCTTATTATCGATGAAGGATTAAGTCAAGTTGATATTAATATGGAAAGAAAAATACTTAAAAATTTATTTGAAAATTATAATGATAAAACGATTATATTTATTTCTCATCGTCTAGAAAATATGGATTTATTTAACCAAGTAATAAAATTAAAGAAAGGAAGAATAAGTGATGACTTATCCAAAAATATATAATAATTTTCCATATATTTTAAATCAAAAAACTTCCAAAGTTGTAAAAATATGGATACTATTCCTTATCCTTTCTTTTATAATTTTCCTTATTATTGCTTTTAATTATAAATATTATAACTATAAAACATATTTAGGATATATAAAAAAAATTGATAATTCTTTACATCCGTCTTTTTATGTAAGAGAAGACGAAGTAGGGAACTTATCAAACTATGAATTATTGATAGATAATGAAAAACATAGCTTTCAAATAATATCTATTAGTAATCAGTATTATCTTATTGATAATCAACCGTTTTATGAAGTTGTTATAAAAACGAATTTACCTGATAAATATTTAATTGAAAATAATATCATAAATTTAGTTTTTAAAATGAATCAAACAACATTATATCAAGAATTTAGAAAGGAATTTAATTTATGGAAAAACTAAATAAAAAAGATTTAATGAGTGTTAATGGTGGTGGAATAACTTTAGGTGTAGGCTTACTTATTGGTGCGGGAGTAGTTTTTATAATCGGTGTTATTGATGGTTTTATGCGACCACTTAAATGCAATTAGGAGGTGAAAATATGTTAGAAAAACAAGAATTATTGCAAATAGTTGGTGGTATAAGTATAACTGGTAGCTTAATAAATGCAATTCATCGCGGAATATCAACTATTATGGATGTTGGAAGAAGTTTAGGTAGTGCCATTAGAAGAGCTATCGGAGGTACTATGTGTCCAATTTAATAAGAAAAAATTACAAATTAATTTTAACATTGCTCATTATAATTTGCTTACTTCCTATTTTCCCTATTTGTATTGAAATAATTTTTAAATTAGGAACAATTGTCGGTAGTACCATTAGAACTCTATCTACTTGTTCTATTTAAAATAGAATGGCTTATTCAATGAATAAGTTCATTCTTTTTTTTGTTATTTCCGATTAAAACATTAAATAATTAATAATTTATTTAATTTACTTTTAAAAACTATTGAAAACAAAAGAAAAAAGTGCTATAATGTCAAGTAGTTGTACGGAAGGAGGGATCATATGTCTAAAGTCGTTGTCAAAAATGGGAACGTTGATGGTGCATTGAAAATGTTTAAACAAAAAAATGTTAAAGATGGCCTCCTAAAAGAAGTAAGAAAAAGAGAACATTATAGCAAACCAGGAGAAAGACGAAGAGAAGCTAAAAAAGAAGCTATTAAAAATAGTCGTCGTCGTGAAAGAAATTATAACTAAGCCAAATAGGCTTTTTTATTAAATTAGAAAGGAAAATATTATGAGAGAAAGAATAATGATTGATTTAAAAAATGCAATGAAAAATCAAAATAAGGAAATTCTTAATGTTGTAAGAATGGTTAAAGGTGCCATTCAATTAGAAGAAATTAATAAAAAAAGAGAATTAAATGATGAGGAAATGGTAGCTGTAATTTCTAAACAAATTAAAACACGTAAAGAAACAATTGCTGATTTAGAAAAGAGTGGTCGTACTGATTTAATTAAACAAACCGAAAGAGAAATCAGCATTTTAGAAAGATATATGCCAGCTATGATGAGCGAAGAAGAAATCAACAAAACTATCGATGAAGTTTTTAAAGAAGTAAATCCAACTAGTCAGGCTGATACTGGTAAAGTAATGGGTAAATTATCTGGCTTACTAAAAGGTAAGGCTGATATGTCATTAGTTAATAAATTAGTCAAAGAAAAATTAAATAATTTATAAAAATTGTATGAAAAATACAATTTTTTTAATATTTTTAAGTGTTCAAGTGATATAATATTTATAGGTGATAAAAATGTATGACAATAAGAAAATGTTCATATTAGGTATGGCTCGTTCAGGTTATGAAGTAGCTAAAGTTTTAGCTAAACATAACTGTACGATTTTAATTACTGATATGAAAGAACAAGATGAAGAAAAAGTAAATGAGTTAAAACAATTAGGAATTAACTTAATTGTGACTGATAAACCAGAAGAATTATTAGATAATACCTTTGATTATGTTGTTAAAAATCCTGGTATAAAAGTAGAACATCCCGTTTGTTTAAAAGCAGAAACTTTAAATATTCCGGTTATTAATGAGTTAGAAGTAGCTTATCACTATTTACCAGCTAACACTAAAATAGTAGCTATTACTGGTAGTAATGGTAAGACGACAACTACTACATTAACTTATGAAATTTTAAAAGCTGCTAATCTACCAGCTCATTTAGGTGGTAATATCGGTTTTCCAATGTGTTCTTTACTAAATGATTTAAAAGAAAATGACATAATTGTAATCGAGTTATCAGCTCAACAACTACATGATTTTTATGATTTCAAAACTGATATCGGTATTCTAACCAATCTAACACCAGTTCATTTAGATCATTTTAAAACATATGAAAATTATAAAAGATGCAAGAAAAAAATATTTAATCATCATACCAATAGTGATTTAGCTATTTTAAATGGTAACGATCAAGATGTGTTAGATTTAACTAGCGATATTAAATCTAATAAAGTTTATTTTTCAGCTAACAAAAAGTGCGATATTTATATAGAAAATTCAGCTATTCATTATAATGGTGAAGAAATAATTAAGTTAGATGAAATTAGAGTAAAAGGAAATCACAACTACGAAAATATTATGTGTGCGATTGTCGTTGCTAAAAAATTCAATGTGTCTAATGAAGTAATCAAAGAAGTTTTAAACAAATTTTCTGGTGTTGAACATCGATTAGAATTTGTTAAAAAACTTAATAATCGCGAATTTTATAACGATTCCAAAGCAACTAATGTTACTTCAACTATTATCGCTTTAGATTCGTTTAATAAACCAACTATTTTATTACTTGGTGGTTTAGATAGAGGACATTCTTTTGATGAATTACTACCACATATGAAAAATGTAAAACTAGTTGTTTGTTATGGAGAAACTAAAGATAGAATTTTAGATTTTTGTAATCAAAACAAAATCGAATGTTATAAAACTGAAATCCTAGAAGAAGCAACTAAATTAGCTTATAACTTATCAGGCGAAAATGATGTTATTTTATTAAGCCCTGCTTGTGCTTCTTGGGACCAATATGAAAAATTTGAAGACCGTGGAGATGACTTTAAGAGAATTGTTGAATTATTAAAGTAGGTGATTTATGGAAGTATTTTCGGTACTATGGCATTCATTAGAAAATGAAAAAAAATATTCAGTAGGAGTATTAGTCTATAATCAGAATTGGCACTTCAAATATAATCAAGGATTAATTAAGGAAGCAATAGAACAAGGTTTTCGGCCTTTTCCTGATATGCCTGATATAAAAAAAGAATATATAAGTGACTTTTTGTTCCCAACATTTCAAAATCGTTATCTAGAAAGAGATAATATTGAGGTGATGAAGAATCAATTAGGACAATTAGTTACTGATAAAATCTTAATTAAACATATAAAATGAAAGAGATTGATAATATGCAACGAATCGAAGTTTCAACCCTAGATTTTGTAAGAATCGAACCGCGAGGAAAAGGCGTCGCTGAAAAATTTTGGGTTAATCATGATAATCTAAGAAAGTTAGTAAAAATAAATGGTGAAAATAGTGACCAAGATCTTATGGAAAAAGTTTCATCACTTATTTTAAAAAGATTAGGCGTTAATGTGGTTGATGTTGATTTAGGATACGATAAATATGCGAAATCAAACTGTTGTCTAGTAACAAGTTTTCTTGATGACGATGAAGTGTCATATGATACTTATACTTGTGACGTTATAAGAAGAACTGATCAATTAGAAGAATTAAGATTATGTTTTGACCAAATATTTACTAAGTATTCTTCTTTAACATTAATAGATGAATCTAATTTAAAGCAATTAAAAAAAGACTTTATTAGAATAATTTTTAGTAAATGTCTAACTGACAATTTAGATTCAAAATTAGAAAATATCGGTTTAATTTTTAACGAAAGAACCAAACAATACCGTATTCCTCCATCCTATGATAATGGTGTCGCTTTTCACAGTTATCAATCAATTGGAACGCCTTACTGTTGCATTGGAAATCAATATTTTGAAATACCTTTAATTATTAACTATTTATTAGATAATTATCTAGATGATATAAAAGATGTTATTAGTAATTTAGATGATTTAGTTAATAATGATTTAGAAAGCTTAATAGCTCCTTATGTATCAGATAATATAAAAAAACAATATATAATTGATTTTATGAATGGTTTAAACAACGAAATAAAACAAAAGTTAAACAAAGAAAGGAAATTATGAAAATAGTAAGTCAAGGTATTAAAAATGGTGTTATCGATGATAAATATGGTAAAAGAGGAAATATGAATTTATCGCTTCCCCTAGAGTTTAGTGATTACCCTGAAAATACAGTTTCCTTTGCTGTAATTATTGAGGATTTTGATGCAATCGAAGTTTGTGGTCATGATTTTATTCATTGGCTAGTAGCTAATTTAGATAAACCATATTTAGAAGAGAATGCCAGTTTAAATAAACATCAATTTATCGAGGGAAGAAATGATTTTAACCAAAACAATTATGGTGGTATGGCGCCACCTAATAAACCACATTATTATGATATAACGGTTTATGCCCTAGATTGTTTTTTAGATATAAATGAAGGCTTTACTTATCAAGAACTAAAAGATAAAATTAAAAATCACGTTATTGATGAGGCAAATATCAAAGGATTATATGAAAATTAGAAAGGATTGATTTAAAAATGAAAATAAAAGATATTAAAGCAAGAGAAGTATTAGATTCAAGAGGAAACCCAACTGTTGAGGTTGACGTTATTTTAGAAAATGGAATATTAGGTAGAGCTATTGTTCCAAGTGGTGCTTCAACTGGTAGCCGTGAAGCTTTAGAATTAAGAGATAATGATGCAAATAGATATATGGGTAAAGGCGTTTTAAAAGCTGTTAATAATGTTAATACCATAATTCGTGAAAAATTAATTAGTATGGATGCTAGTGATCAAGCATTAATCGATAAAACATTATTAGATTTAGACGGAACTGAAAATAAATCTAATTTAGGAGCTAATGCTACTTTAGGTGTTTCCATGGCTGTTTTAAAAGCATCTAGTTTAGCTGCTAATAAACCACTATATCGATATATTGGTGAGGGAACTACTTTACCAAGACCAATGATGAACATTTTAAATGGTGGAGCCCATGCTGATAATAATCTAGATTTCCAAGAATTCATGATTATTCCTAATGCTTATACATTTAAAGAAAGATTAAGAATTGGTTCCGAAGTATTCCATACTTTAAAGAAAGTATTAAAAGAAAAAGGTTATAACACTAATGTTGGTGATGAAGGAGGATTCGCACCTAATTTAAGCAGTAACAAAGAAGCTTTAGATGTAATAGTTGAAGCAATTAAGAAAGCTAATTATACGCCTGGTGTTGATGTTAATATTGGACTAGATGTTGCTGCTAGTGAATTTTATGAAGATGGAGTTTATAATTTAAAAGGCGAAAATAGAAAATTGAATGTTGATGAATTAATCGAATTCTATAAAGAACTATGTGCTAATTATCCAATTATTTCTATTGAAGATCCTGTTGATGAAAATGATTGGGATGGCTTTATTAAAATAACTCAAGAATTAGGTGATAGAATTCAATTAGTTGGTGATGACTTATTTGTAACTAATAAAAAATATTTACAATATGCTATCGACCATAAAGCGGGAAATGCAATCCTTTTAAAAGTTAATCAAATTGGAACGATAACTGAAACTTTAGAAACTATTGAATTAGCTAAGAAAAATAATTATAAAACAATTATCTCACATCGTAGTGGGGAAACAGAAGATACTATTATTGCTGACTTAGCTGTTGGTCTTGACTTAGGTCAAATCAAAACCGGATCATTGTCAAGAACTGATCGTATTTGTAAGTATAATCAATTATTAAGAATCGAAGAGGAATTAGAAAAATAATTCCTTTTTAATTTGACAAAATGCAAATAAAATGATAGTATACATCTTGTCAAAAAAGGGGGATTATTATGAAATATGGTGATGCTCTAAGAATATTAGAGTTAGATGGCGATTATACAGAAGAACAACTTAAAAAAAACTATCGTAATCTAATGAAGAAATATCATCCAGATTTACACACTAAAGAAAGTGAACAAGAAAAATTAATTTTAGAAAAAAGAGCCAAAGATATTAATGAAGCTTATGAAATACTTGCTAAAAGTGTAAAACATCGTTCGAATAATACAAAAACTAATTCAAGTTATGAAACAACTCTAGAAAGAACTAAAAAAGATGTTATTAATAAACTAAATACACAATTAGAACGCCTTAAAAATTTTTTTGCTAGTGATGCTTTTATTCATAAGGGAGAAGAAATAAGATTTATCAAAGAAGCAATTATTAATATTAGAAGTTGTACAACTGATTTAGAGATTTTTAACGTTATGAATAATCTTAAATTTAATATTGAGCAAAATAATCTTGATTTATTTAATAGCTTTGTTGATAATTGGCAAATAGATTCTATTATGCAAAAAGCATTAGATGAAATTTATTATAAGTATAGTGATAAAGTTAAATATACTAAAAGTATAATCGATACTATGGAATTAATCGAAAGACTAAAACAAGAATGTTATAGCAAAGTTAATGAATATGAAAATAAAATAAGAAGACAAATAAACCAAAAATTAGATAGGTATGTTGCTAAATACTCTAATAGTGAATTTTACTTTTTAATAAGTAACGAAGTTGAAAGAACAAAACAAATATTAGAAGACAAAATATGTGATATTTATTTTGATGCTGCTTATGAAGAATCAAAAGAATATTTTAATGATATTATAGCTAAACTCTATCACCAATTTGAAAAAGAATTATTAAATTTACTTAAGAAAGCAACGATGAGAAATAAAAAAATAACTAAATTATATGATTATTTTTTAAATGAACGTCAATTTCAAGATTTTTTAAATTCAAAAGTAACTTATTTATATACTAATATATTAAGTGAAGACTTTGATAACTTATACGAAAAAATAGCTGATGAGGTTAATTCTTTATATCGTCAGTTAAAAATAGAAAAAATGGATTTAAATAAAATTAAAAATAATTTGCTGCAAAATTATGTTGTGAGTGTTAGTCGCTTAGATACTTTAAAAGATAGTGAAGAAATTAACTCTATAACCAGACTATATCAACAAGCTTTACAATTTTTAACAAGTGTAGGAGATAAAGATGTTTCTTTAGATATGATTCCCCAACTTTTAAATGTTGATTTTTCTGACTTAGATTATGCTAAAAAAACAATAATCGATATAATTTTCTATTCAACTTCTGATGATTGTGATATTTATATTAAAAGAAAAAAATCTAGTATTAATGGTAATATCATCAAGGCTAGAAGTGTTGATAGACAAGTCGAATATGATTATAATATTGAAAAATTAAATTGCAATTTTTCAAGCTCTTTATCGTTAAGAGAATTTAAAGAAAACTATATTTCTTTGCAACAATTCTTACAACAAGCAACATATATTGGTAAATATGCAAAAGCTAATCAATATTTATTGGGTAATGTTAAAGGTGTTGCTTTATATGCTACTGCTGATAACGTTTTGTTTTTAGACCTTGATCAAAATAAGTTTAAATTTGTTATAGATAGAGATAATATAAGCTATTTTGATGACGCGAATGTTAGTGCTGAATTAAAAGATAAAGTAGAAGTATATAAATTGTTAATGGAACAATATTCTTTAGTATTTGATGCTGATGAAATCACACAACCTAAAACCAAAAAATTTTCTAATTAAAAAGAGGGATTATTATGAATTATCAAGAAGCTTTGTCATTGCTTGGATTACGTTCTTGTTTTAACGAAGAACAATTAAAAAAAGCTTATCGTAAATTGATGAAGAAATATCATCCGGATTTATATGAAAATAAATCACAAGCCGAAAAATCAAAAGCTGAAGAATTAGCTAAAAAAATAAACGAAGCATATAATGTATTATTAAAATCATTAAACGGAACTAATAAATCTAGTAATTATACTTATTATGATTTTAATTTAGAAAATAAAAAAGCCGAATTTATTAAATATTTTAAAGATATTTTAAAAAGTGTTAATCAAGAAATACCATTTAAATTTCGTAAACAAGAAAAAGATATTATAACTGTAGCTTTATATAATATTAATAAAGCAAGAAGTATGCAGGAATTACAAAATGCTTTCAGTCAAGCTAAAGCTGATTTAAATCAAAATAATCTATCATTATTTAACTATTATCTTGCAAGTTATATGCCACATTGTCAAAAATTTTTCTTACAACTGAATTTGATAATTACAGCCTATAAAAAGACATTGAATTATCAAGATGGTGTTTCTGATGCATATAGGCATTTCAAAAAAATGCAAGAAGAAATAGAAAAGACTATCAAGTATTATCAAAAGATTTATAGGGAACAAATTGAAAAAAGAGTTTCAGCAATACTAGAAATGGTTTTAAACTCTAATAGTAGTTTTATAAATAAATTATCTAAAAATGATCTTTCCTTATTAAAAAAAGCATTAAATGAAGAAAAAGAAGAGATAATTAGTTCTTTATTATGTATTGCTGAACAAAATTGTAGTAATAGTATTGAATCAGAATTAGAATATGAATATAGTAATGTTTATGCTGAGTTAGAAGCAATAATCAAAAAGTATAAAACAATATTTGAAACTAATCAAAGTAAAGTTTTAGAATTGATTAACTCATATAAAAATAGTGATGAAAAGTTAAAAATAAAATTATCAGAAGTAACTAAACTTTTATTAGAAAACTTATTAAGTGATAATTTTGATTCAATGTATAATAAAGCGGTTAAAAGCATACTATTAGAAAATAAATTAGATTTTTCTAAAATAAAAAAATCTTTATTAGCTAAATTTTCAAAAGTTATTGCTAATATAGATACAAATAATAAATATCATATATCTTTATTAACCGCAGAATTTGTTGAAATAAATCAAAAATTATCCCAACCAGACCATATTAATTTTGAATTTTTTGCAGAACTTAACAATATATCATTTGTCGATTTAAAAACTGATGCAGAGATTATTAAAAGAGTATTCACTGAAAATATTAACTTTAATCAAGATAAAATCTTTATTGATAATGACGGTAATTTTGTTTCAGCTTTTCAATACAATAATAAGATTTATGTTTTGTCTCCATCAGTCGGTATAACAAGAGTATTAGAAAGTGCTGATTTCTTCAAATCTTATACGTCTTTATTATCATTTTTGGAACATGGAATCTTTATAGGAAAAGAAAATAGCGAAGGTACAATTGTTCTTTATGTAAATAAAAATTTTGGAATTTGTTATAATCCACTAGTTTCTAAAAAATATTTTATAGATACAACTGAACATATTTTTAGTACAAGATTTAATTTTTATTCTTTAAATTATGATGCATATAAAGATAAAAGTTTTATGATTTTAGCTCTTGAAAATTATTTCGGGCTACACAAACAACGTTTAATAAATGATGATAATTATAAAGAATATAACTATAATAAGATAATTATAAAAAATAATAATTATAATAAAATTAATAATGAGTATAAATACTAAAAGTAAAATACTCTTTTTTATATCCATTTTTTTTATAATATGGTATAATTTTATAGTAGAAGGTGATAAAGATGGCTAAGAAAAAAGTAAGAAAAGAGGTAAAAAAAGAAAACAAGGCTTATATTGAAATATATGGTATCTTACTTATATTAGTCGCAATTATTGGATGCTGCCGTTTTGGTTTGTTAGCTAACATCATCGATGGCTTTGCCGGATTCTTAGTAGGTGTTTTATGGGCTGTTTTGTTAGTAATAGTTGGTGTAATTGGTGGCTATATGATTGTTAAAAGACAAAAACCCGATTTACTAACTACTAAGTTAATCGGCTTGTATATAATTATTTTAGGAGTTTTGTGTTTCTTTCACTTAGGATACATAAAAAATTTAACAGCCGATGGAACAACTGTTGAATATGGTGTGATAATCGAAGAAACATTTAATAATTTAAATAATTTTATCGATGGAACTAGTGATATTCAAGGTGGAGGAATGATTGGTGCTTTACTTAGTGTATCTTTAGTAAAATTAGTATCATTACAAGGAGCTAGTGTTGTCAGTATTGTTTTAATAATTTGTGGTTTTATTATGTTTAGTGGTATTACCATTTACGACATTGTTAAATCATTAAAAGAAGGAGTTAAAAAAACCGTTCAAGGAACAGTTAATTTAACCCATAAAGTTAAAGATAAAGAACATATTAAACAAGTTGAAGAAGAATATGAAAAAGATGATAAAATTGTCATTTCTAGTATGGATGAATTAGTAACTAACGATGATAAGAAAGAAGTTAAAGAAGATATTGAAACTATCGAATTAGACGAAATAAAAGAAACTAATGTCAATTATAAATTCCCACCGATCACTTTATTAAGTAAACCTACTAAAAATAACAATAAAAATAATCAAGAAGCAATTAAAGATACGGTTAATGTTTTACAAGAAGTATTCCATGATTTTGGTGTTGAAGCAAAAGTAGTAGCTATTAATATTGGTCCAGCTGTAACGCAGTATGAATTAGAAATAAAAGCCGGAACTAAATTAAGTAGAATAGTTAGTTTAGATAAAGAATTAGCACTATCACTAGCCGCTAAGAGTGTTCATATTCAAGCCCCAATTCCAGGTAAAAAAACAGTCGGGGTTGAAATACCTAATAAATCGATTACGATGGTAAGTGTAAGAGAAATTTTAGAAGCCATTCCTAAAGGAATGGAAGATTCAAAACTTCTTGTAACTTTAGGAAAAGATATAATGGGAAAACCAATTTTCTGTGAAATAAATAAAACTCCACATTTACTAGTAGCCGGTTCTACTGGTTCAGGTAAATCTGTTTGTATCAACAGTATGTTAGTATCTATATTAATGCGAACTAAACCTGAAGAAGTTCAATTAGTGTTAGTTGATCCTAAGAAAGTTGAATTATCGATGTATAACGGAGTGCCACATTTAAAAACACCAGTTGTAACTGATCCTAAAAAAGCTAATATTGTTTTAAAGAAGATTGTTGTTGAAATGGAACATCGTTATGACTTATTTGAACAAAGTGGTACTAAAAATATTGCTGGTTATAATGCTTATATTGATAAGAAAAATAAAACTAAAGACGAATTCAGTCAAATTAAAAAATTACCTTACATTGTCGTTATAATTGACGAATTAGCTGACCTTATGTTAGTAGCAGCTAAAGAAGTTGAAGAGTCAATTATGCGAATTACGCAAATGGCTAGAGCAGCGGGAATTCATTTGATTGTTGCAACTCAAAGACCATCAACTGATGTTATTACAGGTGTAGTTAAAGCAAATATTCCTTCGCGTATTTCATTTGCTGTATCTTCAAGTATCGACTCAAGAACTATTTTAGATATGACAGGTGCTGAAAAATTACTAGGTAAAGGTGATATGCTATTCTTACCGCAAGGAGAAAACACACCAATAAGAGTTCAAGGAACTTTTGTTTCGGATGAAGAAATTAAAGCAGTTGTCGATTATACTATCTCACAACAAAAAGCTCGTTATGATGAAAGTTTGACTATTGAAACTGAGGATTTAAAAGGCTCAACTACAATGACAGAAAAAGATGCTACAGAAGAACCATTATACAATGAAATAGTCGAATTTGTTGTAACTCAAGGAAAAGCAAGTGCATCATTACTACAAAGGAGATTTAGATTGGGTTATAATAGAGCAGCTCGTGCTATCGACTTACTAGAAGAAAGAGGAATTATTGGTCCTTCTAATGGTTCTAAACCGCGAGAAGTATTAGTTAAATTAGAGAAAAAAGAAGAATAGAATTAATAATTTATTTAAAAGTATCTAAGGATACTTTTTTTTAAAAATAATAATAAAAAATAAACTAATATCTTGTCGAATTATGTTATAATAAAATTAGGGTAGTGTTTCATTATATAGCAATTGTAGTTGGAAGGAGGATTTTTAAACTTCATTAAATTAACTTGAAACATTATTCATTAGAAGTTTAAGGAGGATTTATGGGATTTATTAAAGCTTTTGCAGGTTCACTAGGAGGAACTTTTGCAGATCAATGGAAAGATTTTTATGCACCAAGACAAGACATTCCTGAAACAGCTGCTTTATTTCAAGCAGTACCACAAGGTGAGAATGCTGGACGTGGAGAAAATACTAAAGGTAGTGAAAACATAATTAGTAATGGTAGTAAAATTATTGTGCCAGAAGGAACTGCCTTAATTACTATTCAAGATGGAGCAATTACAGGATGTATTGCTGAACCGGGAGGATTTATTTTTAATTCAGAAGACCCTAACTCACAATCTATGTTTGCAGGTGATGGTATCTTTGGTCAAACTATTAAACAAACTTGGGAAAGATTTAAATTTGGTGGTCAACCGGGTTCTCAACAATTAGCATTTTATGTTAATTTGAAAGAAATACCAAATAATAAATTTGGAACTCAATCAGAAATATATTGGGATGATGCTTATTTTGGTACACAAGTAGGATGTGTAACAAGAGGTACTTATACTTTAAAAATAGTGGATCCATTATTGTTTGTTAAAAATTTTGTACCAGCTAAATATGTACAACCAGGGGCTCCAGCATTTGATTTTGCTGATATGGATAATGATGCAGGAACACAATTATTTAATGAAGTTGTAAGTACTTTATCTGCTGCATTTTCTAATTATACAAACGATCCAAGTAAAGGAAATCGTATATCTAAAATTCAAGGTGATCAAATCGGTTTTGCACAAGCAATGGCTAAAGCTGTTGAAGATGCATATCAATGGAAATCATCTCGTGGTCTTGAAATTGTCAAAACAGCTATTCTTGCTATCGAATATGACGATGATACTAAAGCATTAATGAGTGATGTTAAGAAAGCTGATGCTTTATCTGGTGCTCGTGGCAATGCATTTATGCAACAAGCAGCTGCTCGTGGAATTCAATCAGCTGGTGAAAACGGTGGTGGAGCTGGTATGGCTTTCATGGGAATGGGTATGAATGCTGCTGGCGGTATGATGGGTGCAATGCAACAACAACCAACACAATCAAGCTATCAGCCAGCATTTGGTCAAACAAATCAACAACCACAACCAAATCAAGCAAATCAACAACAAGCCACTACACAAGATCCAACAACTAAATTGTTAGAAATGAAAAAACTTCTTGATGCTGGAGCAATTACTCAAGAAGATTATGACAAAATAAAAGCACAATTATTGGGGTTATAAAAAATGAAGGATAATTATAATGAAAATATAACTCCTTCAAATAATCAAAATACAACAATAATTCAAACTGATACAGATGGTAAAATCGGTCAAGATAAATGTCCAAAATGTGGTGCGACAGATATTTCTATGAATACCAATACTGGTCGTTTAAGATGTAACTTTTGTAGATACGAATTTGAACCAGAAAAACTAGAAGGTATGGATAATGATATCAGTCAATTACAAGGTCAAGTAATTGGCTCTGGAGCAACAGATATAGTTGCTGATACTGCTGATATTTTAACTTTTAAATGTAGTAGTTGTGGCGCTGAAGTTGTAATTGATACAAGTGAAGCTAGTCAAGCTCGTTGCCATTGGTGTAGAAATACTTTATCTATTAATCAACAAATACCAAACGGAAGCATTCCTGATGTTGTTTTACCATTTAAGATAAAAAAAGAAGATGCTAAAGTAGAAATCGAAAAGTTTGTTGGTAAAAGAAAGTTTTTTGCTCATCCTAAATTTAAAGAAGAATTTACTACAAATAATATTATGGGAGTTTATTTTCCTTATATGGTTGTCGATGTTAACGCTCATGCAAAGTTAGTCGGCCAAGGAGAACATTTAGTAAGAAGATATACAAGGGGTAGTGGAAATGATCGTAAGACATATTATGATGCTGATCTTTATGATGTCGAACGAGAATTTGATTTAACTATTGATGATTTGACTGTCGAGTCTAGTTCAGATAAATTAGATAAAAAATCCGATGATAAAACGACAAATGTTATTAATGCTATTATGCCGTTTGATACTGAAAATGCTGTAAAATGGAATGCTAATTATTTAAGAGGCTTTACATCAGAAAAAAGAGATACTAATATTGAGCAATTAAAAGGGTTAGTAGAAACTCAATCAAAAGATATCACAAGATTTGCAGCTAATGAAACATTAGGACAATATGATCGTGGTGTCGCTTGGTCAAGTGAACAATTAGATGTTAAAGGTCAACAATGGAAAGCAGCCTATTTACCAGTGTGGTTATATAGCTATCAACAAGTAAAAGGAGATAAGAAGGTATTACATTATGTTGCTGTAAACGCTAGAACTAAAGAAGTGATGGGGAGTGTCCCAATCCATATGCCTAAATTATTTTTAATATCTTTTCTAGTTGAATTGTTAGGTATAATCGCAATGTTATTTGTTGATTTTGATTATAGTTGGCTATTCTTATCAGCAGGATTTATTTACTTTTTTGTAATATATGCTAAATATCGTAATCAAGGAGCAAGACATAAACATGAATTAGAAACAAAAAGAAATTATTCTAACTTGCGAAAAGTCGATAGGTTAGTTAAAAGAAGAACTGGTCTTACTAATTCGCGAATGTCTGGAGCTAATAACAATAGTGTTAGTGGTCAAAGTTTTGGAGAAAGATTTTTTGATAATTTAACTGATGATCCAGCAGTTAATATAGTTAAAAACAATATTAATAAAAATTAAAGTCAAACATTTAAGTTTGACTTTTTTTATATAAAAAACTAACAAAAATTGTTAGTTTAGATTTTGCGATACAAACCAATAGCTTTACCTAAAATTGTCACATTATTCATAATAAAAGGTTCCATTGTATCATTTTCTGGTTGTAATCTAATATAGCCATCTTCCTTATAAAATGTTTTTAAAGTAACTTCATTATCTTCGGTCATTGCTACAACAATTTCACCATTATTAGCAGTATTTTTTCTTTCAACAATAACAATATCGCCGTCTAAAATACCTGCATTAATCATACTTTCACCATCAACTAATAGAGTAAAAACTTCTTTGTTTTTTGGAATTAGATAAGAAGGTAAACTAAAAAATTCATCTGGTCTTTCAATTGCTTCAATTGGATTACCAGCGGTAATTTTACCTAATAGAGGAACTTCTGTAATTAGTTCATTTTTAACTTCATATTCATTATCAACCAAAATTTCAATCGTTCTATTTTTACTGTCTTCTTTTCTAATATATCCTTTTTTTTCTAAATTATTTAAATGTACTTGAACGGTTGCAGTACTTGATAGATCCATTTCTTTACATAATTCTCTAACTGTTGGTGCATATCCGTGCTTGACAATATACTGTTTAATTTTGTCTAATAGTTTTTCTTGCTGATTAGTAAGTTTTTCCATTCTAAAACCTCCTTTAACATCATATTTACATTTTAACACACAAATATACATTTGTCAAACAAATTTTCGGTTTTTAATCAAAAAACGCTTGACACGAATTTATGTTCGTGATATGATTGAATCATGAAAGGAATGGTGCTATGGAATATTATACGATTAATGACATCAAAATTTTAACGGGATATAATGAAAAGCAAATACGACTGATAATTAAAAAGCTAAACGACGAAGTGCTAGAAAAATATAAAAACAATAAAATAAAACCGTTATTATTTGTAGATAAGATTGAAAAAAATTATTTTTTAAAAAGAATGGAGATTGAATTATGAAAGAAATGTTAAAAAGTAAAACTATTATTGCCTTTATTGTTATTGTCTTAGGACTTGCTTTAATAAGTACTCCTAGTACCAAACTAGAAAATAATCAAGAATTTAATGAAGAACATATTTCTGCTAACTTAAAATAACTTTAGAATACATCTAAAGTTATTTTGCTATTTTACTAGGAAAAGGAATTATTTTTTTTACCTTCGTTTCTTCATCATAAACATAATGATATAAAGATTGAATAATACTTATCATTTGTTCTTCTGTTAAGTTAGTTAAATAAAACAACGCTTGAACTTTACTAACTTTTTTGTCTAATAAATAAAAGTTAGGAAAATCAAATTGAATTTCAGTTATAACTTCAGTAACAGTTGTTTTTTTACCTCGTTTATGTTTATTAGTTTGAAATAAAAAATGAGTTGGTAAATTATTTTTTTCCAATTCCTTTAAAATTAAACTATTAACTGCATAATTTTCTTTATACTTTCGATAAATAGTAGGAAAAACATTTTTTAAAAATATTTGCATCATTTTGTCGTCGTCTTCAAATCGCAGTTCTTCAATTGGTATTAAATAATATTTCATAATTCTCCTTAATTAAGTATTTTTTTAATTTCTTTTTTAGCTTTGCTTTTAGCTTTTCTAAATACTTTTTTTCTAATTCTTTTACTAAAAATACAAACAATTATAATAATAATCAAAACTATTCCGCCAATAATATAGTAAGTATGATAAGAAGTATCTTGCCACATTCCTACTTGATTATTTTTAGCTATTAATTCACTTGCTTCTAATGTTGTTAAATATTTATAATCGCCATAAATATAATCAACTTGTCCTAAACCTTGTTGGATTATTAAATCTTGTAATAATTTATCATCGACAAATACCCAAACTAAATGTCTGTCGTATTTATCTAACTTATCACTATTTTCATCATATTCTATTTCGATTTTATTAGCATTTGTTAATAAATCACAAGTATAATTGCTAGCTTCTTTACCGAACGGTTCGATTTCATTGGTTGATTCAGGAGTGTCGATTGCTAAAAATCTTGTCTTTATTTCTTCACCATCCAGAATAAACCATGCTGTATCACCATCGACACATTTGCTTAAAGTGACCTCGATTTTCTCACTTGCTTCAGCATTTGTTATAAATAACAAACTTATTATTATTCCAAATATTATTTTCACACTAACCACCAATAACATTATATCACTAAAACTTTACAAATAATCGTAAAAATGCTATAATTACACAGTTGATTGGGAGTGGAATTATGGAGAAAATAAGAAATATAGCAATTATTGCCCATGTTGACCATGGTAAGACAACTTTGGTTGACAAATTATTGCAAGCTTCAGGAACGTTTAGAGAAAATGAAAATGTTGCTGATTTATCAATGGATTCAAATGATTTAGAGAAAGAAAGAGGAATAACAATTTTAGCTAAAACAACAGCTATTAATTATGATGGATATCGTATTAATATTTTAGATACACCGGGTCATGCTGATTTTGGCGGTGAAGTTGAACGAATCATGAATATGGTTGAAGGAGTGTTATTAGTAGTTGATGCTTATGAAGGAACAATGCCACAAACTAGATTTGTTTTAAAAAAAGCTTTAGAAGCAGGAGTAACACCAATTGTAGTTGTTAATAAAATTGATAAGCCATCAGCTCGACCTAAAGAAGTAGTTGATGAAGTACTAGACTTATTTATCGAATTAGGAGCAGATATTGATCAATTAGATTTTCCGGTTGTTTATGCATCTGCTTTAGCTGGAACTTCTAGTATTTATCCAGAAATTGAAAAACAAGAAAAAACAATGGTCCCAATTTTAGAAGCAATTATTAATTATATACCGGCCCCTAATGCTTCATTAGATGGTGGTTTTCAATTCCAACCAGCTTTATTAGATTATAATGATTTTGTTGGAAGAATTGGTATTGGTCGTGTTAAAAGAGGAAAAGCTAAAGTTGGGGAAATGGTTACTTGTATCAGAAGAGATGGGACAACTAAACAATTTAGAATTCAAAAAATGTATGGATTTTTAGGACTAAAGAGAATTGAAATAAACGAAGCTAATGCTGGTGAAATTGTTGCTATAGCAGGATTACCAGATATCGAAGTAGGGGAAACAGTTTGCACAATTGGACAGGAAGAAGCTCTACCTTTACTTAAAATAGATGAACCAACTTTACAAATGACATTTGGAGTTAATACCAGTCCATTTTGTGGTAAAGAAGGTAAAATTTTAACCGCTCGTAAGATTGAAGAAAGATTATATAAGGAAACAGAAAGAGATGTTTCTTTGAAAGTTGAACCTAATGATAATGAATCGTTTATTGTATCAGGTCGTGGTGAGTTACATTTATCAATTTTGATTGAAAATATGCGCCGTGAAGGTTTTGAATTACAAGTTTCTAAACCACAAGTAATAACTAAGGAAATCGATGGTGTTATGTGTGAGCCATTTGAAGATGTTTTAATAGAAGTACCAGAAGAATATGTCGGATCAGTTATCGAGGCGATTGGTAATCGTGAAGGTGAAATGGTTAATATGACCAATCGTGAGAACCAAGTGAGATTAAATTATATTGTTCCTTCGAGAGGATTAATTGGCTTTATGACAGAATTTATGACGATGACTAAAGGATACGGCATTATTAATCATACTTTTAAAGAGTATCGTAAATTAGCAGGATCTAAAGTTGGTCAAAGAAAACAAGGCGTTTTAGTATCGATGGAAAATGGTAAGGCTACAGCATATGCATTAGGTCAATTAGAAGATAGAGGAGTTATGTTTATTGAACCTGGTGCGGAAGTTTATGAAGGAATGATTGTTGGAGAAAATAATCACGACAATGATTTAGCTGTCAATGTTGTTAAAGGAAAAAAACTAACTAATACTCGTGCTAGTGGCAGTGATCATACCGTTGTTTTAAAAAGACCGCGCCAATTAAGTTTGGAAGTTTGTCTAGATTATATTAATAATGATGAATTAGTTGAAGTAACACCTTTAAGTTATCGTTTGAGAAAGAAGATACTTAATACTGAATTAAGAAAAAAAGCAGATAGTAAAAAATGAACCACTAAATTGTGGTTTTTTATTGAAAGAAAACAGGTCCATTTTGTTTAGTTACATTATTAGCTTCTACTTTAACAGTTTGATTTGCCTGATTATTTTTAATCTCGTTAACTACATTTGGTTGAGGTGAGTCAACCTTTTTAAATTCGTTCATAACGCGAAACATTGTTTTGGCGTTATTGATAACTGGGCCAGCTTGTTTAATAATCGGAATGGCTTGATTAACTATTCCTAAAGTTTTTTGAGTACCACTTAAAATCGAACTCCACTTGATTCCACCAAACAAAGAGCGCAATCCGCCTCGAGCAACAGGGGAAAAAGTAGTATAAGGAATACCAGTATAGTAAGGATAATAATTCATAATTTATCCTCCTTTCAAAAATATTATATGATTTTATAAAAAAAAGTTTTACATTTTGAAAAAATATGGTATAATCATTATAGTAAAAAGAATAGCAAGAGGGAATGTGTGGTGATATACTTTGAACAAACCTAGATATTTGTTGCCATTTATTTATGTTTATCGAATGGTTCGTTTTTTGTTGCTAGTTATCATTAAAGTATTTAAGTATATCAATGTTGGCTTTTTTATAACATTGTTTACTTTAATAGATGTCGTTATTACTGCAATATATTATTTTGTAAAGTTTGTTTTAATAGGATTTTTATGCCTATCAGTTTTTGTCTATAAAACACTTAGGTATACTCTTATTGGATTTGTAGTTATTTCAAGAATCTTATATCGTTTTATTAGATACGTTGCTTTTGGAATAGCTTTCCCATTTGTTTTAATTGCAAGAGCATTTATCAAACTAAATGAAATAAACGAGAAGATGTTGGCTAAACAACAATTAGAACAAGAAAAAAGAGCTGCCGCTCGTGAACGCAATAGACAGATTAGAGAAGAAAATAGAAAACGTTTAGAAGAGCTAAAAATTAAAGAAAAAGAACGAGAAGAACAAAGAAAACAAGAAAGAAGAGAAGCTCGCGAAAAAGAAAAACAGAGAACCAAAGCAGATATTTATATTAATGAAAATGTCACTTTAGAGAAAAAAGGGTTTAAAGATTATATAAATGATGCTTTCTTAGCAATTGGTCAAATACCATCAAAAATTAAAAATTTATTTACTAATAATCGTTTTGTTAAAAATGCTAAAAATAAAAAGGATATTAACCGACAAGCTTTATTACTTGATTTTGAAGGTGCCGACGCTGAAAAAAGTGAAGAAAAAATCATGTATAAATATGTTGCTAAAAATCCAGAAGGGAAGATAATTAAAGGATATTTCCCAGCTTACTCAAAAGTTGAAGTTCATTCATTCTTATTAAGTGAAGGTAATGAAGTATATAGTATCGAAACTAATAAATGGATTCAAAGAATATATGGTAATCCAAATAGAATGAATAAAGCTAAAATTAAAACAAGAGATTTGATTTTCTTCTGTACTCAGTTATCGACTTATGTTAAGGCTGGTATCACTTTAGTAGAATCATTAAAAATACTATCTCATCAATTTAAAAATAAAACTTATTCGAGAATTTTTAGAACGATGATTTATGATTTATCGATGGGAGATAATTTCTCAACTGCGATGGATAAACAGGGTGATGCTTTCCCACGACTATTGATCAATATGGTTAAAACATCAGAAATGACCGGTGAATTACCAGAAGTTTTAGATAATATGGCAGACTATTTTACTGAAACTGATAAGACAAGAAGACAAATGATTACAGCAATGACTTATCCAACAATTATTTTCATTTTTGCAATTGCTGCAGTTATATTCATAATGGTATATGTCGTTCCACAATTCGTTCGAATTTATGAGGGAATTGATGGTGCAACTATTCCAGGTATAACAATATTTGTTATGAACTTAAGTGCCTTTTTACAACATAATTATTTATATTTAATTATTGGTGTTGCTTTATTTATTTTAGTATTTGTTTACTTATATCAAAATATCAAAGCCTTTAAAACCTTTGTTCAATGGACTGTTATGCATATGCCAGTATTTGGGAAAGTCGTTATATATAATGAAGTTACAATGTTTACCAAAACTTTTGCTTCATTGTTAGCCCATAACGTTTTCATTACTGATAGTATGGAAATATTGAATAAGATGACTAATAATGAAATATATAAAATGCTTATTCTTGATACGATAACAAATTTAGCAAAAGGTGAAAGAATTTCCTTAGCATTTAAAGATCATTGGGCATTCCCAGTACCTGCCTATGAAATGATTACAACTGGTGAAAGAACTGGTCAATTAGCCGAAATGATGGAAAAAGTATCTGCATATTATCAAGAATTACACCGTAACGCTGTTACGAGAATTAAAACATTCGTCGAACCATTTATGATTTTATTCTTAACTTTTGTAGTTGGCGGTATTGTTTTATCAATCGTTATTCCAATGTTTAGCTACTACGGTTCAATCAATGTTTAAGGGGGATAACAATGGAATTAAGTATTATAATCGGACTATTTGTATTAGGAACCATTCTTGGTTCCTTCTACAATGTTGTTGCTTATCGTTTACCGAAAGGCGAATCAATTATATATCCTGCTAGCCATTGTCCAAATTGTAATCATAAATTAAGACCATGGGAGTTAATTCCCATTTTTTCTTACTTATTACAAAGAGGAAAATGTTCTAAGTGTAAACAAAAAATATCTATTTTTTATCCAATATCAGAAATATTATGTGGATTGTTATTTGTTTTTTGTTATTTATCTTTTGGGATATCTTTAGATTTAATTATCGCTTTAACTTTTACATCGTTATTAATAATTGTTATTTTAAGCGACTATTATTATATGATTATCGAAGATAGTGTTTTAATTATCTTTAGTATATTATTAATAATTGAAATTTATTTTATTCATGGTTTTAATTATTTATTAGATCATTTATCTTCTGCTATAATTGCTTTTTTAATTATGTATCTATTAAAATTAGCTGGTGACTTTATTTTTAAAAGAGAATCAATGGGTGGCGGTGATATAAAATTAATGGCTGTTTTTGGCCTTATGATTGGTTGGAAAATGTCAATAATAACGATATTTTTATCAGCTTTTATCGCTTTGCCAGTTTCGATTTTTATTTTAAAAACCAATAAAAATCATGAAATACCTTACGGTCCATTTCTAAGTATTGCTGCTTTAATTATCTATTTTACGCATTTAGATATGGGTACAATTATTAATTTTTTAACCAGTTTGTATTTATAAAATCTAGGCAACTAGATTTTTCTTTTAAAATATAGTATAATGATAACTGGTGAACTTTATGTATAAAAAATTATTTATTTATACAGTGATATTTGTTTTTATCGATCAACTATCTAAAGGATTAATCAATATAGGTATGAATTTAAATCAAAGTATTGAAATTATACCTAATTTTTTAAACCTAACTTATGTTCATAATACTGGAGCTGCTTTTAGTATCTTTGAAGGAGCTAAGTGGTTTTTTATAATAACAGCAATTATTGTTTTAAATATAATTTATATATTTTTTATTAAAGATAAAGAATTAAAAAATAGTGAAATTGTTATTTATTCTTTATTGATAAGTGGAATAATTGGTAATTTAATTGATCGTGTTGTTTTTGGTTATGTTATCGATTTTATCGATGTTAATATTTTTAACTTTGCTATTTTTAATTTAGCTGATAGTTTTATTGTTATTGCTGTTATTTTATTACTAATAATGATGGGTGGTAAAAATGCAAGAGATAATAGTCGAAATAAATGATGAGAGAATCGATACTTTTTTAGCTAAAACTTTAGATATTAGTCGTAGTAAAGCAGCTAAAATGATTGAGGATAATGTCTTAGTTAATAATAAAAAAGTGAAAAATAGTTATTTAGTTAAAGAAAATGACAAAATAAGTATTACTGAATATGAAGAAGAAGAGATAAAAGCCATTCCAGAAAAAATGGATTTAGATATTGTTTATGAAGATGATGATGTAATTGTTGTTAATAAAGAAAATGGTATAGTAGTTCATCCCGCTATTGGCAATACTCATCATACCTTAGTTAATGGATTATTATACCATTCAAAAGAATTGAGTAGTAAAAATGGTGAATTTAGACCAGGAATTGTGCATCGAATTGATGCTTATACTACTGGTTTATTAATGATCGCTAAAAACGATAAAGCCCATGATTTTTTAGCTAAACAATTAAATGAAAAAACAGTTCATCGCAAATATATCGCTTTAGTTTGGGGCGTTATCAATAATGATACTGGAACTATCGATGCGCCGATTGGTCGCGATAATTTAGATCGTAAAAAAATGGCAGTTGTAAGTGGGGGAAAAGAAGCTATTACCCATTTTAAAGTTTTAAAAAGATATAAAAATGCTACTTTAATTGAGTTAAAACTTGAAACAGGAAGAACACATCAAATTAGAGTACATATGAACTATATTGGCTATCCAGTGGTTAACGATCCGGTTTATGGAAGAAGAAAACTAATTGATAACACAGGACAGTGTTTACATGCTAAAGAATTAGGATTCATTCATCCAACTACTAAAAAATATATGGAATTTAGTTGTGAATTACCAGTGTGTTTTACAAACATCTTAAAAAAATTTGAGGAGGAAATATGAATTATACAATATCAAAGCAAAATGAAGAACTTGTTATGAAGTTATTGCATTATTTTATAACTGACCAAAATTATAACCCAGTTATTTTAAGAGGAGCTCAAAATGAAATTTGGTTAGAAAATTTAGATAGTGATTATAAAATAATTAGAATTGTATCCAATTATATTCACAACGACGAACAATTAGATTATGATATTTTTAAAACAAAACAAATTATGAAATCAATAAAGAAAAAAACTTTATCATTTAAAGTTCCGACTTTAAGTATTTTTCTTAATTTAGGTGATAATGTTCATATGGATAAAGAAGCTAATTTTGATTACATTACCTGTTTAAATGTTAAAAATATTAACGATGTTGTTAAAAATAATCATCTTTTGGAAGTTTTCCCTGATATTAAGAAAACTTTAAATTATAAAGAAGAGGGAATGAATTTGTTTGTTAAACTAACTTCTGAGATAAATAAAAAAACAGAAAAAGATGCAATTCAAGCCGAAGATATCTTTCGACCTAAAAAGCCAACAATTACATATGCTTTAATAATTATTAATGTTTTAGTTTTTTTAGCGATGTATATTTTTGGTAATGGTAGTGAAGATAACATAACTTTATTAAATTTCGGAGCTAATAATAGAACCTTCGTATTAGGTTTTCATGAATATTATCGCTTGATAGCTTCATGTTTTATTCATATTGGAATATTACATTTATTTGTTAATATGTATTCATTGTTTGTTATTGGAACGCAAATTGAAAACTTCTTTGGTAAAATAAAATATTTAATTATTTATTTAGGAAGTGCACTTTTTGGTAGTTTATTATCTATTTGTTTTAGTAATAGTATCAGTGCGGGAGCAAGTGGTGCTATCTTTGGACTTTTAGGAGCAATGCTTTATTTTGGTCATCATTATCGCTTATATTTAGGCAATGCCTTATATAGTCAAATTATACCAGTTATTATTTTAAACTTAGCTTTAGGTTTCTTTACAACTGGTATTGATAATGCTTGCCATATTGGTGGTTTAATTGGTGGTATATTTATATCAATGATTTGTGGATTGAAATATAAAAATAACAAAATGGAAAGACTTAATGGAATTATTTTAAGTGTTATATTTTTAGCTTTTATTATGTTTTTAATTAGTTCATTAGTATAGGGAGTGATTATATGGAATTAACTTACGTTTTTGGACACCAGAAACCTGATACAGATTCTATTTGTGCTAGTATCAGTTTATCTTATTTGAAAAATAAACTAGGTTTAAAAACCGAACCAAGAACTTTAGGAGAAATTAATAAAGAAACAAAATTCGCATTAAAATATTTTAATTTAAAACAACCAAAATATTTAAACGATGTTAAATTACAAATTAAAGATATTGAATATAAAAAAAATTGCTATATGAATAGTAAAGAATCAATTAATAAAGCTTTTAATTACATGAATGATAACGAATTAAGTGGTTTGCCAATTGTTGATGATAGCAAAAAATTGTATGGTTTAGTCACTTTAAAAGAATTGGCTAGAGAATTAATTCAAGGTGATTTTACTAAATTAAGAACATCTTACGATAATCTACTAGAAACATTGGAAGCAATTCCTTTATTGCGCTTTGATGAAGAAATCGAAGGAAATGTCATGGCAGCAGCTTATCGCAGTACGACCATTATTCAAAGTGTTAAAATGACTAATAATGATATTTTAATAATTGGTGATCGTAACAATATTTTAGAATATGCAATTAATTGCCAAGTTAAATTAATAATTTTAGTTGGTAATGGTGAAATATCAGAACATAATTTAGAATTAGCTAAAGAAAAAAGAATTAATATTATTCAAACTCACTATGATACATATCATACAACTAAATTAATTGGTTTAAGTAATTATATTGAAAATGTTTGTTTTACATCACCAACATGTATAGACGAAACAGATTATTATACTTCATTTAAAGAGATAAGCAATAAAACTAAACATACTAATTATCCAGTTTTAAACCAAAAGGGTGAATGTTTAGGTTTATTTCCTCTTACTTTATCTAGTTTAAAAAATCCTAAAAGAGTTATCTTAGTTGACCATAATGAAAAAGAACAAAGCGCTGAAGGATTAGATGAAGCAACGATTGTCGAAGTTGTTGACCATCATAAACTAGGAACAGTAGCTACAACTTTGCCGATTAATTTTAGAAATATGGCAGTTGGTAGTTCGAATACAATTGTTTATAATTTATTTAAAGAAAATAAAGTTGTTATTCCATCTAATATAGCTGGAGCTATGTTATCAGGAATATTATCAGATACTCTTATTTTAAAATCTCCAACCACAACTAAACTAGATATTGAAGCTGTTAAAGAATTATCTTCTATCGCTTCAGTTGATTATCAAGAATATGGTATTGCGATGTTTAAGGCTGGATCATCATTAGAGGGTATTGATAAAGAAGATATCATATATCAAGACTTTAAAAACTTTAATTATAATAATGATAAAATTGGTGTTGGTCAAGTATTTACGACCGATGTTGATTATATTTTAAATAATAAAGAAGAATATGTTGAATTACTTAACAAAATATCTATTGATAGAAAATATAAAATAGTTTTACTATTTATAACAGACATTATTAAAAATGGTTCATATATTTTATATAATGATGAATCACAAGATATAATTAAAGAAAGTTATAAATTAGAACGAATTAAAGAAGGTCACTATTTAAAAGACATTGTTTCAAGAAAAAAACAAATGATACCACCAATTTTAGAAACATTAGAAAAATTGTCTTAAACTGATAAAATTGTCAATTTTTATTGATATTTTATCAGTTTTTTTGACATTTTATTTAGTTCTAAAGTACTATAATTTTTAATAAGTTAAAGTAGGTGATAATGTGCGAAAAATGCATTTAAAAAGAAAGAAAAATTTTAAATTTTTAAGTTACTTTTTATTTGTTATAGCATTATTTATTATTATTAGTTTTATTTTAAAAGATGTAAAGTTAAGTAGTAATGAAAATTTTATTAATCAACTATTACATAATTCTAATAGTCATATTGTTTATAATGTTGAAAATGACTTATTTAGTGAATTTATAAACACTATTAATAATATTCAATTATCAGAGCCAATTACTATTTTAGATAAAGTTTTTGCCTATGAAAAAGAACCAGAAGCAACGCAAGTTTTTGCTTATATTCAAAATAATGTTGTCGATAATCCCCGTGTCTACATTTATAGTACCCATCCAAATGAAGGATATTTAGGTGAGAAATTAGAAGGATATGACTTAGATAATACCGTTATTTTGGCTTCAATTTTATTGCAAGAAAAATTAAATGAAAAGGGAATTGGAACAATTATTGAAGAGAGAAGTGCTAGTGAATATATTAAAGAACATGATTTAGATTATAATCAAAGTTATCTTGCAACAAGAGAATTTTTAAAAGAAAAATTAGAAGAAAATGATTTTGATTTAATAATCGATTTGCACCGTGATGCAGTTTCAAAAGATATTACTACAACTACAATAGATAATCAAGATTATGCGAAAATAATGTTTGTCGCTAATGTTAATTATAAAGAAAACATCGCTTTAGCTAATAATTTAAATAACATTATTAACGATAAATATCCAACTTTATCGCGAGGAATTTATAATAAATATATTGATAATTTTAATCAAGATTTAAATAGTAATGTTGTTTTAATCGAATTAGGCGGTAATTATAACAAGATGGAGGAGGTATTATTGTCGATTGATGCTTTAGCAAATTCAATAGAGGAGCTATTAAAATGAAAAATGTTAAATTAAGAACCAAAGTATTTCGCATTAGTTTTATTATTTTATTTGCTATTTTTATAACTGTTTTTATTAGTAATAAATATGGTTATTATGAATATCAAAAGCATGAGCAAGTTACTTTAACCCAAGAACAAATTAAACAGTTTGAACAAGATGTTAAAGATGGGAAAAAAGTTGATTTAGAAAATTATTTATCACATACTAGTAAAAACTATCAAACTAAATTTTCACAAATGGGGTTAAATCTATCTAATTCAATAGCCAATACTATTAAAAATGGTGTCGATGGATTCTTTAAGTATGTCAGTAAATTTGTTGTCGAATAAAAGCGAAAAAATATTCGCTTTTTTCTTTACAAGCTAATTTTCTTTTGATAAAATTTTATTAGATGAGGTGGTGAATTAAAATGGAAAGAATTATATTTCACATCGATGTTAACAATGCCTTTTTATCATGGACAGCACTTGATTTACTTAATCAAGGATATAAATATGATATAAGAGACTCGTATGCTGTTATTGGTGGTGATCCTAAAGCGAGAAAAGGAATTGTTTTAGCTAAATCTAACGCTTGTAAAAAACTTGGTATTTATACATCGATGACTTTATATGAAGCAAAGAAAAAATGTTCTGTTTTAAAAATATATCCCCCTAATTATAAGTTTTATAGTGAAATGAGTAATAAATTATTTGATTTGTTAAGTAAATATACCCCTGATATTGAAATTGCCAGTATCGACGAATGCTATCTAGATTATGGCAAAGTAAAAAGTTTATATGGCGATGAATATGAATTTGCTACTAAATTACAAAAAGAAATTTACGAAACTTTAAAATTTACCGTCAATATTGGAATCGCTAATAATAAATTGTGCGCCAAAATGGCTAGTGATTTTAGTAAGCCAAACAAAATTCATACTTTATATGCTAATGAAGTTGAATCTAAAATGTATCCGTTACCGATTAATGACTTATTTATGATTGGTAAAAAAACAAGTGAAAAACTAATGAATCTAGGTATTAAGACAATCGGCGATTTAGCTAATTTTCCTTATGATAAATTATATCCTCATTTTAAAAATCAAGCTAAATTTTTAATTAATCAAGCAAGAGGAATTGATGATAGCATTGTCGATAGTGAAACATTTATTCCAAAAGGAATCAGTAATGAAATAACACTAGAAAAAGATATTACGATAAAAGAAGAGTTATATCCTTATTTGATGAGTATATGCGAAGCTATTAGTGTTAGATTAAGAAGACAAAAGAAATATGCAATGGTTATTTGTGTTATTTTGAAAGATAATTATTTTAAAAGAAAATCCCATCAAAAAAAATTAGTTAATGCTACCAATGTCACAAGTGATATTTATAAATTTGCTAAAGAAATTTTAGATGAGATGTGGAATGATGAAAGAATCAGACTAATTGGAGTAAGATTAGATAAATTAGTTGATAATGTTATGTATCAAGCATCTTTATTTGATAGTGATAATAATATTGAAGAATCGAAAGTCGATGTTGTTATCGATAATCTAAAACAAAAATATGGTAACAAAATTATTACTAAAGCTAGTTTGAAAAATGATAAAAAACAGTTTAAAGGATTATAAATTTGTTATATTTTAATTTTTGTGTTATTATATTTCCTACTAAAGGGGGATTTTTATGGAATATGAACTAAAAAAAGAAGATTATGAAGATATTAATAGTCTAATAATGATAAGTGCCCAAATAAAAGATTTATATGATGAATTATATAAACTAGAATTAAATGGTAAAAAAGGTACAAGTGAATATCAAGCAGTAATTACTAGACTAAAATCATCTCTTTTTGTTGAGGATAATATTTATGGACGAATTGGTGATGATTATGATAAAAATCTTCAGATTTTAAAATACTTAAATCAAAATAATCGTTTAGAAGAATTTGAAAGAAAAATACCAATTTTTAGCCCCAATTTAGTAATGGCTAGAATAAGTGCTAAATTAACTAGAAATATCATATTGAAAACTGGAAACATTATTCCTGATGAAGTTAAATATTTTTTAGAAATAAATGGTATATCAAGTAAAGAACTAACTGATTCACTTTCAACTTCTATAAACGTTAAAGAAAGTATTACTTTAGACCTTATGAATTGTCTTTTAGCAATTATTGAAGACAAACAACACCCAGATAAAGATGTTAATAATCAATTAAAAGAAACAAAATATACCGTTAGTTACTTATATCATAAAGTAGAGAAGTCTTTATTAGAAAATGGCTTTGAAATTGAGAAAAATCCTTATGTTGAGACGCTTTTAGTTGGTCAAATGAGTCATTGGCCAAAAGAAATTATTGAGAAAATAAAACAATTATATGGTATAGAATATTATAATCAAGCTATAAATGCTATGTTAGTTTATGAAGATGAAGATTTAAAAGATAAAAATATAATGACTAAAATGATAGTATACCAATCATTTTTAAGAACGATTTTTCTTTTATTCGATGGGGATACAATTATGGATTTAAACTCTAAATTCCACGATTTAATCGATGATGATAAGATGCAAAAAGTTTTTTCAACTAGAAAAGAAGTGGTTGAAATGATTATAAATGCTTACAGAAAAGTAAAAAATGATAAAAACATTCCTAAAATAATTTCATTAAAATTATAAAAAAATAACATAAAAAAATTGTAATTATGTGAAAATTGTGTTAAAATAACAAATAGGTGATAAAAATGGACTTAAATGAAATTAAAAATTCATTAAATTCCAACCCTAATTTAACCGATGACATCAAAGACTGTTTAATGGAATTAATTAGTTTATTTAATAGTAAATTTCCTGATGTTAAGCTTACTAATTTAAATGAACGTTTAAAAACTTTAAAAATAATAAGAGGAAGTCGTTTTTTAATCAAAAACTCATCTTATTATGATCCAATCGACAATGAAATATTAATTAATCTAGTTAAAATAGATGACAGCATTGATTGTAAACATGTTTTTATGCGGGAACTATTAAATATGATAACAGCTAAAGATAATTTTACAGGATTTAATAAGGACAATGCCTATGAAGCTTTAAATATTGGTTATACAGAAATTTTAGCTAATTATTTAGTAGGAAATGAAAACGAGTCTGAATATGAAGATGAAATAGTTGCTACTAATATGATTGCAGAGGTTATAGGTAATGATACATTATTTAATGCTTACTTCAACAATGATGAAACTTTGATAATGAATAGTGTTTGTTAGAAGGAGTTTTATATGAACGAATTTATGGATATTATGAGACTAATGAACAATGGTCTAAATAATGAAAGTACTTTAAAAGAAACTTACCCTAGAATTGTTAAGTTAGCTTTACTTAAGAATCCTGGTAATATCGATAAAGTAACCGCATGGATGTTACCTGAAGAATGTTTTTCTCGTCCTCATCCTGGGTTAAATGAAGTAGTATCAGCTTGTCAAGAAGTAGTTCCAACAATGGAACAATCTATCGAACAGCCGAGAGTTAGATAAACTGTGAAAAAGAAGTAGTACTAAAAGCAATTATTTATAGAGAGAATGTGGTTGGTGGAAACATTTGATAATCTTTTAGGAATTCACCTTTGGAGTTTGTTTTGGTGACGCGTTATAGTCAAAAAGGTAGTTAATCTACAAATTAAGGTGGTACCACGAGCAATTCGTCCTTTGGGATAAATTGCTTTTTATTTTGAAAGGAGATAAATTATGATTGACGCAAAAAAAATAAAAGAAGAATTAATTGATGAAATAAAAAATATAACTGATCCTAAAGCTTTATATGATATAAGAGTTAAATATCTTGGTAAAAAAGGAATTATTAGTGAATTAGTTTCTAATTTAGGAAAATTATCAATCGAAGAAAAAAAACAATATGGCCCTATTATTAATACCTTAAAACAAGAAGCAACTAAGTTATTTGACGATAAAAATAAAGAAATCGAATTAAATGTTTTAAACGAAAAATTAAAAAATGAAAAAATTGATATTTCTTTACCAAGTATCAAAGTACCTGTTGGTAGTCCTAATATTTTAGAAAAATTAATTGAAGAAGTTGAGGAATTATTGATATCTTTAGGCTATGATGTTGTCGATGGTCCAGAAGTAGAAGAGGATAAATACAATTTTGAAATGTTGAATATTCCTAAAGGACATCCAGCTCGTGATGCACAAGATACTTTTTATATTAAAGGAGAAGAGATTCTACTTAGAAGTCAAACTTCTCCAGTTCAAGTAAGAACTATGTTAGCTTGTAAAGGTGAAAAACCAGTTAGAATGATTTGCCCTGGTAAGACTTATCGTCGGGATAATGATGATGCTACTCATTCTCATCAATTTATGCAAATAGAAGGTTTATTAGTTGATAAAGATATTAGTTTATCAGATTTAAAAGGAACAATTGATATTATTGTTAAAAAATTATTTGGTGAAAATATCGAAACAAGATTTAGACCAAGTTATTATCAATTTACTGAACCATCTGTTGAAGTTGATATTAGTTGTTTTAACTGTAAGGGTAGTGGTTGTCATATTTGTAAACATACTGGTTGGATAACCGTAGCAGGAGCCGGCGTTGTTCATCCTAATGTTTTAAGAATGTGTGGATATGACCCAAAAGTTTGGTCAGGATTTGCCTTTGGCTTTGGTGCTGAAAGACTAGCAATGCTTAAATATGGTATCGATGATTTAAGAGTTTTCTATAATACTGATTTAAGAGAATTAGCAACTTTTGATAGAAAGGAAAGTGAGTAAATGATAAGTTTAAATTGGGTTAAAGATTATATTGATATAAATGATCAAGATTTAAATGACTTAGCTGTTAAAATTACTAAAGCAGGTATTAATGTCGAAGCTGTAATAAGCAATAAGATCGATAATTTAGTAATTGGTGAAGTAATTGATTGTATCGATCATCCTGATAGTGATCATTTACACATTTGCCAAGTAAACATTGGTAATGAAATTAAACAAATTGTATGTGGCGCTTCCAATGTTCGAAAAGGAATTAAAGTAATAGTTGCACTACCAGGTGCAATATTACCAGGTAATTTTGAAATTAAAAAAAGTAAAATTAGAAATGCTGAATCAAACGGAATGATTTGTGCTTTGTTTGAACTAGGTTTAGAAGAAAAAACCGAAGAAAATTATAATAAAGGAATTTATGAACTAGATGCTGATGCCCCAGTAGGTGAAGATCCACTAAAGCATTTAGGTCTAGAAGACACATTGTACGAATTAGATGTTCATAAACATCGTAACAATGACTGTTATTACCACATTGGTTTTGCTTACGAAATTGCTGCTATTTTAAATAGAAAAGTAACTTTGCCAGTTGATAATTATAACGAAATTAATGATGATATTAATAATCATTTTAAATTAGAAGTAAAAACTGCTAAATGTCCTTATTATTTAGCTAAAATGGTAACAGATGTTAAAATAAAAGAAAGTCCTGATTTTATTAAAAAAAGATTAGTTGCCGCTGGTATGCGTCCAATTAATAATGTTGTCGATATTTCTAACTATGTTATGCTAGAATATGGACAACCTCTACATTTCTTTGATAAAGATAAATTAGGTGATTATATTTTAGTAAGAGATGCTAAAGAAGATGAAGAAATTATAACTTTAGATGGTAAAAAAAGACAATTAAAAACTACTGATATTGTTATAACTGATGGTAATAAACCTGTTTGCATTGCTGGTGTTATGGGTGGGGAAAATACCGAAGATGATATCAATACCAAAAGTATTTTAATTGAAAGTGCTATTTTTGATGCTGTAAACATTAGAAATACAGCTAATAGATTAAATTTAAAAAGTGAAGCTTCAATTAGATATGGTAAAGGATTAAACTATGAATATACTTTAAAAGCAATTAATAGAGCTTGTCACTTACTAGAAAAATATGCTGATGCTAAAGTTTTAAAAGGTATGGTTACTCATGACAAAGTTGATAAAAAACCTAATATCGTTGAATTCACGGCTAACGAGGTTAATAAAATACTAGGTATTACTATTAGTCATGAAGACATGGAAGTAGAATTAAAAAGATTAGATTTTGATTATCAAGTCAAGAAAGATAAATTTATCGTAACTATTCCTAAAAGAAGATTAGATATCGATCCTAATGTTAATGATATTGCTGAAGAAATCGGTCGATTATATGGTTATCATAATTTAGTTTCGACTTTGCCTAAAACTAGTATTAGAAAAGGTGAATATGTTGGTAATGTTAAATACCGCAAAATAATTTCTAAAAGATTAAGAAGTTTAGGCTTAAATGAAGTAAAAACTTACACTTTAGTATCAAAAGATATGGCTGAATTATTTAAATATGATAATAAAGAAAATTTAGTTTTACCAAATCCGATGAGTAGCGATAAAGAATATATCAGAACCACTTTAATTCCATCTTTACTAAAAGTTTTAAATTATAATAAAACTCATAAAGTTAATGATATTATGATTTATGAAATAGCTAAAACATATGACATAAATTATCAAGAAACTAGTAAAATATGTGTTTTAATGAAAGGTAATTATATTAATAATAATTGGCAAAATATCAAAATACCAGTTGATTTTTACTTAATTAAAGGTATATTAGAAAATATTTTAGATTATTTAGGTTTAAAAAATCGTTATAGTTTAATAGCTGAAGAAATTCCTAATATGCATCCTGGCATGAGCGCTAAAGTATTATTAGATAAAAAAGAAATCGGTATTATTGGGCGTATTCATCCAGTATTATCTAAAGATGATATTTATTTATTTGAAATTAGTATGGATGCTTTGATGACAGGCGTTAAACCTTTAAAATATAAAGAAGTGTCTAAATATCCAAGTATTAACAAAGATTTAGCTTTCATCGTTAAAAAAGATGTTAGTTCTAATGAAATAAGTGAGGTAATTAGAAAATCAGGTGGTAGATTATTAACTAATATCGAAGTATTTGATGTTTATACTGGTGAAAAAGTAGAAAATGACGAAAAATCAGTCGCTTACGCTTTAACATTTAACGATCCTGCTAAAACTTTGACAGAAGAAGAAGTTAATACTTTATTTGAAAAAATTATTAAAGATGTTGAAAGCAAATTAAATGCGAAATTAAGAAATATGTAGCATTTTCTTTGCTTTTTCTTTTATTTTTGATATAATTATTTTAGGTGATATTATGGGGGATGAATATTTAGAAAGACAAGTTGATTCGGCAATTGGCAATATTGAAATAGAAGGTCATGATATTCCAAAAAAAGAAAAAGATTTAATTTTAAAAACATTTAAAAAATATAAAAATCGTCTTGGCGATAAAGCAATTGATTCTCTTCTTTATGGATTAGTTAGTGAAATAGAACACGAGGAAAAAGAAAATGCTAGAAAAAAATAATATTCATGACGCTTTAAATACCCAATCAAAATATTGTTATCCTGATACTGATGTTTTAATTAATAGTCAAGGTATAAGAGATCAAAAAACATTAGACATTGTCGAAAGAAGAATCAGCGCTTTAATGCTTTTAGATTTACAAACAAAAAAAATTCCGAAAGCTTTTGAATTGTTTCGAACTGATTATTTGTTAAAGATTCACGAAACTGTTTTTAGTTATCTTTATCCATTTGCTGGAAAAATAAGAAATGAAAATATTATGAAAGGTAATACTCCTTTTTGTCGACCTGAATATATTGCTAATTACTTAAGAATGACTATCGATAAAATGAAAGACGATGTTAAAAAGTTAAAAACTAAAGAAGATATTGTCGATTTTTTAGCTTATTATTATTCGGAACTAAATATTATTCACCCATTTAGAGAAGGCAATGGTCGCGTATTAAGAGAGTATTTAAGGCAAGTTGTCGGATTTATTTCTTTAAATAATTCTTTGGATTATGAATTAGATTTTTCTAATGTCGATGAAAAGGATAAAGAAAAATTAATTAACGGTTCAATTGTGAGTGCGGCTACTGGCGAGTTAGAATATTTAAAATTATTTTTTGATAGTACATTAAAAGAAAAGATAGTTAATCCGTCATTTAAAAGATAAAATTTAATTTTATCTTTTTATGTTATAATATTAATTAGGTGAAGTATATGAGTAAAATAAGAGTAATGGATGAGATTTTAGCTAACAAAATAGCGGCTGGAGAAGTTGTTGAAAGATGTGCTTCAGTCGTTAAAGAGTTAGTTGAAAATAGTATTGATGCAAATGGTAAAGAAATAAAAATTGAATTAAAAGAAGCGGGAACTAGTTTAATCAAAGTAACTGATGATGGTACTGGTATGGATAAAGAAGATGCGGTTGTTGCTTTTAGTCGTCATGCAACGAGTAAGATAATGGATGAATCTGATTTATATAACATTAATACTTTAGGTTTTAGAGGGGAAGCTTTAGCTAGTATTGCCTCTGTTAGTAATGTCTTACTTAAAACAAGTACTGGGGAAGTTGGAACTTTAGTCAATATTAAAGGCGGTAAATTAATTAAAGTAGAAAATACCGATGCTAGAAAAGGAACAGTTATTGAGGTAAGTGAACTATTTTATAACACTCCAGCCCGTCTAAAACATATGAAAAGTTTATATACTGAACTAGCTAGTATAACTGATTATGTCAACAAAATAGCTTTATCACATCCTGAAATAAGGTTTACTTTAATTAATAACAACAATGTTATTTTAAAAACAGATGGTTCTGGTAATTTACTTAAAACTATCAGTGCTATTTATGGTGTTGATATTGCGCGTAAAATGTTAGAAATAAATGGCGAAGATGATGATTATAGTATTAATGGTTTTATTAGTCTCCCTGAAATTAATCGTGCTGGACGTAATCATATGGTAACTTTAGTTAATGGTAGAGTAGTAAGAAATCAAGAACTAAATAAAATAATTAACGATAGTTATCATTCTTATAAACCAGATAATCGTTATCCGATTGTCGTAATTAGTATCGAGTTAGACCCTAGCTTAGTTGATGTTAATATTCATCCAACTAAAATGGATATTAAATTTAGTAAATTAGAAGAGTTATTAGAATTAGTTAAAAAAACGATTACTAGCAAGTTGAATCGTCAAACTCTAATACCAGAAGCAAGTATTACAGATTTTCCTATTGTCGAAGAAGTTCAAGAACCTATTTTAAAAGAAAATACTATTATCGAAAATAAACCAAAATATGAAGAAATAACTTTAGATTTTAATGTTCAAGAAGAACCAGTTATTTACGAGAAAAAAGAAGAGAAAGAAGAAGAACGATTACCTTTACTTTACCCAGTTGGTTTGGTTCATGGAACTTATATTGTTTGTCAAAACGAAATAGGTATGTATTTAATTGACCAACACGCAGCTAAAGAAAGGATTAATTATGAAATGTTTAAAGAAAAACTAACTAATCCAACTAAAGAAAACATTCCAATGCTATTACCTCTTACAATCGAATTATCGAATAATGAATATATTGTTTTAAAAGAAAATTTTGCCTTTTTAGAAAATATGGGGTTTGAAATATCTGAGTTTGGCATTAATTCGGTAATTATCAAAGCTCATCCAACTTGGTTAACGAAAGATTTTGAGGATTTACAAATAAGAAAAATATTAGAACTAGTATCAAGTAAAGAAAAAGATTTTGATTTAGCTAAATTTAACGATCATTTAGCTGCTACTTTAGCTTGTAAAGCAAGTATTAAAGCCAATACAAATTTAAGTATTAATGAAATGGAAGCGCTAATTAGTGATTTAAGAAAATGCCACAATCCGTTTAACTGTCCACATGGTAGACCAACTATTATAACTTTTACTAAATATGATTTAGAAAAATTATTTAAACGAAGTGGTTTTGAAAGTTTAAAATAGGTATGATTAAATTCATATCTTTTTAAAACAATTAAAGTTATAGAGCTAATAAAAAAGATACTAAATTTCTTTATAGAAATAAGTAGTATCTTTAACTAGATAATCATTTTTTAAATATAGACTATGAGCTGACAATCTTCTTTTATTAGATGTAAATTCGATTGAATTTACATTTTTTTCTTTAGCAATTTCTTCAACTTTTTTAAGAAGTAATGTTCCAATTCCTTGATTTCTTTCGCTACTAGCTACACAGACATAATTAAGATAAAAAGCAGTTTTATTTTTAATAATATCATTTCTAATATCGATCATAATATGACCAATAACATTGTTATCTTTAACCGCAATTAAACTTAAATAAGGACTATTTTTTAATGATTCAATTATGTTTTCTTTAGTATTTATGTCAGGAAAACTTTCCAAAATTAGACTAGCTAATGATTCATATTCGTCAGTTAAATATTTAATTTCAAGCATAACATCACCCAATTTAATTATATTATTAAATTAAGTTGTTGTAAAGATTTAATATCTAATAAAATTCATAAAAATTAAATAATATGTAAGTGTTTAGGATTAAATATGATATAATTAAATTGTTGAGGTGAAGTGTATGCGTTTAAGTGAAAACTTTTTTTATACTTTTAGAGAAGATGTTAAAGATGAAGAAACCGTAAGTGGTAATTTACTTGTAAAAAGTGGTATGGTTAAAAAAATTGGTAATGGTATTTATATGTATATGCCATTAGGTTTAAAAGTTTTAAAAAACATTGAAAATATCATTAGAGAAGAGATGAATAAAGCGGGAGCTAATGAATTATTGATGCCTAATTTATTACCAGAAGATGTTTATATCAGTAGTGGTAGAAGAGATAATTTTGGCGATTCAATGTTTAGTTTAAAAGACCGTTATAATCGTTCTTTAGTACTTGGACCTACTCATGAAGAATTTTTTGTTGAAGCTGCTAAAATGAAAGTAAAATCATATAAAGATCTACCATTTAATTTATATCAAATTGGCAATAAATATCGTGATGAACCAAGACCTCGCTTTGGTTTAATTCGAGTAAGAGAATTTTTTATGAAAGATGCTTATAGTTTTGATACTGACTTAGATGGCTTAGATAAATCTTACCGTAAAATGTTTGAAGCTTATAAAAAAATATTCGATAGAATTGGTATCGATTATCGCATCGTAACAGCTGATACTGGAGTTATGGGTGGATTATTAAGTGAAGAATTTCAAGCCGTTACCGATATTGGTGAAGATATTTTAGTTTTATGCGATTGTGGATATGCTTCTAATATCGAGGTAAGCGAATGTGTTATCAATAAAGAAAAAGCTGAAAAACCTAAAGTAAGAGAGCTAGTTCATACACCAAATGCGAAAACAATCGAAGAAGTTTCTAATTTATTAGAAGAAGATAAAGATAAGTTTGTTAAAACTTTAATTTATAAAATAGATGATACTTTATATGCTTGTTTAGTTAGTGGTGATAGAGAAATCAACGAAACTAAATTATTAAAATTAATAGGTGGAACTAAAATCGAACTAGCTAGTTTTGAAGAAGTAGAGAAAGTTACTAATGCTAAGGTTGGCTTTGCTGGTCCAATTGATTTAGATATAAAAATAGTAATCGATAATGATATATTATATAAATATAACTATATAGTTGGTGCTAATAAAACTGATTACCACTATAAAAATGTCAACACTTCTGATTTTAAATATGATTACATTGGGGATATTAAAAATGTTAAAGAATTTGATGCTTGTCCTAAATGTGGTAAAAAATTATACTTTAAAAATGGTATTGAAATAGGTAATACTTTTAAACTAGGAACTAAATATTCTAAAGCATTAGATTTAAACTATTTAGATGAAAACAACACTTTAAAACCAGTAGTAATGGGTTGTTATGGAATTGGTTTAGGACGTATTATGGCAAGTGTCGTCGAACAAAAAAATGATGAACACGGTATTATTTGGCCAGTTAATATTGCTCCATTTAAAGTAAGTATTGTTTTAATTGATAAAGAAGATGATTTACAAAAATCAATTGCTAATGCTTTATATAATAATTTGATGAATAAACAAATCGATACTATCTTAGATGATCGTGATTTAAGAGCAGGTGTTAAATTTAACGATATGGATTTAATTGGTATACCATACAGAATAACAGTTGGTAAAAAGGCTAAAGATAACTTAGTTGAATTAAAAATTAGAGAAACTAATCAAGTGTTTGATGTTCATGTTAATGATATTGTTACTAAAATAATTGAATTAATGAAATAAATTCGACATTTTTCAACTGATTAATAGGGTATGATAATAATGGTGAAGAATTATGAAAAAATATTTATTAACTATTATTGTATCTTTATTAGTCGGTTTTTTATTGTCTTTTTATATGTTAAAAGAATATGAAAAAACGGATATTTTTCCTGTTTTTAACGAAAGTGAAACTGCTTATTTAATCCAACAAGGTGTTTATTCTAGTATGGAAAGTATGCAAGAAAATACCACTCATTTAACTGACTATATTTATAGTGTTATCGATGATATGTATTATGTTTATATTGGTATTTCACTAGATAGTTCTAATGTTAATAAACTTCAAGAATACTATAAAAATAAAGATATTAATACCATTATTAAAACAACTACATTAACTGACCAAGAATTTATTGAAACTTTAAGACAATATGATATGGTTTTAAATAATACTAGTGATGAAGATACAATTAAAGAAATATGTAAACAAGTATTAAGTAAATATAAGGAGGAACCGTGAATGTTTTAATTAAAGATATTCCTTTAAATGAAAGACCAAGAGAAAGATTAATAAATAAAGGAGTTGAATATTTAAGTAATGAAGATTTATTAGCTATTTTACTTAAAACAGGTACTAAAGAAAATTCCGTTAAAGTTTTAGCTAATAATATTCTAAAACAATTAGATGATATTAATAATTTAAAAGAAATTAATTTAGAAAGATTAGTTAAAATAAAAGGGATTGGCAAAGCTAAAGCTTGTGAGTTATTAGCCGCAATCGAATTAGGAAAAAGATTAAATAAAAAAATCGATAATCTTAATCAAATTAAAATTTATTCTTCAAATAGTATTTATGAATATTATCAAGATAAATTAAAAGATAAATTACAAGAATATTTTTATTGTGTTTATTTAGATACCAAAAACCATATTATTAAAGATAAATTATTATTTATTGGAACGATTAATGAAAGTTTAATTCATCCTCGAGAAATATTTAAAGAAGCTTATCTTTTAAGTGCTTCAAGTATTATATGTATTCATAATCATCCATCGGGGAATGTTAATCCTTCCAATAATGATATCATAATGACTAAACAATTAGTTGAAGCAGGTAAAATATTAGGAATTAAAGTTTTAGATCATATTATTATCGGTAAGAATAATTATTATAGTTTTAATGATAATGATTTGGTTTGATTTTTCATATAAGATATGTGTAATATAAATTTATAATTAAAATTCAATTTGTAAAATAAGCAAAATTAAATGATAAATAAAGTGCCAATTTAGAATTGGTGCTTTTAATTAGACAAAATATGTATTGTTTGATAAAATAAATGTAATAAAGTAATGTAATAAGTTTCTATTTCAATTAAATGAAATATATTGTTTAGCATATTGTTAGTTTATTAGTATATTTAAAAGGTGATTTTATGTATATATTTAAAATTATATTAACTTTTTTATTAATCGTTTTATTTTA
>JAGHHZ010000021.1 GCA_017887425.1 Bacilli bacterium
ATGATTACTGGTGCTGCACAAATGGATGGTGCTATCTTAGTTATTGCTGCTACAGATGGACCTATGGCTCAAACTCGTGAACACATCTTATTATCACGTCAAGTTGGTGTACCTCGCATGGTAGTATTCATGAACAAATGTGATATGGTTGATGATGAAGAATTATTAGATTTAGTTGAAATGGAAATTCGTGAATTGTTAAGCGAATACGGTTTCGATGGTGATAATACTCCAGTTATTCGTGGATCTGCTTTGAAAGCATTAGAAGGAGATCCTGCATATCAAGAAAAAATCCAAGAACTTATGGATGCTGTTGATTCATGGATTGAAACACCAGAACGTGATACAGATAAACCATTCTTAATGCCAATCGAAGATGTATTTACAATTACTGGTCGTGGTACTGTTGTTACAGGACGTGTTGAAAGAGGTCAATTAAAACTTAACGACGAAGTTGAAATCGTTGGTCTAAAAGAAACTAAGAAAACAGTTGTTACAGGAATTGAAATGTTCCGTAAACAATTAGATTATGCTGAAGCAGGAGATAATGCTGGTGTATTATTACGTGGTATTTCTCGTGACGAAGTTGAAAGAGGTCAAGTATTAGCTAAACCTGGTACTGTTACTCCTCATACTAAATTCAAAGCTCAAGTTTATATCTTAACTAAAGAAGAAGGTGGACGTCATAAACCATTCTTCACAAATTATCGTCCACAATTCTATTTCAGAACTACAGATGTAACTGGTGTTATTGAATTACCACAAGGTACTGAAATGGTTATGCCTGGTGATAACGTTGAAATTACTGTTGAATTAATCGCTCCAATCGCTATCGAAAACGGAACTAAATTCTCTATCCGTGAAGGTGGACACACTGTTGGTGCTGGTAACGTTTCAGAAATTATTAAATAATTTATTAACTACTAACTTTTGTTAGTAGTTTTTGTTTACTGTTTTTTGACAAACTAAATTTACTTTTAAAAATTAATATGATATACTTTATAGTAGTGGTAGGTATGGATTTAAGGGATATAAAAGAGTTTGTTAAAGATTTTATAAAAATTATTGTTTTAATAACTATTATCTTTGCCATATATATGTGGGTAGTGGGAACACAACAAGTTGTAGGCTCTAGCATGGATAACACCTTAAAAAATGGTGATGTTATTGTATTATCAAAAATAAGTTATCGATTAGGCGACATAGAAAGGTTTGACATTATATCTTTTTATTATGACGAGACTAAATATTTAGTCAAAAGAGTAATTGGATTACCTGGTGAGCATATAGCATATAAAGACAATCAACTATATGTCAATGGAGAATATGTCGAAGAAAATTATGATTTTATAACTGAAGATTTTGACTTAAAAGAGTTAGGATATGATGTTATACCAGAAGGATATTATTTTGTTTTGGGCGATAATCGGGAAAACAGTTTAGATAGTAGGGAAATAGGTTTGGTAAAAAAAGAAGATATAATTGGTGAAGTTGTAGCTCGTATTTGGCCAATTATTGATTTTAAAATCATAAGTTAAGGAGGATTCTTATGGCATATATTAAGTTTAAAGAGTTAACTAAATATTTTGGCTTTAAAACAGAAGTTTTGCCTAAAGATTTGCCTGGATATGCTTTAGAGTATACATATTATGATGAAAAAATAATTATGGGTTATAAAAATAGTAAGGATTATATAGTTTTTACTACTAAAAGAATGTATTTGTTTGATCGTGATGTATCAGGATTATACTATAAGAAAATCCATGTCATTCCTTATAAATCTATATCAAGTGGTGCAGTTAATTTTAGACATGGTAAAGCCGATTTATTATTTTCTATGGATAGTGGTTATCAAATTCATATCAAATTTATTAAAATGAATCATGATAAAAAAGAAAATTTAAAAAAAATATATAAATTTATATTTTTAAAATAGAATATTTATCATTATTATATGTATTATAAAAACTTTAATTAGTAGGGAGGGATATAGCATTTTATAAGAATTATGAAGCATATGTTGATTTAAGTACAGTAGAAGTCATTGCACTATTTATTAAAGATAAAGAACCAATTTATATTACTGATATTACGGGAACACTTGGTGCTGGCGAATCTGATACTGGTACTATCGAAGTTCCAATCGATTGGGAAAAATCTGCTGAAGATGATGTATTAATTGAATATGATTCAATCGAATTTGTTGTCAATGAAGCATCGGAATAATTAGTTTAAGGAGAAGTTTATGAAAAGAAAATTATTTATTTTGGGATTAGCTGTTTTAGTAATGGGAACTTTAACAGCTTGTGGTGATGATAGCCAAACATTAGAAAATGGTAATAAATTAGAAACAAAAGGCAATTGTATTGCTACTGAATGTATTAAACAAATATCTTATGAAAATACAGTTGAAGAAATTAATGAAATTATTGGTTTTGAAGGAGAATTAATCGATGAAGAATATAATTCTTATTATTGGGAATTGTCTGAAGATACAGGTATAGAAGTAACTTATTATTCTGGTGAAAATGGAACGATTTCCCTTGAAATAGATAGAGATGTATTAGCTAATAAAAACGTTGATTTTTCTAGATATGATGAGTTAGAGGCTCAAATGGATGAGGGAATAACTTATGATGAATTCATTACTTATATTGGTAACGTTGAAGGTACATTAACTGAAAAAAGTAGTCTTATCACTAGATATACTTGGGTTGCCGAAGATGGAGCTTATTTAAATGCTACTTTTTCTAACAACTCTGGTAATTGCACTTTTGTTGGTGGAAGAATTTAATAAAATTATTAACAAATAGATATTTATTATCTATTTGTTTTTTTTAATTTTTATGATATATATTACTCAATTTGCGAAAATTGTCGAATTTTGTCGCAAAATTTAACATTTTCTAGACAAAATACTTGATTTTTTTTATAGATTTGATATTATATAATTACATTTAGGCGTTTTTAATCGTCTAATTGGATATTCATATTGTAGGAGGGGAAAATATATGGATAAGAAAAAAATTATCATCGTTGTAGTTGTTTTCTTATTATTGGGTACAATGATCTATTCATTCGCCAGTGGACCTAGTGACCCTGAAGAACAACCAGGCGGTGGTGGTGAGCAAACAGAACAGCCAGAAGAAAAACCAGATGATGATGAAGAAACTCCTGGTGATCAAGATGATGATTCTGATGAAGAACAACCAGGTGAAGACGATCAAACTGGCACAGATGATGATTCTAAACCTGTAATTGGTGGGGAAACTGATACTACTAATTATTTGGCAATAGCTGAACAAGCAGTAGCTGCAGCTGAAGAATCATTAACACAAGCTGATCTTGATGCAGCAAAAGAAGCTATTCAAAATGTAATTGACAATGTTGAAAATGCTGATGTTAGCGATTTAATAAGCAAAGTTGAAAATGTTGAAAATATTATTGATTTTGAAACTTTATTTAAAGAATTAGAAGATAAAACTAATTCAGCTACTAATAAAGAAGAATTAGATGCTGCAAGAAATTACAATACTACTAATGATTTAACTACTCAATTAGATAGTATCTTAAATGAATTAGTAGAAAATGCAACTAAAACAAGTTTAGAAGAAAGATATGAAGTTGTTTTAGCTAAATTAAATGATACTGATAAACCTCGTGTAGAAGGTATTCAAAATGGCGAATTTACCAAAGGACCAGTAAGTTTGACTATTACTGATGATTCAAGTTTTAAGGCTACATTAAGTAAAAATGGAGTAGAAGTTGGGCCTTATGTTACTGGTGATAAAATTGAAGAAGATGGTAAATATACTTTGACTTTAGTTGATAGTTCATTTAATGAAAATGTAATTGAATTTGTTATTAATAATACAGATCCAGATATTGCATTACCAACTTTAAAAGAAGATATATTTACTAATGTTGGTACTATCAATGTTACTGACGATATTGAATTTGAAGTTGTAATTACTTTAGATGGCGAAACTAAAGATACAATTACTGCTACAGTTCAAACTGATGGCACTTATTTAGCTACTTTAGATTTAAGTCAATATGGTAAAGGTGAATACACAATTACTGCTACTGATAAAGCTGGAAACACTGTAACAAGCGCTACTTTTGATTTTGATGCTACAGGAGCTTTAGTTACTAATATTGATGAATTAAATGCTGCTTTAAGTGACAATACTATTGAAACAATTTATTTAAACAATGATATTACAGATTTAACTTCAAGAATTGTTGTTAATCGTGCTGTTACAATTAATGGTAACAATCATA
>JAGHHZ010000022.1 GCA_017887425.1 Bacilli bacterium
TATAAATAACTAATGTTTCACGTGGAACTATAAATAACTAATGTTTCACGTGGAACTATAAATAACTAATGTTTCACGTGGAACTATAAATAACTAATGTTTCACGTGGAACTATATAAATACAATATTCCTGTTCCACTAATTTTAAAAATTGAAATAGAAATTTGCATAATTTTTTAAAATTAGATTCAAAAAAATGCATAATTTTAAAAAATAGAAAAATATTTATTTTTTAATTGATTTATTATTATTCTTGGGGTATATTATATATGCACAACATTTATGTTTGAACTTGGTCAGAGTCGGAAGACAGCAGCCATAAGAACCTCTAAATGTGTGTGCTTTTTTTGTATAGGTGATAGTATGGATAAATTTATGATTGAAGCTTTAAAAGAAGCTAAAAAAGCGTATAAAAAAAATGAGGTTCCCATTGGAGCAATTATTGTAAAAGATAATAAAATTATAGCTCGTGCATATAATAAAAAAGAAAAAAATAATATAGCCACTCATCATGCCGAAATTTTAGCAATAAATAAAGCTTGTAGAAAAATTAAAAATTGGCGATTAAATGATTGTACACTTTATGTCACTGTTGAACCATGTGTCATGTGTTGTGGCGCAATAGTACAATCAAGAATAAAAAAAGTAGTTTATGGAATTTCAAATAAAAATTATGGAGGAGTAGAAAGCATCGCGACAATTTTTGACAACACGAATATATCTATCGAAAAAGGAATTATGCAAGAAGAATGTCTTGCTATTTTACAAAAATTCTTTAATGAAAAAAGAAACTAAAGGCTTTAATAATATTGTTAAAAATGTTATAATTAATTAGTCGAGGTGAGTAGTATGTATCAAGCATTATATCGTAAATATCGCCCTAAAACATTTGACGAAGTGGCCGGTCAAGAAGTAGTTGTAAAAACGTTAAAAAACTCTGTTACAAATAATAAAATAAATCATGCTTATTTATTTGCCGGACCAAGAGGCTGTGGAAAAACAACGATAGCAAAAATATTCGCTAAATTGGTTAATTGTGAAAATAGTTCAAATGGTATTCCATGTAATAAGTGTGTATGCTGTACACAATCAAACGAACAAAACATGGATGTTATCGAAATGGATGCTGCTTCAAATAATGGCGTTGACGAAATTCGCGAAATAAATAATAAGGTAAAATTAGCTCCCACTTTAGGTAAGTATAAAATATACATTATCGATGAAGTTCATATGTTAACTATTGGCGCTTTTAATGCATTATTAAAAACTTTAGAAGAACCACCTGCTCACGTTATTTTTATTTTAGCGACGACTGATCCTCATAAAGTACCTATAACTATATTATCTCGTTGTCAAAGATTTGATTTAAAGAAAATTAGCGATGAACAAATATATAATCGTTTAAAATATATTTGTGATAATGAAAATATTAAAATCGAAGAAGATGCAATTTTCGAAATAGCTCGACTAGGCGACGGAAGTTTACGTGATGCAATAAGTATTTTAGATCAAGTAGTAGCATATACCAATGAAACGATAACATTAAATGATATTCATGAGGTTAATGGTACTATTTCCCAGGAAAATGTATTTGAATTGATTAATTGTGCTGTTAATAATAATTTAACTGGTGTTATAAATAAAATTAATGAATATAGTAATCGTGGAAAAAGTATAGTTAAAATAACTGAAGAGATTATTCTTTTTTTGAGAAATTCTATTCTTTTTAAAACAACTTCTGATTTTGTTGAAGATAAAAAAAATATTTACCGGGAAATAACTAAAAAAGTTTCTACAAAAAAAATGTTAGAATATATATCAATTATGAATGAATCTCTATTAGATATGAAAAAGTTTTCTAATCCTAAAATGATTTTAGAACTAGCATTTATAAAATTACTTGATGAAAAAGAGTTTAATGATAAAAAAAATGAAGGAGAGGAAAAGGTAATCGAAAAAAAAGAATCTTCTATTAAAAAAGATTTAGATAAAAATTCTAAAATAAACGATCAAAATATCGATGAAGAAACTTTAAATCAAAATGATAAAAATTTGGAAAAGAAAATAAGTAAAGTTGAAATAGATAACAAATTGAATGAACAAATATTACAAGAATTAAATGATTTTGTGGAAATAAGAGTAAATAATACACTCTCAAAATTTTCTAAAAAGGAAACTTTAGAGTTTAAAAATACTTTAAAGAAAATTATGGATTATGTAATGGATGAAAAATATAATATTTATGCTACTATGATATTAGACGGAGAATTAAAAGCAGTTAGTGATGAATATGCGATTTTTACCTATGCTACTAGCCATTTGTCTAATCTTTTTAATGAAAATATCATTAATATTGAAAATTTAATTAATGAAATATTTAATAAACATTATAAAGTAGTGGCAGTTGACTTAGAAAAATGGAATATAATAAAAGAAGATTTTAATTCAAAAAAAAGAAAATTTGAATATAAAACTGAAGAAATATCAATTGAAGATATTATAAACAAACTAAGTAAAGAAAGCGATGATGATATACAATCTTTATTTGGAGAAATAGTTGAGTATAATTAAGGAGGAATATTATGAATATACAAGCTATGATGAAACAAGCACAAAAATTACAAAAAGATATGATGAATGCTAAAAAGGAAATTGATGAAACAGTATTTGAAAATACTAAATCATTTGTTACAGTTAAAGCAAAGGGAAATAAAAAAATAGAATCTATTAAAATCGATATTGAAAAAATTGAAAAAGACGAATTAGAAATGGTTGAAGATTTAATTTTAGTAACTATTAATGAATTGATGGATAAAATTGATGATGAGACTGAAAGAAAGATGGGTAAATATACACAAGGAATGCCGGGGTTATTTTAATGATTTATCCAGAAACAATTAATAATTTAATTGAATGTTATAAAAAGTTACCAGGCATTGGTGAAAAAACAGCTGAAAGAATGGCTTTATATAGTTTAGAATTAGATCAAGAAATAATTGATCTTTTTGTGCAGTCTTTAACAAATTTAAAAACTAAAATAAAAAGATGTAAAATATGCAATAATCTATCACAAGATGATATTTGCTCAATCTGTGCAAGTGACGGACGGGATCATAACGTTATTTGTGTTGTCGAAGAGCCAAAAAATGTTTTTCAATTTGAAAAAATTGGTTCTTATCGAGGCTTATATCACGTTTTAGATGGTCTTATTTCTCCTTTGGAAAATATCAATCCTGAAGATATTAATTTAGATAGTTTAATAAAAAGAATCGACGAAGAAAGCATCAAAGAAGTTATTATTGCAGTAAAGCCTAGTGTTGAAGGGGAGACAACAGCTTTATATATTTCTAAAATACTAGAAGGAAAAAAAGTTACTATTTCTAAAATTGCTCATGGTGTTCCATTGGGAGCAGATATGGATTATGTTGATGCTTTAACTTTAGAAATGGCATTAGAAGAAAGAAAAAATATTACAAGTAATTCAGAAGAATAATAAATTTTTTTAAATCATATTTTTTATTGGTGAAATAAAAATGATTAAAAAAATGTTCAATATTTTAAAAAGAATTATCATAAGTGCATTTATTTTATATGGTTATAATCTAATTGTTACCCCAATTAATTTAACAATTCCAATTAATTTAATTACCGTAGGACTTCTTACCGTATTTGGAATACCAGCACTTTTTGCTTTAATTATTATTTTAATTGTTGTATTTTAAAGGATGTGAGTATTATGTTAGAAAAATTTAAACAAAATCAATCAATAGCTTATAAGATCATAAGTAATACTTTGAATAATAAACATTATGCTCATGCTTATTTAATAGAAACTAACAATTGTACTGAAGGGTTTGATTTTGCTTTAACTTTTGCTAAACTATTGTTATGTCCAAATTATAATAATGGACAAACAAACTGCCAAAATTGTATGCAATGTCAAATGATTGATGATAATAATTTTCCAGAATTAAAAATAATTTATCCTGATGGCAATTGGATAAAAAAAGAACAATTAATAGAATTGCAAGAAGAGTTTAATAAAAAGTCAATTATTGGAAATAAAAAAGTTTATATAATTAATAAAGCTGATAAGTTAAATGTTAATTCAGCAAATACAATTTTAAAATTTTTAGAGGAACCTCAAGAAGGAATAATTGCACTTTTAATTACTGCAAATCGTTATCAATTACTAGAAACGATTATTTCCCGTTGTCAAATAATTTCTTTAAATGGACAAGCTAATTTGTTAAAAGAAAAAGATGCTTTTCAAAAAATAGGACTTTTAATAACTAATACTGATGAAGAATATCAAGAATTCATTAGTGATGAAACAAATTTTGAAAAAGTTAATGCCATATTAAAATTTATCAATTATTATGAAAAAAATCATAAAAAAGTGTTATTATATATGAATGATTATTGGTTCAATTATTTTTCTTTAAAAGAAAATATTTCCTGGGCAATATTAATTATTATTTATTTTTATAAAGATGCTTTAAATTATAAAATAAATTGTCCAGTTGAAATATTTAATGATTATTTAGAAGAAATAACTAAAATAGCTGAGTTAAATCAAATCGATATGTTAATAAATAAAATTAAAGTATTAAATGAAAATCGTAATTATTTAGATAATAACGCTAATTTAAATTTATTAATGGATAAAATTATTATAGAAATGGAAGAAGGTGGAAAATGATAAGAGTAGTTGGAATTTCTTTTGAAAATACAAAACAAATATATTATTTTAATCCTAAATCTTTGGATTTAAGAAGAAATGTAACCGTAATTGTTGAAACTGAGCGAGGATTACAATTTGGTAAAGTTATTTTACCACCATTTAATATTGATGATAATAAATTAAAATCACCACTTAAAGATGTTATAAGAATATCTACTAAAAAAGATTTTATAGAACATAAAAAAAATTTGCGAGATGCAGAAATTGCTTTGGATAAATGCCGTCAATTGATTGAAAAATTAGAACTAAATATGCAAATAATGGATGCAAATTTTACTTTTGATCGTTCACAATTATTATTTAGATTTTTATCAGATAATCGTGTTGACTTTCGTCAACTAGCTAAGGAGCTAGCTAATATTTATAAAACAAGAATTGAATTAAGACAAGTTGGTGTCCGTGATAAAGCAAAAGAAATTGGTGGTTGCGGATTATGTGGAAGACAATTATGTTGTGCTAGATTCGAATCAGATATAGCAGCAATCTCCATCAATATGGCTAAAAATCAAAATTTATCACTTAATCCAAATAAAATTAATGGCGTTTGTGGTAGACTTTTATGCTGTTTAAAGTATGAAGATGAAACATATAAAGAATATCGCAAAGATTTACCAAAATTAGGTTCAATAGTAGAAACTGAAAAAGGTAAAGGTAAAGTAGTAAATTTAGATATTTTAAATAAAAAATATAGTGTTAATATTCCGGAAGTTGGAGTAGTGGAAATCGATGGAAGTAATTAATTATTTGTTAGGATTTAAAGATTACTATATTGTACAAGATACACAAATGTTTAATTTTTCTTTAGATTCAGTACTATTACCAAATTTTGTAACAATAAATAAAAACGTTAATAAAATACTAGATATCGGTTGTGGTAATGCGCCGATACCTTTAATTTTATCAACTAGAACTAAAGCTAAAATTACCGGTGTAGAAATTCAAAAGGAAGTTTTTGATTTAGCTCAAAAATCAGTTGATATTAATAAATTGAATAATCAAATTGAGATAATAAATGCCGATATCAATGATATTTATAACCAATTTGAAACTGAATCTTTTGATATAATAACTTGTAATCCACCATTTTTTAAGGTAAATAAAGATTCTAATTTAAACAAAAACGATTATAAAACAATTGCACGTCATGAAGTTAAATTAAATTTAGATGATATTTTTAAAATAGCTAAAAAACTACTTAAAAACAATGGTTATATTGCTATTGTTCATCGTCCTGAGCGATTAGTCGATATTATAACAACAATGAAAAAATATAATATAGAACCTAAAAAAGTGCAGTTTGTCTATCCTAAAACTAATATGGAAGCAAATATTTTATTGGTCGAAGGTACAAAAAATGGTAAAGAAGGATTAAAAATTTTACCTCCTATTTATACTCATTTAGACAATGGAGAATATACTGAACAAATAAAAAAATATTTTGAATGAAGGTGAATTACATGATTCAAAAAAGCTATGATGGTAAACCAACTTTATTTTTAATAGCCACACCGATTGGTAATATGGATGATATTACTTATCGAGCTATTGAAACTTTAAAGAATGTTAGTGTTATTTTTGCTGAAGATACAAGAATTACTAATCAATTATTAAATAAATTTCAAATTAAAAATAAATTAATAGCAAGTCATCAATATAACGAAAAAGAAAATATTGATAAATTATTAAGCTATTTGAATAATAATGAAAATGTTGGTTTAGTAACTGATAGAGGAACACCAATTATTAGTGATCCAGGATATTATTTAGCTAAAGCAGCTATTGAAAATAATTATAATGTCGTTTCTATTCCTGGGGCTACGGCTTTTGTATCAGCTTTGATAACTTCAAATATTGAACCATTACCTTTTACTTTTTTTGGTTTTTTAAATAGTAAAAGTAGTAAAAGAAAAAAAGAATTAGAAGATTTAAAAAATTATCAGACAACTTTAATTTTTTATGAATCACCACATCGTATAATCGATACATTAAATGATATGTTTGAAGTGTTGGGAAATCGAAATTGTAGCATTTCCCGGGAAATAACTAAGAAATTTGAGGAGATTTATAGGGGTACGCTAAAAGATATAATTAATCAATTTGACACCATTAAAGGTGAATTTGTGATAGTTGTTGAAGGAAACAAAAATGTCAATCAATTTTCTAATTTGACAATTGTCGAACACGTTAATTTATATATCAAAGAAGGATTTGAAGTAAAAGAAGCAATAAAAAAGGTTGCGAAAGACCGCCAACTTAATAAAAACGAAGTGTATAGTGAATATCATAAAAGAGGTGAATAAAATGAAACTAATTGTCGGATTGGGAAATAAAGGTACCGAATATAAAAGAACCAGACACAATGCTGGTTTCATGGCAATAGATGAATATTTAAAAAAGTATAATTTAGAACTTAATAAATCCAAATTTGATGGTTTATATTGTGAAACTATTATTAATGGTGAAAAAGTAATATTACTTGAGCCACAAAAATATATGAATTTATCGGGTGAGGTCATTATAAAATATATTAATTACTTTAAAATTGATATTAATGATATATTAATTATTCATGATGATATGGATCTAGAAGTAGGAACTTTTAAAATTCGTTATAAGGGTGGACCTGGTGGACACAATGGATTAAAAAATATCGAAGCAAATTTAAAAACAAAAGAATATAAAAGAATAAAAATTGGTATTTCTAAAAATAATATCAATATGGTTGATTATGTGTTAGGTAAATTTAGTGATGAAGAACTAGAAAAAATAAATAAAGTTGTTAAAATTATGCCAGATATTATTAATGATTTTGTAACTTTATCTTTTGAAAATTTGATGAATAAATATAATTAGATACTTAATGTATCTTTTTTGGCGAGGAGGTGAATTATGGATATATTTAAAAAAATATTTAATAATTATAACGGTAAAGAAGTTGGCGGCTTAACTGATGAATTAAAATGTATTTATATTAGCAATTCTTACCACGATAATTTAATTTTAGTTGTTTGTAATAGTTTATATGAAGCAAATAAATTTTATCAAACTTTAAAAAATTATGTTAATGAAGTTTATTTTTTTCCGATGGACGATTTTATGACAAGTGAAGTTTTAGCTATTTCACCTGATTTTAAAATGACTAGACTGGAAACTTTAGATACTATTGTTAAAAAGAATAAGGGTATTGTTGTTACTAATTTAATGGGGTATTTGAGATTTTTACCTACTAAAGATAATTTTATCAATAGTTATGTTAAATTGAAAGTTGGCGACTCGTTTGATATTAAGGAACTAACTAAAAAATTTTATAATATTGGTTATGAGCGTGATGTAGTAGTTAATAAAACTGGTGAAATGGCTATTCGAGGATATGTTGTCGATATTTTTCCGACTAATTATAACAATCCAATAAGAATTGAATTTTGGGGCGATGAGATTGAATCGATTAGATTTTTTGATATCAATACTCAACTGACAATTGATACTATTAAAGAAGTAGAAATTGTTCCTAATTCAGAATTTTTAATTGATAAAGATATTGATTTTGAATATAATCATCGTGATTTAATCAAATATGGAAGTTCAAATATTTATGAATATATGAATGATTTATTATTTTATAATGAATTAGATGATATTAAAGTAGGATATAATAATTTATTAGAAGAAGTATTTGAATATAATACAAGTAATAATTTAGATAAAAATACTAAATATTTTCATGATCTTCCTTCTTATGATTCGATAAATTTATATCAAAAAGATACTTTTGGTGTAAATTATGATTCTTATAAATTAGAAGATAAATTTACTAATGTCGAAATAATGAAGGAAATATTAACTAAGTATTCAAAAACAAAAACAGTAATTATTTGTGTATCTAATCGTTATCAAGCAAATAAAATAATTGATGAAATTGATTGTGTATTTACTAATATTAATGAAATATATGAAAATAAAATTAATATTGTTATTTTTAATATTAATGAAGGTTTTATTTATAATAATTATGTGTTTATTAGTGAAAATGAGATATTTAATAAAAATAGCAAAATAATGCCTTATAAAACTAATTTTAAATATGGAACAAGAATAAAAGATATTACTAAGCTAGAGATTGGTGATTATATTGTTCATAATATTCATGGTATTGGACGTTACTTAGGAATGAAAACAATTACTAAAAATGGCTTAAATAAGGATTATCTTCAAATAGAATATAAAGGTGGAGATAAATTATACATTCCTGTTGAAAAAATCGAAATGATTAGTAAATATAGTTCAAAAGAAGGATATGAACCTAAATTAAATAAATTAGGAACAACTGAATGGACTAAAGTTAAATTAAAAGCTAAAGCTAGAGCTAAAGATATAGCTAAGGAATTACTTAAATTATTTGCTTTAAGGCAAATGAGTCCAGGATTTAAATTTAATAATGATGATGAAAACCAAATTGAGTTTGACAAAGAATTTCCTTATGAAGAGACTAAAGACCAAATAAAGGTATGGGAAGAGATAAAAAAAGATATGGAAAGCCCTCATCCTATGGATAGATTATTGTGTGGGGATGTTGGATATGGTAAGACAGAAATCGCTTTTAGAGCAGCATTTAAAGCAATTTTATCAGGTAAACAAGTAGCACTACTTTGTCCGACAACAATTTTATCTAATCAGCACTACCAAAATGCATTAGAACGTTTTAAATCATTTCCCATAAATATTAGTTTAGTTAATCGTTTTATAACTCCTAAGAAATTTAAAGAAACTGTTGAAAATATTAAAGAAGGTAAAGTAGATTTTGTAATAGGTACACATAAATTACTTAATGATGAAATCGTTTATAAAGACCTAGGTTTATTGATAATTGATGAAGAACAACGTTTTGGCGTTACTCATAAAGAAAAAATTAAAAAATTAAAAAGTAATATCGATGTTTTAACTTTATCAGCTACACCAATACCTCGTACTTTACAAATGTCTTTATCAGGAATTAGAGGATTATCGACAATTGAGACACCACCTAATAATCGCTATCCTGTACAGACATATGTTGTTTCTTATAATAAAAAATTAATTAAAGACGCTATTTATAAAGAATTATCACGAAATGGTCAAGTATTTTTATTATATAACCGGATTGATAATATGAATAGTAAATTAGAAGAAATTTCTTCTTTAGTACCTGATGCTAAGGTAGTCTGTGCTCATGGAAGAATGAATAAAACAGAATTAGAAGATATTATGCTTAAATTCATTAATAAAGAATTTGATGTTTTGTTGTGTACAACAATTATTGAAACAGGGATTGATATACCAAATGCTAATACCTTAATTGTCATTGATGCTGATAAATTTGGTTTATCACAATTGTATCAATTAAGAGGACGAGTTGGACGAACTAATAAAATTGCTTATTGCTACTTGATGTATGATAATAGCAAAATATTATCTGAAATAGCTCATAAAAGATTAAATGCAATAAAAGAATTTACGGAATTAGGTAGTGGCTTATCAATTGCGATGCGTGATTTATCATTAAGAGGAGCTGGGGACTTTTTAGGTAGTGAACAAGCAGGATTTGTCGATAGTGTGGGAATAGAACTATTTACTGAGTTATTAAAACAAGAAATTGATAAATTAAAAGGAATCGAAGTAACGGAAGAAGAAGATACGCAACCTTTAATTGAAGTAGATACTTATATCGATGATAATTATGTTAAAGAAGAAGAATTAAAAATTGAAATTCATAAGAAAATTAATGAAATCGATAGTTATGATAAATTAATATCAGTTCAAAAAGAACTAGAAGATCGTTTTGGTAAAATATCTGATAAATTATTAATTTATATGTATGAAGAATGGTTTGAAGCTTTAGCTAATAAACTTAAGATTAGAAAAGTTAAACAAACTAATAATGCCGTAGAAGTAATGTTAGATAAAGAAATAACTTCTAAAATTGATGGTGAAAAATTATTCTTAGATACTTTAAAAATTAATAACAATTTTAAATTTGGTATGATAGGTGGTAACTTAATCATTAGTTTAAGAATAGATAATTTAGAAAAACATTTTATTTATTATTTAATTGATTTACTATTTGTTATCGATAAAGCTAAAGAGTAAAATCTTTAGTTTTTTTTATTTCCGTGTGTGTGTAATTTTAAAAATAAATTGTTATGTATAATGATTAATTTAACTAAAAATAAGATAAAATTAATTTGAAAGTAAGGAATAGAAAAATAAAAATATTTCATACTAAAATTGAAAGGAGTTTTTTATGAAGAAAGGTTTTACGTTAATTGAATTATTAGCCGTAATTATTATACTAGCCATTATAGCATTAATCGCTACACCAATCATATTAAATGTAGTTGAAGATGCTAGAATATCAGCAGGTAAATCAGAAGCCCAAATGATATATAGTGGAATAAATAATTATTGTGCATCATCAATGATGGAAGAACAATTGAATGGAAAAGTTGATATATGTGCAGATGGGGTAACAACTGAAGAAGTATCGCAAATGGTTAATCTAGGAAATGCCACAGTTAATAAAGTAACATATAGCAATGGTAAAGTTACCGAGTTAGAAGTAGAAAGTAATAATCATACATTTAAACTATGTGGTGATGGAAGCTTTGTCATGGATGATGAAGAATGTGGAGTAACACCACCAGATGTTGGATTGGTAGGAGATGCCATAAGTGAGACAGTATTAGAAAAATATCCTTATTTAGCAACAACAGGAAATGGATGTACAACTTCTAATGAAAATAATTATAGTTATATGGGAGGATGTTATTTAAAAGGAAATCCAACTGATAATTATTTATGGTATTCAGGATTCTTATGGCGTATTATGGGAATTAATGCTGATGGAAGTGTGAGATTAATAACGGATGAAAATGTTACAGGAATATCATATCACGAAAGCAGTTCAAATTGGGATGGAAGTCATGCTAAAGATTGGTTAAATAATTATTTTTATCCAAGATTAAAAGGCAATGATATTATTGTAGAGCAAACATGGTGTAGTGAGACTACGACAAGTAGTTCAAGTGCAAGAACAAGTTGTAGCAATAATTTATCGACTGAAAAAGCTAAAGTGGGTTCAATATCATTAGATGAATATAATTTAGCTGGTGCTGGGAATTCATATTTAAATATAGGTCAATATCAATGGACATTAACGCCATATAATGGTTCTAACGCTTGGAGCGTCAGCGACTGTGGCAATGCCTTCAACGACGGCGTCCACGGCGCGTACGGCCTTCGTGCAGTTATAAATGTCAACTCTAATGTCACCATTACCGGAGGTAATGGTACTCTAGGGGAAACTTGGAGTAGTGAAGCTGGTCCATATATTTTAAACGAAGATAAGAGTATAGAAGTAACAGGAAAATTAAACGAAAAAGCAACAAGTGGAGAATATGTATTATATGCAGGCAAGAAATATCGGATAGTCTATAAAGATAGTAATGGCAATACGAAATTAATATTAGATGGCTATTATGAAAAAAATGACAGTGTTTATGAAATGGAATATGGCGATAATAACACCTTTTCAACAACAACAGGAATAGGGCAAAAATTAAATAGTGATGTATTAGAATGGTTAGTAGCAAGTAGTGATACTGAAAATAGAAATAAATTAGTAACAAATTATACTTGGTATCAAAATGAATTTGATGGTGGTGATAATTATACAATATCATTAGAAGAAACTAATCCAACAAGGAGTATCAATGCGACAGTAGGGTTAATAAGAGTAGGTGAGATGTTATCAAGTCAAAGCAGTAGTATATTAACAAAAGGATATACAACAACAAGTAGTTATAATAACGCTAATACTTATTGGACAATGACACCATCTAGTTCTAGTTCTGACGCTTGGTACGTCGGCAACGGTGGCGATTCCAACTGCAACGGCGACGTCAACCTCGCGTGCGGCCTTCGTGCAGTTATAGTTGTCAACTCTAATGTCACCATTACCGGAGGTAATGGTACTTGGTCGAGTCCATACGAAATATAAGAAGATAAAAAAAGAAAAAGATATATAAAAGTACAAACAAGGGAATCACACCTTGCCGATAGAGTGGCAAGGTGTGGTGTGTATGGGGATAAGAATATAACAAGGTTCTAACGCTTGGAACGTCAACAACAATGGCAATTCCAACAACAACAACGTCAACAACGCGAACGGCCTTCGTGCAGATTCCTTCTAAACTTAATTTATATGATTAAGGTTATATAAAAAAGAATTAGGAAACAATTCTTATTCCCTAGGTTAAACCTAAAAATATTAGTAATATGCAACTAGAATAGAAACAGTTTAGTAGAGAAATCGAAAAACTGTTTTTTCTTTTGGAAAACTATTGACAACGTGTGTGTGTGTGTGAGATAATATTATTTAGGGTGATTATGTGAGGTTAGTTGATATAAGAAATAAATTAAAATTAAAACATAACGAAGCTATTATTTTTATGAAATATGGTAATTTTTATAGGGTATTTGATGAGGATACATATATTATAAGTGGTTTATTAGGTTATAAAATATATGAAAATAAAGTAGGATTTCCAATTAGTGAATATAAAAAAGTAAGAAAAATATTAGATATGAATTATATTAGTTATATTTTTTATAACGATATTGAAGAAATAAAGGAAAATAATAATTATGAGTTATGTTTAGATTATTTTAAAAGGAAGTTTTATCAAAAGGAAATATTAAAAGTATTGGATAATTATAATGTAATTGAGGAATTAGAGAAGATATTAAAAGTAATTAATTATAGTAAACTAGTTGAATTAAAGGATAAATATGAAAAATAATGAATTATTAGTTATTACTAATATTAAGAAAACTATTTTATTTTTTTGATAATATATTGCTTAATTTTCCTAAAAAAGATTATATATTAAAAAATAAGATTGAGTTAGTTTTATATGATTTATTAGAAAGTATTTATATGGCTAATTATTTAGCTAAAGATGAGCGAATAAATAAATTATATTTATGTTTAACTAAAATAAAAATGTTGGATTTTTACATTAATATTAGTTTTAATAAGAAGGTTATAAGTTATAAAAAGTTTATTAAAATATGTGAATTTTTAAATAATATTGTTAGATTAATATATGGGTTTATTAAATATGAAAAGAATCGGTAATGTTTATAATAAATTGTGTGATTTGGATAAGATAATTAATGTTTATAAAAAAATAAAAAGTAATACTAAAAATAAAACAAAACTAGAAAAATTTGAAGATTATTATTGTATTAATTTAGTTAATATATATAATACTTTAAAAAATCACAATTACAAAATAGATAAATATAATTTATTTATAATTTATGAACCTAAAGAAAGATTGATTTTAAGTTTAAATTTAAAGGATAAAATAATTAATCATATGGTGGCTTATTTATTATTTGATATTTTAGAAAAGAGTTTAATTGATAGTAATGTAGCAGTTAGAGTTAATAAAGGAACTAGTTATGGAATTAAATTAATAAAAAAATATATTAATTGTTATAAGGATTATTATGTTTTAAAATGTGATATTAAAAAATATTTTTATAGTATTAATCATAAAAAGTTAAAAGATTTATTAAGTAAAAAAATAAAGGATAAGTTATTTTTAAATATAGTATATAAAATAATTGATAGTACGAATGAAGAATATATATTTGAATATGCTAGTAAACATAATATCAATTATTTAAAACAAGGATATGGTTTAAGTATTGGTAATATGACTAGTCAAATATTAGGAATATTTTATTTAAATGATTTAGATCATTATATTAAAGAAAATTTAAAAATAAAGCATTATATAAGATATATGGATGATTTAGTATTATTTCATAGTAATAAATTATATTTAAAAGAATGTTTAAAGAAGATAATTATTTTTTTAAACAATTATGATTTAGAGTTAAACAATAAAACGGTAATAACTAAAAATAATCTATGTTTTTTAGGTTACCACTTTTATAATAAAAAAATAAAGATATTAAGTAAAAATAAAAGAAGAATATATAAGAAATTAAGAATATTAAAAAAATATAATCTTGAAAAATACAATAAAGTATTAAGTAGTTATTATGGTTATTTTAAAATTCAAAAATATTAAGTATATTTTATTAGTATTTAGGTAAAACTAAATTCGAGGTGAAATATGAAAACGACAGGTATAGTAAGAAGAATAGATGAATTAGGACGAATTGTTATACCTAAAGAAATTAGAAAGAGTTTAAGAATAAAAGAAGGAGAGAGTTTAGAAATATTAATTGATAACGAAGATATCATATTAAAAAAATATTCTGTTATTAAAAATTTAAATGATTTTGCGCAAAATATTACAGATTCAATTTATTCTTTTATTAAAAATAATATTTTAATTACTGATACTAATAGTATTTTGGCTGTTTCTGGTCCCTTAAAAAAAGAATTATTAAATAAAAGTATAGGAACTGATTTAGAATTAAAAATAAAAAGAAGAGAAGAAATGTTAGAAAAGCATAAGAAAGCTTTAAAAATAACCGATAAAGAACTAGAATGTACTTATGCTGTTAGTCCAGTTATTGTTGCTGGTGATGTGATTGGTTTAGTTATGATAATTAGTACTGAAGATAATGTTGAAGATGTTGATTTAAAGCTTACACAAATAGCTTCTAAATTTTTAAGTAATCATCTTGAAGAAGTGTAAACATGCGTAAAATGTCGCTATTTGTATACAAAAAATGTTGTGCTTAAATAAAATAATATGTTATAGTTATAGTGTCGTAAAAATAACAGAAGGGAAAAATTAGAAATGGCACGCAAATTAACGGAGTGTTCAGCCTTAATTTTGTTATTCATACCAGTTTTTGTAGCTATTGCTAGTGTGATAATAAAATTTAATGTTGTCGATTTTGTGTATTTAGTATTAGTGGGAGTAATATTTTTGAAGTATTATATTAAAACAAGAAAACAAAAAAGTTAAAGTTTTCTTGTTTTATTGTATAATTATGGTGGAGGTTTTATTATGATTGATACACACTGTCATGTTTTTAAAGAATACTATAATAATATAGATGAAGTAATAAATAAAATGGAAAATAATATAATTATTATAAGTGGTACTAATGATCAAGATAATCAAGAAGTATTAGATCTTTGTAAAAAATATCCTAATGTTTATGGAACAATTGGTATTCATCCAACGGAAGAATATAGTCCTAATAGTTTAAAATTTATCGAAGAAAATTTAAATAATGAAAAAATTGTTGGAATAGGTGAAATTGGATTAGATTATTATTGGAATAAAGATAATAAAGAAAAACAAAAAGAAATATTTATTAAACAGTTAGATTTAGCTTTAAAATATAATAAACCAGTTGTTATACATAATCGAGAAGCAACTAATGATACTTATGAAATATTAAAAAATTATCCTAGTTTAAAAAAGGATATTCATTGTTTTAGTGGTAGTATAGAAATGGCTAAAAATTATATTAAAATAAATAGTTATTTAGGAATTGGTGGAGTAGTAACTTTTAAAAATAGTAAATTAAAAGAAGTTATTAAAGAAATAGATTTAAAACATTTATTATTAGAAACAGATAGCCCGTTTTTAACGCCAGAACCATATCGTGGTAAGCAAAATGAACCATATAATATTATTTTTGTTGCCAATAAAATAGCTGAGATTAAAGAGATTCCTTTAGAAGAAGTTTTAAAACAGACGACATTAAATGCTAAAGATTTATTTAATATAGAGAGATAAAATGAAAAAATATATTTTTATTATAATTTGTTTATTTTTTAATCTTAATTTGGTATATGCAAATAATCCATATGGTAAATATCAACAACTTTATGGAGTACAAACGGTAAGATGTACTTATTATGCTTGGCAACAAGCTTATGATAATACTAAAGTAGAATTACCTAATTTTGGTAATGCTAGAAATTGGTATGATAATGCTAAAAAAGCGGGTTATCAAGTTGGTAGTAAACCGAAAATTAAATCAATTGCTGTTTTTGATGACGGAGTATATGGTCATGTTGCTTATGTTACTAGTGTTGATGGAAATAATATAACAGTTAATGAAGCGGGAGTTGTTTTAGTTGATTTAAACGGTAATTATTCTGCTTATAACGGTGATGGGATATATAAGGGAAGAACTATTAATAATCTTAAAGTCGGTAAACCTTTAGAAGATAATCCTAATTTAAAACTATTAGGTTATATTTATTTAGACGAGCCAGTTAAAGAAAGTCATGTTCATAATTATGGCGATTTTGTAATAATTAAAGAGGCTACTTGTCAAGAAGAAGGATTAAAAGAAAGAGTTTGTTCATGTGGTAAAAAAGAAACAGAAAAGATTCCTAAATTAGAACATACTTATGGGGAAATTAAAACAAAACTAGAAAATAATCAAGAAATAACTTACCAAGAATGTGAAATATGTAGTGAAATTAATATTTTAGAAGAGAAAGAACACATTCATCAATATGGTGAATGGGAAATTATTAAAAATCCTACCTCTCAAGAGGAAGGAGAAAAGACTAAAACTTGTCTTTTTGAGGGGTGTAATGATATTGTAACTATGAGTATTCCTAAATTAGAAAAAGAATTTCCAATGAATAATATTTTAATTGGCGGCATAATTTTAATTATATTATTAACAGTTATATTAATTTTAAATAAAAAATTAAAGAAACACTAATTTGACGAGTTTTGAAAAATATGCTAAACTTTATTTATAATAATGAGGTGAAAAAATGAATTTTTATTTACTAAATTTATTTGGTAAATGGGTGAGTTTGGGAATATTATCAATTATGTCATTATTTGGTTTTGATATTGAAGAAAAAACTATAGAAATAAGTAATATTAATATTGATAAAAATGTTAATATTGTTTCAAATGTTATAGAGCATAAAACAACTGAAATTTTTGATAGTTCAATACCTAGTAATATAACGAAAGTTATCCAAGAAGGTAAAGATGGAGTTACTTATTATAATGGTGAAGAAACTATTATTTTAGAAGAAGTTATCGATGAAGAAGTTATTATTGGAACTGGTAAAAATGGGGAATATACAGGGGTTATGACTGGATATGGACCAGATTGTTCAACTTGTTCAGGTCGTGGTTTCGTGTCTTGTAAAACAGAAGATAAAAAGAACTTTAATTTAATAAATGACGGTATTTATTATAACGATGATGAATTTGGTGAAGTAAGAGTATTAGCGGCTGCTTTATCAGAGTTTCCATGTGGAACAATTATCGAAGTTAAAAACTCTAATTTAGGTAATTTTACAGGTATTGTAATGGATACAGGTTATACAATGAGAGAACAACTAAAAGATGGTATTTACCACTTTGATGTTGCTTATCAAACGGAAAAAGATGAAAGTATTAAAAAAGCTACTGATATGAGTGGCGATGTTATATATAGTGTACAAAGATGGGGATGGTAGTTTCCATCTTTTAAAATTGTTTTTTTGTATAAAATGTACGAAAAAAACATAAAAATATGTACATTTTGCACAAAAAAGCGTATAATGTTTATAGAGGTGATTACATGTATAGAAAAATTTTAGAAGAATTAAAAAAATGGAAAGAAGAGTATAAGATGCCACTTATGCTGATTGGAGCAAGACAAACTGGCAAAACTTACATATTAGAAGAATTTTGCAAAAGTAATTTTGATAATTATGTCTATATTAATTTAGATAAAGAGGAAAACATTGGGAAAGTATTTGAAGAGTCTATCGATCCCGATACGATAATAGAAAAAATTGAGATTATTAAAAATGTAATCATTAAACCCGAAAACACTATAATATTTTTAGATGAAATACAAGTAAGTGAAAGAGCAATAACTTCTTTAAAATATTTTTGTGAAAGTGAAAAACCATATAAAATAGTATGTGCAGGTTCGCTTTTAGGCGTAAAGATTAATAGGTTTAAATCTTCATTTCCTGTAGGAAAAGTAAATATCAAATACTTATATCCAATGGATTTTGAAGAATATTTGATGGCGATAAATGAAGATAAATTAATTGATGAAATAAAGAAACATTTTGAAACAAATGAAAAAATAATGTATCCTATTCATGAAAAAGCGTTAGATTTATATAAGAAATATTTGGTATTAGGAGGAATGCCAGCATTAATAAATAATTTTGTTATTAATAATTATAATATAGCACATGTTAATTTTGAGCTACAAGAACAAATAATTACATCATATTTGGCTGATATGAATAAATATACCGAAAATAGTGAGGGTATTAAAAATAGTCAAATTTATAATGCTGTACCAAAAGAGCTCGCTAGAGTTAACAATATATTTAAATACAGTATTGTTGATAAAGATGCTAGAAAAATAAGATATGAAACTAGTTTAGATTGGCTGTTAGCTAGTAATATGATATTGAAATGTGATTTAGCAGAAAAAAATGAGTCTCCATTAAAAGCCTTTACTAGTTCTGACAAATTTAAGATTTATTTAAGTGATGTAGGTCTTTTAAGATCTCTTTCAAATTTGAATTATGGTGAAATATTATTGGATAAAAACGAAATGTACAAAGGCGTTTTAACTGAAAATTACGTAGCTTGTGAATTTTATTCGAAATTTAAAGAATTATATTTCTACAATTTTGATAGATATGAAATTGATTTTTTAATAAAAATAAATGGAGATGTTATTCCAGTAGAAGTTAAAAGTGGTAGAAGAACAAATAGTAAAAGCCTAAATGAATATATAAAGAAATATAATCCTAAATATAGCATTAGAATATCATCTAAAAACTTTGGGTTTGAAAATGATATAAAATCAGTGCCATTGTATGCTGTATTTTGTATAAATAAATAGTAAAGGAGTTTGTATGATTGAATTAGAACGAATTATCAAAGAAGAATTGTTGGGGGTTAATAACAAAAAAATTAAAGAAGAAACTTTAAATGAATATCTAGGCAGTTTAAAAAGTAAAGAGTTGCTTAGAATGGCAATTTTTCCAGCCTTCATCGATGATGATTTTTCAGTTTTTGCTAAAGTGGAAAGATTAAATAATAAGCCTAAAAAAGATATTATTGATTATGTAACAAAAAATTTAGATAGAATATTAGAAAGTTATATTAAGATTATAAGAACTAACGAAATAAATCAACTTAAAATTGTAATTAAAAATAATGATAAAAAAATTATATTTGGTGATTTACCAATATCAATTCATTTTTTGCTTTTTTTAAAAAATTCTTTTATGGCTAAAGTTGAATATAACAACAAAGATGATAGTTTTAGAGTTTTTATGCCCGAGGAATTTATAACTATATTTAATAATTGTTTTGAAAATAAAGAATTATTAAAATTAAATAAATTCAATAATAATGTGTATGATTATGTTGAAAATGTTATAAATACATATGGTGTAATAACTATTGATAAATTATGTGAATTATTTGAAAAACAGATGTTCAAAATAAGTGAGTCTAAATTAAGGCATATTATTACAATTTTTACTGTATATGAAGATGAGAATGTTTATGAATATGATGGAAAAGCAATATTATATTCATCAAGTTTTGAGAGCAATGATGATGCTTTAACTTTTTATAATAGTCAAAAAATGGATTATAAAAAATATAGTAAAGAAGATTATAAAAATATTGCTAATTTTCAATATACTGAAAAATTGAAATCATATAAAAAATTTATTAATTATTTATATAGAAATTATTATGATATATCAGAAATTTTTGATTATATAAAAAATTTTATTATATATGATTATTTAGCTTCCGCGCAGTTATCAATTGAAGAAGCTGATAATAACTTTAGAACTAATATAATTAAAATATTAGAGGCTGATAATAAAGAAGTTGAAGAATTATTAAGACTAATGAAAAATATATTTAATGAATATCCAAAGTGGATTAAAAGAGGCAATATATAAAAAAGGAGCATTTATGGAATATTCACCTAAAAAAATAAAAGAAAATTTAGAAAAAGAAAATTTTAATTTAAAGAAAAAATTTGGTCAGAATTTTATTATTGATGAAAATATAATTGATTCTATCATAAATAAGGCTGAAATTGATGCCACTACTTTAGTTTTAGAAATTGGACCAGGAGCTGGTTCACTAACCTACAAATTAGCAAAAAAAGCTAAAAATGTTTTATGTTATGAAATTGATGTTACTTTAAAAGAAATACTTAAAAATAATTTACAAGAATTTAATAATGTTGATATTATTTATGAAGATTTTTTAAAAGCTGATGTTATTAATCAAATTAAAAAATATAATTTTGAAAAACTATATATTGTTGCTAATTTACCATATTATATTACCACACCTATTTTAATTAAATTAGTTGAAGATCAAATTACTGTGGATAAAATTGTTGTAATGGTTCAAAAAGAAGTAGGTGACAGATTTAAAGCTAAACCTAATAGTAGAGATTATAATTCTTTGTCAGTATATTTAAATTATTATTTTAATGTTAAAAAGTTACTAGATGTTAGTCGTAACGTATTTATTCCCAAACCTAATGTTGATAGTATTGTGGTAGAATTTACTAAAAAAGAAAGAAAAAAATTAAAAGATGAGCAATTGTTTTTTAAATTAGTAAGGGATTCATTTAAACAAAAAAGAAAAAATTTAAGAAATAATTTAAATGGTTATGATTTAGATAAAATAGAAGAAGTTTTAAAAAAATATAACTTTGATTTAACTACAAGAGCAGAGCAACTTGATATTGATATATTTATTGATATAGCTAATAATCTTTAGCTTTTTTTCATGTCCAAAAAAAGATTTAATATACTTAAACTAGGTGATATAATGCTTAAAGTGTTAGATAGTGTATTATGGGCAATAGCTACAGTTATGATTGTTATTTCTGGAATTTATTTTACTTTTAAATTGAAATTTGTACAGTTTGATTTTAAAGAAATGTTTAAGAATATAGTAAAAAAAGGAAATAATACAATAACACCGTTTGAGTCATTAATGATGGTTTTAGGGGGAAGAATTGGTGTTGGCAGTATTGCTGGTATTGCTCTAGCTATTTATCTAGGTGGTGTAGGAACTATTTTTTGGATGTGGGTAATTGGTTTTATTTCCACAGCTAATGCCTATGCCGAGACTGTTTTAGGGGTTAAATATAAAGAAAATGACGAATATCATATATCGAAAGGTGGGCCAAGCTATTACTTAAAAAATGGTTTAAAAAAAAATAATTTAGGTAAATTATACGCATATGTTATCGTTATTAGTCAAGTGGCAGGATTTTTAAGTATTCAAGCTAATACTATTACTAAATCAATAACTAATTATGTTAATATACCACCGGTTATAATTGGTTTCATTATTATGATATTATCTTTTATTATTTTTAATAAGGGTACTAAAAGAATCTTTAAATTTTCTTCTAAGTTAGTGCCTATTATGACGTTAATATATGTTTTAGCGTCTTTATTTATTGTTATTGATAACATTGAATTAATTCCTAATATATTTTTAAGTATTATTCAAGGAGCTTTTAATTTTAAAGCATTTGGTTTTGGTTTTGTAACTACTTTAATTATCGGAATTCAAAGAGGAATCTTTTCTAATGAAGCAGGATTAGGAACTGGAGCGATAGCAGCGTCGACAGTTGAAGTGGGATTTCCTTCTAGTCAAGGTTTTGTTCAAATGATTGGTATATATATTACGACTTTTTTGGTCTGTACAGCAACAGCAATTGTAATATTAACTTCTAATGTTACTTTAGTGGGAGAAAATTTAAATGGAATCGAAATAACACAGGACGCTTTTATTTATCATTTAGGTAATTTTGGAAACTTTATTGTTATAATATCAATTGTTTTGTTCGCTTTTTCGACGATTTTATCAGGCTATTATGATACGGAATCTAATTTAAAATTTTTAACTAAAGTAAGTGAAAAGAAATTATTAATTTTAAAAATTATAAGTTGTTTAGTTTTGTTTATAAGTTCAATTATGTCAGCAAGTTTAATTTGGAAAATTGTCAATATTTTAACGTCTTTACTCGCAATTATTAATATTTATGCTATAATGAAATTAAAGAAAGATGTTATATTTGAAAATAAAAGATATAATAAATGTTGTAAAAGAGGTGGATGATGATAAATAAAGGCTGGGATGAAGTTTTAAAAGATGAGTTTAAAAAAGATTATTTTAGAAAATTAGGAATTTTTGTTAAAAGTGAATATAAAAACAAAATCTGTTTTCCACAGTATAAAGATATATTTAATGCTTTAAGATATACTGATTACGATGAAGTAAAAGTTGTCATTTTAGGTCAGGATCCATATCATGGTGATGGTGAAGCTCATGGACTTTCTTTTTCTGTTCATGATAATATTAAAAGACCACCCTCATTAGCTAATATTTTTAAAGAATTGGAATCTGATTTAGGAATAAAAAAAGAAAATAATGATTTAACTGGGTGGGCTAAACAAGGTGTTTTATTATTAAATAGTATTATGAGTGTCGTTAAAGATACTCCTCTTTCTCATAAGGAGAAGGGTTGGGAAATATTTACTGATAACATTATCAAAAAATTAAATGAAAGAGAAACACCAATTGTATTTATCTTATGGGGTGGATATGCTAGGAGTAAAAAGCAATTAATAACTAACAAAAATCATTATATTGTTGAATCAGTTCATCCGTCACCATTATCAGCATATCATGGTTTTTTTGGAAGCCGTCCTTTTTCTAAAACCAATAATTTTTTAGTGAGTCATAATATTAAACCAATCGATTGGGGAAAGTAGTCTAAAACGTTTTCTTATAAATATATTTTTATAGGAGGCGTTTTTTTATGCTAATAATAATTATAATTGCTATAAGTCTTAGTGTGGACGCTTTTTCTTTAGCTTTAGCGTATGGTACTTTGAATTTAAATAGAAAAGATATTTTAAAAATTTCTTTAACTGTAGGAGTATATCATTTTATCATGCCATTAATAGGAATGAGTGTTGGAACGACATTAATTCACCATCTTAAAATAGAGCCCACTTTAATAGTTTTTTTAATTCTTTCTTTTATTGGAATACAAATGATCTACGAAACATTTAAAGAGGAAAAAATAAAACCAATTATAAATTTTAAAGAAATTTTATTATTTGGCTTAGCTGTTAGTATCGATAGTTTTTCGGTAGGAATAAGTTTGAAAGTAATCAATGAAAGTTTTATTATATCTGCTTTAATTTTTTCAATTTTTAGTTTTCTATTTACTTATTTTGGCTTAAATTTAGGTAAAAAAATTAATAATCTGATTGGTAAATCTTCGACTATATTAGGAGGAATTGTTTTAATAATTATCGGAATTATTTATTTAATTAAATAATTTGACATTTCTTTCACCGAATAATTTGGGAAATAGTTGCTTTTATTGGTAAAAAAATATATAATTAAGGTGGTGATAGAATGTTAGAAAATATGAAAGATATGCTTGAAAAAGCAGATAACGGTAAGTATGCCGTACCACATTTTAATATTAACAATTTAGAATGGACAAGATTTATTTTAGAAGAATGTGAAAACTTAAAAACTCCAGTTATTATTGGTGTGAGTGAAGGTGCTGGAAGATACATGGGCGGATTTAAAACCGTTGCTGATATGGTTAAGAATTTAATTAGTTATTTGAATATTACAGTACCAGTAGCTCTTCATTTAGACCATGGTAGTTCTTATGAAAGTTGTGTTGATGCTATTGATAGTGGCTTTACTTCAGTTATGATTGATGCTTCTAAACATAGTATTGAAGAAAATATAAAAATTACAAAACAAGTTGTCGATTATGCTCATGCAAAAAACGTAACAGTTGAAGCTGAAGTAGGTGCTGTTGGTGGCGAAGAAGATGGTGTTGCTAATGAACTTGCTTATGCTAAAGTGGAAGATGCTGTTAAATTAGTTCAAGAAACAGGAATTGATTTTTTAGCTCCTGCTTTAGGTAGTGTTCACGGTATTTACAAAGGTGAACCAAAATTAGATTTTGAAAGAATGGTTAAAATTCATGAGTTAGTTAAATTACCTTTAGTTTTACACGGAGGTTCAGGTATTCCAGATGAATTAATTAAAAAGGCTATTAGCTGTGGAATTTGTAAAATCAATATTAATACTGAACTACAAATTGCTTGGAGTGAGGGTGTAAGAAAATTTTTAAATGAAGATAATAAAGTTTATGACCCACGAAAAATTATTAAAAGTGGTGAAAATAGTATGAAAGAAATGATTAAAGAAAAAGTTACATTATTTGGTAGTGACAACAAACATATTTAATTACATACAAATATAGTAGTGGAGGAGTTTATGAAAAAAATAAAGATAAATGGTGGAAAGGAATTAAAGGGGACAATAAAAATAAGTGGTGCTAAAAATAGTGCCGTTGCTTTAGTGCCAGCTTCTTTATTATCTGATGGTATTGTTACTATCGATAATATTCCTAATATATCTGATATTGATGCTTTAAATGAAATATTAGAGTTTTTAGGAGCTAAAGTTAGGCGTGAAAATGATCGAATGATAATTGATCAAACAAATTTAGAAAATAAAGAAATTCCTGAATCAAAAGCCAAAAAGTTAAGAGCTTCTTACTATTTTATGTCTGCTTTATTAGGAAAGTATAAACATGTGGAAATGTATTTTCCAGGTGGTTGTTCAATTGGGGCTCGTCCGATTGATCAAACTTTGAAAGGTTTTAGAGCATTAGGTGCTGAAGTTATTGAAGAAGGTAATAAATTTACAATCGATGCCAAGGAATTGGTTGGCTCTGAAGTTAGTCTTGATATGCCTAGTGTTGGGGCAACGATAAATACTATTTTAGTAGCTGTAAAAGCTAAAGGAACTACGACAATTCTAAATGCTGCTAAAGAACCAGAAATAGTTAATGTAGCGACCTTTTTGAACAATATGGGAGCTAAAATAACCGGTGCTGGAACTAGCGAGATAACTATTAAAGGTGTTAATAAATTAGGTGACGGTTTTGCAGAAGTAATACCTGATAGAATTGAAGCCGGAACTTATGTAATTGCTGGTGCCTTAGTGGGAAATAGATTAAAAATTGAAAATATTATTCCTGAACATATTGAATCTTTAACTTTAAAATTAAAAGAGATGAATGTTCCACTTGAAATACATGAAGATTATTTGATTGTATCTAAGTGTGAAAATATGAAACCAGTTAATATTAAAACACAAGGATATCCTGGTTTTGCAACCGATTTGCAACAACCAATGACGGCTTTATTAATCGGCGCTAATGGAACTTCTGTTTTAGAAGAGACGATTTATGAAAATAGATTTCAAAACGTTCCGTTTTTAAATGAAATGGGTGCTGATATTATTATCGACGGAAGAAAAATATATGTTAAGGGTCCTAAAAGTTTAACTGGCAAAGAAATTATTGCTACTGATTTAAGAGCTGGTGCTTGTTTAGTACTAGCTGGATTAAAAGCCAATGGAATAACTATTATTAAAGAAGTTGAACATATTTTAAGAGGATATGAAAATATTATTGAAAAATTAAAAAATGTTGGAGCAGATATTGTTTTAGTTGATGAATAATTTAGTTAATAAATAATATAATTTAAGTAGATTTAATCTACTTTTTTTGTGGGAGGAATTTGTATGAAAAAAATTTTAACTATAGTTATCATTGCCTTAGCTGTTTTATTAATTTATTTAGGATTTAAGGATAAAGATATATATTATTTATCGCTAGGTGATTCTTTAGCTAATGGCGTTAATGGAATTGGTGTTAAAGATTATGGCTATGCTGATTATGTAAAAGACTATTTAGATAACAATGATTTATTGGATAATTACGCATCTTTAACTAGTAATAATAAAAGAAGTATTGATTTAATTAAAGAAATAGAAGAAAATGTAAAAATAACTGTTGATGGTAAAGAAAAAACAATTCAAAATGCCTTAATTAAAGCTGACATAATAACAATATCGATTGGGATGAATGATTTATTTAGTAATATTACTTTTAATAATGATTTTAGTGTGAATGATTTATATAATAAACTAGATGAAGTAGCTTTAGATTTAGATAAATTGTTTAAACTATTAAGAGATTATTCAAAGGAAGAAATTATTTTTATTGGTTTTTATAATTGTTTAAAAGAAGAAGAGTTAGTGGAATTTTTTAAATATGCAAATGATAAAATAAGTAAGTTAGCTAGTTCTTATGATATCGACTATTTAGATATTTATGAAGACTTTAATAATACAAATTATTTTGATAGTATTATTGATAGTTTTCCTAATAAGAAAGGATATCAAGCGATTTACTCCAAAATTATTGCTATTTTAGAAGAAAAAGTCATTAAAAAGTCTTGATTTTTATTATTTTTATTTGTTATAATATAGGAGCATTAAATTTCTATGACTTAATTTAGTCATGGCGGAAGGAGATAAGATTATGAAAAAAGGAATTCATCCAGAATATATGGACACTAAAGTTACTTGTGCATGTGGTAATACTTTTACAGTTAGATCTAACAAATCAGAACTACATATCGAAGTATGTGATAAATGTCATCCATTCTTTACAGGTAAACAAGGTACAGTTACTAAAACTGGTCGCGTTGAAAAATTCAACCGTAAATATGGACTTAATCAAGATAAAGCTGCATAATTGCAGTTTTTTTTCTTTTTAATTCTATATCGTGTTATAATTAAGATAGGGATTAGAAAGGAGAAAAGTAAAATATTAAATAAAATAACAATATTTTAAATTATATATAAAGAGGCGATAGAATGAAAATAGGAATAGCAAGTGATCACAGAGGTGTGATTTTAAAAGAAAAAATTAAAAATTATTTAAATAGTAAATATCAAATAATCGATTATGGAACTAATTCAATTGAAAGTGTCGATTATCCACAGTATGCCTATAAAATAGGTGAAGCTGTTCATGATAAAAAAATTGATTTGGGAATTTTAATATGTGGTACTGGAATTGGCATGAGTATTGCGTGTAATAAAGTTAAAGGTGTTAGATGTGCTAAAGTAAATGATAAAGAAGAAGCTTTTTTAGCGCGTAATCACAATAATGCCAATGTTATTGCTTTAAGTGAGAAAACTATAGATTATAAAGAAATAATCGATACTTTTTTAACGACAAACTTTTCCGACGAAGAAAAACATCATCGAAGAGTAGAAATGATTGATAAATATGGCAATTAAAACAATACTTTATTTAATTGTTGTCCCTTTTTCAATATTAGCTATTGATAGTATTAATTTCGAACACGTATTTAAGAAGAATCGATATTATCAAGCTAGAATATTATTTATGTTTTTAGCGATGGGATTGTCGTATTTAGTCGTTAACTTTTTATATGATTTTTTCATTTCAAGTGTATAATTTTAAGTAGATAGCAGTATTTTAATATTGGAGATGATATTATGAAAAAAATACTGCTTTTAACTTGTCTAATTATCTTAATACCATTTTTAGTTGTAAATTTATTTATTAAAGACGATGAAATAAAGTTTATATATACTTCTAATATGACTGTTAGAGTAAAACAAGAAGATACTGATGAAATAATAAAAGTTCCTTTTGAAGATTATATTGTCGGTGTTTTAGCTGGTGAGATGCCTATTTCTTTTGAACTAGAAGCTTTAAAAGCACAAGCGGTTGCTGCAAGAAGTTATGTTATGAAAAAAATGGAGTATAATAAAGATAAAGATTATGATGTTGTCGATACAGTTATGAATCAAGTTTATTTAGATAATGATTATTTAAAAAAAGCTTGGAAAGATGATTATACTGAAAATATAAATAAAATAAAAACAGCAGTTTTAGAGACTTCTAATCAATATTTAGTTTATGATGATAAGGTAATTGATGCCATGTTTTTTTCAACAAGTGTTGGGTTTACAGAAAATAGTGAAGAGGTCTTTACTAGTAAACTACCTTATTTAAGAAGTGTTAGTTCTACTTGGGATGAAATTTCACCGGTATTTGAAGTTAATTATACATTTGAATTAGAAGATTTTTATAATAAATTAAATTTAGATTATCAAGATGAGATAATTTTAGAAAAAATCGATACTACAAGTACTGGAAGAATTAAAGAAATTAAAATTAATAATGTTTTGTTTGCTGGCAGTGAAGTTGTTAGTGCTTTAAATTTAAAATCTAATCATTTTACAATCAAACAAGATGGAAATCAAGTTTATATTACAACTAAAGGTTATGGTCATGGTGTGGGAATGAGTCAATATGGTGCGCAGGCAATGGCTTTAGAAGGATATACCTATGATGAAATTTTAAAACATTATTATCAAGGTACAGAAATAAAAAAATTTTAAAAAAATGTATAAATTTTTCATATTTGCTCAAACTTAATATAGAGGTGAGAATATGAAAAAAAGGAAGCTAAAAAAAGGAGTTGTTTATGCTTTATATGCCTTATCTTTTGTAACAGTATTAGGAACAATTTATTTGTTAGAGTTTATCTCTTCACCTAGTAAACTTGAAGATGATACAACCTATGTTAATGACATTATCATCGAAGAGGAAATACCAGTTGTTAATACAAATAATATTATTACAAAACCTTATTTAGGAGAAGATGTTAAAATAGTAAGATATTTTTATGATTATCAAGGTAGTGAAGAAGAACAAAAAAATTCTTTAATTTATTATGAAAATACTTATCTTCCTAATAGTGGTGTTGATTATCAAGGCGGTGAAGCTTTTGATGTTGTATCAATATTAGATGGTGAAGTAACAAAAGTTATGGAAAACAACTTATTAGGTAAAATAGTTGAAATAACTCATGATAATAACCTAATTAGTGTTTATCAAAGTTTGGGAGAAGTTAGTGTTAACGAAGGAGATAGTGTTTTACAAGGACAAATTATTGGTAAAACAGGCGAAGCTAATATTTCTACTGATTTAGGTAATCATTTACATTTTGAGTTAATTCATAATGGAAAAAATGTCAACCCTGAAGAGTATTATGATAAACAACTAAATGAATTGTAAGAGTTTTAATACTCTTTTTTAGGTATATTTATTAGTTTAATATATATATTTAATTAAGAGGTGTATCATGAATAAAAATATTATTGACCGCGTTTTAGAAGAAACTAAATATATTATAAAAACTAATAGTACAGTTAGGGAAATAGCTAAAATATTTAATGTTAGTAAAAGTACTGTTCACAAGGATTTACACGAACGACTGAAAGATATAAATTATAATAATTATTTAGAAGTTGATAAGATTTTAAAGTATCATACAGACATTAGACATATTAGAGGTGGCGAGTCAACCAAACGGAAGTATTTAAGTAATTAATGTAAAAAAATGGTAGAAAATATGGTATAATATTTTAGGAAATGAGAGTGATAAAATGTTTGCAAAGGATATTGGAATAGATTTAGGAACGGCAAATGTACTTATATATGTTAAAGGTCAAGGAATTGTTTTAAATGAACCATCCGTTGTAGCGATGGATGCTGAGACTAAAAAACCTTTAGCCGTTGGTAGTGAAGCAAGAGAAATGTTAGGACGTACCCCTGGATCAGTAGTAGCAATTCGTCCAATGAAGGATGGAGTTATTGCAGACTTTGAAATTACTGAAGTAATGTTGAATCATTTTATTAGAAAAATAAATGGCAAAAGTTTTTTATCAAGACCAAGAATTTTAATTTGTTGTCCATCCAATATAACACAAGTTGAAAAAAATGCGATTAAAGAAGCGGCTGAAAGAACTGGCGCTAAAAAGGTTTTTATCGAAGAAGAACCAAAAGTAGCAGCTATTGGGGCAGGAATGGATATTTCTAAACCAAGTGGCAATATGGTTATCGATATTGGCGGTGGAACTACGGATATTGCTGTTTTATCACTCGGAGGAATTGTTACTAGTTCTTCTATTAAAATAGCGGGCAATGTCTTTGATAGTGACATTATGAAATATATTAAAGACAAATATAAATTATTGATTGGTGATCGAACAGCTGAGGAAATTAAAATAAGTATTGGAACTGTTTATAGCGGTAATAAAAATGATAAGATGGAAGTAAGAGGTAGAGATTTAGTTACAGGATTACCACATTCTATTACAATATGTTCTGATGAAGTAGAGGAAGCTTTAAGAGAAAGCGTATATATTATTGTTCATACTGCTAAAAGTGTTTTAGAACAAACACCACCGGAATTAGCTGCTGACATTATTGACAAAGGTATTGTTATTACTGGTGGTGGAGCTTTAATTGATGGTTTTGATCTTTTACTAGCTCATGAATTAAAAGTACCTGTATTTATAGCTGAAAGCCCTTTAACTTGTGTTGTTGAGGGAACAGGAATTTTATTAGATAATATTCATTTGATTGATAAATAGACGCTTAATTGCGTTTTTTTTATGGTATGATATTATTGGTGAAAGTATGAAATTTATACAATATGTTTTAGCATGGCTAATAACATTTATATTAATAATAATTGTTTTAATTTCTAGTTTTAATTTGGCTATTTATGGTGATTCACAGTATCACTTTTTTGAAAATGAATATATAAAATATGAAATTGCTGATAAATTAGATTTAGAAATACCAATTATAATGGATATTACAGACCATATTTTAAATTATTTAAGAGGAAATGAAGATAACCTTAGTTATATATTAGAAGATGGAAGAGATTTTTTTAACGAGCAAGATTTATTTCATATGCAAGATGTTCGAGAAATATTTATTACAGTTTTTAATTTTAATTGGTTTTTAATTATTAGTTTAATTATTTTGTTGTTAATATTTATTTATATTAAAGGTGATTGGAAAAATATCTTACCTAACTTTTATTTTATAAATTTGTTTTTATTTTTTATTGTATCATTAATAGTTTTTATCTTCTGTTTAGTTGATTTTGAAGGAATGTTTTATTTTTTCCACAGTATTTTATTTGATAATAATTTATGGCTATTTCAACCTCAAAGTGACTTAATGATTCAGTTATTTCCTTTGGAGTTTTTTAAAGATTTTGGTGTTAGATTAGTCATGATTTTTATAGTATTTATATTTTTATTAACTTTGTTTTTTATTAAGTGGAAAAGGATTGTTAAGAACAAATAAAAAACACGAATTATTTTTTTCGTGTTTTTGAGCCTTTTTCATCAGTTAAACCAACAATATAATCGACACTTACATTATAGAATTTTGCTAGTTTCATAACGTGTTCTAAAGGAATTGTATAATGACCTAATTCATATCTTGAATAATATTGCTGCGTTATTCCTAATAAATTAGCTATATCTTTTTGTAGATAGTCATTATCTACTCTTAAATCTTTTAACCTTTTGAAATACATACTACCCTCCGTTATCATTATTAAAATAGCACAAATAAGAGTTCAAAACTTATGTGACACAATAATTTATGTGTGCCAATACTTGCCAATTATATTTTGTGTATTTTCACTAAAATTATGTTATAATTTAATTAGGAGATGTTAGATGAAAAGAGAATTTTGTGCTTCAGTTTTTGTAGTAAATCCTGTTGATAAAAAAATTTTATTATGTCACCATCAAAGATTTAATCGTTGGGTTCAACCAGGTGGACATATTGAAGATAATGAATTACCAGAAGAAACTGCTTTAAGAGAAACTTATGAGGAAACTGGTGTTAGAGTTAAATTATTAGGGGAAAGATTTCCAAGAGAAGATGATTTTATAAGACCTTTAGGGATTCAAAGAAATCGTGGCAAAGATGGTTCCTTACACGTTGATATTACATATGTTGGTGTTCCTTTGGATCAAGACGATGTAATTGAAGATGATGAAATAGATCGTTGTGCGTGGTTTTCTTTAGAAGAATTAAATGATATTGAAGTATTTCCTGATATAAAAATTAGTTTTAATTATATTTTGAATAATATTATTAAATAGAAAGGTCTTGGGGGAATGGATAAATTTAGAACACTTTATGATGTTTGCTATGATATTTTATATATAGTAACTTGTAATATTAGTAATTTATATCACAATAACGAAGAGAAACTGTTTTTAGAGTTATATAACTTTTTAATTAGTGATAGTACCCAATTTGAACAAGTATTTGATGATATAACATATTTTAAATTTGAAGAAGATAAAACTATTTATAAGCGAATAATGATGTTGATTGTTGTTAGTAGCTCTTATTATTTATCTTTATATCAATATGAGCACGATATTAGTCCGGAAGTGAATTTAAATGTAGTAGAAGAGTTAGAACAATTATCTAGTTGTGATATTGTTAAAATGTTTAATGATTTGGATAATAATCCTAAAGTTGTTGACTATGTTGAAGATTATATGGATTTTTCTTCGAAAAATTATATTTTTAGAAATGGTTGCATGGAAACTATTTTGAAAAAAGATAAATTAAGAGAACTTTTAAAAATAAATCCATTTGAAATTGTTAATTATATTAATTATGTCGATTTAGATAATTTGTTGACGACGGAAAAGTATATTCAGGAATTTATCGACCTTTATGATGCTTCGCTTTCTTCTACTAAAGATAATGTACCAATTAGCGATGAAGGTGATTCAGATGAGTATCATGAAACTTTCAATGAAATTCTGATTAGTATATTTAGAAATAAAGTAAATGAATATTTTGATGAAGATGAAGAACGAATACATACTTTTTATAGTTACATATTTTCTAATATTTATGAAACTTTAACTGTTTTGATTAAAAAAGATAAAGAACCAGAAACAAAATATCAAAAATTATTAGATTTGTTTGCAGGATGTAATTGTAATTTTGAAGAATTATATATGGCTTTTATGGAAGATGATGACATCGCATTTATGATAATTGACTTCTTTGTCGATACTAATGATGATTTATATGAAGAAGATTTAATTACTAAAAGAGACGATTTTATGGAAGTAGGCGATATCGATACTTTGCGAGATTTAAATCCATATTATGATGAAGAAAATATTGTTTTTGAGCAAATTAAACAAAAAGAGTACCCAAATTAGGTACTTTTTATGCGTTTTCAATTAGTTTTGTTATTAGATCTTTGTAACTTATATTTTCATTTATAATTAATTTTGGATACATACTAATAGGAGTAAATCCTGGTAAAGTATTGATTTCATTTAAATAAATTTTTTTATAATCGTTATCGTAGAAAAAATCAATTCTAGCTAACCCTTTTAATTCTAATACTTCAAAAATTGTTTTGGCGTATTTTTTTATTTGTTTTTTTATGTTATCTGGTATATTAGCAATAATATTAGTTTCGGCTATATCGTTTTGATATTTAGTATCATAATCATAAAAGCCATCTTTAGTAATAATTTCGCCTACTTCTGAAATTATTAGTTTTTTATCTTCTAAAACAGCGCATTCTAATTCTTGGGCATTAATGTATTTCTCAATTATTACTTTTTTATCGTATTTTAAAGCGTTTTTAATCGCTTTTTGATATTCATTTTTATTATGAGCTACTTTAATTCCAATTGAGGAACCGCCATTAGCTGGTTTAATAATAACAGGAAATGGGATAGCTAGCTTTTTACCTTTTTGGTATATTTGATAAGGAACTTGAGGAATATTGTAATAGTTTAATATTTGTTTAGTTCTTTGCTTATCCATACAAATATAGCTAGATCCTTGTTTGGTTCCAACATATTTTATATTAAATAAGTCTAATAGACCTTGTAGTTTGCCATCTTCACCATTTGTTCCGTGAATAATTGGGAAAATAACATCATATTTTTTTATAAACTCAATAATATTTTCGATTTTTTTATTGTTGTTTAACCATTCATTGTTTGGTGTTATATAGATGCAATCTAGTTGGAATTTAGTAGTGTCAATATTTTCAATAATTGCTTTAGCAGATTTGCAAGATACATCGTGTTCTGGTGATACACCACCGTATATTAATAATACTTTTTTCATATTTTTAACCTTTAAATTTATTTAAATAATAATCTCTTAATTCTTTGAAACGGTTATAATGAACTACTTCTCTTTGTCTTAAAAAGGTAAGGGGAGCAATTACATCAGGATCGTTAGTTTGATTAATTAATTTTTCATAAGTTACTCTAGCTCTTTGTTCGGCTGCCATATCACTTTCTAAGTCAGCACGGTAATCACCAGTTGCTTCAATGTAAGCAGTTGTGAATGGAACACCACTTGCATCAATTGGAAAATTAGCGTGGTCATGTTGCGTATAATAACCACTTAAACCATTAGCTTTTAATTCTTCGATTGTTGCTCCTTTCATTAGTTGTTGAATCATCGTAGCTATCATTTCCCAGTGAGCCATCTCTTCGGTACCAATATCGGTTAATAGAGCAAACCCTTTTTCATCAGGCATAGTATATCTTTGGTTTAAATATCTTAATGAAGCAGCTAGTTCTGAATCAGGTCCTCCATATTGCGCCATCATACTTTTAGCTAGTTTTAAATCTTTTTTAGTAATATTGATAGGATATTCTAATTTTTTTACGTATTTCCACATAATTAAATCCTCCTTTAATTTTCCCATGGCCAAGGACGATTATCCCACATCCATGGCATATTGTTTAATGCATCACTATTTAGTAAAATTGGCCCAAATCGATCTTGATATAGTTTTAATAGTTCCTCATTTTCTAAACGGTATTTATTATATAGTTCGATAGCTCTTCTGTCGTCTGGATTAACATCGAGATATAAACTAAGGTCGACCATAGCAAATTCTAAAGCATCTAAATCAGTAAGCATTTTAGCTTGTTCATTCATTGGTTTAATTTCATATGGTTTTTCATTTTTATATGGTTGATAAAGATTTTTAAACATATTTCCCCTAATTAGTCCTTGGTATGGATTATATAAATTATCGTTTTGATAATTCATATTTCTTAAATTCTCTCCTTCAAAATTAATATTTTGAGGGTAATTATAGTAATTATACATATTTTCCTCCTTTATTTCAGTTTTATCTTATGTTTTTTTAGGCATTATGTATGGGTAAATAGACTATATTTTAATAAAATAGGTAAAAATACTTGCAAAAGTGGTTGAAATTTGTTAGAATTGTATATGTCAACTTGATTAGTTGATATTTGGCGCAATTGGTGAAGGGGTTAACACGGCGGATTGTGGTTCCGTTATGCAAGGGTTCGAATCCCTTATTGCGCCCCATAAAGAAATTAATCGAGCTTTAATTAGCTCGGTTTTTTTTGTTATAATTTAATCGGTGATATTGCTATGAATATTGAAAATATACAAAAAGTATTATTAGAATGTTATTCAAAGGAATTATGTTATCCCAAAGTACGAAATAATTGGAATGAAAATAATAAATGCTTTGGTATGTGTGCAATAACAACTTTAATCGTTAACGATTATTTTGGTGGATATATTTGTAAAATTCACGTTGACGGAATTAGTCATTATTTTAATTTAGTAGATGATAAAACTATAGATTTAACAGCCAATCAGTTTAATCATGAAATAGACTATAAAGATTATCAAATCGTTGATAGCGGAAAAATATTATCAGATGATACTAAATATAGATATAACTTATTAAAAGAAAGGGTGATAAATAAATTATTGAAACAAGTCGATGAAGAAGTTTTTAATTGTATGTTTTGTGATAAATTAGTTGATAAGTTTCCTAATAATGTGACAGTATTTTTAGGGAAAGATAATGATATAGTATTAGTAGGAGAAGCTCCTGCTAATAACGGATGGAGAAAAAGTTATAAATTATGGCGTGATATTAATGGAAAAATATTACCTAGTGGAGTTGTATTGCAAAAGTTGTTTAATATTATTGATAGAGATATATTTGAGACAACTTTTTTAGAATCAGTAAAATGTTATCCCCTTGAAAGAAAGAATTTGAAAATTTGTTCTAAAAATTGTAAAAATATAATGCTAAAACAATTAAAAATTTTAAATCCTAAATTAATTATTACTTTAGGGGAATTTCCAACTAGAAATTTACTTAATTTTAAATTTAAAAAGTTTTCAGATGTAGTTGGAAATATATATGAAGTTGATGGATATAAAATAGTACCTATATATCATCCTAGTCCAATATCTCCCAAAAGTTATATAGACAATGTTCCTATATTTGAAAAATTAAGATAAAGTCTGACTTTTTTTTAATGCTAATGTTAAAAATAAAATTTTATGTTATAATTAATTAAGAAGTTTTTTGGGAAAGTGGTGTATTAATGGGAGCATATGAAAGTGAAGCTAAACTAGAAGAAAAAATGCTTGATCAGCTTGTAAGGCAGGGTTATAAAAAAGTTCAAATAAAAAATGTTGAAGATTTAGAAAGAAATTTTAGAGAACAAATTAATGAACATAATAAGCTTAAACTAAATGGGGAACCACTTAGTGATAAGGAATTTGAAAGATTAATGGTAAAAATTTCTGGAAAAGGAATTTTTCAAAGTGCTAAAGAATTAAGACAATTACAAGATATTCAGCGTGATGATGGAACAATTGTATATATTGAATTATTTAATATAAAAGATTGGTGTAAAAATATATTTCAAGTTACACATCAAACGACAGTTGAGGGAAAATATACTAATAGATATGATGTAACTATTTTAATTAATGGTCTTCCTTTAGTTCAAATAGAACTAAAAAGAAGAGGAATTGATATGAAAGAGGCCTTTGATCAGATAAAAAGGTATAAAAATCATTCATATAATGGATTGTATCGTTTCATTCAAATATTTGTAATTAGTAATGGTGTAAATACAAAATATTTTGCTAATGGCGATCAAGATTTAAATTATGCTTTTACTTTTTATTGGACGGATGTAAATAATGATAGAATTACTAATTTAGAACATTTTTGTACATATTTTTTTGATAGATGCCATATTGCTAAAATGATAGCAAGATATATGATAATAAATGAGACTGAAAAAATTCTAATAGTTATGAGACCATATCAAGTATATGCTGTTGAAAGTATAATTGATAGAGCTATAAATACTAATAATAATGGCTATGTTTGGCATACAACAGGTTCTGGGAAAACCATTACGTCATTTAAGACAAGTCAAATATTATCTTTGGAACCAACTATTAATCAAGTCTTTTTCTTAGTGGATAGAAAAGATTTAGATAAACAAACACTAGATGAATTTAATAAATTTGATCCAGGGTGTGTCGATATGACAAACGAAACATATAAATTAGTTCAACAAATTAAGGACAGTTCTAAACCTTTAATAATAACAACAATTCAAAAGATGGCAAATGCTTGCTCTAACCCAAGATATGCTAATATCATGGAAAAATATAAAGATAAAAAAACAATTTTTATTATAGATGAATGTCATAGAAGTCAATTTGGCGATATGCACAAGCAAATAGAAAAAACATTTACAAATGCTCAATATTTTGGATTTACAGGTACACCAAGATTCGAAGAAAATAAAAGTCAGGATGGAAGAAGCACTGCTGATATTTTTGATAAGTGTTTGCATACATATTTAATTAAAGATGCTATTAAAGATGGAAATGTGTTAGGTTTTTCAGTTGACTATATAAAAACAATGAATTTTAATGCGGATGAAAATAGTGATGAGATGGTTGAAGGAATAGATACAGATGAAGTATTTATGTCTGACGAAAGAATTACTATGATAGCTAATCATATTATAAAACATCATGATGCTAAAACTAGAAATAAAAAGTACAATGCACTTTTTGCAGTATCTTCTATACCAATGTTGATTAAATATTATGAAACATTTAAATCTTTAGATCACGATTTAAAAATTGGTGCTATATTTACTTATGGAGCAAATGAAGATTTGAGTAAAAAATATGAACACTCAAGAGATACTTTAGATAAATATATGGAAGATTATAATAAAATGTTTAATACTAATTTTTCTACTCATAATTTTGATGGATATTTTAGAGATATATGCAAAAGAATTAAGAACACAGACATTGATATAGTTATAGTTGTAAATATGTTATTAACTGGTTTTGATGCTAAAAGGTTAAATACTTTATACGTTGATAAAAGTTTAAAATATCATGATTTAATTCAGGCATTTTCAAGAACAAATAGAGTAGAAACCGATACAAAACCTCATGGGAATATAGTTTGTTATAGAACCTCTAAGAAAACTGTTGATGAAGCTGTTAGATTGTTTTCACAAACGGATAAAATTGATGATGTTATTATGGCACCTTATAAGACATATTTAGAAAAGTATATCAAAGCTGTAAATGATTTACTGTTAATTGCTCCAAATGTTGAAAGTATAGAAAAATTAGAGCAAGATGGCAATGAAGAAAACTTGAAGAATTTTATTTTAGCATTTAGAGAGGTTGCTAGAATACTAGTTAGCTTAAATACATTTAATGAATTTAATATGAATGACGAAATAATTCCAATGGATTCTCAAAAGTTTGAAAATTATAAAGGTAAATATTATGAGATTTATAGAAAACTAGTAACTGCAAAAGAAAAGAGTTCTATATTAAATGATATTAGTTTTTCATTAGAGTTAATTCAAACAGATAAAATTAACGTCTCATATATTTTAAATTTAATTAGAAATGTTGATTTAACAAATGAAGAACAAAAGCAAAAAGATATTAAAGATATTGAATCTAAATTAGTTAATGTTACTGATGATGAATTATTCTTAAAATTAGATTTAATTAAGAGATTTTTATCAAATGTATTACCAGTACTAAAGCCTGACGATTCAATAGATGAAGCATTAAATATTCATATGAATAAAGAAAGACAAAAAGAAATAGAAAATTTTGCTTTAAAAAATGAAATTGATTTAGAAGTGTTACAAACTGTAATTGATGAATTTGAATATAGTGGAATATTTCCTAACGAGCTAATTAGTGAAGCAATTAATGCTCCATTTCTAAAAAAAATTTCATTAATTGATAATGTAAAAACATTTATTAAAGGTCTTTTAAGAAAATATTTGTAGGAGGTATATTATGTCTAGAGAAGAAAAACAGCAAACACAACAAGCAGAGTTACAAAAACAATTGTGGAGTATTGCTAATACTTTAAGAGGAAATATGGATGCCAACGATTTTAAAAACTATATTTTGGGTTTAATATTTTATAGGTATTTATCGGAAAATTTAGTTAACTATGTGGAAAAAACATTGTTGAAGAATGATGGGATAACTTATGCCGAAGCATGGAGAAAAGATGAATATAGATATGAATTGAAAAGGTATTTAATAGAAGATTCAAATATGGGATACTTTATTGAGTCTGATAACTTATGGAGTGAATTAATTTTCAAAGTTAAGACAGGAAATTTTGATATTTCTATGTTATCTAAAGCGATTAATTCTATATCAGATTCTACTTTGGGTAATGAAGCAGAAGATGACTTCGAAAATTTATTTGAAGATATGGATTTAAATAACTCGAAACTTGGTAGAGGAGAAGCTGAAAGAACTAAACTAATATCAACAATTATGTTGAAAATTGATAATATTGATTTTCAACATGAAGATGCCGAAATAGATGTGTTGGGTGATGCCTATGAATATTTAATTTCGAATTTTGCAGCATCAGCTGGGAAAAAAGCAGGAGAATTTTATACACCACAACAAGTATCAAGAATTTTAGCTAAACTTGTAACTTTAAATAAATCTAAATTACAAAGTGTATATGATCCAACTTGTGGGTCAGGATCATTACTTTTAAGAGTTGGTAAAAAAACAAAGGTTAGTAAATATTATGGTCAAGAATTCAATTCTACAACATATAACTTGGCAAGAATGAATATGCTACTTCATGGAATATCATTTAAGCATTTTGATATAAAAAATGCTGATACTTTGGAAAATCCAAAACATAAAGATATGAAGTTTGATGCGATTGTTGCTAATCCACCATATTCAGCTAAATGGAGTGCTGATCCTAGATTTATGGAAGATGAACGATTTAGTGCTTATGGCAAATTAGCTCCTAAATCAAAGGCTGATTTTGCATTTATTCAACATATGATTTATCAATTATCGGATAATGGTACAATGGCTGTAGTTTTACCTCATGGTGTATTATTTAGAGGTGCAAGTGAGGGTGCAATTAGAGAATATCTTATTAAAGAAAAGAATTATTTAGATGCTGTAATTGGACTACCAGCTAATATATTTTATGGAACAAGTATTCCGACATGTATATTAGTATTTAAAAAGTGTAGGGAAAACGAAGATAATATAATATTTATTGATGCATCTAAGGATTTTGAGGCTGGCAAAAATCAGAATCGTTTAAGAGATGAAGATGTTGACAAAATTATTGAAACTTATAAAAGTAGAAAAGAAATTGAAAAATATTGTCATATTGCTTCATTACAAGAAGTTGCAGAAAATGAATATAATTTGAATATTCCTAGATATGTTGATACTTTTGAGGAAGAAGAAGAAGTTGATATCAAACAAGTACAAAAAGAATTAAAAGAAATAGATAAACAAATAGAAGAAGTGGATAAAGAACTTAATGTATACTTAAAAGAACTGGGATTGGATGAAATATAATGACATTAGAAGCATTGAAAAATGACATTACAATTTATTTGAATATATTATATGAATGTAAATATATGGCTAATATTTATAAAAAATTAAAAATAAATCGTGATTCTATTAATAGATATTCATATCCATTTATTGTAATTCTTAATTCTTTAATATTATCATTATGTGTAAAATTAAATTCAATTATTTCGAATGATAATCAAAAAAATATAAAAAAACTTTTAATTAATTGTGAAAACAATAAAAAAAATGTAGATTCTAGGAAATTTCAAAATATTAAGGATAATATAGAAAATCTTATGATAAAAAATGTTGATGTTTTAGATAATTTAAAAACTTGGCGAGATAAGAACATGGCTCATAGTGATTCTAAGTATTTTGGAAAGCTTGATGACTTGTTACAAGATTATCCTATTGTTAATGATGATTTAATTGATTTTGTTAATTTACTAAGTGAAGGTTTAAAGAATTTATATGAGTTATTTAGATGTAATGGCGGAGCCTATGATTGTTCTAAAGAAATTGATATAGATTTAGAGAAATTGTTTATTGATATAAGAAAAAAGGATTTATACAAATAAATTTTGCATAAGTCCTTTTTTTAGTGATTTTAATTTATTTAGTTTTAATGTTTCCAATTCTATTTTTTTGTTAATCTTATTTCCAAAATGTGCAATTAATATTTGGGTATTCAAATCAGGTATTTTTACTTTGGACGATAATAGGTCATTAGCGTGTATATGTATTATTGTAGTACCTTGTGCTTTTTTGGCGAATTCTTTTCTTTTAAAATGGTTTATTTGATAACTTAAAAATTTTGGATTAACATTACTACTGATTGTTTTAAAAATTAGTAAGTCTCCACCATAAACGACATTTGCAATATTAATCACGCTTGGTGAAATTAGTGATATTGCATCAACGGTTGTTGATGTAGGAAATAATAGATCATTAATTTCACTTTTTATGTATTTTTCATTATCTTTAATATATTGATTTATTTTTGTTATTTCCTCGCTGTATTTTGTATATAAATCTCCATAAAGTATTAAAGGTACACCGGAAATAGTAATTTTTTCTTTACCTATAGAATTACTAGAAATAAAATACCCAAATTTCTTTAATTCAACCTCTTTGCAATCTAATGATTTTATTTTTTTTACGATTTGACCTGATTTAAATAACTTAAGGGCTTCGATTTTCTTAGATTGTAATTCTATTTTTTTATCAATAATAGATAATAACTTGCCAATTTTTCTTTGTTCTGTTTTTGATGGATAACTAATCAAAATATTATTGACTTGCTCTAAACTCAAATTTGGTTGTGCACCAACGGATTGACATTTAAAAATATAATTTTTTATATCCGTATTGTTTAGACGATTTATTAAATAATTTAGATTAATTTCATCTGGATTATCTAATCTTATAATTGAACAAGCTTGATTTGTATTAGCAGGTAAAATATCTTTTTTTACTATTGCAGTTCTTCCTAAAGCTCCAGCTATTGAAAATAAAATGTCATTTTCTTTAAGTATTGATCTTTTGAGTTTCCCATTGTGTGTGTTTGTAGAGATATATGAATTAATATTAGTAATAGTATTATCATGTATATTTTCTACTTTTATAAAATTAATACCACTATCTGAATACTTTTTAGGAGTAGTCCCTTTTGTAATCCCTGAAGAAATATTTGATATTTTCATTACTTGCCATTCATCACTAAATTCTTTAAATCTTAATTTAGGAACATTCATTTTCTCACCACAATTCTAGCCCTTAAGTTTAATAATGAGATAATGAACGCTTATAATATTTCTTTGGGAAGGAGGAATATTATATGTTTGCAAAAAAGAATAAGATTTTGTATAAAGATTGGATTTATGAATGGCTTATAGAGAAGA
>JAGHHZ010000023.1 GCA_017887425.1 Bacilli bacterium
AACTCTAACTTTTTTTCCTGCTTTATTGGTAGTATGGCCTATACGAGTAGGTTTTTTAGTTTTAGGATCGATAATCATTACATTTGAAGCGTGAATAGGTGCTTCTTTTTCAACGATTGATCCTGATTGTTGCCCGTTTGGTTTAATATGTTTTTTTACCATATTAGCGCCTTCAACAACTACTTTATTTTCATCTTTTAAAACACTGATGATTGTTCCTTCTTTACCTTTACTCTTTCCGGCGATAACTACTACTTTATCTCCTGTTTTTAATTTCATAGTTTCCTCCTATAACACTTCTTTAGCTAGTGATACAATTTTCATGAAATCTTTATCACGTAATTCACGTGCTACTGGACCAAAAACACGAGTTCCGATTGGACTTTTGTCATCTTTTATGATAACACAAGCATTGTCATCGAATTTAATATATGAACCATCTTCGCGTCTTAATCCTCTTTTACTTCTAACAACAACAGCCTTGACAACTTTTCCTTTTCCAACTGTTCCGTTAGGAGTAGCATTTTTTACAGTTCCAACAACTATATCACCAATATTACCAGTCTTAACTTTACTACCACCTAGAACTCTAATTACAGATATTTCTCTAGCTCCAGAGTTATCAGCAACTTTAAGACGACTTTCTTGTTGAATCATAATTAATCCTCCTTATGTCTACAATTATAAAATAATTGCTTTCTCTACTACTTCAACTAAGCGATAACGTTTAGTTTTTGATAGAGGTCTTGTTTCTTGAATACGTACAGTGTCACCAACGACTGCTTCGTTTTTAGGATCATGTGCTGTATATTTCTTAGAATATTTAACACGTTTCCCATATTTGCTATCTCTTTTGTGAGTTTCAACTAATACTGTGATTGTTTTATCATTTGCGTTACTAACTACTTTACCAATTAATTCATGTCTATTCATAAGTACCTCCTAGTCATTTAGTTCGCGTTCACGGATGATTGTTTTCATCTTAGCGACTAACTTTCTTAATTCTTTAATTCTTGAAGGTTTTTCAAGATTTCCAGTTGCTTGGCTAAAACGTAAATTAAATAATTCTTCTTTATATTCTTCGATTTTTTTGTTTAATTCTTCAGTTGACATTTCTCTAATATCTTTAGTTTTCACGTTTTTCACCTTCCTTTTTTACAAATTTACATTTAATTGGTAATTTGTGCATTGCAAGTCTTAATGCTTCTCTAGCAACGTCTTCTGAAACACCAGCAATTTCAAATAAAATTTTGTTTTTCTTAACAACTGCAACCCATAGTTCTGGTTGACCTTTACCTTTACCCATACGAGTTTCTAGAGGTATTCTAGTTAATGATAAGTGAGGGAAAATATTAATCCATACTTTACCACCACGTTTCATGTAACGAGTCATTGCTACACGAGCTGCTTCGATTTGTTGTTGTGTGATCCAAGCACCTTCCATTGCTTGTAATCCATATTCACCAAAGCTTAATTTAGTGTTTCCTTTTGCTAATCCATCATAAGGTAATCTATGAGGGCGTCTATACTTAGTTCTTTTTGGTATTACGGCCATCTTTATTACCTCCTTCATTAGCTGAACCTAAAATTTCACCTTTATAAATCCATACTTTAACACCAATTTTTCCGTAAGTTGTGTTAGCTTCTTTGTGAGCATAATCAACATCAGCTCTTAAAGTATGTAGTGGAATCATTCCTTCAGTGTAACCTTCAGTTCTTGCCATGTCAGCACCGCCAAGACGTCCTGATACAGCAGTTTTGATTCCTTTAGCTCCCGCTTTCATAACGTTTCTAATTGCTCTTTTTTGAGCGATACGGAATGAAACACGGTTTTCAATTTGGTGAGCGATATTTTCAGCTACTAAAGCAGCTACTAAATCAGGTTTTTTGATTTCCATGATTGAAATTTGAATATCTTCACCAACTAATTTACTTAATTCTTTCTTAAGTTTTTCAATTTCTTCGCCACCATGGCCGATTACGACACCTGGTTTAGCGGTATTGATAATTACATCGGTCTTTTTGGCTGTTCTTTCAATTAAAACATTTGCTACAGCTGCATCTTTTAATTTTTTACTTAAATATTTACGAATTTTATTATCGTTTAATAAATATTTAGCAAAATCTTTATTATCTGCATACCAATTAGATTCCCATGTTTTATTGATGCCGATACGAAGTCCGATTGGACTAACTTTTTGACCCATGCTTTTCCCACCTTTCTTTATTTATTATCACTTACAACGATTGTGATGTGGCTTGTTCTCTTTTTGATTGGAGCAACATATCCACGCGAATCGAAATTCATTCTTTTCATAACTAATCCGCCATCTACATAGGCTTCTTTAACTTTTAAATCTTCTTGTTTTAGTCCTAAATTGTTAGTAGCATTAGCAGTAGCACTAGTTAAAACTTTTCTAATTAAACGAGCTGCTTCTTTATTTAAATTACTTAAAATAATATCAGCTTCGGCTACGCTTTTACCACGAATCAAATCAATAACTAAACGAGCTTTACGAGGGGCTATTCTTACATTTTTAGCGATAGCTCTTGCTTCCATTTGTTACTCTCCCTTCTTGGTAATTATTTTTTACCTTTATCATCACCGTGTCCACCAAATTTACGTGTTGGTGCGAATTCTCCTAATTTATGTCCAACCATATCTTCTGTTACATAAACAGGAATAAATTCTTTACCATTATGAACAGCAAATGTGTGTCCAATAAATTCAGGATAAATTGTTGAACGGCGAGACCATGTTTTTATAACTTCTTTTTTGCCGCTTTCGTTAACTGCTTTTACTTTTTTCATTAAGCTTTCATCAACGAAAGGACCTTTTTTTAGACTTCTTGCCATCTAATCAATCCTTTCAATTATTTTTTGCGACGACGTACAATAAGTTTGTCGCTAGCTTTCTTATTTTTACGAGTTTTGTAACCAAGTGCTGGTTTACCCCAAGGTGTAACTGGTCCTTTACGTCCAACTGGAGCACGACCTTCACCACCACCATGTGGGTGATCATTAGGGTTCATAACAGAACCACGAACAGTTGGTTTAATACCCATATGTCTAGTTCTTCCGGCTTTACCGATATTAACTAATTCATGATCTTCGTTTCCTACTTCACCGATTGTTGCTCTATTAGTAGCGATTACTTTTCTTACCTCACCACTAGTTAATCTAAGTAAAGCATATTTGCCTTCAAACCCTAAGATTTGAACTGAACTACCTGCGGCTCTTGCCATTTGTCCGCCTTTACCAGCTTTTAATTCAACATTATGTACCATTGTTCCTTCTGGAATTTTGTTAAGTGGTAAGTTGTTACCAACTTTGATATCAGCATTTTCTCCTGATTCAATCTTCATTCCTACTTTTAATCCTTTAGGAGCAATTATATATCTTTTTTCACCATCGGCATAATTAATCAATGCAATATTTGATGTTCTGTTTGGATCATATTCGATTGAAGCCACAGTACCAATAACGCCATCTTTGTTTCTTTTAAAATCGATGATACGATATTTTCTTTTAGCTCCACCGCCACGATGTCTAACAGTTATTTTACCTTGGTTATTACGTCCACCTTTTTTAGTTAAGGTAACAGTCAATGACTTTTCGGGAGTTGTTTTAGTAATTTCATCGTTAACTAACTTTGACATACCACGAGTTCCATTAGTCATTGCTTTATATGTTTTAACTGCCATAGTTTCCTCCTTATTAGTTTAGTTCGATTGAACTTCCATCTTTTAATTTAACAATAGCTTTTTTTACTTTGCTTGTATAACCTGTATATTTACCAACTCTTCTTTTTCTTGGTCTAACATTTACAGTATTTACGCTTTCAACTTTAACGTTGAAGATTTTTTCAATTGCTTGTTTAATTTGTGTTTTGTTTGCTTTTGGATCTACGCTAAATGTAATAACATTTTGTTTAGCTAAATCACTTGATTTTTCAGTCATGATTGGGCCTTTAATAATATCTCTATAGTTTTGCATTAAACAAGCACCTCCTCTAATTGTTTAACTGCTTTTTCAGTAATAACTAATGTATCAGCACATACAATGTCATATACATTTAATTCTTCAACAGTTAATAATAATACATTATTTAAGTTTCTACTACTTAAAATTACGTCATCGTTTAATTCATCGACTACAAATAAAACTTTTTTATCTATTTTTAAATTATTTAAAACAGCTTTGAAATCTTTTGTTTTATTTGATACTTCTAATTTATCGATAACGATTAATTTACTTTCGATTGCTTTATAAGCTAAAGCTGATTTTAAAGCTAAACGACGTTCTTTACGATTCATCTTAATAGCATAACTTCTTGGATGTGGTCCGAATACAATTCCACCTTTGATCCAATGTGGAGCTCTAGTAGATCCTTGTCTTGCACGACCTGTTCCTTTTTGTCTCCAAGGTTTTCTTCCTCCACCTGATACTTCACTTCTTGTTTTTGTATCAGCAGTACCTTGTCTAAAGTTATTTCTAGCTAATCTTAAAGCATCGTATAAAACTGCATCATTTGGTTCAATTCCCCAAATTTCTTCATTTAATTTGATGTCGCTAACTTTTTCACCTTTAGTGTTGATAATTGATAAGTTCTTCATATTATGCCTCCTCGCTTTCGTTTGTACTTTCTAAAGCGTCATTTTCAGTAGGTGCTTCATTAGCTTCTTCTACTTCATAAGAAATTAATTCTTGTTTTTCGTTTACTTTACCATTAGCTTTAACAGCTGATTTGATAATTACTAAACTATTTTTTGCTCCTGGTACATTTCCTTTAACTAATAAACAATTGTTTTCTAAATCGACAGCAATTATTTCTAAGTTTTGAATTGTAACAGTTAATGTTCCCATGTGTCCTGGTAAATGTTTACCTTTGAATACACGCATTGGACGCATAGTTCCCATTGAACCTGGGCTTCTGTGGTATTGTGAACCATGTCCCATTGGTCCTCTTGATTGATTGTGGCGTTTAATAACACCTTGGAACCCTTTACCTTTAGTAGTTCCAGTTACATCAACAACTTCTCCTTCTTCAAAAATATCAGCTTTGATTTCTTGACCTAAAGTATAATTGTTGATATCTACACCTCTAATTTCTTTAAAGAAGCGCTTAGGTGTAGTGTTTGCTTTATTGGTATGTCCAATAGAAGCTTTTGTCGCTAACTTTTCACGTTTCGTATCAAAACCTAATTGAATGGCTTCATAACCGTCGTTTTCTTTAGTCTTAATTTGGGTAACAACATTTGGTTCTACCGAAATAACAGTTACTGGAACTACTTTATTAGATTTTGTAAATACTTGCGTCATTCCAATTTTACGACCTAAGATTCCTTTCATATTTTTCTCCTCCTACATTTTAATTTGAATATCAACACCACTTGGGATATCTAAATGAGTTAGTGCCTCAATAGTCTCCTTACTTGGGTTTTTGATATCAATTAGTCTTTTGTGTGTTCTCTTTTCGAATTGTTCACGGCTATCTTTATATTTATGAACAGCTCTTAAGATTGTGATTTTTTCGATTTCAGTTGGTAATGGAATTGGACCTGATACTTCGCCACCAGTTCTTCTAACTGTTTCCACTATTTTCGCACAAGCTTTATCTAATGATTTGTGTTCGAAAGCTTTCAACCTAATACGAATTTTTTCTTTAGACATAATATCCTCCCTTCGCCTATATCTCGTATAGACATACTCCGTGTAAATAACCCGATTTTCTTTATTTTATGTTTCAACTCAACCTGGTGTATCGGCAACCTCACACATCATCGCAGTCACACATTCAAAATTATACAATAAAAGTATATGAAAATCAAGGTTTTTTTAGAAATTTCTTTAGTTTTTTTATCAAACGATAAAAACTGTGAATTTTTATCCACAGTTTTATTGTTTTACATACCAGTAACTACCTGATACACCATTTGTTGGGTAAGCACTACTACTTGATGAGGTTACTGTTCCAACTAAAGTACCACGTGATTGAGTTACTGAAGGTGTATATTCTGTTCCATTAAAGAAATCACCATTAGATGTTGTTGTAGAGTAAGATTTAATGTAGAAGACTGAAGCACAGTTAGCTAAATTTGAAAAGCCTCCATCAAGGCAATTATCTAGTTTTAAATATTTATAACCACTATTAAAATTTGATCTTGTATATTCACTTACAAATTTAGTTCTTCCTGAGACCTCATATCTTTGGGTAGAAGAGTCGTATGTATAGCTAGTTCCAATCAACACGTAAGTACTCCAACCACGCCTACTAAAAGAATCTGACTCCCTAGTAACACTTTCATCAATAGTATATTTATTCCATACATATTGATATGGTGTCTGTTGTGATATTGTATTACTTGTTCTAGTATTTCCTGCTTTGTCTGTAGCAATTACATATGCTGAATACGTTGTACCAGAAGCTAAACCACTAAGTGTAAATCTACCTGTTGTATTTGAAGTATGATAAGAGCCATTTAAGTATAATTTATAACTTGCTATTCCACTTGTACTATCAGTTGTAGTTCCCGATACTGTAAATCCACTTGATGTTACACTTGAAGCTGATATTGTAAATGAATTTGGAAGTGTTTTATCTACTTTAATTGTATAACTTCTAGTTGAAGAATTTCCAGCTAAATCAGTTGTTGTGATTGTTACTGTTTTTCCTGAAGTATTGCTCGTAACACTTGATATATTGCTTGTTGTACTATTATGTCCTGATAATGAATCGCTTCCATTAGATACATTTACTGTTACATTGCTTCGATACCAATTATCACTTCCTGATGTTCCTGTGAAAGTTGCAGTTCCAGCTGTTGGAGCAGTTTTATCTAATTTATATGTGTTGCTACATACTTTGGTTGTTTTGTTATTATTATCAGTTACTTGAACACACGCTCTATTACTTCCTTCAACTGATATTAAGAAATCTTTAGTAGTTCCTGTGAAACTTGCTACTGGTGTACATTCACTACTACTGTTGGTTGTACAACTCATTCCACTTTGAATTCCCGTTCCACTATTATCAGTTATTGTTGCTCTTACATAGAAATCACTCTTTGCCCAACCGTTTGAGTTTATTGCACTACTATTTACTAAACTAAATACGATTGTTGGGGCTTCGGCATCGATGATGATATTTCTTGTTACTTCTCTTACATTTCCAGCCTTATCACTTATACTATATACTACTTGTTTTGTTCCAATTGTTGATGTGTCTATACTGCTTGGTGTTACTGTTAACTCACCATCGATTTGAGATAAAGTATCACTATAAGTTACACCATTGGTTAAGTTTACGGTTTCGTTTCGACTAACTGTTAAATCTCCAACCCCATCGATAATTGGTAATACTTTATCAATTTGATAATTATCACTACATATTTTTGAACTTGTATTATTATTATCAATCGCTTCAATGCATACTTTATTAGTTGCGCTGCTTTCTTCTAATATTACTATTCCACCATTTTCGATATTTGTGGTTGGTTCACAGTCAATTGTTCCTTTACAATATTTTATTTCTTTTATTCCTAATCCACTATTGTCTGTTACATCAATTTTAATTGAAACGTTTTCCTTTGACCAATTATTACTATTAAATGGATTGCCCTGAACAGTAAATTCAACTACTGGTGGTTCACTTTGAACAGTAATAGTCCTATTTACAGTTGTTACATTGTCAGCATTATCGCTAACGGTATAAGTTACGGTTTTAGTTCCGGCAGTTGAAGTATCAACAGTATTTGGTTCAACAGTATAAGCTCCAGCTAACCCTGAACCTGATGGATTATCACTAATTGTAATTCCTTTGTTGAGATCTACTTCGGCAAATCGATCAACCGTTATTGGTTCAACTCCATTTATAACTGGTGGAGTCTTATCTAATTTAATACTTTTGCATAAAGTTTCACTTTTACCTAAAGGATTTTCTGTATATCCACATAAATAAGTTGTTCCTTCGTTTACTACAAACTTAGTATTAGAATTATTTTGAATTAATTCTGTTGGTTCGCATTCTTCATTACTAATACAATATCTAATTTCACCATTACCAACAAATGTAACACCAATATTTTCTTTTGCCCAACCTTTACTATTAATCAATTGTTCGTTATATGTAATATTTATAGTTGGATCTGTTATATCACACGTATTATCATATTCAAAATCATATTGGTTAAATTCTGGATTCCATTTATACCAAACACATCCGTTCATTTCTTGATCGTTGACTGGGTTAATTATTGCTTGTTCCAACAATCCATACTCTTTAAGAGTACTTAAAAACAAGATTTTTTCTTCGGTTGATTCCCCCAAATCTTCTAATGTACTATAGTTTTTAGCTGCTTCGATTATGCTATCTACTGTTCTATCATAGGCAGCTTGACGACTATTACTTATTATAGCATCAATTATAGGTGTAGTTATTAAAGCTATTGCTGCTAACATAACTAGTATTCCAATTACTTCTGTCAATGTAAAACCATTTTTTTATCTACCATCCAACATCCCTTCCTTAATTACAAACTTTTTATTATATATAACTAACATAATTCTATCGTATTTCATATTAATAGTCAATGTGATTTATACAAATAAAATGAAAAAAGTGATTTTCTACATCACTTTTACAATATTTAAATATTATAATTATTTTAGTAATTCATTTTGATAATATTCTTCTAATGTAATATTGTTATCGAATAATTTTCTAGCTAATTTCTTACCAACAAAACGAATATGCCACGGTTCATAATTATATTTAGTAATTTGCTCTTTATTTTTAGGATATCTCAAAATAAAACCATACTTTGGTAATATTTTATATATTTTTAAATATTCCCCTTCATTTTCAAAGATAGTATTATAATCAATATCATAATTCATACTTTTTAAAACTATATCGATAGCTAAACCAGTATGATGCTCACTTGTTTTAGGTAAAGCAACTATTTTTTGTGTTAAATCAGAGCCATATTTTAAAAGAAATTCATTATATAATTCTTCTTGATGTTCAATAGTACGGAAGGCACTTGAAATAGCAATTATAATATTAGATTTTTTTAATTCTTTTTTTAATTTTAAATAATAACGATATGTCTTTTTATCGATTAAAACAACTTCATTATCAACGTTTTTTACTTTAATCAATTTTTCTTTATTATAATAATCCATTGAAATAGGATTATCTTTATTTACTAAAATATGATATTTATTCATCTTCAACCTCTAAATTATATCTTAAATTATTAATACCCATGTCAAAATATTTATTAATATCTTTATAATTCCTTTTTTGGTAGTCATAAATATGCATTAAATTATCTTTAATAATAATTTTATATTTATTATTGAATCTGTCTAATAAAATTGATTTATCGACATTGTATTTTTGATTGATATTATATTTGGAAATCATCGCTTCTAAATTACCATATATCACTAATTCTAAATTAGGGTGTTTATGATACCTTGTGTGATAAGCGTCAATTAAGTTTTTAATTTGCGTATCAGTTAATTCATAAGACAAGCAAACTTGTTTAACATTTAAACTGTGCAATAATGCAACAGAATAAGAATTAGTTACATTGAAAGAAAAATCAGTTAAAATATCTTCATAGATTAAACTACCCAATTCACCAACCAATAATTTTTGATTATATGTTTGATGATGTTCTAAAACACGATTTAATCTTAACACTTTTCTTTCATCTTTTATCTTATTAAATAAATCTTGTTCCATATAAATATATTTATAATTATTATTTTTAATTTTATTGTACTGATTTATATTAGAAATTAAAACATTATAGTTTTTTTCTTTTTTAAAATCAAGTATTTCAATAGCATAATTTTCTTTAATATATTCATATTTATATAATCTTTTTTCATCTAATAAATTAATAGCTTTATTTCTTAAATCATTTAATTCTTTAATAGGAATAAAAATATTAGTATCACCATCTATTTTTAACTCTTTAAATTGATAAATTGTATTGCCTGTTTTATTTAGTTGTTCTATTATTCTTTCATGACTGATTGGACTAGTAATCGATTTTTGAACTATATTGCCTGTTACGACAACTTCATTATTACCATCAGTTATTTTTAATTTAATTGGTTCATCTAAATAAGATTCTAAAGTGCCAAAAATATCTATTTTCTTTTTATTTTTTAAAATATCTTCGATTTTTTTATTTAATAAATAATCAGTTGTTTTAATTACTTTAGAATTACTTATTTTATCTTTACAATAAATAGAAACTACATCACCTTTTTTAGCGTGTTCAACTCTTTTTTTATCTTTAAATAATGAAGTAACAGTAAAACCAATATCATCATCGATAAATCTAATACCATCATTGATATTTAAATCATCTGTCAGCAAAATATCAATATAATTATTTTGCGATTTTATTACCTTACCTATTTCTACTCCTAAATGGTTAGGACGATATGAGTTAACAATATCACTTTCGTTAAATAAAAATCCTTTGGTATACTTACGATTAAATATCTTCTTTAAATCGTTTAATTCTTCTAAATTTATTTTGACTTTTTTATTTTTTAAATAAGAATCAATAGCTTCACGATATAATTTAGTAACCAAATAAACATAACTAGGTGATTTCATTCTTCCTTCGATTTTTAAACTATCAACACCGATTTCAATCAATTCACCAATATTTTCTAAACTACATAAATCTTTCGTACTTAATAAATATTCTTCATCGTTAACTTTTTTATTATTAATTAACAGGTTATATTTTTGTCTACAACTACCCGCACAACTACCTCTATTACCGCTTCGATTACCGATTAAACTACTAAATAAACATTGTCCTGAATAACTGATGCATAAAGCCCCATGGATAAAAACTTCTAATTCGATATTGGTATTTTGTTTTATCTCCTTGATTAAATCGATAGATGATTCGCGAGCTAAAACAGCTCTTTTTAATCCCAATTCTTCAATTAATTTAACGCCTTCTAAGTTATGAATATGCATTTGGGTTGATGCGTGAAGTTCTAATAAAGGATAGGTTTTTCTAATTAAATCCATCATTCCAATATCTTGAATAATTAAAGCATCAACATTGTTTTGATATAAGAAGTCTACATATGCCATGAATTTATTAACTTCGTGTTCATATATTAAGGTATTAACAGTTACATAAACCTTAACACCATATAGATGGGCATATTTAATTGCCTCAACTAATTCGTCATTAGAAAAATTATTAGAAAATGCTCTAGCACCAAATAATTTTCCACCTAAATAAACAGCATCACATCCGGCTAATATAGCAGCTTTTAAGCTTTCAAAATTGCCAGCTGGTGATAATAATTCTGGTCTTTTCAATCTAATCACTTTCTTTCAGTACATTTTTTAAAAAATTCTAAATTTGGATCATAATAATTTATTTTTTTTACTAATTGCTTATCTGTCTTCTGGGAATCTTTTTTTACTATTTGTTTAAACATTACCTCGTCCAAAACCTCTTTAATCCAAGTTGGTCTATTTAAAATGATAATATTTCCTATTTCATCAACTTTAATCTCTGGAACATTAATTCCTAAAGTTCTTTCTAACCAATAAGCAACAATATGACGATGACAAAATTCGTTATTATCTTCATAACATAAAAATATTGTTCCATCGATAAAAAAATTAATTATTTCTTTTGGATCGAGTTGTTTTAAAACTTGTTTATAATACTCTTTAATATAATATTTATTATTTTCTTCATCTGATATCTTACCAATATTATCGTGCCAAATTTGCCAAAATGATCGCTTAGGGGCTAAAGCAGAAAAGCAAGCTCCTTGAAATCCAACACTTTTTCCTCGGTCTCCTGATATAGACACTAGATGTCCTTTTAAACAATTTTTATAACTTCCTGTATAAATCATAAATCCCCCTATAAAACTAATCTTTTAACCTTATCTTTAGGTATTTCATCGGTATTCCTTAAAGTTAAGACAACGTTACTACTATCATCAAACATATTTTTTTTAGTTGGTCTTTCAATATCTAAAACTTTTTTATCTAATAACGGAACAATCATTGTCTCATAAACTTCTTGAGCTTTTTTCTTATCATTAAAACGATTATACATATTAACAAAATCCAAAACTGATTTGCATCCCCTCATCGTTAAAAAATAAAGTAATGTTTGATAATCTGTTCCTGTTAATTTATCACTTGCTAAATTAGCTTCTAACTGCATAACATATTCTTTTTCTAACTCAACTTTTACCGTAGATAACATATAATCGATAAAATATGATAAATCATGAAATTTTCTAACATCTTCGATTACTTTGGTATATTCACTATCTTTAAAACTAATTCCTCGATTAAAAATAATGTAAGGATAGCTTTTTTTATTGATTAAATACCACATACTTAAAGTTCGACTAGTTCTTCCATTAACATCAAAATAAGGATGAATATAGACAAAATAATAATGTAAAATCTGACTTTTAATATACTCATCGGTTATATCACCATCAACCTCAGTATTTAAAATTTTAAAATAATCTTCCATATATTTGTCGATATCAGTAGCTATTACACCTTGATCTGGTTCAATATCCAATCTTCCATGTTTTAAAATATAAACTGGAGCAGTTCGGTAATATTCTCCCATTCTTGCTAAATCTCTAGGCTCTAATAAATCTTTACTTAAAATACTATATAGTTTTTTTAATGTATCAGGATTAATTTCTTTAGTTCTTAAAATATAATTATAACCATGATATAAGTTTAAAATTCTTTGCCTTTTATCTTTATCATGAATATCTTTGGCACGAGCAATAACCTTTTTTATTATTTCAACATCGTCGCCATATCCTTCAATTTGATTATTAGCTTTTAATTCATGAGAAAACATTACAGTTTTAGCAAATACTTTGGTACATAAATGTCTTTCGCCTTTTAAAAAATCAATTAATTCTTTTTTTACTTCTAAAAAACGTTCTGGTCTTATAAATAATTTAGTACCATCAGTTGTTTTTAAATCTAAATAAATTACATCTTTCATAAAATCACCGCTTTAAAACATCGATATTATTCTATCATATTTAGTTAAAAAAAACTAATTTTTATTGCAAAATAGATATTAAAAAACCATTCACTATTTTGTGAATGGGATTAAAGCCATAAAACGTGCTTTTTTAACTTCATTAGCAATATGTCTTTGATGTTTAGCACATGCTCCAGTAATTCTTCGAGGTAAGATTTTACCTTTTTCATTGCTTATATATCTTTTAATTGTTTCAACATCTTTATAATCAACTTCTTTACCGGCACACATTTGGCATACTTTTTTCTTTTTACGATAAAATTCAGCCACTTAAATTCCTCCTTAATCTAAAAAGTTATCATCGATTGATACACTATCGCCAAAATCAGCAAAAGGATCATTATCGATACTAATATCATTAGATGGTTGTTGGAAATCATATGGAGTAGCATTAGCTCTAGACTCAGATTGAGCTTTAGACTCTAAAAATCTAACATTATCAGCTGCTACATCTGTTGTATATCTCTTGTTACCATCTTTATCTGTATAACTACCTGTTTGAATTCTTCCTTCAACAGAAACTAAACTACCTTTGTTTAAATATTGGCAAATGTTTTCTGCTTGTTTTCTCCAAGCAACAGTATTGATGAAATCAGTTCTTCTTTCACCATTAGCATTAGGTACTCCATCTACTGCTACAGAAAAACGAGTATATGGAATATTAGAATTAGTATATCTTAATTCTGGTTTAGCAGTTAATCTTCCTACTAATAATACTTTATTCATAAATCCTCCTTAGTCTTCGATTTTTGTAATCAAATGACGAACGATATCTGATGTATTTCTTGCTTGTCTATCAAATTCATTGATAGCAGAATCATCATTAGCTTCAAGAGTAATAACATAATAAAAACCAGATTTGAAATCTTTGATTTCATAAGCTAATTCTCTTTGTCCCATATCTTTTTCACTAGTTATAGTAGCTTTATTATCTGTTAAAATTTTAGAAAATTTAGCAATCACATTTTTCTTTTCTTCTTCAGATAAAGTTGGTCTAGCTATAAACATAATTTCATATTTACGCATTCTCACACCTCCTTATGGACTATTGGCTTTTAATTAAAAAGCAAGGAGTAAATAATTACTCGCTATAGATTATAACAAACTATATTAAATTTGTAAATAGTTTATACTTAATTTTATTTAGTATATATTATAATTTTTAACTCAAAATATAATTGGTGATTAATATGCATTATTTAAATTATTTTTTTATCTTTTCTATTATTGGTCATATAATCGAAAGTATAATTTATTATAATGGAGATAGTGGGATTTTATTAGGTTGGTGGACACCAATTTATGGAATAGGAGTTGTTATAATATTATTAATTGATAAACTAGTGAATAAAATCAAAACAAATAATTTTATCAAAATAATATTGTTATTTATAATATCGGCTATTTTATTATCTATTATTGAAGCAATCGGCGGATATTTAATTGAATGGATATTTGGCTATAGTTTTTGGGATTATAGCAGTTATAAATTTAATATTGGGAAATATGCAGCCTTAGAGATGGGAATAATTTGGGGACTAAGTAGTATTATCGTTATTATTATTAAACCTTTTTTAGACAAAATAATAAGTAAAATACCTAAATATTTTACTTATATTCTAATTATTATATTCATTTTGGATTTATTTTTTACTATTATTGTTAAACATTAAATCTAAAGTAGCAAATATCACCATCTTGCATTAAATAATCTTTGCCTTCTAATCTTACTTTGCCAGCTTCTTTAACGGCTTTTTCACTACCATATTTTTCTAAAGCATAGTAACTAAAAACTTCAGCACGTATGAAACCTTTTTCAAAATCAGTGTGGATAATTCCTGCACATTCTGGAGCTTTCATTCCCTTTTTAAAAGTCCAAGCTCTTACTTCGTCAGTTCCAGCTGTAAAGAAAGTCTGTAAACCAAGTAAAGAATAAGTTGCTTTAATTAATTTGTCTAAACCACTTTCTTCAATACCTAAATCATTTAAAAATAAAGTCTTTTCTTCATCATTTAAGTCACTTAACTCTGATTCGATTTTCGCACATACTTTGATTACTTTAGCATTTTCTCCTTCGGCATAACCTTCAACTTTAATAACATGAGGATTATTTTTATCAAGTAAATCTTCTTCACTAACATTAGCCATATAAATGATTGGTTTAGCAGTTAAAAAATTAAATGGTCTAATTATCTTTAGTTCATCTTCATCTAATTCCATTCTTCTAATTGGAAAGTTTTTAAGTAAACTTTCTTTTATTTTGTTTAATAGTTCCACTTCTTTTAAACTTTCTTTATCCTTTGACATAACGGCCTTTTTTCCAATTCGATTTAATCTATTTTCAACCACTTCTAAATCAGCTAAAACTAATTCGACATTGATGATTTCGATATCTCTAATTGGATCTACTGTTTCTTCGACATGAATAATATTTTTATCTTCAAAACATCTAACTACTTCGACAATTGCATCAACTTCACGAATATGGGATAAAAACTTATTTCCCAACCCTTCACCATGGGATGCTCCACTAACAAGACCAGCAATATCAGTAAATTCAAAAGTTGTCGGTACTAAACTCTTAGGTTGATATATTTCATTTAAAAAATCTAGTCTTTTATCAGGGACAATAACGACGCCAACATTTGGTTCAATTGTCGCAAAAGGATAATTAGCAGCTAAAATATTTTTTTTAGTTATCGCATTAAATAAAGTACTTTTACCAACATTAGGAAGTCCTACTATTCCTGCAGTTAATGCCATAAAATCACCTCAAATACTAATATAGTATATCATTTTATTTGCTTTTAAACAATAGAAAAATCAATTATTAATTTCAAAAAAGAAACTAAATAATTGATTTTATTTACATTGTAGCTAAAGTATCAAGTCCTAAAGGAAGACCAGCTACATACCAAACAATTAAAATTAATAACCAGAATATAATCATTGTTAAAATAATTGGCCAAATTAATTTCATTGTGTTAAATAAAGTTACTTTATTTTCATTGGTGTTATATTTTTGAATAAAGCCAACCATGACAATAAAGTAAATAAATAAAGGAGTTATTATTTTACCGACGCTATCAGCAGCTTTAAAGACAAATTGCGCAAAATCAGGAGTTAAATTTCCTCTCATAAATAGTGGAACTAAAACAGGAGAGATTAAAACCCATTTTTCCACACTACCAGGAATAAAAATGCTCATTAAAATTATAAATATAAAGGTAATAACAATAAGTAATATTCCTGTAAAATCAAATAAACTAATTAAAGAAATTAACTGATTAGCGATAACAACACCTAAATTAGTCCAATCAATAATACCAATTAAAATAGAAGCTAAAAACATTAAAACAAATAAATAACCGATATTATTAAATTCTTTAGAAAAAGCCCAACTAAAATCATGATTGTTTTTAAAGTTTTTACTTAATACACCATAAACTAAGCTAACTAAAGAAACTATGAATAAGAATAAGAACATGAAAGATAAGTTAAATGGAGATGTAGGACTAAATAATTTGGCTACATAATGAGTTTGCGTTTCATCTAATAAAATTCCTCCTGGGCGAATTAAAAAGAAAGTTCCAACTAAACATAAAACTAAAGTTATTAATCCTCCAATTAAAGCTTTTTTAGAAATAACTAGTTCATCACTATATTTTTCTGAACTACTAACTCTTTTGCTTAAGTATTTTTCGACTAAAGCAGTTAAAATAAAACTTATTGCTATTGTGCTGGCTAGCATAATATAAAGATTAGAATATAAATCAAATTTATATGATGAGTCAACATCGACAATAGCAGCGGCTTCAGTTAGCATTCCTAAAGCATAATCGTTGTAATTATAAAATATTCCTGTACCATATCCTAAAGTTATCCCTATAAAGACAGTAATAACTCCCAAAACAGGGCTTTTATTAATATACTGATATAAAACGGCAACTAATGGTATCAGAATAATATAACTATAGTCACCAATAATTGTCGCTATAACACTTATAAAAATAACAATAAAAGTTAAAACATGTGATTTCAATCTTTTTAAAGGAGAAAATAAATGCTTTAGCAAACCACTATTTTTAGCAACACCAATAGCCATAAGTGATAAAACAATTAAAATAAATGGCTCTAATAAAGTAAAATTTGTGATTATATTGCTAAAGAAGTATGTTAATCCTTCCTTAGAAAAAATATTTTGAACGACGACAATCGATGTCTCTAATATCCCATTTTCAATTGTTGTCTGAGTACTATCAACATTTAATATTGCTAACCAACTACTACCAATTAAAGCAATAAATATTAATAATAGCATTGTTGTAATTGGCGACAGTAACTTTTTCTTTTTTTCCTTTTTCTTTTTAGCCATAATTTCCTCCTACAAGTTAATTATTTTTTTTAATTTTTTGTTAAATTCAATTCGTGGTAGCATAATTGTTCTCCCACAATTGGTACATTTTATTTTAATATCAGCACCTACTCTTACAATTTCAAACTCATTAGTACCGCAAGGGTGATCTTTTTTCATCATTACAATACTACCTAGTTTATATTCTTTCATTGTGAACCACCAATTGATCATAAGGTACTTTAATTTTACTCTTATCAAGTTCTAGTTTAACTTGCTTTCTTATTTCTCTTTGAACTCCGAATTGTTCACCAGCCTCTACTTCAGCAGTAATTCTGAAAACTAAAGCATTATTATCTAATTCTTCTATTCCTAATAATTCTACTTTTCCTTTTAATTTTTTTAATTCACCTTGTAATCTTGTGCATAAATCACTTAATATTTTTTCGGCTTTTTCAGTATCTGCTTCATAGGGAATACGAACATCAACAATAGCTAATGAATTGGCTGCATTATGGTTGATTACTTCGGTAATAGCTCCATTATTGATGATTAATATTTGTCCCTCATAAGCCTTAACTCGAGTTGTTTTCATTCCTAAACTTACAACTTCACCTTTAAAACCATTGATTGTTACCCAATCGCCAACATTATAACTATTTTCTAAAATAAATGAAATTCCGGCAATGAAATCTTTTAATAAATCTTGAAAAGCAAGTCCTAAAACAACAGTAACAGCTCCTAAAGATGTAATAATTGCACTAGTTTCAACACCATAAATTCCAAGAATTATAACAGCTGCAATAACAAAACAAATCACTCTTGCAACATTGATAAAAAAATTCATTAAAGTTATTTGTTTGTTATGTTTAATCCTTTTTGTCTTAAAATTAAATACTTTTTTGATAATCTTTTTTAAAATTCGATAAAAGATAAACATAACAATTATAGTTATAATTGGTCCGATAACTTTAGGAGATAAAAATACTTCTAAAAATTTTTCCATAACATCACTCTCTTACGTTTAATATTTCTAAAATACGATTTAAATCAGCTACGTTAGTAAAATTAATTTCGATTTTTTTCTCTTTAACTTTTACTTTGGTATCTAATTTTTCTCTCAATAAATCTTCAACATATTTATAATCTTTATTTATTTCTTTAACTGGTTTTTTTATTTTATTTTTTCGTTCTTCTTCAATAGTAATTTCTTCAGTTTCTCTAACTGGAAGTTTGTTTTCAACAATCATTTTAGCATATTCTAACATTTTTTCTTCATTTTCTAATTTACTTAATACCCTTGCATGACCCATTGTTAATTCGTTATTGATTAACATTTTTTGAATCTCACTAGGTAATCTTAATAATCCCAATATATTAGTAATATGACTTCTGCTTTTACTTACTTTTTGACTTAATTCCTCTTGCGTTAAATTTAATTTTTCAATCATTGATTTATAAGCTAAAGCTTCCTCGATAACATTTAAATTTTCCCTTTGTAAGTTTTCAAGTAGAGCTATTTCAATCATTTGATTTTCTGAAAAATCTCTAATTATTGCTGGTATTGTTTGTTTGCCAGCTAATTTAGACGCTCTAAATCTTCTTTCACCAGCTACTAAATCATAGCCTTTAATACTTTTTTTAACAATAATTGGTTGAAAAACACCGTTAATTTTGATTGATTCAGCTAATTCCTTTAATGAATCTTCTTTAAATATTTTTCTTGGTTGATAAGGATTTGGCCTAATTTCATCTAAATTTAATTCAATTATTTCATCATTACTTACAGTATCATAAATTTGTTTTTCAAAACTATTATAGTCTAAGTTTTCACTATTAAATAATTGTTCTAATCCTCTTCCTAAAGCTCTTTTTTTAGTTTCCATTGTGATCAATCACCTCTTTAGCTAAATTAAGATATGCTACAGTTCCTCGATTTTTTGGATCATAAGCTAATATTGGTTTGCCATGACTTGGTGCTTCAGATATTTTAATCAATCTAGGTATAATTGTATCATATACTTTTTCTTTAAAATAAGCTTTAATCTCTTCGACAACTTCAAGACCTAAAATTGTTCTACTATCTAACATAGTTAATAATACACCTTCAATATCTAAAGTTGGGTTTAAATCTTTTTGAATAAGTAAGATTGAGTGTAATAATTGAGTTATTCCTTCCAAAGCGAAAAATTCACATTGGACAGGAATAATTACTGAATTAGCAGCAGCTAAAGCATTTGTAGTTAAAATTCCTAAAGATGGTGGGCAATCAATTATAATATAATCAAATTTTTCTTTAGCAACATCTAAGTATTTTTTTAATTGTCCTGATTTATTAAAACTATGGTCAACTCGACTTCTTTCCATTAGTTCAATATCAGCACCGGCTAAGTTAATTGATGCTGGCATAATATATAAATTTTTAAATTTAGTTTTAATAATTACTTCGTCTAATGTAGCGCGATCAACAATCAAATCATATATTGTCTTTTCATGGGAACTCTTACTAATTCCAACACCAGTTGTACTATTTCCTTGGCTATCTAAATCAACTAATAAAACTTTTTTACCCAATACACCTAAAGATGCAGATAAATTTATACTAGTAGTTGTTTTACCAACTCCACCTTTTTGATTAACTAAAGCTATAATACGTCCCATAACATCACCATTTTTCTACAAATACTATTTTATCACATTTTAGTCTAATTAGATAGTAGTAAATAGTAAAAATTTAAAATCACTTTATCATAATACAATTTATTTCCCAAAAATATTCAATTATCAAAAACACTAAAGATTTTACTCTTTAGTGTTTTCCTTATTGTTTTCAATAGCATCTTTCAATTCTTCTTTAGTCATTTTAGTATAACCTTTAATTTTTAACTCTTTAGCCTTAGCTTTTAAATCTTCTAAAGTTTCTTCATTTTCAATTTCTTCTTCTGGTAAACATTTATGTTCAACTAAATAATCAATTTCTTCTTTAGTTAATGTTTCTTTAGTAATTAAAGTATCAGCAATTAAATCTAATAAATCTCTATTTTCTTTAATAATTTTTTCGGCATTTTTATAGCATTCGTCCATTATTTTACGCATTTCTTGGTCGATTTCATAAGCAACTTGACTAGAAAAATTACGTGATTTATTATAATCTCTTCCTAAGAAGACGCTACCTTCATTTTGCTCTAATTGAAGTGGGCCTAAACTACTCATACCATATTCAGTAACCATAGCTCTAACTATTTTAGTTGCTTGTTCAAAATCATTATGAGCACCAGTTGTTACTTCATTAAAGACTAATTCTTCCGCAACACGACCACCTAATAATCCAGTAATACGTTCTAATAGTTCTTGTTTAGTTGCGGTAAATCTTTCTTCTTTAGGTAACATCATAGTATAACCACCAGCATAACCACGTGGAATAATAGTTATCTTTTGAACATCGTTAGCACCATCTAATTTAATACCTAAAACAGCATGACCTGCTTCGTGATAAGCTACTAATTTTTTATCATTTTCAGTATATTTTTTAGATTTTTTAGCTGGTCCCATTAAAACTCTATCATGAGCTTCATCTATTTCGGCCATTGTAATATTTTCTTTATTTCTTCTAACAGCTAATAGAGCAGCTTCATTAAGTAAGTTTTCTAAGTCAGCTCCACTAAATCCAACTGTTCTTTGAGCAATATTTTTTAATGAAACATTTTTAGCAAATGTTTTACCACGAGCATGAACATCTAAAATTTCTTCTCTACCTTTAGCATCTGGTAAATTAACTTGAACTTGTCTATCAAATCTACCTGGTCTTAGTAGTGCTGGATCCAATACGTCTGGTCTATTGGTTGCAGCAATAATGATAATACCTTCATTAGCACCAAAGCCATCCATTTCGGTTAATAATTGGTTTAAGGTTTGTTCTCTTTCATCGTGGCCACCGCCAAGACCTGCACCTCTTTGACGACCTACAGCATCTATTTCATCGATAAATATCAAACATGGAGCATTATGTTTAGCTTGTTTAAACATATCTCTAACACGAGAAGCACCAACACCGACAAATAATTCAACGAATTCTGAACCACTTATATAATAAAATGGTACATTAGCTTCGCCAGCGACAGCACGCGCTAATAAAGTTTTACCTGTTCCTGGAGGACCAACTAATAAAACACCTTTAGGAATACGCGCACCTAATCTTTGGAATTTTTTAGGATTTTTTAAGAAGTCAATCAATTCAGCCACTTCTTCTTTTTCTTCATCTAATCCCGCAACATCTTTAAATGTTACTTTATTGTTTTGTTCGTTTAATTTAGCTCTACTTCTTCCAAAGTCCATTGATTTATTAGCTGAACCCATTTGTTTTGTTACAAAATAGAAACCAGCTCCTAAAATAATTAACATTGGTAAAATATTCAAAAGAAATAAAACAAAAGTATTAGAATCAGGATCAGAAACTGTAGTTATTTTAAATTCATTTGCTTCTTCAGCATCTAAAATTCTAGCAATAACTTCATTAGATAATGGTACTTTTAAATAAAAAGTCTCATATTGTCCATATCCTTCTAATTTTCCCTCAATTTCATAAACACCTGCTCCGCTTCTTGGAACAATAGTGATTTCCTCTATTTTCTCTTCTTCCATATTGGTAATAAATTCATCATAAGTAAATTGATGAACTTCATGTCTAGACATATTAAAGAAATATAATAATCCAAGCATGACTAGAAATAGAAATAAATAAGGTACTATTCCTTTTCTTACATCTTTTTTGCTCATAAATTCCTCCTTTTTTAATAGTACTTAAGTATTATATCATACTTTTCATTTTTTTCTTTACAAAATTTAGATTTTTTTAATCCTGGTAACCAAACTATGTTATCGTCAGCATCGCAAACGATTGGCCACAAATCGCGTTCTTTAGTCGCAATTTTATCATCGATAAAAATATCAGAGATTTTTTTTCTTCCTAACATTCCTTTAACTGTCATTTTATCGCCATCACGTCTATTTCTTACATATAAAGGTTGTTTTACTTCATCTAAATCTAATCGACAAATATCATTGCCATCAGTTTTGCTTTCTTTTATAACTTCGATGTTTTTACCATTTGGTAAATTTAAATATTCTTCAATTTGAATTTCATAAATATTATCTTTAATATCTAATTTAGAAAGTTCTAAATTATTATATGATTTAATTGCCTGAATATTATTTGGCAAATGAATTGTCGCATTAGCTTTTTTGGAAGTTATTAAATTATGGATTAATTCACAATGTTTATCAGTAATCAACATCAAATCATCTTGATAGATTTTTTCTAGCATTGAATAAATTATTTCTTTTTGAATTAACTCATCTTCTTTTAAAAATTCATCGATGTTTAAAACATTATCGGGAACTATTTTTTTATATTTTTTATTTACTTGTCGATCAATATAATCACTATATTCTAATAGTGTTTTACTAAATTTATAAAATTTTTCATGAACTAATTTATCTTCTTTTTTAAACTCAGGAACAATATATTTTCTAAATCTATTTCTTGTATATAAATCTTTAGTATTAGAAGAATCTAACATATATTTTATTTTATGTTTATTTAAGTAAGCATAAATTTCATCTTTAGTTACATGAATAAGAGGTCTTACAATATAATAACCATTCATCTTAACTGTTTCAGAAAAACCACTATATCCTTTTAATGTTGATCCTCTTACAATACGCATTAAAATTGTCTCAATTAAATCATCAGCATGATGCGCAGTAAAGACATATTTAGCGTGATATTTTTTAACTAAACTAGCAAAATAATTATATCTGATACTTCTTGCTTCATTGTGAAAATTATCGTCGCCATATTCTTCAATAACCATTGTTTCAAAAGTTAAACTGTTTTTTTTACAATAATCTTCGACAAATTTTTGTTCTTCAAATTGTCCTTTTCTTCCCGTATTATGATTAACGTGAGCTACTATTATTTGTAAATCTAAAGCTTTTTTAAGTCTTATTAATATATGTAATAAAGCCATTGAATCAGGTCCACCTGATACACCGACAATAACAGCATCACCGTATTTTATTTTTAATCTTTCCAATAAATCTTGATATACTTTATCCATAGTCTTCACCTTTATAATTATATAATAAAAATAATAAAAATAAAAGAGTTATAAATATTTTTCTAATAACTCTTTAACAAAAGAAGTATACTCTACTTCGTCGCTTGCTTCAGCTTCAATTAGACATAAAGGAGGAAATAAAACACACCACCAGTTATCGCCTTTACCTTCACCTAAAGTGATAACCAATGATTCATAATAACCTTCATTATAAGTAACACCTTTATATTCTTTACTTGGAAAATAGTTTAAACCATAATTAATGTCATAGCCTAAGTTGTAATTCAAAGAAGTTAATGTGTTTTTTACCTCTTGGTCAATATAATTTAAATTATCATTAATTATTATTCTTGCTTCATCAACACCTTTAGTATCTTTTAATAAGTCATACATTTTATATTGAATATTATCTTTAACTAACGTTTTAATATTTTGATCATATTCGCTATTACTATTAGCTATCACTCTGATCCTTAAAGCGTCTTCTGGTATTACTAAACTGCTGACATGTCCCAAACAAACATAAAAGCAAATAATCATAAAAATAACCAATATTAATTTTTTCATGTTTCTCACCTAATTAATATTGGTTTTTAATTATTATTTTTATACGATTGTTTTAAGCAAATCAATGATTCTATTTACGACATATTTTTTATTTTCACTTCTTGGTAAATCTAGTGCTTCTAAACTCATCGTATAATAATAGTTTTTATTTCTATCATATACACTAACGTAAACTAAATTATCATTATCAGTAGGATTAGCGTCATCAGCTTTTTTCAATTGTCCAGTAATACCAACCCCATAATCAGAATTAGTAAAATCTGTTATTGCCTTACTCATTTCCATAGCTACTTCAACACTATAAACCGTATACTTATCGATAGTATCACTATTAACACCCATTTTTATTTTAAATTCATTAGAATAAGTTACTGCACTAAATTTAAGAATTTTACTAGAGTCGGGGATATTAGTTATTTCACTAGCTAATAATCCTCCAGTACAAGATTCCATTGTTGAAATGGTTCTGTTGTTTTTTATTAATCTATTTACTACTTCGTTCATTTTATCACCTCGATAATTAGTTCATTTTCAATTGGTTGTTCAGTTATTTCAATTGCCTTTAAATAATCATTGGTTAAATCAATTTCTTTATTAGTATAAAGAGTGGCTAATAAATCATTTTCTTTAACATAATAATTGATTTTTTTATTTAAAATAATTCCTGCTTCATAGTCGATAATATCATCTTTAGTCATTCTTCCTGCTCCTAATAAGGATGCTATTTTACCGATTTCTTCAGTATTCATTTTAGTTATATAACCTTGCTTTTTAGAATATACTTTATATTCGTATTTAGGATTAAAACTTATTTTTTCTATGTTACCACCTTGAGCATTAATAAATTGATGAAATTTATTTAAAGCTTGTTTACTTTCTAATGTTTTTAATACTTCTTGTTTAGCTAAATTATAATCGATATTTTTATATAAACTAACCATATATGTAGCTAATTCAATAGACAATTCTTTTAAATCAATAGGGCCATTACCTTCTAGCACTTCGATAGCTTCTTTCACTTCTAAAACATTACCGATATTATTTCCCAAAGGTTGATTCATATTTGATAATACGGCTAAAGTATTAATATTAGCGTTTTTTCCAATATTAACCATAGTTATGGCTAGTTTTTTAGCATCTTCAATATTTTTCATAAAAGCTCCTGTTCCTACTTTAACATCTAAAACTAAATTGGAAGCACCACTAGCTATTTTTTTACTCATAATGCTAGAAGCAATTAAAGGTATACTATCGACAGTTGCTGTTACATCTCTTAAAGCATATATTTTTTTATCAGCCGGAGCAATATTTTTAGTTTGACTGATTAATGCAATATTAATATTATTAATTTGATTAATAAAATCATCATCAGTTAATTGAACTTTAAATCCTGGGATTGATTCTAATTTATCGATTGTTCCGCCTGTAAATCCTAAACCTCGGCCACTCATTTTAGCTACTTTACAATCAAGACTTGCTACAATTGGTGCAACAATTAGGGTTGTTTTATCGCCAACTCCGCCAGTTGAATGTTTATCCGCAGCATTAAAATTAAATTTTATTTTATCCCCAGAATTAGCCATAGCAATCGTTAAGTTAGTTGTTTCTTCATCATTCATACCATTTAAGACTATTGCCATAAGTAGACTAGATACTTGATAATCAGGTATTTCATTATTAACATAGCCACTTACAAAAAAAGAAATTTCTTCTTTAGTTAATTTTAAATTATTTTTCTTTTTTTCAATAATATCATACATTGTCATAAATTACTCCATATCGAAAGAATAGGGTAATAACTCTTTTAAAGTATATTCCTTATATTCTTTATCATTTCCCACATATATTTTAAAATCATCGTCACAAAATTCACTCATAACTTGACGGCACACGCCGCATGGATAACAAAATGGCGTATCGCCAGTAATAGCAATGGCTTTAAACTCTTTTCTACCTTCACTAACAGCTTTAAAGAAGGCAGTTCGCTCAGCACAGCAACTTGGTGTATAAGATACACTTTCTATATTACATCCTGTATAAATTTCATCATCTTTTGTTAATAAAGCCGCACCAACTTTAAAGTTAGAGTAGGGGCTATATGAATTTTTTTTAGCTTCAATAGCTTTTTCCATCAATTCCATTATTCTACCTCCAAACAAGATTCTAAACCTAATTCGATCATTTCTTTTAAATTGTTTTGACGTTCTGATGTACTTATTTGTTTATTTTCATAAACAGAATCTGATACTGTAAGTAAGCAACTAGCTTGTTTTCTTAACTTATTAGCTATATAAAACAAAGCAAAGGCTTCCATTTCACTAGCTATTACATCTTTAGGTAATCGTTTATTATAACTTTCTTTGTCTTCCATGTAAGGGTCGAAAATTAAGTTACAAGCTGTTTTACCCAACTTCAAATCGATATTTTTTGCTTTAGCTTTATCAATAATAATGTCATTTAATTTACTACTAGAATTTACTTCATGAATGTTTTCCGAATTAAACGTATAGCTAAAATTAGTTTCCGTATAACTAGATGTCGATAATATAATATCTAACAATTTTATATCAGGATTATTGCTTCCACATGAACCAATTCTAATAATATATTTAACATCAAAAAACTTGTATAACTCATAACAATAGATAGTAGCACTAGCTAGTCCCATACCAGAAGAAAAAACAGTTATTTTCTTTCCTTTATAAAAACCGGTATAGGCTAACATATTCCTAACACTATTTACTAATTTATAATCTTCTAAATAAGTTTCAGCTATAAATTTAGCTCTCAATGGATCTCCAGGCAATAAAACAATGTCAGAGATATCTTCTTTATTACATTTTATATGTGGTGTTTCTATCATATGTCCTCCTTGATATAATTATATTATATAATTTTTTAGTAAAAAAAACAATTATTTAAGAAATATAAAAATCCATCATTATAGATGGATTATTTATGATAAGTTTCATTATTCATTATTTTAAAACTACGGTATATTTGCTCTAATAACATAACTCTAAATAATTGATGAGGAAATGTTAATTTAGAAAAAGACAGACTATAATTACTTAAATTTTTAATATCTTGATGTAAGCCATATGAGCCACCAATAATAAAAGTAATATTAGGATTACTAATTAAAATATTATCGATTTTTTTAGCTAAAGTAGGGGAGTCTATACTATTTCCCTCAATATCCAAAGTAATAATATAATCTTTGTTGATATGTTTTAAAATATTATCTTTTTCTTCTAAAATATTACTATCTTTTAACTCAATTATTTCTATTTTAGTATATTTAGTAATCCTTTTTAAATATTCTTGACAAGCGTCAAATAAATATTTTTCCTTTAATTTTCCCACACATATTATTTTAATCATATTTCTATCAACTCGGTATTTTCATTTTGACTAGCGATAATTATTTTAATGCTATCGTCTAATTTTGACTTTATATTATCTAAAGCTAAAGTCGGAGTATTATTTTGTTCAGAAAGATGGGCTAAAACAACATATTTAGTTTTATTTCCCACTATTTTTTTTAAATATTCCGCACATTGCATATTCGATAAATGTCCTTTATCGCCTAAAATTCTTTGTTTAATATGATATGGATAATTAGGATTATTCATAAGCATTTCAATATCATGATTACTTTCAAAAGCATAAAAATCTTTATTAACTATTTTTTTTAAGCTTTTAAAATTGATATATCCAGTATCAGTTACATAAACAAATTCCTTATCATTACTATTAAATATATAGCCAACTGAATCAGATGCATCGTGAGAAGTTTTAAAAAAGTCAACAGTTAAATCAGATAATACTACTTTATCTTCGATAATAACATAATCGATAAGATCATCTTTTAATTCTTCATACATTTTAGCAGTTAAATAAACAGTTGGATGGTGTTTTTTCACAAAAACCTTTAACCCTGCCACATGATCAACATGAGGATGAGTAATAAATATACTATTAATATCATCAGGATTAATTCCTAATGATATTAGTTTTTTTTCAATATATAAATTACTCATTCCAGCATCGATTAATGTCTTAGTATGATCAGTTTCAATATAAGTACAATTGCCTTTAGAACCTGACGCTAAAACAGATATTTTCATTAATATAGACTCCAAGGATTTATTTTACAGTAACGGCAATCTTTCCATACCTCAAAGTGAATATGAGGTCCGGTTGAATATCCTGTGGATCCGACATATCCAATTTGTTGACCACGAGCGACAGTAGTACCAATATCGACGCCTTCCATAAATTTATTCATATGGGCATAAACAGTATAATAACCATTATTGTGATCAATTACCATATAATTACCATAGTCATAACGATATTCTTTAATAATTACTGTTCCGTTATTAGCTGAATAAATAGGGGAGTTATAACCCATTCCGGCGATATCTAAAGCATCGTGGAAATCACGGCCACCGGTAATTGGGTGGATTCGCCATGCATAATCAGTAGTAATTACCCAACCACTGACACTAGGCCAAGCCCAGTTATTCACATCGCCAACATTTGGAACATATTTATCGCCTTTTACAATTATTTCATCAATTGTATTTTTTAAAGTTTCTTTACCAACCGGTTCAACGAAAGCAATATCTCCATTGACGACTTTTTGTTTTTGACTAACTCTTTCTAATCCAGCTTCTCCTTCTTGAACAACTTCTTCATAACCAATATATTCATCTTCATCATACTGATAAATTGTTTCATAATCACTTTCTTTATCTTCGACAACATATAATTCCATAACCACACTTAACTGTGGATTAGTTTCTTTAATTAAAACTTCTGTTCCAGCAGTGATTAAACTATTCTCATCACGATATCTTGGATTTGAAATTAAAAATTCTTGATTACTTATCTTATTGTTAAAAGCAATATCACGAATCATTTCGTTTTCTTGAACAGTATAAGTAGTTGTTACTGGTTCGTTTCCGTATAATAGAAATTGCGTTAAATCGTCTGCATCTGTGTATATAACTTCATCAATTGGAATTTGTATTTCTTTAACCGTTATTTCATCTTCAATATAGACATTTTCAACTAAAGTTCCAACTGTTTCAATTGGTTGTTGAGTATCATTTAGATATTCTTGATATGTTTCTGTTCCAACATAAGTTTCAATTAATTTATTAGTGGCTTGTTCAAAAATATCTTTATCTGTAACATAAATATAAACATTCTCATTTTCATCATCAGGATTTTTAATAGTAAACTGATAGCCTCTAATTGTAAATGATTTCAAATTAACAATCTTAGAGTATATTTCTTCAACAGTATTTAAATTATCTGAAAAAGTTAAAATTTTTTCGATGTTTAATCCTTCTGGAGTATAAACTGTTTCTATTGTATCGCCATCTTCAATTGTAATATCTATACAATTTAGACCATCATTATTTTGATAATACTCATGATCTTTGCTATTATCAATTACTTCTTGAAGATTTTCTTCAGCTATTATCTGTTCTAAAGATTTTTCATCTTCACAATAAGTGGTAGTTACATTTTCAATATTTATAAGGTGGTTAGCTTTTTCATCAATATAATTTTCTAAAGCAGATTTAGATTCAATAACACCTAAATACTCTCCATCTAGATAAACATTATAAAATTCATTAGGGTATTCACGTTTGTTATAATCAAAACAAATAACAAATAAAACAACACCTAAAATTAAACAAGTTATAATAGAACCTATTTTTTTCAAATTAATCACCTTCTACACTTTCATCGACAGAATTGAATGTACTAGTATTAGTTTTAAAAATAAGAGGAATATCCGTAACAGGACCATTACGGTGTTTAGCAATAATTAAAGTAGTTCGACTAGTATTTTCATCGATTAATGCTTCACGGTTATAATAATCTTCACGATGAAGCATAGCTACAATATCTGCGTCTTGCTCAATTGAACCAGATTCCCTTAAATCACTTAAGATAGGACGGTTATCTTTTCTTCCTTTGCCTTCAACACTACGTGATAATTGTGATAGAGCAATAACTGGAACTTTTAACTCCATTGCTAAAGTTTTCAAATTTCGTGAAATTTCCGTTACTTCTTGAACACGATTTCCTTTATAACGATCAGAACCTTGGATCAATTGTAAATAGTCGATGATAATAACATCTAATCCATCTTTCATTGAAGCAAGTCTTCGACATTTAGCTCTTATTTCACTAATTGTCATACCAGCTGTATCGTCAATATACATTTTAGTATCAGCCAAACGACTAATAGCTTCATTGACTCTTCGCCAATCATCATTTTTTAAATTACCACTTTTTAATTTATCACCAAAAATTTGACCTACTGATGCTAACATACGCATCGCTAATTGTTCAGCGCTCATTTCCATGTTAAATAAAGCAACTGTTTTACCACTAATAGCCATATTAGTGGCTAAATTTAAAGCAAAGGCTGTTTTACCCATACCAGGGCGAGCAGCTATAATGATTAATTCATTAGGATGTAATCCAGAAGTTATCTTATCTAATTTATAAAATCCAGTAGCAATACCAGTCATTTCGCCTTTATTTTTAGACATTTTTTCCAAATCAGATTGCGTTTTAAACAATACATCCTGAATACTTCTAAATTCTGTACCTTTTCTTGTTTTAACGACATTTAAAATTTTTGTTTCAGCATTATCTAAAATTTCATTGATTGAATTAGTTGAATTATAAGCCTCTGTTACAATAGCTGTTCCTTCATCAATTAATCTTCTTAATATTGCTTTCTCTTCGACGATTCTAATATATTCCTCAATATTAGCAGCAGTCGGAACGCTACGAGCTACTTCTGTTAAATATTCAATTCCACCAACTGTATTAAGTAAGTTTCTTTTTTTAAGTTCTTCACTTACTGTCATTATATCAATCGGTTTACTATTTTCTGCTAAATCCCTAATAACAGAAAAAATCTTACTATGACTATCTAAATAAAATAAATTTTCATTTAAACTTTCTATACCTTTTTGCAAAGCATATTTAGTCAAAAACATCGAACCTAAAACAGCTTGTTCAGCTTCAATGCTATGAGGGATTATCTTTTCTTTCATAATATCGACCTACTTTATTAAATTGATTTTTAAATTAGCAATAACCTTTTTGTGAAGTTCAATAGCTACAACATGTGTTCCCAAACTAGATAGGGGAGTAGTTATTTTTATTTTATTCTTATCAATATCGAAATTTAGTTTTTTCAACTCAGTTACTATTTGTTTAGTACTAACACTACCAAATACTTTATCTTCTTTTCCAACTTTAACTTTAATATTAATTTTTAGTTTTTCTAGCTGTTCTTTTATTTTTTCACATTCTTTAATATATAAACTTTCTTCTAATAACTCTTTGTTTTTTTGCGTGTTAAAATGTTTTAGATTAGATTCGTTAGCTAAAACAGCATAACCATTTTTTATTAAAAAGTTAGTTCCATATCCATCTTTTACTTCTTTTATTTCACCTTTTTTCCCTTGACCTTTTAGATCTTTAATAAATATTACTTTCATTTAGTACCTCCAATCTGTTCGATTAATTGTTTTTCAACTTTTTTTAATGTACTATTTTTTATTTGCGTAGCCGCTTCAGTTAAGTGACCTCCGCCACCTAATTTAGCCATTATTTCTTCAACATTAATATTTCCTAGTGATCTTGCACTAATACCGATTGTATCTTTAGATAAATGACCAATCACAAAAGAGGCAGCGACATTTTCAAATTGTAGTAACTGTTCAGCAATATAAGCTAAATCTTTACTTTCATATATTTGATTATCAGCAATACATAAAGCCATATTTTCATTAACCATATAACTCTTTTCAATCAATTTTTGTCTTCTGATATAATCATCTTTGTTTTCTTGCAACAATTCTTGTTTTAAAACATTATCTGCTCCTAATTGTGACAAAAAAGAAGCTGCTTCATATGTATCTTTAGTTGTTTTTAATCTAAAATTATTAGTATCTATTTCCAGACCAACTAACATAAAAGTAGCAATTATTGGATCGACTGTCTTATTTAAATACTTAAAATATTTAGTAACAAATTCAACGGTACTTGATAGATTAGCATTTATATAAGTTAATGTAGCATCTTTAATATAATCCTTACTTTTAATGTGGTGATCAATAATGACAACATTTTTAGACTTATTAATTAATTCTGGTAATTCTGTCATTTCGGCCTTATGGGTATCTAAAATTATCAATAATGTATCTTCTTTAATAACACTATTGGCTTTCGTTTTAAGGATTGGATTAAAATACAAATCATTTTCCTTTAATAAATCATAACTTTCATCTAATGATTTATTTTTTTCATTACTGTTTAAAACAATGTAGCTATTTTTTTTAAAACTGTGGATAATTTGTTGTAATCCAATAGCTGAACCCATTCCATCAAAGTCAGGATTTTTATGTGTCATGATTAAAATATCATCATTATTTTTTATTAATTGTGTTAGTGTTTTAAAAATTTGTTCCATTTTTTTCACCCATCAATATTATACTATAAAATGTTGATAATAAAAAGAGAAAATAGTTTTGTTTCACATTTTCTCATAATTTATTTTTTATTTTATTAGCAATATCATCGATTTTTTTTAGTCGGTGATAAATACCTGATTTAGTTATTTTTTTACCGGTTTCAATCGATATTATATCACTTAATTCTAATAGTGATATGTCTTTATATTTTAAACGATATTCAGCGACAATTCTTTCTTTTTCATCTAACAAATCTAAACCGACTTTATCTTTGATTATTTCGATGTTTTTAATTTGTTTGTTAGCTGTTTCAATAATTTTATCAACATTAGCTTGTTCACAATTATTTAACCTATTAGTCATGTTTTTGTGATCTCTATATATTCTAATATCTTCAAAATACATAACGGCATTATAAGCATTGATTATTCTTAAAAAATCACCTATTTTTTCAGCTTCTTTGACATAAATCATGTATTTATTTCCTCTTTTTATGACTTTACTATTCAACTGATATCTATTTAATAATTGTTTGATAAATAAAGCATAATTTCGACTATCAACAGTGAATTCTAAATGATATCTTGCGGTCTTTGGGTCATTTAGTGAACCAGTCATTAAAAATAAACCTCTTAAATAAGCTCTAACTGATTCTTCATCATCAATAATATATTCTTTAGGTATTTTTAATAATTTCTTTTCATAGATTCCTAAATTCTTTAAAATTTCTTTATTTTTAATTTGTAAAATATATAAATTTTTTTTACTAATTCTTCTTATCGTAATTAAAGGACTTATTTGATATAGGTCTTTAACTAAATTATAAATTCTTCTCGCTATACTAGCATTTTCGGTCGTTATTTTAATTTCTTTATCAATAATAGCACCATTAGAAATTATAGCTGATAATTCAGCTATTTTCTCTAATTCATTTGTTTCTAGTTTACTTACTTCATTTTTAACAATACTAGTAAAAGACATTTAATCACCTACCTAAAATCAAGTACGAATAGATATGGAATCCCAATTTAGTTGTATCATGTCTTAACATGCCATCACTAATAGCGACAAAATCATCAGAAATTATTTTAACATTCATATTTTTTAAATTCTTTTTATCAAATGTAACCGGATCTTTTTGCTCTAAACTAGCATATTTTTCTTTCATAACTTTTGTTATTGAGCCTGTATTGGCTAAAATAATATCTATTTTCTTTTTATTTAAATAGCTATTAACTATGTTGACATGATCGCTAGCTGTAAATTTATCAGTTTCTCCAGGTTGCGTCATAATATTACAAATATACATAACTTCAGCTTTGCTTTCATCAATAGCTTGTTTTATTTCATCGCATATTAAATTAGGTAATAAACTAGTATATAAACTACCCATGCTTAAAATAATTAAATCAGCTTCTTTTATTTCTCTTATTACATCATTATTAATTTCTGGCTTTTCTTTATAAAAAATTTCTTTTATTTTTCCTTTATATTCGGTAATATTATGTTCTCCTTCAATAATGCTATCATTTTCCATTCTTGCCATCAAAGTAACGTTATCTTCTGTTAGAGGTAAAACTTTACCCTTTAAATTTAAAATTTTACCTAATGATTCTATTCCAGTTGACATATTCCCAGCAACATTTATAAGGGCCGTAAGTAACAAATTTCCTAAAGCATGACCATTTAAATCACTATTAGTTTTAAAACGATAATTCAACAAATCCTGAACTAATGGCTCAGTTTCCGACAAGGCTACAATAACCTGTCTAACATCTCCAACTGCAGGAACATTGAACTCTTGTCTTAATTTTCCTGTACTTCTTCCATCATCAGATACAGCAACAATCGCTGTTATATCGATTGGAAATTGTTTTAATCCACGAAGTAGGGTAGATAAACCTGTTCCTCCACCTAAAACAACAACTTTTTTATTCATTTACATCACCACTTAATTTTATTTGTTTGTTTAATTAATTATATCATAATTTTTATAAAGAAAAAACGATTTAAATATTAAACCGCTTAAGAATCTATTTCTTTTTTAACATTAATAGCTGCCGTTGTTGCTTCACCAACAGCCGTTGTTAATTGATAGACATCTTTTTTAATAATATCACCACAAGCAAAGATATAATCAATATTTGTTTTCATTTTACTATCGACTATAATATAGCCTTTATCTTTAGTAATATCTTTTAAAAATTCAGTATTAGGTTCATAACCGATAGCAATAAACATGCCATCTACTTCAAATTCACCTTTGTTTGTAATAATTTTATTTAGAATACCATTATTACTATCCAATGTTTTAATAACACACTCTAACTGAACTTCAATATTTTCTTTATTTCTTATTTTATCGGCTAAAGAATCTTCACCTTTAAATTCTTTACCACGACCGATAATAATGACTTTTTTACAAATATCAGATAAATATAAAGCTTCTTCCATTGCCGAATTACTATATCCAACAATAGCCACTATTTTATCTTTATAAAAATTCGCATCACATAAAGCACAATAACTAACATTTTTTAAATTATTAGTATTTTCTAGTTTACGAGCTTTACGACCAATAGCTAATATTACTTTTTTAGTATTAATTGTTTCTAAATCAGTTATAACTTGGTGATTATTAATAGATATTACTTTACCATAGCGAATTTCAATACCTAAATTAGTAACTTGTTCATAAATTTTACTAGCTAAATCTGGTCCACTGATACTTGTAAACCCTGGATAGTTTTCAATTGAACTAATTTTATTTAGTAAGCCACCTGGAGCATCATTATCTAAAATCAATACATTTAAATTTGATCTTTTTAAATAAATAGCAGCAGTCATTCCGGCGATACCAGCGCCGACTACAACACAATCAAAATCTAATTTCATCAATATTCTCCATATCATTATAACGATTAATTAATCTAGAACCTCGTGACTTAACTAATAATATGATTAATCCTATTATAACAGCTGCTAAAGAGATTATCTGGGCTATTTTAAAATCAAATAACATTAAACTATCTGTTCTTAATCCTTCAATAATATAACGTCCTATTCCATACCAAACAAGATATAATCCTGTTGTTTCACCAATTTTACAATAGTATCTTCTTCTAAATAATAATAGGAAAATAAATCCTAATAGACACCATAATGATTCATATAGGAAAGTAGGGTGGTAGTACATTCCATGAATATTCATTCCATCAATAATAAATTCTGGAATAAATAATTTTTGAAGAACTTCTAAAGTAGTAGCTGGTCCATGAGCTTCACCATTAAAGAAATTTCCCCAGCGACCGATTGCCTGACCTATTATTAATCCAACAACGACGATATCTAGCATTCGCCAAGTATTAACTTTATATTTTTTAGTATAAAATATAATAAAGATTAAACCAAATAATATACCACCATGAATAGCTAGACCACCTTCCCAAATTTTAATAATATCAAGAAGATGATTACTATAATAACTCCAATTAAAAGCTACATAATATAATCTTGCTCCTAATATACCAAACAACATACAAAATAAAATTAAATTTATAATATAATCTTCTGGTATTTTAAATTTCTTAGCTTCTTTAATTATAAATGATCCTCCCACAAAAATTCCTAATAAAATCATTATTGAGTACCAATATATTTTAATAAAACCTAAATCTAATAAAACTGGATTCATATCGTCATTCCTTTCTATTATTAATTATATCATGAATAGATAATTTGTTAACAAAAAATTCAAGATTTAATACTTGAATTTAATGATTATTAACAACTGAAGATATAGGTACTATATAATTATCATCATCTAATTTAGTCAAAGTATCGTAAAAACAAATAATTCCACCTTGACCAATTTTTTTACCATGATTTTTAATTTTTTTAAAATTCTTAATCATTTCTTTAGTTGGTAATGCTGTTTTTTTTATTTCAAAAGGAAATAAAGTATCATTCTTGTAAAATAACAAATCAATTTCATTCTTTTCTTTATCGCGATAGTAAGATATATTAGGCCTAATACCTTTGGCGTTATATGATTTTACTATTTCACTAATAATAAAAGATTCTAAAAAATGACCAGAATTAGAACTCATTTGCAATTCTTTAGCACTACTAAATCCAGATAAATAACAAGCTAAGCCAGTATCCATAAAAATTATTTTAGGAATATGCGTTAAACGTTTTAAAGAAGAAGACATAAATGGTTCTAGCAAGTAAACTAAACCAGAAGTAGTAAGAATCGATAACCAATTAATGGCGGTTGGGACACTAATGCCTGCGTCATTAGCTAAAGTTGTATAATTTAATTGTTCACCAGTTTTAGAGGCAACACTAACAATAAATTTACGAAACGATGATTCATTTCCTACTTGAGTCAATAGTTTAACATCTCTGGAAATATAAGTATCAATGTATCCTTGAAAATATAAATTTGTTGACATTTCTTGTTCCATATATAATCTTGGCATGCCACCTCTAAAAATAATTTCGAATATTTTATTAACGCTAATTTTCGGAACTTTATTTAAAGTTATTGGATCAAATAATTTCTTATTTTTTACTTTATTTATTTCTGAATAAGTAAAACTATTTAAATTAATTATACCAACTCTTCCAGCTAAGGATTCACTAACATTATTCATCAAATGAAATTGTTGTGATCCCGTCAACCAATACATCCCATTTTTTTGTTTTTTATCAACATTAATTTTAATATAGGAAAATAATCGTGGAGCATACTGAACCTCATCAATTAATAAAGGCGCAGGATGTTCCTCTAAAAATAATTTAGGGTCTTCTTGAGCCTGTGTCCTTAATACCTCATCATCTAAAGTAATATACTCCATATTTTGTGGCTTTAAATTCAACAATAAAGTTGTTTTCCCCACTTGTCTTGGACCTGTTACTAAAAGAACCGGAAAAGTTTTATTAACTTCTTTAATCATTTGTTCAGCTTCTCTTGCATACATAATCATCACCATATATAATTTTATAATATAACTTTACAAAAGTCAACACATACACTTTATAAAAGTCAAATTATATACTTTAAATTAGTCAGAGCTTTTATATTCAAATAATATATCTCTTAATTCCATAGCTCTTTCAAAATCTAAATTCTTAGCAGCTTCTTTCATTTCTTTTTCAATTTCAATCATTAATTTTTGTTTATCTTTTTTAGTCATTTTACTTGGTTCTTTTTCTAATTCTTGATTGTTAGTAACAACTTCTCTAATTTCTTTAATAATTGTTTTAGGGATAATATTATGTTCTTTATTATATTTTTCTTGAATTTCTCGACGACGATTAGTCTCTTTAATAGCTTTATCCATTGAATCGCTAATAATATCAGCATACATGATGACTCTTCCATTAGCGTTTCTAGCAGCTCGACCAATTGTTTGAATTAAACTACGCTCACTTCTTAAAAATCCTTGTTTATCAGCATCTAATATAGCAACTAAACTTACTTCAGGAATATCTAATCCTTCACGTAATAAATTAATTCCAACTAAAACATCATATTTTCCTTTTCTTAAATCACTGATTATTTTTAACCGTTCTAAAGTTTTTACTTCCGTGTGTAAATAAGCAACTTTGATATCTAATTTTTTTAGATAATTAGTTAGTTCTTCAGCCATTCTAATCGTTAATGTTGTAATTAAAGTTCTTTCATTGTTACTAATTTGTTTGTTTATTTCATTAATTAAATCGTCAATCTGTCCTTTAGCCGGTTTTACAGTGATTTCTGGATCTAATAGACCGGTTGGACGAATTATCTGTTCAACATATTGATGATTTGTTTTTTCTAATTCATAATCGCCTGGAGTAGCAGAAATACAAATAACTTGATTTATTTTTGATTCAAATTCATCAAACTTTAAAGGACGATTGTCTAAAGCACTTGGTAATCTAAAACCATAGTTTACTAATACTTCTTTTCTGGCACGATCACCATTATACATACCTCTTACTTGAGGTAAAGTCACATGTGATTCATCGACTACCATTAAAAAGTCTTTATCAAAGAAATCTATTAAAGTAGTAGGTGTTGCTCCTGGTGGTTTTAGTGCTAATGGTCTTGAATAGTTTTCCACACCACGACAAAATCCTGTCTCTTCTAGCATTTCTAAATCATAATTAGTTCTTTCCTGTAATCTTTGATACTCAAGTAATTTATTTTCTTTTTTAAATTTTTCTAGTTGTTCCTCAAGTTCTTTTCTGATATTTTCAATAGCTATTTTTAATTTACCATCACTAGTTACGAAATGACTAGCGGGAAATATTGAAACTGATTTTTTATTGTTGATTATTTTACCTGTTAAAATATCCACTTCAGCAATCTTGTCTACTTCATCACCAAAAAATTCGATTCTAATAGCATGATTATGTTGCGAAATAGGAACAATTTCTAAAATATCGCCACGAACTCTAAAGCAACCTCTTTTTAAATCTAAATTATTTCTTTCATATAACATTTCAACTAATTTTTCTAAAACTTGATTGCGCTCTATTTTGTCACCAACAGTTAAATTTAACATTTTACTACGATATTCTTCTTTTTCTCCAATTCCATAAATACAAGATACAGAGGCAACAACAATAACATCTCTTCGATTAAGTAATGAAGCAGTTGCAGCATGTCTTAGTTCATCAATTTCATCATTAATTGCAGCATCTTTTTCAATATAAGTATCTGTTTTAGCCACATATGCTTCAGGTTGATAATAATCGTAATATGAAACAAAATATTCAACTCGATTATTAGGAAATAATTCTTTTAATTCAGCATAAAGTTGACCAGCTAGAGTTTTATTGTGAGCTAAAACTAGAGTTGGTTTATTAACTTTAGCTATAACATTAGCAATTGTAAAAGTTTTACCTGTGCCAGTTGCTCCTAATAGAACTTGATATTTTTTATTATCATTAATTCCTTCGACTAATTTTTCAATCGCCTGTGGCTGATCGCCACTTGGCTCGAATTTTGATACTAACTCAAACATTTTTGCCTCCTTTTAATAAAATATTTCTTCAATAATAATACAATAAAATTATATAAAAAACAATGTTTTTGTTATCTTGATAAATATGATATAATTAAATAGGTGAGAAAATGTCGATAGTTCATCCATTAAAACCAATTTATAACAAAGATAGTATCGTATTAATCTTAGGAAGTTTTCCTTCGGTTATATCTAGAAAAAATAATTTTTATTATAGTAATCCTAAAAATAGGTTTTGGAAAATATTAGGAATAATTTTTAACGAGGAAAATCTAACAACAAATGAAGAAAAAATAGATTTTTTATTGAATAATCATATTGCTTTATTTGATGTTATAAAAAGTTGTGAAATTGATGGTTCAAGTGATAGTTCAATTAAAAATGTAATACCAAATGATATAAGTAAGCTTATTAAAAATAGTAAAATTAAGTATATTTTTACAAATGGAAATAAAGCTCATGAGTTATATCAAAAATACATTTTTAAAAGTACAAAAATTGTTGATATAAAGCTACCTTCGACTTCACCGGCTAACTGTCAAAAAGGCATAGAAAAAAAACTAATAGAACATTATAGAAAAATAAAAGTAATATTAGAAGAATCTAACTAAAAAATAATTTACATAAATTTAAAAAATATAATATATTAGTAAAAATGTTGGAAAGCAGGGATAATTTGAAAACTAAAAGAGATTTAAAAATAATTACTAAACATTATAATGAATTAATAAAAATAACAAAACAGCATTATTTTATTGGTATAACAAACGAATGGATTATTGATAATTATTATTTATTAGTTGAAAAAGAAAATGAAATAAAACATTTTTATAAAAATAAAAAAGAAAATCGTTATTTATATAAAAATATCAATTTAGTTAATATTTTGACGCATATTTTGGAATTTAGAAATTATAAAATTGATCAACTTAGCTTAATTGAAAATATTAATGATTATTGTAAAAAAAACAATATTCATTTAAAGTATCAAGAAATAAAAATAATTCCAGTTACTTTATCGATTATTATTATTAACAAGTTGAGTGAAATCTGTCAAAATGAAAGTAATGAATTAAAAGAAAAAGCTAATATCGATAATATTATCAAGAAAATACAAAAAGATTATTTAAAAAAAGGCAAAATCAAATTAGAAAATTATTTTTATGAAGATTTTTACAGTTCATTATCAGCAATCACTATATTTAATGATAAAATTAAAAAATTTGGAAAAAATTCCAATGAAATATTTAAGCAATTTAATAAAATTTTAGAAAGCAGAAAAATATCTTTAAAAGACGTTATAAATAAAGAGCATTTTAATAACACAAATAGTAATATTTTGGTTGCTAATATTTTCCACAGTATAAAACAAATTGATAATATTGAAATTGAAAGTCTAGTTCATAATCTTTGTGATATTGAAAAAATTTTAAATAAAGATCCTTATTACAATATGATGACACTTGAAACAAAAAACGCCTATCGTAGACAATTAATAAAATTAGCTAAAAAGAAAAAAGTTGATATTATTGAATTAACCGAAAAACTAATTAACATTGACAATAATATTGGTAATGTTTTGTTTAAAAGTCAAAACGATGGTATAAAAGTTGTTATCTATTTATTGTTAGTAACTGTTATTAGTGTCAGTTTATCTATTCTCTTATCACTTTATTTTATACCTGTTAAATGGCTAGGATTTTTAATTTTACTTATTCCAGTAAGTGAAATTGTTATAACTTTTTTAAATAAAATTTATCTTAAAATATTTCCACCAAAACCTTTGGCAAAATTAGATTTTGAAAAGGGAATACCTAAAAATTACAAAACGATGGTAGTTATTCCTACTATTTTAAAAAATAAAGAGAAAGTTGATGAAGTATTTAATAAATTAGAAGCTTATTATTTGGCAAATAAATCAAAAAATCTTTATTTTACTCTTTTAGGAGATGCTTGTGAAAGTAAAACAGAAACATTTGCAAAAGATGACGAAGTAAAAAAAGCGGGTATTGCAAAAGTTAACGAATTAAACAAAAAATATAAAGAAGAGATCTTCTATTTTGCTTATCGAACTAGAAAATATAGTGAAAGTGAAGGATGTCATCTTGGATTTGAAAGAAAAAGAGGTGCATTATTACACTTTAATGATTTAATTTTAAATAATATGAGTGAAGAAGAACAAAATTATTGGTTTCAGATTCATACATTTAATAATTTTAAACATAAGATTAAATATGTTATTACTTTAGATGTTGATACACAATTGATTTTAAACAGCGCTTTAAAATTAGTTGGAACAATGGCTCATCCAATCAATAAACCTATCCTAAATGAAGAAAAAACAAAAGTAATAAAAGGATATGGTATTTTGCAGCCTAAAATAAGTGTCGATGTTGAATCAACTAATCAATCCTTATTTTCTCAAATTTATGCAGGAATAGGGGGACTAGATCCATATTCAACTATCGTTCCTAATTTTTATCAAGATGTTTTTTCAGAAGGAAGTTTTATTGGAAAAGGAATTTATGATTTAGAGGTTTATCAAACAATTTTAAAAGGAAGATTTCCTAATCAACTTATTTTAAGTCACGATTTATTAGAAGGTAACTACTTAAGATGTGGGGTAGTTAGTGATATTGAATTATTTGATGATTTTCCTTCTAAATTTTTAGTCGATGTTACAAGACGTTCACGTTGGGCAAGAGGAGATATGCAAGTAATCGGCTGGATTTTTAGAAAGGTAAAAGATGAAAAAGGAAGTAAATATAAAAATCCTATCAATCTTTTAGGGAAATGGAAGATTATTGATAATATTCGAAGAAGTTTATTAGATTTTTCTTTATTGTTAATTTTAATATGCCTAGCAAGTTATTCTATAGTTCACCCTTATTGGTGGTTATTATTTATATTATTTGTAGTTATTTTACCTGTTATTTCCCACATAATTCAATTATTTACTATTCAAAGCAAAAACAGTAAAAATTTAAAATATTACAACATTATGGCTTTTGGTTATCAAGCATTTATTTTAAGAACGTTATCAGTCTTTACTAGTATTCCTTATAACGCATATTTATATGTTAAAGCATTTATGACTTCTCTTTATCGAATGCTAATTAGTAAAAAACATTTACTACAATGGATGACAGCGGAAGATGCTTCAAAAAAAGTAAAAACTAATCTTGCTAATCACATAAGACAATTTTGGGTAAATTATGTTGTTTCATTAGCAATTATTCTTTTAGCAATATTTGTAAGCGATAGAGCCATTGAATGCTTTATTATTGCTTTATTTTTTATGATAGCTCCTTTCTTAGCATATGCAATCAGTGAAGATATTAAAAGTAATAATCGAAAAATTAAAGCTAACGATTTTGAATATTTAAATAATGTCGCTAAATTAACATGGAATTTCTTTAAAGATAATCTTACTTTAGAAAACAATTGTTTAATTCCTGATAATTATCAACTAAATCGTGAAAAAAAGGCTGATTATAAAACTTCTCCTACAAATATAGGCCTATCTTTAACATCAATTTTATCAGCTTATGAATTAGGCTTTATTTCCAAGAAAGAAACAATAAATTATTTAGATAAAATTATTAATACTGTGGAAAAATTACCTAAATGGAATGGACATCTTTATAATTGGTATAGAATCGATACTTTAGAAGTTATTCTTCCACATTTCATTTCAACTGTTGATAGCGGTAATTTCATAGCTTCATTGATAACTGTTAAAGAATTTTTATATTCAATCAAAGAGAATAGTTTAGCTGAAAAAGTACAAAAATTAATTAAGAAGACCGATTTTTCTAAGCTTTATACAAAAGAGGATGTTTTCAGTATCGGATATAATGTCGATGAAGGTGTTTTAGAACCATTTAATTATAATAAGTTTGCTAGCGAAAGCAGAATTACTAGTTATCTAGCTATTGCCAAAGGTGATGTTCCAAGTAAACATTGGTTTAATTTAGATAAAACTCTTACAACTTATAAAAGAAAAAAAGGACTTGTTTCATGGTCTGGTACTTCTTTTGAATATTTTATGCCTTTATTATTTATTCCAACTTATGATAATACTCTAATTGATGAAAGCTATGATTTTGCTTTTTATACACAAAAAGAATTTATGAAAGAAGTAAATAAAAAACTACCTTGGGGAATATCTGAATCAGCTTACAATGAGTTAGACGATGCTCAAAATTATAAATATAAAGCATTTGCCACTCCTTATTTAAAACTCCAAGAAGATTCAGGAAGTCGCATTGTTATTTCACCATATAGTTCTATTTTAGCCTTATCATTATTTCCAACTGAAGTATTAACTAATATGAAAAAATTAGAAAGTTTAAATCTTCTTGGAAAATATGGCTTTTATGAATCTTATGATGTCGATGATGAAGCTATTGTTTATTCTTATTTTGCTCATCATCAAGGAATGATTTTAGGAAGTATTGCGAATACATTAAAATCTAATATTTTACAAAAATATTTCGTTAGTGATATCAATAATAATGCTTTTGAAATATTAAACAAAGAGAAAGTTCAATTAAAACCAATAATCGATGTAAATATCACAAAATATAAAAAATATTCTTATGATAAGGAACCATTCGTTAACGATATTCGTGTTTTCCATCAACTTTCTACTTTACCGGAAGTTTCAGTCCTTTCTAATTCTAAATATAGTGTATTTATGAATGATCGAGGAAATGGTTTTAGTAGATACCGAACAATTCAATTAAATCGTTATCGTAAAATTACAGAACAAGATTATGGTATGTTCTTGTATATAAAAGATACTGACACTAATTATGTTTGGTCTAACACTTATGCTCCAATTAATAAAATGCCAGAAAAATATGAAGTAGTTTTTGCTTTAGATAAAATGAAATTTATTAGATTGGATCACGACATCATCACAACAACAGAGGTAGTTGTTACTAAAACTCATCATGCTGAAATTAGAAAAATTACTTTTAAAAATATTGGTGATAAAGATAAAAATCTAGAATTGACAAGTTACACTGAACCAATACTAAGCGAGAATATGGATGATATTAGTCATAAAACATTTCAAAATTTATTTGTTCAAAGTGAATATGATGAAGAAAATAAATCAGTTATCATGCATCGTAAATTAAGAGATAGTGATACAACTTATTATTTAATAAACAAATTATTAATTAATGATAATAGTGAAATTAGCTACGAAACTAACCGTAATAATTTTATTGGACGAAATCGAACTGGCGCTAATCCAATTGGTTTGGATAAAGAACTTAGTAATAAAAGTGGAACTTGTATAGATCCTATTATCAGTTTAAGAAGTAATGTGAAGATTAAAGCTAATAGTGAAAAATCTATATATCTTATAAGCGGTTTTGGGAAATCAAAAGAACAAGTTTTAGAAATCGTAAAAACATTTTCTAATCCTGATACAATTTCTGAAAAGGCTTTTGAAGTCGCAACTATTATGAGTAATGTTACTAATAAAATGGTTGACATTTCAGGACACGATATGCGACTTTACAATACAATGCTTAATTATTTATATCAAACTAGTCATATTATCGTTAATAATGAAAGAAAAGAAATTCTACACAAAAACGTTTTAAATCAAACAGGATTGTGGAAATTCGGTATTTCTGGTGATCGTCCAATTATCTTATTAGAAGTTGAAGAACTAGATAATTTAAGTTTAGTTAAAGAATTACTACATGCTTTTGAATATTATAAAAGTAAATCTATATTTATCGATTTAATCATTTTAAATAGTTATATTGAACAAGATAAACAAATAATCAATGATGAAATCGATAACGAAAAATATCATATGTATGCTTTAAATAGTTTCAACAAAACTCCAGGAAACATCTATGTAATTAATCCTGATGATGTTAATGAAGATGAAATAAATCTATTTAAAACAACTGCTAGAATATATATTAATAGTAGCAAATTTCATTCTTTAGAAGAATTTGTTTTAAATCTTCAAAAACTAAATACTATTAGCAGAAAAGAAACGGTTAAAAGAGAAAATAGCTTACCTATTGAATATAATAAAGATAAACTTGTATTTTATAATGGCTATGGTGGATTTTGTGACAATGGAAAAAAATATGTAATTACTAATCCTGATACGCCTTTAATTTGGTGTAATATTTTAGCTAATGAAAACTTTGGTAGTATTGTTTCAAATAATCAGACTGGATTTACCTATGCTGAAAACAGCCGAGAATATAAATTGACTTCTTGGACTAACGATCCTTTATTAGCAGATGCATCAGAAGGAATAAAAATAAACGATATCCATTTAAAATATCAACTAACCGAAGTAAGTTTTGGTAAAATGTATTTTATAGGTAAATGGAAGGATTTAGAATTTGAATTAACGCAATTCGTTGCCACTAATGATCCGATTAAATTTTACTATTTAAAAATTAAAAACACTGGCAAAAATAGCCAAAAAATAAAATTAAATTATTGGATTAATCCTTGCTTAGGCGTTACTGAAGAAAAAACAAGTCGTTATATCTTAAGTGAATTTAATAAAGAAGAAAATTGCGTAATATTAAAAAATAAATATAGCCAACATTTTTCTAATTTAGTAACTTTAATGAGTTGCACTTTACCAATTGAAGATGCAAAAATTAAAAGAATTCTATCAAAAGAAATAGAAACTTATGTTGAAGTTGATAGTAATGAAGATATTAGTTTATGTTTTATGTTAGCTTCAATAACTGAAGATAATATCGATAATCTATTAAATAAATATAATTCGATAAATAAAATTAAAAACGAAGAAAAAAATGTGGAAAAATATTGGCAAAATATGTTAAACACAATTCAAGTTAAAACTAGTGATGACAGCTTTAATTACATGATAAATGGTTGGTTAGCATATCAAGCAATTACTTCAAGAATTTATTCAAAAGCAGGTTTCTATCAAGTCGGTGGTGCTTATGGTTATCGTGATCAATTACAAGACTGTATGAATATTTGTACCATTCATCCTGAAATGACTCGCCAACAAATTTTATTTAATGCAAAACATCAATTTCAAGAAGGAGATGTCCTTCATTGGTGGCATAAAGAAAATAGATTTGGCTTAAGATCAAGATATAAAGACGATTATTTATGGCTTATTTATGCAACTAGTGAATACCTTGACATTACCCAAGATTATTCAATTTTAGATGAACAAATATGTTTTGTCGATGGACCTATCTTATCAGAGAAGGAAATGGAAAAAGGAATGGAATATTCTTATACTGAAAAAACAGCTAGCCTTTATGAACATTGCTTATTAGCTCTTAAATTAGCTAAAAACGAAATTGGTGAAAATGGACTACCACTTATGCGTGGAGGCGATTGGAACGACGGAATGAATAAAGTTGGAGAAGAAGGCAAAGGAACTAGTGTATGGCTAGGATTCTTCCTATATCAAGTATTAGAAAAATTCATTAATTTTACAACAAAATACAATAAAAAGATCGATGTTGAAGAATGGGTGAAATTTAAAAATGATTTAGCTAATTCTTTAAAAAATAATGCTTGGGACGGCGAATATTATTTAAGAGCTTTCTTCGATAATAACAATAAATTAGGTTCTAAAAGTAATTTAGAATGTAAAATTGATTTAATTTCACAAAGTTTTTCAATTCTTTCTGGAATTGCTAGTGATGAACAAATTCCTTCAATTTTGAATGCTGTGGATAAACAATTAGTTGATAAGAATTTAAAAATTGTTAAATTACTATGGCCAGCTTTCCAACACAATAAAGATAACCCAGGATATATTATGAATTATCCTCCTGGAATTAGAGAAAATGGTGGACAATACACGCATGCTGTAGCATGGTATATTCAAACCTTGATAAAAGTTGGAGATTATGATTCAGCTTATCAAATTTATCAAATGATTAATCCAATTGAAAGAACAAAAGAGAAAAATGATACTGATATTTATCAATTAGAGCCATATGTAATTGCTGCTGATATTTATAGTAATAGCGATTTTCCTGCTAAAGGTGGCTGGAGCTGGTATACAGGTAGTGCGGGATGGTTTTATCGCGTTGCTTTGATTGATATATTAGGTTTTAACAAAGTTGGTAATAAACTTTATATAAAACCGCATGTTCCAAACACTTGGAATAAATTTGAAATTATATATAAATTTAATGATTCAACTTATCATTTATTAATTGAAAAAAGTAAAAATAATAGTATTACTGTGGATAATAATGTTATTAAAAAAGATTATATTGAGTTAATTGACGATGGTGACAATCATGAAGTCATTGTTAAAATAGGAGGAAATAATGTTAAAAACTGACTTTAAAACATATATAAAAGATAAAAATATTGAATTATATAAGGAAAAAATAATTAATATCAAAAATACTTTAAATGCTGGTGGAGAAATGCTTGATTGGTATGATATTGACAAATGTATTTCTCAAAGTGATTTAAACAAGATTAAAGATATTAGCAAAGATATTCAAGAAAATTGCGAATTATTTATTGTTATTGGAATAGGTGGTTCATTTTTAGGAGCTAAAGCTATTATTAGTGCCTTAAATCCATATTTTAAAAATAAAAAACCAGAAATTATATTTGCTGGTAATTCCCTATCCGAAACTTATTTAACCGAATTAATTGAATATATGGAAGATAAAGATACAATTGTAAATGTTATTTCTAAATCAGGAACAACTTTAGAGCCTAGTATAGCTTTTGATATCATTTATAACAAAATGCAAGAAAAATACAATCAGGATGAATTAAAAAGAAGAATCATTATTACAACTGATCCTGAAAAAGGAATCTTAAGAAAATTAGCAAATGATAATAATTATCCATCGTTCATTGTTCCAGAACAAATAGGAGGACGATACTCAGTTTTAACAGCTGTTGGCCTTCTTCCTATTGCTGTAGCTGGAATTGATATCGATAAGTTACTACTAGGAGCAAGACAAGTTAATAATGATTCAGCATTTGAATATGCAATAATTCGTGATATATTGTATCGTCAAGGAAAAACAGTCGAATTATTTACCTTTTATGAACCTAAATTAGAATATTTTATTGAGTGGCTTAAACAATTATTTGGTGAAACTCAAGGCAAAGATAAAAAAGGAATTTTACCTAGCTCATCTAATAATACTAGAGATTTACATTCTTTAGGACAATTTTATCAAGAAGGAACGCCTATTATTTTTGAAACAATAATCGGAATAGATAAAAAAGGAACATTAAAAAGCAACTTATATAACTATTCTATAGAGGATATTAACATGATTGCGCTTAAACAAGTAGCATATGCTCATTTAGATGCAGGCGTTGAAAGTAATGTTATAATGATAGACAAATTAGATGAAATTAATTTAGGTATGTTAATTTATTATTTTGAAACTGCAGCTGCAACTGGTGCTTATTTGCTTGATGTAAATCCTTTTGATCAACCTGGAGTATCCGCTTATAAAAAATTAATTGAAAAAGAACTAAAAAAATAGCCCAACGGCTATTTTTTTTCTATCTTGAATATTACTTGATATGAATCTTCAAAATCTATTTCTTCTACATCAACTGTAAATCCATATTTTTCTAATGTGTTTTCACATTCTCTTATTGTATTTAATGCTAGACGAATATTAGGAGCAGCAGCTGTTATTGTAGTGCCAACATTTTGCGCTGCAATATTATCTTCAGTAGATAATGTTTGTTCAGCGATAGGAGTATTAACTGCTTCATCGATTGTTGGAATTTCAGTAGTATCTTCAGCAATAGGAACTTCGTATAAAGGACTTGATTCCTCTGGAGTAACTGTCGCTGACTCAATATTAGGAATTTCAGAATCCACACTTGGGATGCTTGGTTCAATACTTGGTATTACTGGTTCTTCAAGTGTTGTTGGTTCTACACTTGGAACACTTGGTTCGATGCTTGGCATTACTGGTTCTTCAAGTGTTGTTGGTTCTACACTTGGAACACTTGGTTCAATGCTTGGCATTACTGGTTCCTCTGGCATTGTTGGTTCTACACTTGGAACACTTGGTTCAATGC
>JAGHHZ010000024.1 GCA_017887425.1 Bacilli bacterium
TGGGCAACTTCAAAAATTTTTAAAATTTAATATTTTTGAAGTCTTTTGTCGTGGATTTTTTCCCATTTTGTGACTTTTTTTTAAAAGTTTTAAATTCCTATTGACTTTTAATAGTTAGTCACCTATCAAATTATATTCATAAATAATTAAAATATTAATCAATTGACAATTAAATAGAAATTATTGTATAATTTAAATATAAGAATAGGAGTTAGATAGTATGAATAAAATAGCAAATAGCAAAAATGGGGGGGGGGCATTTACAAAATAATGCTTTTACCTTAACGGAATTAATTGGTGTAGTAATTATATTAGGTATAATATCTTTACTAGCATTCCCACCAATATTAAATGCGATAAGAAGTACCAAAGGTAAAATAAGTGATGCTAGTAAAGAAATACTTTATAACGCAGTAGGATTATATGTTAGTGACAATATCAATAATTATCCCAAATATAATGGAAATAAATATTGTGTAACTGTAAATGAATTAGTTAAAGGAGAATACTTACCAACTAAAGTATATGATTCAGTAACAGGAAATGAAATACCACAAGATAGTAAAATTGAAATAAATATAGAGAATGATATTTATAGTTACAATTTAAATAATGAATGTAAAGAATATTATAAATATGGTCCATTAATAAAAGTTTTATTAGGTCAATATAATGAATCAAATACAACTGGATTAGTAAAAGACACAACAAATGAAAATATATATTATTATAAAGGAACTAATGAAGAAGTAAGTAATAACTTTTTATGGTATGGAGGACATCAATGGCGAGTAATAGAATTTGATACAAAGGAAAATACATTAACACTTATAACTCAACAACCATTAACTGCAATTCAACCCGCAAGTAGTGTATGGAAAAATGAAGAGACATATAATTCAAGTTATATCAACACATGGTTAAATGAATATTTTTGGAACAGTTTAGATAGTGAAATTCAAAAAAATATATTAGATAGTACATTTAATGTAGGAATATACACAAATGTTAACGAAATAACAACGATTAAAAAAGTGGGTTTATTAAATGAAAATCAATATAAAAGAGCTGGCGGAATAAATTCTTTTTTAAATATTGATGAATATTTTTGGTTGGGAAATAGATATGATAATAGTCAAACTAGAATTGTTAGTGGATTGGATTATGTAAATGTTCCTACTACATATAATTATGGTGTTCGAGCAATAATAAAAATAAATAATATTATTATAACTGAAGGAGAAGGAACTTTAACTTCAAGTTATAAAAGTTCAATTAGAGTAACAAATATTGATGAAATACAAGTTGGGGAATATATAAATGTTCCGTATAATGGTAATGATAATGCATGTGGAAGTGATAATATGTGTTCGTTTAGAGTAGTAAGTAAAGATAATGACAGTGTAAAAGTAATATTAAATGGATTATTACCAAATACATCTTCATATGGTAGTACATCTACTATTACTACAAATCACACAATATATACAGTTCTTAATAATTTTGCTAGTAATATAAGTAATACGTATCGTTATGGTCAAAATAAAACGTTTTATATAGGTGATTATCCATCAAGTTCAAATTATGTATCCATTAAAGATGAAACATTATTAACAAGTGTTGGACTACCATCAGTTGGAGAAATATTTTGCAGTAATGATATTGATATGAATTTAATCAAAAATTTTGTAGATAAGAATACTATAGAAAACTCAAATCTATATGGAAATTTTTGGACAATGAATAGAACAAATTCAACTAGTGTTCGCGTTATTGGATCGTCTGGAGGTTTAGGAGCTGAAACTATTACAAATAATGGTTATGTTCGACCTGTAATATTTTTAAAAAACAATTTAGAATTTACAGGTGGAGATGGAACAGCTCAAAATCCTTATACGTTAGATTAATAGAAACGAAAGTTTCTTTTTTTATAAAAAAATATATAAAATATATATAATTATAAAAAAATATGTTTATTTTTAAAAACTTTATGATATAATATTAATGGCTTTTTTAAACCGTTGGACATTCGGAGATTGCTTATTAATTAAGAAAATGTCACAAAACACAAACATGAATTTTTATGCCGAGTGCTTTTATAAGTGGTGTATTTTTGAAATGTTTGAAAGAAATAACAAAAGGAGATGAATAAAATGGCAGTTGTGTCAATGAGTTACTTACTTGAAGCTGGTGTTCATTTCGGACATCAAACTAAAAGATGGAATCCTAAAATGAAGGAATACATCTATACTTCTCGCGATGATATTTATATTATCGATTTACAAAAAACAGCTAAAAAAATCGATGAAGCTTATACAGCTTTAAAAGAAATTGTTGCTAATGGTGGAAAAGTTTTATTTGTAGGTACTAGAAAACAAGCTCAAGAAGCAATTAAAGAAGAAGCAATTAGATCAAATTCTTATTATGTAACTGAAAGATGGTTAGGTGGAACTTTAACTAACTTTAAAACAATTAGAAGAAGAATTAGAAGATTAGAAGAAATCGAAAAAATGGAAGCTGATGGTACATTTGATTTATTACCTAAAAAAGAAGTTATCGGTTTAAAGAAAGAATATGCTAAATTAGATAACTTATTATGTGGTATTAGAGAAATGAATAAATTACCTCAAGCTATCTACATTGTTGACCCATCTAAAGAAGAAATTGCAATTAGAGAAGCAAGAAAATTAAATATTCCAGTATTTGGAATTGTCGATACTAATTGTGATCCGGATATGGTTGATTATGTAATCCCTGCTAACGATGATGCTATTAGAGCTGTAAAATTAATTACAAGTGTTATGGCTAATGCAATTATCGAAGCTAATGGTGGCGAAATAATCGATTATTCAAGTGATAAGAATAAAGAAGAAAACGCTACTGAAGTAATGCAAAAAGCTTTAGAAACAGTAAAAAGAAAAGAAGAAAGACCTAAAAAAGAAAACAGAAACTTTAAAAAACCATTTGCTAAAAAAGAATTCAAAAAAGAAGTTAAAGAGACTGAAGAAGTAAAAGCTGTTAAAGAAGATAAAAAAGTTGAAGAGAAGAAAGAAGAAACTAAGCTTGAATCACTAGATTCTATGACTGTAGCTGAATTAAGAGAATTAGCTAAAGAAAAAGAAATCAAAGGTTATTCAACTATGAAAAAAGCTGAATTATTAGAAGCTTTAAAATAAGGAGAGATATAAAATGATAAGTGCTAGTTTAGTAAAAGAATTAAGAGAAGCAACTGGTGCTGGTATGCTTGATTGTAAAAAAGCCCTAGAAGCCACTAATGGTTCTATAGATGAAGCTATCAACTGGTTACGTGAAAAAGGAATTAGTAAAGCAGCTAAAAAAGCAGATCGTATTGCTGCTGAAGGATTAGCCGCTACACTTATAGATGGTAACAACGCAGTTATTGTTGAAGTTAATTCAGAAACTGACTTTGTTGCTAAAAATGAAGAATTTAAAGATTTGGTTAATACTATTTTAAATGCTATTATTACTAACGATGTTAAAACTAATGAAGATGTTTTAAAATTAGATGTTAACGGTGAAACTATTGAACAAATTATCATTAACAAAACATCTAAAATTGGTGAAAAATTATCATTTAGAAGATTTGAAAAATTAACTAAAACTGATAATCAAGTTTTTGGTTCATATCTACATATGGGAGGTAAAATTGCTGTATTAGTTACTTTATCTAATACTACTGAAGAAGTTGCAAAAGATGTTGCTATGCATGCTGCAGCAATGCGTCCTAGTGTTGTAAGAAGAGACCAATTATCTAAAGAAGAAGTAGAAAAAGAAAGAGAAATCTTAAAAGAACAAGCTATGAACGAAGGTAAACCTGCTGATATAGCTGAAAAAATGGTTGAAGGTAGATTACTAAAATTCTATCAAGAATCATGCTTAGAAGAACAAGCTTTCGTTAAAGATGATAGTATCAATGTTTTAACTTATGTTAAAAATAATGGTGGTACTATTGATAATATGGTTAGATTCGAAGTAGGCGAAGGTATGGCTAAAAGAGAAGAAAACTTTGCTGAAGAAGTTGCAAAACAAATGGGTGAGTAATCACTCATTTTTGTTTACAAAAAAATTAAAGCTTTTTTAACTTTAATTTCTTTTTTCTTGATTTATTTTTTAATTTAATAATTATTACTAAAATTATTATTAGAGCTAATACAATTAAAATGTTATCAATTATAAAACTAATAATTGAGAAAGTTAATCCGCCACTATATATTACTGGTAGTGTATCGATAATTTCACCATTAAGCAAAATATCGACAGTTCCTATTTGTCCTTTTTTAGTAAAATAATCTAATTTTTCTAAACCGTTATAGCGATATTCAAAGTCATCTTTACTAATATTTTTTTCTAGATATTTTGAAACTGTTTCAGTTGCTTTTATTTCAAATTGTTGTTCTTTACTGTTTTTTGTTTCTAAAGTAGCAATTGTATCGTTTGGTGTTACAATGTCTAGATAATGATAATTAGATGTATAATAATCATAAATCATTAGAGCGTCCATAATATGAAGTGGTTGATTGCTTTCCCCATCAGCTTCAGTAGTAATTAATAAATATTCAACATTATCATAGTTAGCAATACTAGACAGGCAATAACCAGCCTTAGTTGTAAAGCCTGTTTTAGAACCATAAATGTAATTGTTGGTTAATTCATAACGGTTTAAATAATTAGAAAAAACACTTTTAAATGTTAAAGAACTATCACTAGTTGTATAACTATTAGTTGTATATATTTCTTTAAATAAAGGATTTTGTAAAGCGTATTTTAAGATGATACTCATTTCTCTAACTGTAGAATAGTGATTATCAGTATCGAGACCCGATGTGTTAGCGAAGTGAGTATTAGTTAATCCTAATTCAATGGCTTTATCATTCATCAATTTAACAAATTCTTCTTCGTTTCCTGATATATAATAAGCTAAAGTTCGCGTTGCATCAGCCCCAGATGGAAGCATTACACCATATAATAAATCTAGATAAGTTACTCTTTGACCTGAATAGAATCCAGCTACTGAAGCATTAGCAGCAATTAATCCGTCTAAGGCTTCATAAGGAACAGAAACAGTTTCATCAACATCATCGATATTTTCAATAGCAACAATCGTGGTCATTATTTTAGTTAGACTAGCAATATAAGTCCTTTCATCGGCATTTTTTTCAAAAATAATAATATCGTCATTCATGTTATATAAAATAGCGTGTTCGGAATTTATTTCTAATGCTTCAATATTAATGGGAATAAAAAAAATCAAAAAAACTAAATACTTTAAATATTTCATGAATCCTCCTACATATAAATTTCATTAATAATTTTAACTTTACTAATTTTATTCAATTTATCTTTTATTTTATTAAAATTATCGATAGTAATATTAACTTCATAAATTGGTGATTCAAAAAAATCTTTATTAACAATAATACTTTCACTTAATAAATAATCAATTTCTTTTATTTTAGAATAGTCAAATGAAATTCTAACTAAAAATCCTTTTTGTAATTCTTTAACTTTTAAACCATTTTTAGCAGCATTACTATAAGCTCTAACTAAACCACCAGCACCTAATTTAATGCCTCCAAAGTATCTGATGACAATACATAAAACATGATCTAAACTCTCTTTTTTTAAAATATTTAAAATAGGTAAGCCAGCTGTTCCTGATGGCTCGCCATCGTCACTTGCCTTGATATTGTTATCTATTATATAAGCGTAACAATAATGCGTTGCATCTTTATATTCTGATTTTGCTTTTTTAATTTTATCATTAACTTCAATTAGACTATTAACTTGATAATATAAAGTAATAAAGCGAGACTTATTAATAATCAGTTCATTTTTACTATCGATAACTGTTTTCATAAACTTCACCAAATTAATTATAACTTATTATTTAAAATAAGTCTAGGTTGTGATAAAATAAATAGGTATGAAAAAGTTTAAAAAAATCTATGTTGAAATAACTAATATTTGTAATTTAAATTGTTCATTTTGTTCGAAAGATAACAAAGAAAAACGAGAAATGACTTTAAAAGAATTTGAACATATTTTAAAACAAATAAATAATTATACAGATTATTTATATTTACACGTTAAAGGAGAACCATTATTACATTCTAAACTAAAAGAAATAATTGATTTATGTAAAAAATATCATAAACAAATTAATATAACAACTAATGGAACTTTATTAAAACAAAAATTAAATATTTTAGAAGATGTTCGTCAAATCAACATTTCTTTACACAGTTTAATTGATAAAAATAAATTAAATGATATTTTAAAATGTGGTGATTATTTAAGTGAAAAAGGTGTGCAAGTCGTTTATCGTTTTTGGACTGATAATAATAGCGATTTAATTAAAAATATTTTAGATTATTATAATTATAAAGATAAGTTATCTAATAATATGAAATTAAAAGATAATCTTTATTTAAATAAATCTTTTGAATTTATTTGGCCCGATTTAGATAACTTTTTTATAACAAACCAAGGTTTTTGTAAAGGACTTGATACCCACATTGGAATTTTAGTTGATGGAACAGTTATTCCATGTTGTTTAGACAGTAGTGGTATCATAAATTTAGGTAATATTTATAAAGAAAATTTAAATGATATTTTAAATAAAGAAAGAACTAAACAAATTATCGATGGTTTTAAAAATAATAAATTAGTCGAAAAATTATGTCAAAAATGTGATTTTAGAAAGAAGGTGTTTAAATGATAAAGGAAAAGTTATCTTTAGTTCCTCAAAAACCAGGTTGTTATTTAATGAAAAACAAAGATGGTAATATTATATATGTCGGAAAAGCTAAAAAATTAAAAAACCGTTTAAGTTCTTATTTTAGAGGAACACATTTTGGTAAAACAGCTAAATTAGTTAGTGAAATAGTTGATTTTGATTATATGGTTGTCAATACGGAAATGGAAGCATTGATTTTAGAAAACAATTTAATTAAACAATATGATCCTAAATATAATATTTTATTAAGAGATGACAAGAGTTATCCTTATATTGAGTTAACTAATGAGAGTGTTCCAAGATTAACAATCGTAAGAAGTATTAATCGTAAAAAAAATCTAAATCATTTATATGGACCTTATCCTAATGTTACAGCAGCAAGAAATACGGTTAATTTATTAAATAGAATGTATCCTTTAAGAAAGTGTACAACTTATAATAAGAAACCTTGTCTTTATTATCACATTAATCAATGTTTGGGTTATTGTACTAATAATGTATCGCAAGAAAAAATTGAATCTATGCGCAATGATATTATAAGATTTTTAAAAGGTGATCATAGTTTAATAACTGATAAAATAAAAAAAGAGATGATTGAAGAAAGTGAATTAATGCATTATGAAAAAGCGAAAGAATTAAAAGAACTACTAGATTATATCGAAATAGTCTTAACTAAACAGCAAGTTGAAATGGGCGATATGGTTGATAGAGATGTTTTTGGATTCTATACTGATAAAGGATATTTGTCGATTCAAGTTTTTTTCGTAAGAGGTTCAAAATTGATTGGTAAACATTCTAAAATATTTCCTTTAATCGATGATGTTGAAAATAGTCTTACTAGTTACATAACTAAGTTTTATGATAAAGATATTATTAAACCTAAAGAAATATTAATTCCTAACAATTTAGATAATGAACTAATTAGTGAATATTTAAATATAAAAGTTTTAAGTCCAATTAAAGGTAATAAGAAAAAAATAGTCGATATGGCTTGCGATAATGCTAAGATATTGTTAAATGAAAAATTCGAATTAATTAAAAGGGATGAAGAAAAAACAACTTTAGCTAACGAAGAATTAAAAAATGTTTTAAAATTATCAAAATTAGATCGAATTGAAATATTTGATAATTCTAATCTTTTTGGCAATTTCAATGTTTCTGGAATGGTAGTTTATATTGATGGTAAAGAGGCTAAAAATGAATATCGTAAATTTAAAATAACCGTTGATAAAAATGATGATTATGGTACGATGAGAGAAGTAATTTATCGCAGGTACTTTCGGGTTTTAAAAGATAATCTTCCACGACCAGATTTAATAATTGTCGATGGTGGAATAGGGCAGATGCATGTGGCAAGAGAAGTGTTAAGTAGCTTAAATTTAGATATCATGGTAGTAGGGTTAAAAAAAGATGATAAGCATGCTACTAGTAAGTTATTGGCATTTGATCCAATAGTTGAAATTGATGTTGATAAAAATAGTAATTTATTTCACTATCTAGAAAGAATGCAAGATGAAGTTCATAATTATACTATTAATTATCACAAACAATTAAGAAGTAAAGGTAGTTTAGAAAGCGTATTAAGTAATATTTCTGGTATTGGAGAAAAAAGAAGAATTATGTTATTAAAAAAATATAAAAGTCTTAATAAATTAAAAGAATTAAGTCTAGAAGAATTAGAAAATATCTTACCACAAGAAGTAGCTAATAATTTATATCAATATTTACAAGAATTTGACAAATGATTTATTTTTGCTATTATATATAACCGGTGATTAAGTATGACAGATTTACACTTTCAAAGTGAAGAATATTTAAACAGCTTAATTAAAAATTTACAGTTTATCGGAATCGGTTCAGAAGGTTGCTGTTATAGACTTAGTAAAGATGTTGCTTTTAAACACTTAAGTGGACCTGCTTATGAAAAAAAGAATGCAGAAGAAATATTACAGTTTAAAGATATTAATATATCTAATTATGTATTTGTTCAAAATCTTGTTTATATAAAAGATGAGATAGTTGGAGTTTTAATGAGATATATTAATGGTAAAAGTGTTGAAGATAAACTATATCAGGTACAAATATTAAATTTAATTAAAGCTTTTGATGATTTGATATCAGCCACTAAAAAATTATCTGATCTAGGTATTAGCGTGTTTGATGTTTGTCCTGTTAATATGTTATATAATAAAGGAAAATTTTATTTAATCGACACTATGGATTATCAAAGAAAAGATATAGATAGTAATATAATTTTTAAAGATAATATGACCATGATAACAGCTAATATTCATCATGCCATATTTCCGTTTCCTGTTTTAAATTTTCTTAATTCAATTCCTGAAATAAAAGACTTTAGAAAAGATAAAGAATTGTTAAGTAATCCTAGTTATATTATTAGAACATTATTAGAAAGATTGAACAGTTATTTAGGACACGAAGTAAAGACGTTTGGAGAAGCTAGTAAAAAATTAGTTAAAAACTAGCTTCTTATTTTTATATTTGTTATAATATAAATATGTCCACGTAGTTCAATGGATAGAATATTCCCCTCCGAAGGGAATGATCGTAGGTTCGACTCCTAGCGTGGGCACCAGATTAATTATTACTCGAATATTCGAGTTTTATTATAAATTTCATTGTAACTTATTGATTACAAAAATAAAATGCTATATAATTTAAAAAGGTGATATAAATGGATAAAATGATAAACGAAAAAAGAATTGTGGATTTAGAATATAATTTGATATGTGATTTTATAAAACTGAGAAATAATCTAGGAATTAGTCAACAACAAATGGCTAATGAGTCTGGTGTAGTAAGAGAAATGATTGCAGTTATTGAAAATAGAAAAAAACATCCACAAATAAATACACTAATTAAAATATTAGAACCATTTGGTTATACTTTATCAATTACAAAAATAAAGGAGGAGAAAAATGGAAAATAAATTAGCGCTTTTCGAAGAAAAAGAAATTAGAAAAACTTGGCAAAATAATAAATGGTACTTTAGTATTTTAGATGTAGTATACGCACTTACTGATTCTAAAGATCCAAAACAATATATAAAGAAATTAAAATTAAGAGATACAGAAATTCAAAATAACTGGGGTACAATTTGTACCCTACTAGAAATGATGGCTATAGATGGCAAAAAGAGAAAAATTCAAATGTCTGATACTGAAGGGATATTACGTATTATTCAATCAATACCATCACCTAAAGCAGAACCATTTAAAAGATGGTTAGCTAAAGTTGGTAGTGAAAGAATTGAAGAAATTAATAATCCCGAACTTGCTATGGATAGAATAAACAAATTTATGAAAAGAAAGGTTATTCTAAAGCTTGGATTGAACAAAGAGAAAGAGGTATTACGACAAGGCATAATTTGACTGATGAATGGAAAGAAAGAGGGGCAAAAGTAGGAAGAGATTATGCTATTTTAACTAATGAAATTTATAAAACCAGTTTTGGAATAGATGCTAAAGAATATAAAAGTATCAAAGGATTACATGAAAGTCAAAATTTAAGAGATTCAATGACTAATATTGAATTAGCTTTAACTAATCTAGGTGAGGCTACAGCAGTTGAATTTCATAAAAATAATAATAGTCAAGGAGTTAAACAATTAAAAAAAGATATTACTAAAGCTGGTAATGTATTAAATAAAGCAAGGTCGGAAATTGAAAATGAATTAGGAAAGTCGATAGTAACTTCACAAAATTATATTGAGTTGACTGATACCTTGATTGAGACCAAGTAAAATATTATAATGTTAAGAAAAATTGCGAATTTTCCAATTAATTTTGCTCGACTTTTTTTATTTAAATATGTATACTTTTTTTTAAGGAGAGATAATTATGGATTTAGGTAAAAAAATATTTGAATTAAGAAAAAAAATTGGATTATCACAAGAACAATTAGCGGAAAAGTTAAATGTTACAAGGCAAACTATATCAAAGTGGGAACTTAATGAAACAGCTCCTGATATAAAACAAGCTAAAATTTTATCAGAAATATTTCAAATAAGTTTAGACGAATTAGTTGATAATGATATTGAAAAAACACTAGTAACTAAAGTAAGTAATGTTGAAAAATTAGCAGGAATTATTATTACAATATTAAAATTTATTGGTATATTATTTATAATATATTGTATATTTATGATTGTTGCAGTTGTTCTTTTTACTACTTTAAGAGATACTACTAAAGAAGAAATATCTACTGAATTGACATTAAATTGTTCAGTATCCGATAAAGACTATATGATATCAATAGCAAATGATGGTTATTTTAATTGTTCAAATTGTGATGAAGAAATACAAAAAGATATTAAAAATTTAATTGATTTTTCTGATTTAAATTCAAGTTCTGAAAAAATAGAAGCTTATTTTAGTGATTTAAATGGAATTTGTGAATAAAGGAGGATTTATGATAACTTTAGAAGATTTTAATAAAATAGATATTAGAGTAGGGACAATAGTTGATGCAAGTATTAATAAAGGTGCAAGAAGTCCTTCTTATAAATTAAAAATAGATTTTGGAAAATTTGGTGTGAAAAATTCTTCAGCACAAATTACAGACTTATATAGCCCAGAAGATTTAATCGGTAAACAAGTTATCGCAGTTACTAATTTTGAACCAATTAGAATTTCACAAGTTAAAAGTGAGGTAAGAATTTTAGGAGCTGATACTGAAAATGGAGTTGTTTTATTAAATTTAGACAAAAAAGTAGAAAATGGTGCTAAAATTTATTAATTTTGTCAAAAAAATAGTCATAAATATGCAAAAAAATTATTGACAACTCATATAATAATGTGTTATATTATATGGGTACTTGGGGAATTAGCTCAGCTGGCTAGAGCATCTGCCTTGCACGCAGAGGGTCAGGGGTTCGAATCCCCTATTCTCCACCAAGTGATTATTAACCCTTATTTCATAAGGGTTTTTATTTTACTTTATTTATAAAATTAGTAATTATAAATCTAAATCTATATTATTTTATCAGTTATCTATGATATAATAATTAAAGGTGAGTAACATGGAGAAAATAATTTTAGTCGATGGTAATAATTTATTATTTAGAAGTTATTATGCAACAGCTTATAACGGTAACTTTATGAAAAATAGCAAAGGATTTCCAACCAACGCTTTGTTTGGCTTTACTAATATGATGAATAAAATTATCGAAGAAGAAAAACCAACATATATAATGGTTGCTTTTGATAAAGGAAAAACATTTAGACATGATAAATATGATTTTTACAAACAAGGAAGAATAGAAACTCCTAATGAATTAAAACTACAATTTCCAAAAGCTAAGGAATTATTAGATGCGATGGGAATAAAATATTTCGAAATTGATAATTATGAAGCAGATGACATTATAGGAACATTAGCTGAATATTGCAATGAAGATCCAAATTTCATTGGTACAATTATTAGTAGTGATAAAGATTTATTGCAATTAATAAGCAATGACATCGATATAAAATTATTAAAACAAAAAGATTATATTCGCTATAATGAAAAGACATTTACTGAAGAGTATGGTATAAAACCAATTAATATCATTGATTTAAAAGCGTTAATGGGTGATAGCTCAGATAATATTCCAGGGGTTAAAGGTATCGGCGAAAAAACAGCATTAAAACTATTACAGGAATATAAAACTTTAGATGGAATATATGAAAATATCAACAAAATAACAGGAAAAACCAAAGAAAAATTATTAGCTGATAAAGAAAATGCTTATATGAGTTATAAAGTAGCTACGATTTATAAAAAAGTACCCCTAGATTTTAAAATCGAAGATTTAAAATATTTAGGTAAGACTGATAAATTAAATGATATTTATGAAGAATTAGAATTTTTTTCATTTCTAAAAAAAGAAACTAAAAAAGAAGAAAAATTAAATATCACAATAATTGAAGATATAAATAAAATAAAAATAGATAAAGAATGTGCTTTATATTTAGAAATATTAGGTACAAACTATCACACATCTCAAATAATTGGTGTCGGTTTATACAATAGTGATATAGCGTATTATATTCCATTTGAAAAATTAACTAATTTAGATTTTTTAAGAAATATTAAAATTACAACTTATGATTTAAAAAAAGCTTATGTTGCTTTAAAATGGCATAATTTAAATTTAGATAATGTAGCTGATGATTTAATGATTGCAGCTTCTTTATTAGAATATAATACAAAAGAAGATATAGCTTATTTAGCTAATCAGTTTAATTATAATATTCCTTTTTATGAAACTTCATTTGGTAAATCTAATAAAACAATTCCTATTGATGTGGCTAATATTGCTGTTAACAAGGCTAAATTTATTTATGAAAAAAAGAATGATATTTTAAATAAAATAGAAGAAGAAAAATTATTAGAACTTTATCATGATATTGAAATGCCTTTAGCATATGTTTTAGGTGATATGGAATATGATGGTGTTCATGTCGATAAAAATATTTTAAATGAAATGGGCGAAGATATAAAAATTAAATTAGAATTATTGAGTAAAGATATTTATAACCAAGCCGGATGTGAATTTAATATATCATCTCCTAGTCAATTGGGTGAAGTATTATTTGAAAAACTAAACTTACCTCATGGTAAAAAAGGAAAAACAGGTTATTCCACAGCAATTGATGTTTTAAACAAATTAAGTGGTAAACATCCTATTATTGATTTGATTATTGAATATAGAATGTTAACTAAATTATATACGACTTATATTGAAGGTTTAATTAATGCTATTATGGATGATGGGAAAGTTCACACAATTTATACTCAAACTTTAACGAGAACCGGTAGGCTTTCTAGTATTGAACCAAATTTACAAAATATTCCAGTTAGAACAGAATATGGAAGATTAATTAGAAAAGCATTTGTTCCTTCAAAAGATTCAATTATTATAAGTGGCGATTATTCGCAAATTGAACTTCGTATTTTAGCGCATATAGCTAATGTTCAAACTTTAATTGATGCTTTTAAAAATGATTTAGATATTCACAGTAAAACAGCCAGTGATATCTTTAAAGTTGATCAAAGTTTAGTTACTAAAGAAATGCGAAGAATTGCTAAAGCAGTTAACTTTGGAATAATTTATGGTATAAGTAGCTTTGGACTATCTGAAAATTTAAACATTTCCAATAAAGATGCCAAGGAGTTTATTGATACATATCTAAAGACATATCCTGGAATTAAGGAATACATGGATAAAACAATTAAACAAGCATATGACTGTGGCTATGCAAAAACATTATTTAATCGTAAAAGAAATATTGATGAGTTAAAAAACACCAATTATATGATTAGGCAATCGGGAGAAAGAATGGCTTTAAATACGCCAATTCAAGGAACTAGTGCTGATATAATTAAAAAGGCTATGGTTGAAATTCATAAAGAAATAAAAGAAAAAAATTTAAAATCTAAATTAATTATTCAAGTTCATGATGAATTAGTATTTGATTGTTTAAAAGTAGAACAAGAAGAAATTACTAATATTATGAAAAACGTTATGGAAAACGTTTGTAAGTTAAATGTTCCATTAAAGATAGATATTGAATATGGAAATAATTGGTATGAAGCAAAGTAGGTGAGTTTAATGAGAGTTTGTGAAGATCCGGATATTTTAAATGTTATATATATTTTTGTTCGATTAATTAATTTAGCTGTAATTGTAACGATTGTAATTTTAGTTATAATGATAATGGTAGACATTATCAAGATGATTTCATCGGGAGATTTAGATACTAAAAATGGAAAAAATAGTATTGTCAAACGTATTGTTGCTGCTGTTTTAGTATTTTTAGTTCCTTCAATACTTAACATTGTTTTAAGTATTACTGGTCAAACTTTTAATTTTGGTGACTGTTTAAATAATTCTAATAGAGAATATATTAGTTTAGCTAATGCCAATAAGGCTGAAGAATATCTTACAATGGCTGAACAACAACTAACTTCTGATGCCTTATATCAAGCTCAAAAGTATATTAATAAAATAGTTGATGAAGACTTTAAGGCACAATTACAATCAAGGGCTGATGCAGTTGATGAATATATTGAAAAAAGAAGAGAAGAATTAAAAGAAGATTCTATTCCTACCCCTAGTCCAGGAGGTGGAACGGGCTCTTTAGATATTCCGGGAGGTTACTATGAAACAGGAAGTTGTTCACCTTCTTCTAGTATTACAGTAATATCAAGTGAACCAAATCCTTCTTGTGCAATAAATTATTGGGTTAATCAAGGGCAAGTTGCAAAAAGTGATTTCGTCTATCCGAAAAATGAAGCAGGAGAATCTTTAGGTGCATGGCCGGCCGATTATAATACAATTCCTACTCAGATAAATGTAAATAAAACTTATCAAGGAGGTAAATTAGCTTGGCCGGTAACACCATCAAATGGTACTTATACATTTGTTTATGAACATAATGGTATCGATATTATGGCTCCAATGGGAACACCTATTTATTCACCAGCTGATGGAACTTTAGTATATTCAGAATGGGGACACACTACTAATAAAGGAAGCGATGAGACAGCTTATTCTGTAACAATAAATTTAGATACTCCGATTAGCTATGATGGAAAACAATTGAAAACGATTTTCCTAACTCATATGTCAGGTATAGTTTATAGATGTTCAAGTACAACTGATTGCAATCGTAAAGTAAAGAAAGGTGAATTACTTGGTTTTGTTGGAAATGCAGCAGGTACTGCTACTAGTCCTGGATATGCTCCACATTTACACATGTCGATTTATCCAGCTGGTAATTACGATGCTGGTGTTTATACAAGTAAAATAGAAGATATGTATTCGATAAGTAGTAATACAAAAAGAGAGGCTGGAAACTAATGAAAAAGATATTCTTATTATTAATTATATTTTTAACAGGTTGTAGTAATAATATTATCAATAATAAAGAAATTAGCGACTCTATAATCGAATATTATCAAACAGGTACATATGATAGTACTAAATTAAGTAGTTCACAATATCAAAAAGTTGAAAATTATATTGATCAGGCTAATAATATTAAAATCAATTTAAATGATTTTATGATTTATGATGACGAATATAAAACAAATGAACAAAACACTACCGGTGTTTATGTCGAAAATAATAATTGCTATATTAATAGTAATGATATTAATTTTATTGAAAATAGTGATCAAAGTTATGAATTTGATGATAATGCTAGAATAGTTTGTAATGGATATTTTACTATTTTGACTAAAGATACTGTTTTATCTCTTGATAATACTAATAAAATTAAACAGTCAGATTATCGTTTTTTAGGATACTATGAAGACAATGGAGATAATTTTGTCTATCGTTCTTACGAAAATGGAAGTGGTTTAATTGTTAATATAAGTGATGAAATAACATTAAATTTCACTAATGTTGATAATTTAACTTTACAACCAATCGATGAAAGTAGCAATGATTTGCTTTTTCCTATAATTATTGTTATTTTAGGAATTGGTGTATTATTAATAAAAAAAAGAATTGACAACAATTAAGAAGGTGTTTCAAATGAATAAAGTTACAAAAGTATTATTGGTTAGCTCCATAACCAATATCTTTTTATCTATAATTAAATTAATTTTTGGTTTTATTGGTAAAAGTAGTGCTTTAATTGCAGACGGAATTCACTCGTTTAGTGATTTATCAACCGATATAATTGCTATTTTAGGCAATAAACTAGCTTTAAAACCAGCTGATAAAGAACATCCCTTTGGTCATGGTAAAACCGAGTATATAACTAGTATGATTATTGGAGTTATAATAATCATACTTGGTTTAGGTTTAATTAATGAAGTCTTTAATAAAGAAATAACTATTCCTAGTATTTTAGTTGTTATTGTTAGTATTTTTACAATAATTTCTAAATATATAGTATCTTATTATATTTATAAAAAAGGTGTTGAATATAAGAATAATATTTTAATTGCTTCAGGTAAAGAAAGTAGAACTGATGTTTATAGTTCGATATTTGTATTTGTTTCCATTATTTTAATGCAATTTTCTAATGCTGTTTCAATATTTAGATATGCTGATTTAGTAGGAACAATTGTAATAGCTATTTTAATTATTCATACCGGCTATCGCGTTTTAATGGATAATGTTAGTATTTTACTAGAAGAACAAATTATCGATAAAGACTATATCAAAGAAATTAAAAAAATAATTTTATCGTTTAATGAGATAAAAGGAATTGGTGAACTTCATATTTTAAGATATGGACCTTATTATAAATTATTAGCCAATGTGAGGATGAACGACAAGATACTATTAAGTGAAGCACATGAGATAATCGATAAATTAGAAAATTCTTTGAAAAAACATGATAATAAAATAAAATATGTTTATATTCATATGGAACCTCAAAATTGACATTTGATATGTTTTGTGTTAGGATATTTCTCTAAAAAAGGGGGAAGTTTATGCCTACTAAATATGAGTTTGAACAAACTATTGTTGATTTAGAAGAAGCTATTAATTGCTTTAAAAAATCGCAACGCCGTTTTAATAACTATAAATTATATCTATCTAATGGCAAAGTTCTAGAATTTACTTTTGATGGTAAAAATATTCCTCATTTATCGGGTATTAATATTGGTAATTTAAAAACAAGCAAAATTTTGTCTAGTGATAAACCGCTTGAAATGTTAGAAGAATTAATTGATAGATACACCGCTATTTATCAAAAGATGGAAAGAGGAGAAATTAGCTATAATGATATATTCTCGCCATACGTCAAAGAAAAGATAAAATTTTTTAAATTAATATTTAATTTTCACTCATCTAATATTCTTGGCGTTTGCCGTTATTCACCAATCAATTCTTATTTAAATGGAGATACTAATACTTATAGATGTGATTATTATATTATTTTTGACGATGATGAAAATTTTCCTTATTTTTTAGGATTAAAAGAAGATCGAATTAATGATTATTATGCACCGTCTTCAGTTATCGGTAATTTTGATGAAACTAGCGCTAACAATAATTTAAAAAGTATTATTTCTAATCAACAAATAATGTTAGTAAACAATGTTTTCCATACTAACACTGGCGAAAAATATTATGTTACAAATGCTGAAAAATTAATTAAAGTTCAGAAATTAAGAACATTAGCTCAAAATTATGATTCTCATTTGATTCTTGACAACGATTACATGTATAACTTAAGAAAAATGATGACATTTTTTGAAAATGAATCTAAAACTTCGCAATTTTTATCAGATTTGACTTTAGCGCTTGTGCAAAGAAAAAAGGTAAAAATGACTGAAGGGTTAGATGAAACTTGTAAACAATTAGCTATGGCTTATAATTCACAAGTTTTGCCAAATTCAGAGAATGCATCAGCAATTTTATCAGAATTAAAAAGTTTGAAAAAAGAATTATTACAAGCTAAAGAAACCATTAAAACTTATGAGCAAACAATTTCCTCACAGCAAAGTACTATTGCTCATCAAGCAGAAACAATAAAATCTCAACAACAAGAATTAGATAGTAAGGAAAAAGCGATAAATTCTTTATCTCAATTTAAAGAAGATGCTTTTCAATTGTTCAAAAAATATACTAATTGACAATTAGTTAATTAAATGATAAAATTAAACACATAAAGCGAAAAAGAAACTAAGTAATAGAATATTTGTTCAATAGAAAGTTAGTGGTTGATGGAAACTAATAATAAATATCTATGAAATCTACTTCTTTAGTGAAATGTAAACATTTCCGGGTAAAACCGTTATCTCAAATTAAGAAACAAAGCTATTTGTTTAGGATGGTACCGTATTTTATATACTCCTAAACTCTAATAGCTTTTTATTTTTAAAGAAAGGATGAATTATAATGATTGATATTAAATTAATAAGAGAAAATAGTGAATTAGTAAAAGAAAATATTAGAAAGAAATTTCAAGATAAAAAATTACCTTTAGTTGATGAAGTTATAGCTTTAGATAAAGAATACCGCGATAGTAAATTAAAAGGAGATAATTTAAGAGCTTTAAAAAACAAAAAAAGTGGTGAAATAGGCCAACTTATGCAACAAGGCAAAAAAGATGAGGCTAATAAAGTTAAAGAAGAAGTTAGTAAATATGCTTTAGAAATTAAAGAATTAGAAGAAAAAGAAACTGCTTTAGAACAACAAATTAAAGAAAAAATGATGGTTATTCCAAATATAATCGATGAATCTGTACCAATTGGTAAAGATGATAGTGAAAATGTTGAAATTGAAAAATTTGGGGAACCAGTTGTCCCTACTTACGAAATACCATACCATGCTGATATTATGGAAAAATTAAGTGGTATCGACAAAGAAAGTGCGGGAAGAACTAGTGGTAATGGCTTTTATTATTTAATTGGTGATATAGCTAGACTTCATTCTGCTATGTTATCATACGCTAGAGATTTCATGATTAATAAAGGTTTTACATATTGTATCCCACCTTTTATGATTAGAAGTGATGTTGTAAGTGGTGTTATGTCATTTGAAGAAATGAACAATATGATGTATAAAATTGAAAATGAAGATTTATACTTAATTGGAACTAGTGAACATTCTATGATTGGTAAATTTAAAAATCAAATTGTTAAAGAGGATAGTTTACCAATTACTTTAACAAGTTATTCTCCATGTTTTAGAAAAGAAGTTGGTGCCCATGGAATTGAAGAACGTGGTGTTTATCGTGTTCATCAATTTGAAAAACAAGAAATGGTCGTTTTATGTAAACCAGAAGATTCAATGGAATGGTATAATAAAATGTGGCAATTTACTGTTGAGTTTTTTAGAAGTTTAGATATTCCAGTAAGAACTTTAGAATGTTGTAGTGGTGATTTAGCAGATTTAAAAGTTAAATCATGTGATGTTGAAGCATGGAGCCCAAGACAAAAAAAATATTTTGAAGTTGGCTCTTGCTCAACTTTAGGTGATGCTCAAGCAAGAAGATTAGGTATAAGAGTTAAAAATGACAAAGAAAACTATTATTTACACACTTTAAATAATACCGTTTTAGCTACTCCACGTGGATTAATAGCTCTACTTGAAAATAATTATCAAGAGGATGGCAGTATCAAAGTACCTAAAGCATTGCAACCTTATATGGGTGGAACAGAAGTTATTAAAGTTAAATAATAAATAGAAATTAAATATATTTATAATGGGAGGTAATAAAATTGGCTAAAATAAAGAATATATTAAAAAATAAATTTTTATTATTAATATTAGGTATTATCATATTAATAATTATAATTTTAGTTATATTTTTAAAAGAAACTTCTAACGAATTGCAAAATGATTCTAATGATGAATCAATAAAAGAAGAAATAAATTACTATACGGTAACTTTTGATTCTAATGGTGGCACTAATATTGACAGTGTTGTTGTAAAAGAAAATGATGTCATTATAGAACCATCTAGTCCTGAAAAAGAAGGATATACTTTTGAATATTGGGAGTTAGATGGAAAACAATATGATTTCAATACTAAAGTAACATCTGAAATAACCTTGATTGCTAAATGGCAAGAAATCGATAAAGAACAAGACGATAATCAAAATAATAACCAATCAACAAATAATCAGACAACGAATAATCAATCTTCAAGTAATACAAATTCTAATAAGACTGATGTTATTAATTTAAACGATGACATTAGTGTTACCTTGTATCATATTGATACAGGTGATCCCTCTTGCTTTTTCTATATGCATGCTACAAATTTAAAAACTGTTTTTCCAAATGCTGAAATTACTAAAAACAATAATGGAATATCAGATGCTAACTATTCGCCATTTGAAGATATTTATGCTCTTGAAACAGAAATTTCTAATGAAGACATTACAAATAATCTTGATGCAATAAAGTTTAATACAACTAAAGAAAACAAGCTAAAAAACACTTTTGAAAAATATAAGAATAGTAAGTATAGTGGTATTTCTAATATTACCTATAGTATTGATAATCATCGCATCAGTTTTTCATATGATTATATATTCTTTAATGGACTTGATGTCGAATCAGATGGCATGAAAGCTAATGAAGAAATTCAAGAAATACTAACTGGTTCAACTTTATTTAGGGGTCCATGCGGAAGTTATGATACTTATAGTAACGACGTTTTAACTGAAGAATTATGTGATGAATATAATTTGAAATGTGATAGATGGTAGGAATAATACTTATGAAAAAAATTAATTTATTATTATTTATAATTCTTATATCATTATTTATTCCTAATGCGTATGCTGCCACTAATCCATATGGTAAATATCAAGAACTTTATAATATAAAAACAGTAAGATGTACTTGGTATGCTTGGCAACAAGCTTATGAAATTGCTGGAGTTGCTTTACCAGACTGGGACAATGCTCAAACTTGGTATAACAGTGCAAAACAAGCTGGGTATTCAGTTGGGAAAGAGGCAAAACCAAATTCGATAGCAGTATGGTCTTCGATTGACGGATATGGACATGTTGGTTATGTTGTTTCAGTAGAAGGCGATTATATGACAACAAACGAAGGTGGAATGGTTACTGAAGAAAATGAAGGAATAATAAATGGGATTCAAAGATCTGTAACTAGTGACAATTTAATCGGGTTTATCTATTTAGATGATGCTCCTAAGAATCCTACTAGTTCTAATAATATAAGCTCTAATACTAACAACACAAGTTCAAACAACACAAATACACAACCAAATGTTGATGAAGTTATCGATGTTGAAGAAGAAAAATCCAGTAATAATTATTTAAGCGAATTAACTATTGATATTGAAAACTTTAACTTTGATAAAAATACGACAGAATATACATTAGCAGTTGGCAATAATACCCAAATTATAACAATCGATGCTAAAGCAGAAGACGAGAAGGCTCAAGTTATAGGTACAGGACAAAAAGCTTTAAAAGTAGGGGAAAATAAATATACAATAACTGTAATAGCCGAAGATGAAGCAAAAAGAGAATATAATATAGTTATTACAAGAGAAGAAATAGTTGAAGAAGAAGTTGTGGAAACTATTGAAGAATCAAAAACAAATTTAACTATTATTTATGTAGTGATTGGTTTTATTAGTTGTTTAATTATTATATTAATAATAAAAAAAATATTAAAAAATAAGTAAATATAGCTTATTTTTTAAAAATGTCGAAAGGATTGATAATAGATGCGCATTGGTGTTTTTGATTCAGGAATTGGTGGCTTATTTGTTTTAAAAGAACTAATAAACAACTATCCTAACAATACTTATTATTATTTTGGTGATAATATTAATATTCCATATGGTACAAAATCAAAGTACGAATTAAAAATATTATCAAGTAAAATAATTGACTTTTTAATTACTAAGGAAGTTGATATAATTATTATTGCTTGTGGGACAATAAGTTCAAATATTTATCAAGAATTGAAAGAAAAATATAATTTGCCAATTTATGATATTATTAGTCCAACCATTGAATACTTAAATAATAGTGATTATAAAACAGTAGGAGTTTTAGCTACTGAAATGACAATTAAAAGTAATATATTTAATAAAATAAATAAAGAAATATATCAAATACCTTGTCCTAAATTAGTTCCTTTAATCGAAAATAATTTAGATTACCAAGAAACACTTGATGAATATTTAAAAAAATTACCTAAAGTTGATACAATCGTTTTAGGTTGTACTCATTATCCTTTTTTTGAAGATTATTTAAATAGACTAAATTATAAAACAATCAATATGGGAAAAGTATTGTGTGAAAAATTAAATTTAGAAAATAATAAAGAATCAAAAGTAAGATTATATTTTAGTAAAATTAATCACGATTTAGTTACTAATATTGATAAAATAATTAAATGTGATTATCAATTGGAGGAATTATGCCTGAATTACCAGAAGTAGAAACCGTAAAAGAAACTTTAAAAAAACAAATATTAAATCAAAAAATATTAGATGTAGTAGTGAATTATCCTAATATTATTGAAAAACCTAGTGTTGAAGAGTTTATAAAAAAAATAAAAAATCAAACAATTATCGATATTAAAAGAAGAGGAAAATGGTTATTATTTGAATTAAATGATTATTATTTATTATCTCATTTACGAATGGAAGGGAAATATTATATTAAAAACTTTGATGATGAAGTTACCAAACATCAACATGTTATTTTTAAATTTAAAGATTTTGAATTAAGATACAATGATACGCGTAAGTTTGGTAGAATGTATTTATTAGATAAAAAAGATGCATATAATACAAAGCCATTAAATGAATTAGGTTATGAACCATGGGATTCTAAACTAAATAGTGATTATTTAAAAGAAAAATACAAAAACAAAAAATTACCAATTAAAACAGTTTTATTAGATCAATCAATTATTGTAGGAATTGGCAATATTTATGCTGACGAAGTTTTATATTTAAGTAAGATAAACCCTTATAAAAAAGCTAACACTTTAACTAATGAAGAATTAAATAACATTATAAAAAATACTAAAGTAGTTTTAGAAAAAGCAATTCAATTAGGAGGAACTACTATTAAAAGTTACACATCGAGTGAAGGAGTACATGGCAAATTTCAAAACGAATTATTAGTTCACACCAAAGAAGAGTGTCCTAATTGCCATAAAAAAATAACTAAAGTTAAAATCAATGGTCGAGGAACATATTATTGTGAAGATTGTCAAAAGTAATTGTACTTTTAAAAGTACAATTTTTTTATATAAAAAAAAGATAAAGATTAATTCTTTATCTCCATAATAACTGGTAATATTGTCGGTTTACGTCCTGTTTTATCAAAAATATAACTTACTAATTCCGAAATAATTAATGATTTTAATTCATTGATATTTTTTAATTTATTTTCAACAACTAATTTAGTTTTATTTTCTAAATCATGTAATAATTCCATATTATCATTAACTAAAACAAAACCACGAGTAGTAACAGTTGGATTAGATAATAATTTGTTATTTTTAATAGCTAAAGTAATAATAACAATTCCATCTTGACTCATTGATTTACGTTCTTTAATAACAATATTATCGACATCACCAATTTTATTACCATCGACATAGGAATCACCAGCAGTAATTGTCTCTCCTTTAGTGATATGTCTATTTTTCATATTTAAGACATCACCATTACTTAAAACAAAAGTATTTTCCTTAGGAATATCACACATAACACCTAAATCAGCATGTTCCTTAAGCATACGATATTCTCCATGAATAGGCATAAAATATTTAGGCTTAATTAATCTAATCATTAGTTTTAATTCTTCTTGACTAGCATGTCCTGAAGTATGAACATCACTAAGTGATGTATTAGTATAGACTTTAACCCCTTTTAAATAAAGTTTATTAATTGTTCTTGAAATACTAACGGCATTACCGGGAATAGCTGAAGAAGAAAAGACAACAGTATCATTCCTTTTTAATTTAATTTGTTTATGACTACCATTAGCAATTCTACTTAAAGCTGCTAGTGGTTCACCTTGACTACCAGTACATAATAGACATACTTTATGATCAGGCATACTATTAGCTTCTTCAGGACTAATAAAAATTCCTTTGTTTTTAATATATCCGCCTTCAATTGATATCTCAATATTAGTATTCATACTACGACCGAATATAGCGATTTTTCGATTATTACGTTTACATGTATCGACGATATGTTTTAGACGATAAATATTTGAAGCAAATGTAGCAATAATAATTCTACCGTGATGTTTTCTAAAAATATCTGATAAAGCTTCATCAACTTTTGATTCGCTAGCCGAAAAACCTTCATTTAAAGCATTAGTACTATCACTTAATAATAATGTAACTCCTTTTTTACCAATTTCAGCCATTTTGTGCAGATTGGCCATTGGTCCAATTGGCGTTAAATCAAATTTAAAGTCACCAGTTGTCACAACTGTACCATTAGGCGTATGAATACAAATACCATGACTATCAGGAATGGAGTGAGTTGTCATAAAAAACTCAACCATCATATGTTTAAATTTAACTTTTGTTTGTTCGTTATAGACATATAAGTTTTTATATTGGATGTTTCTTTCTTCTAACTTACTTTTTATTAAACCAACTGCTTGATTAGGTGCATAAATAGCGGGAATCTCGACATTTTGAAGTAAAAAAGGAATTGCACCAATATGATCTTCATGACCATGAGTTATAAATAAAGCTTTGATTTTTCTTTCGTTTCTTTTTAAAAAAGTAAAATCAGGAATAATATAATCAACACCCATCATATCGTCAGGAAAAATTACACCAGCATCGATAATGATTATTTCATTTTCATGCATAATACAATACATATTTTTCCCAACTTCTCCTAGGCCACCTAAAGCAAATACTTTAGTAACACTTTCTTTGAACATTTTAACCTCCTTCCTTTTTAAGAATTATGACGATATAATTATACATTGTTTATATTTATTTGTCAAAGTTGTTAGACATAAATATATTTTTTTGTTATAATTATTAAAGGTGAAATAAATATGGGATTATTTGATAAGTTTAAACAAATATTTAGTAATTCAAATAAAAAAGAATTAGATGCTTATGAAGAAGGATTACAAAAAACTAGTAAAGAATTTGTCAATAAAATAAACATTTTAAATAGTAAATATAAAAAAGTTAGCGACGAATATTTTGAAGAATTAGAAGAGATATTTATAATGGCTGATATTGGCGTTGATACTGTTATGACATTTATCGATAAATTAAAAAGAAGAGTTAAATCAGAAAACATAGTTGATTCAAAAGATCTAATGGACATTATTATCGATGAAATGTTTATCATTTATGTTAATAATGATATTATTGTTAATAAGATAAATTATGCTGAGACTAATCCAACGGTAATTTTATTTGTAGGAGTAAATGGTGTTGGTAAAACAACAAGTATTGGTAAAATTGCTTATCGTTTGAAAAATCAAGGTAAAAAAGTTTTATTAGTTGCTGGTGATACATTTAGAGCGGGAGCCGTTGAACAAATAAATGAATGGGGAAGTAGAGTCGGATGTGATGTCGTATCAAAAGAAACACAAGATGCTTCAAGTGTTATTTATGATGGATTAACTAAAGCAAAAGAAGAAAATTATGATGTTGTTTTAATAGATACAGCTGGAAGATTACAAAATAAAGTTAATTTAATGAATGAGTTAGATAAAATAAATAAAGTAATTGGTAAATTAGTACCAAATGCTCCTCATGAAACGTTGCTAGTTATTGATGCGACAACCGGTCAAAATGGAATTAGTCAAGCTAAAAGTTTTAAAGAGATAACTAATATTACGGGAATAGTTTTAACTAAATTAGATGGTACTGCTAAAGGAGGAATTGTCTTAGCAATTAAGGAAAAGGTTGGTATACCAGTTAAGTTTATTGGTTTAGGAGAAAAAGAAGAAGATTTAAGAGTTTTTGATATTGAAAAATATATATATGGATTGTTTGGAGGAAATCATGAAGAATAAATTAGATATTGATACAATTGAACAAATTACAATGTTATTACAAGTCGCTTTAGCAATTTTCTTAGTTGCTTTCGGCATTGCTAGTTTTTTTGAAAGAGAACTATTTATAATTAGTCAAATATTAATCGGATTATTAATGTTTGTTATTGGATATAATAATCATAGAATTTACAAAAGAAAATACATGACACCGGTTTATATCGGATTAGGTATTGTAATTATTTGTTCAGCGTTATTTACATAAAATGGATAATCAAGTTTTATTAAGCATTTTATATGATTATTATGGAGAATTATTGACTGATAAACAGCAAAATTATTTTAAAGATTATTATTTTGATAATTTAACATTAAGTGAGATTAGTGAGAATTACAACATTAGTCGTAATGCGATTCATAAGTCTTTAAAAGAAATTGAAGAAAAATTATTATATTATGAAGAAAAGCTAAAACTATATGAAAAAAACATCAAAATAAAAAAAATCATCGCTAATTTGGATGATGATTTAAAAAATAAAATTATTGAATTAATTTAAACCTTCTTCTTTTACTTCTATAAATAATTGGTTAACATTAATATCTAATGCTTTGGCAATTTTACTAAAGGTAACAAATGTAATATTTTTAAATTCTTTACCTGATTCAATTTGTTTTATATATGAAGTACTTAAATCAGCTTTTTCTGCCAATTGTTCTTGTGTCAAATTTGCCTTGATTCGATAGTATTTTATATTTTTAATTAAAGTTGTGTAATCATTTGATACATCCATGAAATCACCTCTTGGTAAAAATTACCAATTATATTTTCTCATAATTTAAAGTAATTTTCAGTACACTAATGGTGCACTTTATGATATAATTGATACAAGGAGTTGTAGTATGAATTTAAAATTAAAACAAGCAAGACAAAAAAAAGGCTATACCACTACTTATATGGCACAAGAGTTAGGAATAAGCAAACCTTTTTATTCACAACTAGAAAACGATAGAAGAACTTTATCATATAAAATGGCTATAAAAATAGCTGATGTCTTGAAGACTAAACCTGATAAGTTGTTTTATGACTATTTTAAAGAAAGAATAAAATAATTCTTTTTTTTGTTTGATAAATATGTTATCATATATTATGAAATGGAGTTGGTATAAATGGTTAATGCATTACTTCCTTTAGACAATTTTGTTGTTATCAATAAAACTATTTTAAATAGTCAAGATCGTTTGACGTTAACCCTTTTATATCAACCAATAGTTGGTAGTATTGCTGTTAGTTTATATTTGACTTTGTGGAGCTTTTTGGATCGCAATAAATTCAATTCTTTAGGCAACACACACAATGATTTAGCTATCAGTATGCAACTAAAATTAGATGATATAAAAGAAGCTAAAGATAAATTAGAAGCTATTGGTCTAATTAAAACATATTTAAAAAAAGGTGAAGTTAATAGTTATATTTATGAATTGTATGGACCTTTATCTGCTTATGAGTTTTTTAACAATCCAATTTTAGATACGGCTTTATATAACAATTTAAATAAGAAAGAATATAAACGAATTGTCGACTCTTTTTCTTTGCCAAAAGTTGATTTAAAAGGTTATCAAGATATTTCTTGTTCTTTTAAAGATGTGTATAACTTTGTTAGTACTGAAAAGACTGGTAATAACAACATTAAAAGAGCTAAACATTTAGATTTATCATTTGAACCTAATATTAATTTTAATGAAGTTTTGAGTTTAATTCCTGAAGAATTATTGAATATTAGAAGTATTTCTAAAGATACCAAAGAATTAATTTATGAACTAGCTTTTATCTATGATTTAGGAAATGATGCTATTAGTGAAATAATTAAAAATAGTTTAGTTGATCGAAAAATAGATATAAATCTTTTAAAAGAAAACTGTCGTAGCTTTTATAAGTTTGAACATAAAGGGAAAATACCTAAAATAGTATATCAAAACCAACCTCAATATCTAAGACAAAGTCAAGTCAATAGCACAAAACGTTCAAAATTAATTAATCAGTTTGAAACAACTAGTCCGTATGAGTTTTTATCTTTAAAGCAAGATTCTAAACCAACAGAAAAAGATATGGAAATAATTGAATATTTAATGATTGAACAAAAATTAAATCCAGGAGTTGTTAATGTTTTACTTGATTATGTTTTAAAAATCAACAATAATAAATTAGTACGTAAGTTTGTTGAACAAATTGCTGTTCAATGGAAAAGAAGTAAAATTGAAACAGTTAGTGATGCTATAGATTTTGCCCGTTCTGAATATGATAAAAAGAACAATAAACCTAAAACTAATAAAAAAATTGAAGCAATTCCTAGTTGGTTTAATCAAGATATTGAAAGTGATATGTTATCAGATGAAGAATTAGAAGCATTTGAAAAGGAGTTAGAAAGATGATTAAAATAAGTGATATAATCGAATACGACCAAAAAAATTTAAAAGATTCATACAATGAAGCTTTAAAAAATAAAGATTTTAAAGAATTTGTTTCTAAATTAAAAATTAGTGATGATATATTAATGAAATATACATCTACATTAGAAGAATGTTCAAATGAATATCACAATTGTCTTAACTGCTCTAATTTAAGTGAATGTAAAAATAAAATGTTAGGATATGTTTATCTACCTAAAATGGCTAATAAAATAATGCAATTTCATTATAAGCCCTGCAAATACAAGTTAAATCAAGATAAAAAATATAATTATTTGAAAAATGTTAAATATTATAATTTGCCAAAAAATTATATGGAAGCAAGTTGGGATAAAGTCGATAAAAGATTAGCTAGCCGTAAAGAAACTATTTTATGGCTAAATAATTTTATTAATAATCCAACTGGTAAAGGATTATATTTGACTGGTAACTTTGGCTGTGGGAAAACTTATTTAATTGTTGCAACTTTTAATGAATTAGCTAAACAAAATATTAAAAGTGCCATTATATTTTGGCCAGAATTTTTAAGAGATTTAAAATCTTCATTTGACAGTGATTATGATGAAAAATTTGAATATGTTAAAAATGTTCCTTTATTATTAATCGATGATTTAGGAGCTGAAACAGTATCTTCTTGGTCAAGAGATGAAATATTATGCTCAATTTTACAAAATCGTATGGATAATGATTTACCAACTTTTATTACATCTAATTTATCAATTGACAATTTAGAACAACATTTAGCTCAAACTAAAGATGGTGTTGAATTAGTAAAAGCCAAAAGAATTATTGAACGAATAAAATATTTAACAATCGAAAAAGAAATGATTAGTAAAAATATGCGAAATAATAAAGAGGGATGATATAATTTGAAAATTTTTGTTGGATGCTCTTCAAAAAACGAGATACCAGATAAATATAAAAAAGATTGTGAAAAACTTTTAGAAAAAATACTTATCGATAATGATTTGATTTTTGGAGCCTACGATTCAGGATTGATGGGAATTGCTTATCATCAAGCTTTAAAAAACAAAAGAGAAATAATTGGAATATGTCCAGATAGTTATAAAGACGATTTTAATGATTTAAAATGTTCTAAAGAAATAATAACTAAAAATGTCAGTGAAAGAATCGACAAATTAATTTTGGAAAGCGATATTTGTTTATTTTTACCTGGTGGAATCGGAACAATTAATGAATTGTTTTTAGCTATAGAAAGTAAAAGAAGCCATGAATTTGATAAACCAATTGTTATTTATAATTCTTGTGGATTTTATGATGAATTATTATTATTTTTAGATAAAGTATATAATGAGTCATTTACGATGGAATATATTAAAGATAGTTATTATGTATCTTCTGATATTGATGATATATTAGATTACATAGATAAAACAGTTACAATTTAATAAATATCAAGTTGTAAAATTAATTATGCTATTTGATATTAATATAATCTAGACATGAGAAAATAAACTCATGTTTTTTGGTACAAATACATATACCACTATTTTTATTAATCATATTATAAAATAGGTAAGGGGGATTAAAATGTTTAATAAAAGAGCTTGTTGCTGCAATAAAGGAATGCAACAAATGATGGAACCTATTTATGAACCTATGATTAATAATTGTGTGGAAAAAGATTTTTATTGTGAAGTACCACATATTTGTCCTATAAACACTCATACAATTAATCGCGTTCATTATGTTCATAGTTATACTCCAAAATATACTTGTACAGAAGAAACTCAAATCATCAATGATGATTGTGGTGGCTGCGGTATGTTTAGATAAAAAGTAGTTTTTACTACTTTTTTATTGACTAAAATAATTAAATGTAATAAAATATAAATATCAATGTGATGACGAAGGTTGGCAACTTCCGAGCAATATATTTAAAGAGTGATTCTATTAGAATAAATAAGGTGGAACCACGGTTATGCCGTCCTTATAATTTCTAATAGTTTTTTATTTTAAGGTGGTATTTTATGATGGATATACAGAAATTAAGAAGATTTTTATCAAATGATTTTAGAAATGCAATTTTATCTATAAGAGAAAAAGATGAAGAATTAATTCCAAGATTAACTTTAAAAGAAAAAAGTAAATTAAATGGATCTTTTATTGGGACTTATAGTGAAGATTTAAAAAAGATAAGAAAAGAGCCTTTAAATGCATGTAACTATATGTTAGATAATTTTTTAGCTAACCATACAGTGATTGGGGTAAAGTATTTTACATATAATCAATATCATCCTGATAAAACTTGTTTTGATATTATAACAACAGATGGCGTTTTTACAATCGCTTTAGGTGATTGTAACATTAAAGATATTTTTCCTAATTTTGTCAAAAGAGTTGAGTTTGCTAAAAGAGAAGGTATTATAAAAGATTTATCGCATAAAGATATTGAAGAAGCTAGAAAATTAAAAAAGCATTTATTTCTTGGCTTAAATAGTCATCGTGGTGAGATAAAAACTGGCGTTGGCTATTATAATTATAGTGTTTTATCTTTTCCTGAAGATAAAAAAATAACTATTCCTAAATATGAAAAAGAGTTTGTTATTAGATATATTCAAGAAATATTAAGAATGTATAGAGTTACAGAAGAATGCTTTTTTGAAGAGGAAATAATGAAGATAAATAGCAAAAAGGAAGAATTTTCAGATTCAAATAGGAGTCGTTATTCTAGTCGTGAATTAGGTATAGGAAGAGTTACCTTTGAATTTTATAAAGACGAAAAAGCATTAATTCAATTAGGTTTAATTGAAGAAACTGTCAAGAGACTAGAATTAGAATTTAAAAATTACACGCCAGAAGATATTATTACTGGTTTTAGAAAGCAATTGGTTATAAATTTATATAAATAGGAGGAGATTAAAATGGAAGAATTAACAATGGAAAAATTAGTAAATTTATGTAAGCAATATGGATTTATATTTCAGGGAAGTGAAATATATGGTGGTTTAGCTAACACTTGGGATTACGGACCATTAGGCGTAGAACTTAAGAATAATGTAAAAAAAGCTTGGATTAAAAAATTTGTTCAAGAAAATCCTTATAATGTACTAGTTGATTGCGCTATATTGATGAATCCTAAAACTTGGGAAGCAAGCGGTCATATTGCAACATTTAATGATCCACTTATTGATTGTAAACATTGTAAAACTAGACATCGTGCGGATAAATTAATTGAGGAAGCTGCTCATATTGAAGCTGGAGGATTTACAGATGAACAGTTGATGAAATATATATATGACCATAATATTGTTTGTCCTAATTGTGGAAGTCTAGATTATACTGACATTCGTAAATTTAATTTAATGTTTAAAACTTTTCAAGGTGTAACTGAAGATAGTAAAAGTACCATTTACTTAAGACCTGAAACGGCTCAAGGGATTTTTGTTAATTTTTTAAATGTTCAAAGAAGTATGCGACTAAAAGTACCATTTGGTATTGCTCAAGTTGGTAAAAGTTTTAGAAATGAAATTACACCTGGTAATTTTACTTTTAGAACTAGAGAGTTTGAACAAATGGAATTAGAGTTTTTTTGTAAACCAGGTACTGAGTTAGATTGGTTTGATTATTGGAAAAATTATTGTCATGATTGGCTAGTTAGTTTAAACTTAAAAGAAGAAAACATAAGGATGCGAGATCATGAAAAAGAAGAATTAAGTCATTATAGTAACGCCACAACTGATTTTGAATATAAATTCCCATTTGGTTGGGGAGAATTATGGGGAGTTGCTTCAAGAACAAATTTTGATTTATCACAACATCAAAAATATTCTGGACAAAGCATGGATTATTTAGATCCTGAAACTAATGAAAAATATATTCCTTATGTTATTGAGCCATCTTTAGGATGTGATCGTATGGTATTAACATTTTTATGCGATGCTTATGATTGTGAAAAATTAGATAATGGTGAGACAAGAGAAATAATGAAATTTCATCCTTTCTTAGCACCTTATAAAGTGGCTGTTTTACCACTAATTAAAAAGGTTCATGCCGAAAAAGCTCAAGAAATTTATAACAATTTAGCTAAACATTTTATGGTTAACTATGACGAAGCTGGTAATATTGGTAAAAGATATCGTCGAAACGATATTATGGGTACACCTTTTTGTATAACTGTCGATGATAATACACTAAACAATAATACTGTTACTTTAAGAGATAGAGATACAATGGAACAAATAACTTTAAATCTTGATGAAGTAGTTGATTATATAAATAAAAAAATAGAATTTTAGAATTTGTTAAAAAGACGATTTAAGATAAATGTCAAAAATCGTTTTTTAATTTATAAAATGCAAAAAAATCTAAAATATAGTTCACAATTTATTTAATTTGTGATAGAATTATGGTAGTAGTGTGGATATATGTCTATACAACAAGGAGGAAAAGGGTATGAGTTTAAAAAAATGGTTTACAAGTGATGATAATGATATATTAACTGATGGCTTAAATGACCAGTATTATAATTTAAAGGCTAGTGAAGCAGTTGAAGAAGATGGAAGTACTAAATTGGTTTTGTTAGAACCACGAGCTTTTTCAGAAACACAACAAATTGCTGACCAATTAAAAAATCGCAATACAGTTGTAGTTAATTTGAAAAGAGTAACAAGTGAACAAGCTAAAAGAATTGTCGACTTCTTAAGTGGTACGATATATGCTATCGGAGGCGACTTACAAAAAGTTGGTGGTGGAATATTTTTATGCACACCGAATAATGTTAAAGTAAATGGTAAAATAACAGATGAAACAGAAGGTAAAGATATTCACGATAATAAAGATATAAATATTGAATGGTAAACTAAATTGAGGTGAATCTTATGGAAAAATTCAGCCGTGTCTTAAGAGGCTATGATCCAGATGAAGTAAATAGTTTTTTAGACAAAGTAATTGCTAAAGTTGAAGCAATGGTTAAAGAAATTGATGAAAAAGAAAAACAAATAGCTAGTTACAAAGTTTTAGAAGAAGAAAATAAAAAATTAAATGATAAAATTGCGCAATTTTCAAGAATGGAAGAAAATTTAAAAAGAGCAATTTTAATGGCGGAAAAAACTAGTGAACAAATTAAGTTGACAGCTTACCAAGAAAGAGATATAATAGTTAGCGACGCGAAGAAAAATGCTAATCGCATTGTCAATGAAGCATTACTTAAGGCTGAAGAAATCGAAAAAGAAACCGATAATTTAAGAAGAAATTTAATTGTGTTTAAAAGAAGGTTAAGAGAAAATTTAGAAACACAACTTGAATTAGTTGATGATATTGAAAAAATAGATATATAGCAGATGAAAAAGACGGTATATTAAATATCTTTAATAGAGAGTTAGTGGTTGGTGGAAACTAATAAAGAATTAATATATAGATCACTTTGGATGCTTTTTATGGATAAGATAAAAACGGTAACGCGTTATAGTTGAATAAGTAAAAAAGAAAGGTGGTACCGCGGATATATTTCGCCCTTTAGGTATCACCTTTTTTGTATATTACAGGAGGTATAATATGAAATTTAAAGAATTAAATAAAAAGCAAATCAATGAAGCCGAAACAGAAGTTTTATCTTTTTGGAAAGAAAATGATATATTTGAAAAATCAATTAGTAATCGAGAAAATAATGAAAATTATGTTTTTTACGATGGACCAATTTATGCTAATGCTAAACCAGGCATCCATCATGTTTTCGCTAAAACAATAAAAGATGCTTTTACTAAATATAAAACCATGCAAGGCTATCGAGTTTTAAGAAAAATCGGTCTTGATACTCACGGACTTCCTATTGAAGTTAATGTTGAAAAAAAATTAGGATTTAAAAATAAATCTGATATTGAAAAGTTTGGTATTGAAAACTTTTGTAAAGAATGTAATAAAGAAACAGCTACAAATATTGATGAAGTAAAAAAAATAACTGACATGATGGGACAATTTATCGATTGCGAACACCCATATGTAACATGTGATAATGAATATATAGAGTCTGAATGGTGGATTATCAAAGAAATGGATAAAAAAGGACTAATTTATCACGGAAACAAAGTATTACCTTACTGTCCAAGATGTGGTACTGAATTATCTAGTAATGAAGTAGCTCAAGGATATCAACAAGATCCTGTTAATACAGTTATTGTTACTTTTAAGAAAAAAGATGAAGATGTTTACTTTTTAGCTTGGACAACTACACCTTGGACATTATTAGCTAATGTTGCATTATGCGTTAATCCAGATTTAACTTATTTAAAAGTTGAAAGTCAAGGATATAAATTCATTTTGGCTGAATCTTTAGCTGAAAAAGTTTTAGGTGAAGGTTATAAAGTTTTAGAAAAATATCAAGGAAAAGATTTGCAAGGAATGAAATATGAACAATTATTACCATTTGTCGAAGTTGAAGGTAAAGCTTTTGAAGTTATTGCTGATAGCTATGTAACTGATTCTGACGGTACTGGAATTGTTCATGTGGCTCCAGCTTATGGCGTCGACGATAATCGCATTTGCCAAGAAAATGGTATTACGTTTATTAATGTCGTTGGAAAAGATGGTTGTTATACTGAAGGACCATGGAAAGGTAGATTAGTTACTGATCCTGAATTAGAAATAGATATAATTAAACATTTAAAAGAAAGTGATAAATTATTTAAAAAAATAAAATTAGTTCATGATTATCCGCATTGTTGGAGATGTAAAAGTCCTTTAATTTATTATGCTAAACCAGCTTGGTATGTTGAAACCACCGCTTATAAAGATAAAATAATTGCAGCTAATAAAAAAGTTAATTGGTATCCTGACTATATTGGTGAAAAAAGATTTGCTAATTGGTTAGATAATATGGTCGATTGGGGAATATCAAGAAATAGATATTGGGGATGTCCAATGCCTATTTGGACTTGCGAATGTGGACATAAAGAAGTAATTGGTTCTTTAGATGAACTACAAGAAAAAATAATTGAAGATAAAGATGTTAGAAAAATAGAATTACATCGTCCATATATCGATGAATTACATATTAAATGTAGTAAATGTGGCAAAACTATGGAAAGAGTAAAAGATGTAATGGATGTTTGGTTTGACTCAGGAGCCATGCCTTATGCCCAATTCCATTATCCATTTGAAAATAAAGAATTGTTTGAATCACAATTTCCAGCCGATTTTATTGCTGAAGGAGTTGATCAAACAAGAGGTTGGTTCTATGTATTACTTGTTATATCGACTATTATATCTGGTGAATCTAGTTTTAAAAACGTTGTGGTTAATGATATGATGTTAGATGCTCATGGTAAAAAAATGAGTAAATCAACTGGTAATATTATTGATCCTACTGACATTATGACTAAATATGGAGCTGATACAGTAAGATATTATATGTTATATGCATCTCCTGTTTGGACACCTTTAAAATTTGATGAAACAGGACTAAAAGAAATTTATTCAAAATATATTTCAACCTTTAAAAATGCTTATTCATTCTTTGAAATGTATGCTAATGCTGATAATATTGATCCAAGAACCTATGATGTACCTGTTAGTAAAAGAGAGCTTATCGATAAATGGTTGTTATCTAAATTAAATAAATTAATTAAAAATGTCACTTCAGCTTATGAAGAATATGATTTAAATAAAGTGACGAGATTGATTGTCCCATTTTTAAACGACGATTTGTCTAATTGGTATATTCGCAGTAACCGTCGCCGTTTTTGGGATAGTGAATTAACAGAATCTAAAAAAGCAGTCTATTTAACAACTTATGAAGTATTAGTGGCATTATGTAAATTATGTGCACCAATAACTCCATTTTTAACAGAAGAAATTTATCAAAAATTAACAGGTGAAGAATCTATTCATTTAGCTGATTTTCCTAAATATAATGAAAAATTAATTAATGAAAAAATTGAAGAACAAATGGATTTAGTAAGAGATGTTTGCTCATTAGGAAGATTTGCTCGTGAAGAAGTTAATATCAAAGTTCGTCAACCAATTTCTCATTTAATTTTACCGAAGAAAGATGAAAAAACTATTGGAAATTTAATTTCAATTATTCAAGAAGAATTAAATGTAAAAGAGATTATTTTCAAAGAAGATATGAGTGATTATTTAGACTATATTGTTAAACCTAATTTTAAAATTTTAGGTAAAACTTTAGGACCTAAAATAAAAGAATTACAAGAAATATTGAGCAATTTAACTGCTAAAGAAATTTCACAACTTGAAGAAGGTAGTTTAAAGGTAAAATTAGATGGTGAGGATTTTGAACTTACTAATGAGATGGTTTTAATATCTTTAAAACAAAAAGAAGGATATGCTTCAAGTAGTAATAGTCGCACTTGCGTTGTTTTAAATACTGAATTAACAGAAGATTTAATTTTAGAAGGATTGGCTCGTGAATTTGTTCGTAAAGTTCAAAGCCTTAGAAAAGAAGCTGACTTTGTAATTACTGATCATATTAAAGTCATTTATAATGGAACTGATAAAATTAAACAGATGTTAGAAAAGTATTATGACTATGTAATGGGTGAAGTATTAGGCGATGAACTAATTAACGATGATTCATTAATGTTTGATGATGAATTAAATGATGAAAAAGTAGCTATTAAAGTGGAAAAAATTTAAGAACAATTAATTTTGTTCTTTTTTTATAAATTTATTTACAAATATATGTTCGTATGATATAATTTGCTTGTAGGAGTAGAAAGGAGAGATATGAAACAAGATAAAACTTATTTAATTAATAAAATATTTAATAATGAAAATATTAGAACTGTTTGGGATAAAGAAAGCGATAAATATTATATTAGTGTTGTTGATGTTGTTGGAATATTATCCGAAAGCGAAAATCCACGAAATTATTGGAAAGTTCTAAAACATAGGCTAAAAAAAGAAGGAAATGAGTCGGTTACAAAATGTAACCAACTGAAATTAAAATCTTCAGATGGAAAATATTATAATACTGATGTTGTTGATATTGAAGGTATGTTTAGAATTATTGAATCAATTCCTAGTAAAAATGCTGAACCGATAAAGCAATGGCTTGCTAAATTAGGAAGCGAACGAATAGATGAAGTATTTGACCCGTCTATTGGTATTCAACGATTAATAGATTTATATCGTTCTAAAGGATATGATGAAGAATGGATATCCAAAAGAATCAAAGGAATTCAACAAAGAAAAAGCCTTACCGATGTATGGAAAGAAAATGGTGTTACTGAAAGTTATGAATATAGCATTCTAACAAATGAAATATATAAAAGTTGGTCAGGTATGACAGCGAAAGAATATAAGCAATTTAAAGGATTAAGAAAAGAATTTTTAAGAGATAATATGGATAGTATCGAAGTTACTTTGGCGGATTTAGGCGAAGAAGCAACAAAAAGACTAGCAGCTAAACAAAAACCACAAGGTTTAGATAGTAATATAAAAGTAGCTAAAATAGGTGGTAATGTAGCTAAAGTGGCCCGTGATGAATTGGAAAAACAATTAGGCGAAACTATTATATCTAATAATAATTATTTAAATTATCAATATAAAGATAGTAGCTTGATTGAAAATAAATAGTTATCATTTTATGAAAAATAGATTATGTGATAAAATATTAATAGGTGTTTCATTATGAAAAAAATAATAATTATTATATTGTCATTAATTTTATTATCGATTGTCGGAATATTGACAGTTAATTTTTATGTTGTTTTAAGCACTAAAAGTAGAATAATTTCAATTGATGAAGCAAAAGATTTAACTGATGTCGATTGCATTTTAGTACTTGGTGCTGGTGTTTATGGAAATAAACCTCGTCCGATGTTAGAAGATCGTATTTTAACCGGAATAGAATTATATAATAATGGTGTTGCTAAAAAAATCATTATGAGTGGTGATCATGGTCAAGAAGATTATGACGAAGTTAATGTTATGAAAAGTTATGCTATCGATGAAGGAATTAATTCTAGTGATATATTTATGGACCATGCCGGTTTTTCAACTTATGATAGTATTTATAGATTAAAAGAGATTTTTGAAGTTGACAAAGTTGTTATTGTTACACAAGAATATCATTTATATCGAGCTTTATATATTGCTAAAGAATTAGAAATTGAGGCTTATGGTGTTAGTGCAAATCTAAGAGATTATCCAGGACAATTTAAAAGGGAAGTAAGAGAAATATTAGCTCGTGATAAAGATTTAGTTAAGGTTATTTTTAAGCCCTCTTCTACTTATGTTGGTGAAACAATACCCGTTACTGGAGATGGAAATATAACTAATGACAAATAAAAACAATCGTTTAAGATTGTTTTTTTGGTTCGATAATTAAAGTTGTACAATTATCAAAATCGATGTTTTTAATCAATTTACAAAAGTCTTTATAGTTTAAATCTTTAATATCATTATATTTATTATCGTTAAATTTACCATATCTAATTATGTCATTTATAATATTGTGATTTAAACTAAAGATATTTTCAGTCATATAAATAATTGAACTCAATAAAGTTTTTTTCTTTCTCAAAAAATCTTTTTCATCAATCTCTAAGTTAGTCATTTCTTCTTTTATTTTTTCTAATAAAATATTTGGTTTAGTTGATTCACCAATTACAAAGATTACCAAGTAATCAGAGCTATTATCATAGTCGATAATTAATGAATCGTTAATTATTTCTTCATTGATTAAATTATTAACAAAATCACTAGTTGAAGAGAATTTACAATCGAATAAAGTTAACAAATAAAATAAATTTTTAATATTTTTTTCTAATTTTATTTTATAAGCAATTGCACATCTTGGAATACTGACATTTAAATTAACTTTATCTTCTTTCTTTTTAACTTCTTTTGGTTCATCATATTTTTTAATTTTAATTTTATTTTCTTTTTTAAATTGCTTTTTCATTTGATTTTCTTTAATGATATTTATAACTTCATCAGCATCGACATTACCAGTTACAACAACAAACATATTAGAAGGATGGTAAAAAGCATTATAACATGTATATAAATCTTCTTTAGTAATTGAATTAACACTATCGATTGTTCCAATAATCGGATATTTCATCGGATAAACTTGGAAACAATTTTCTAACATTTTATCGTACATTACATTACCTGGCATATCTTGATACATTTTAATTTCTTGAGTAATAATTCCTTTTTCTTTTTCAACGTTTTCATCAGTAAAATATGGACTTTGAACATAATCTAATAAAAGATTTAAATTTTCATCTAAAAAACTAGGGCCTGAAAAAAGATAAGTTGTTTTAGTATTGTTAGTATTGGCGTTACAATCAGCACCACGCTCACTATAAAAACTAAAAATATCAGTTCCATCTTCTTGCTCAAACATTTTATGTTCTAAGAAATGGGCAATTCCTAAAGGAACTTTAGTAAATTTTTTATCGTTTTCTTTAAATTCAATAATATTTGAACCATATTTAGTTGAGAAAGTAACATAGATATTATTAACATTATTTTTAGGAAGAATATATATTTCTAATCCATTATCTAATTTTTCATAAAATAAATCTAAATCGAGGTTTTTATAATTAATTTTCTTCATTACTTTCTCCTTCTAGGATAAAAATACTATCCATAAATATTTTTTTGCTTAAGTTAATAATATCATCTTTCGTAACATTTTTTATTTTTTCACATCTATCTTCGATTAAATCATAGTTGAAATAAATATTACTTTCATACATTCTTAAAATACTTCCTTGATAGTCTTCGATATCTTTTAAACTATTAATGTAGGTAATTTTGGCTGCTTCAAGATCATTATCATCAAAATCACCTTTACTCATTTTATTTACTTCTTTTTTTATTAAATTAATACATTTTTTAACGTCACTTTTATTAGTCCCAACACTGATATATAAAATATTATATATAGCTTTATGAGTGGCGCTTATGGTATAGCATAAACTGTTTTTTTCGCGAACTGTTCTAAATAATTTTGAATTAGGGCCACCACCTAAAATAAAACAGTAAGCATATAAGACATATTGTCTTTCAAAGTCAGTTAAATCTTTTAATTTAAATCCGATATTTAAATTTGTTTGTTCAATTGGCATAACTTCTATTACTTTTTTAACTTTTTTATTTATTTTAGAATGTTCTAAGAAGTGGGCAATACCTGGCTTTTTAACTGTATTGATGTTAAATTTATTATTGAATATTTCGACAATTTTTTGATCATTAACATTACCAATAATGAAAATATCAATTAAGTCACTTTTAAGCATTTTTCTATAATAATCATATAAATCTTCATTAGTTATTTTTTCTAAATCTTCTTTATAACCAATGGAGTTATATTCTAAAGTTGTGTTTTTTCCTAGTGTTTCAAATAATCTTTGTAAAGAATATCTTTTAGTATTATCTTTTAAAGATTCAATTTCATCATTAACTAGTCTTTTAGATAAATCAAAATATTTAAATTTATTATCTTCGACATTAGGATTAAAAATAATACTAAATAAAAATTCAATTGATTTTTTAATCATATCTTCTTCAGTATATTTTTCATTTAAAAAGTTACAATTAAAAGAACTAATAATGTAATTACCACTCAAACTACTAGAATATCCTAAACCTAAACCATATAATTCCTCTGTTTGTTTATCTAATTCTTGTTTGGTTGGATATTCTTTAGTTGAACTTAATAAAACTTTACCTAATAAGTTACGATAAGTTACATCTTCTTTAGCTAATAATTTTTTAAAATTAATTTTAATCGTAATTGTTTTAAACTTGTCAGTATTAATAATGTGTAAGTTGTAAGCTTTAGTTGAATAGTTATTGTACATAAAATCACCCTTTCTAGTATGTGTGAAATTAATTATTTAATACCATTATAACATTTAAAAAGTAAATTGTAATTAATTTTAATTTAAATATCACATAAAATTTAATGAGGTGAATTATGCTTAACTTTTTAAGAAAATTATTTAAAGATTTTTTTATTTTTACCGCTGCTTATTCTAATAATGTTTTTCCTGATCCACTATCCAAAGAAGAAGAAGAAAAGTGTGTGGAAAAGATGAAATTAGGCGATAATGAGGCAAGAAATAAACTTATCGAACACAATCTTAGATTAGTTGCCCATATAGTGAAAAAATATGATCATAAAAAAAATGATATTGATGATTTAATCAGTATCGGTACAATTGGTTTAATTAAAGGAGTCGATAGCTTTAGCTATAAACATGGAACAAGATTAACAACTTATGTAGCAAAATGTATTGAAAATGAGATTTTAATGTATTATCGCTCTGATAAAAAGCACAATAAAAACATTAGTTTAAATGAATCAGTTGGCTTTGATAAAGAGGGTAATGAAATAACTTTATTAGAAATATTGAAAACACCTAAACCTGAGTTTGAACTAGATATCCAAAAAAAAGATAATCTTGCTTCACTAAAAAAATATTTTAATGTTTTAACTGAAAGGGAAAAAGAAATAATAATTAAAAGATATGGCTTAAATGACCAAGATGAAATTACCCAAAAAGAAATAGCTAAAGAATTAGGAATATCGCGCAGTTATGTATCAAGAATTGAAAAAAGAGCTTTAACTAAAATATTTAAGGAGTTTAAAATGCAAAATAAAAATCAATTATAGTAAATTTATGTTATAATAAAATTAAATAAGGTGATTTATGAAAATTTTATTATTCACACATGAACAAGATATCGATGGAATGGGAAGTATTATAATTGCATCTCAAGCTTTTTCTAGTTTTGATTATATTACTTGTCAAACATTTGAAGTAAATCAAAAAGTAAAAGAAACTATTGATAATGGCAAGATTTATGACTATGATTTTATTTATGTTACTGATATTTGTATCAAAGAACCATTATTAACTCAAATAAGTAATGATAAAAGATTAAAAGATAAAATCATTATTTTAGACCATCATAAATCTGAAATAGAAGAAGGAAATGATAAATATCCTTTTGTGAATATTATTGTCTCTAACGAAAAAGGAAAACAAAGTGGAACTAGTTTATTTTATAATTATCTTATCACTAATAATTTATTAAAACCAACTTCTTTTTTAGATGAATTAGTTGAATTAACTAGACAATATGATACATGGGAATGGAAAGATATTTATAAAAATCCTAAGGCTAGAATGCTACATATTTTGTTTGAACAACAAGGTTATAAAGAATATTTAAATCAAATGATTAAAGCAGCTGAAACAGAAACAAAAGTAGAATTTAATCCAAACCAACTAGCTATTATTGATAACTATGAGCAAAATTTAAGTGATGAAATAACCAAATGTCTAAATGAAATAAAAGTATACTCTTTAGATATTTTAGGTGTTACATATAAAATTGGTTTTGTTAAAAGCTTATATAAATATCGTAATGACTTTGAGGAAGCTATATCAAAAAATAATATTTATGATATAGATGCTGTAGGAATTATTATGTTGGATAAAAATACAGTTTCTTACCGAAAAATTAAGAATATCGATGTTTCAAAAATTGGAGCTTACTTTGGCGGTAAAGGACATAAAGGTGCTGCTAGTAATCCACAGGATAATCAAAAATTTATTAAAGTGTTATCACTAATTTATAAATAAACTTTACGGTTTTAAAATTTAATGTTATACTATTACTCGAGTGAAGGGTAGTAGTTTTTTTATGAAAAATGATTTTAAAAGTATATGGCGTAATCTAAAAAAATCATGGGTTTTTATTAAAGATGAAAAGAAGTATTTAATTTTATTTCTTGTTTTTTCTGTTTGTTTAAGTGCTGTAAGTGTCATAACTCCTTTATTATCTGCTCAAATGCTTATTTATTTAACTGATGGTTTGTTTGAAAATTTATTAGTCATTGCTTTAGTTATATTTGGCGTGGGAATTATTAATAGTGTTTTTAGTTATTTATATAATATTTTATTTCATAAATATTCATTAAAAACAATTTCTAAAATTCAAGTTAAAGTAGCTGAAGAAACGATGAAATTAGAAGTTACCGAATTAGATAGCCAATCATCAGGAGTGTTTATTGACCGTGTTAATAATGATACAAGAGAAATTATTAATATTTTCTCTGATTTAGGTGACGGGATAATTGACGTTATTGGAAATATTGGTGTCTTAGTTGCTATATTTTTTATTAATAAAGTAATGTTTGTTTATTTTGTTGTAGTAATTACTATAATTTATATTTTAGAGCATATTAGAATGAAAAAGTTTTTTGAACTAGATAAAAAAAGAAGGGAATTATCGGAAAAAAATACCGGCTTAGTTAGTGAACTAGTAAGAGGTGTAAGAGATATTAAAACTTTAAATATCGAAAAAAACTTTTTAAAAAAAGCCGAGGAAAAATTAGTTGAATCAAATAAAGAAAGTTATAAAATGCAAAAAGTTAATGTTAAATATAATTTTTTAACAGGTACTGTTCAAGATATAAGCAAACTATTGTTGATTGTTTTAGGAATTTATCTTTGCCTTAATAATCAATTGACGACAGCTAATTTTGTTATCATTTATATGTATAAAGATCGTTTATTACAATTACTTAGATATTTTAGTTTTTTAGTTGAATTAGCTAAAAAATTCAATGTTGCTGCTACTAGAGTATTTGAAGTAATCGATGATGTTAAATTTAAAAAAGAACATTTTGGTACTAAAGAATTAAATAAAATAAATGGTGATTTTGAATTTAAAGATGTTAGCTTTTCTTATAATACTGATAAAATAGTTTTAAGAAATTTAAGTTTTAAAATTCATGCTAATGAAACGGTTGCTTTTGTTGGTAAAAGTGGTAGTGGCAAAACAACTATCTTTAGTTTATTAAATCGTTTATATAATATCGATTCTGGAGAAATATTAATTGATAATATCAATATTAATGAACTAACTAAAGATTCAATTAGAAATAATATGTCTGTTATTACCCAAAATCCTTATATATTTAATTTTTCAATTAGAGAAAATTTAAAAATAGTTAAAGATGACATGACTGAGGAAGAAATGATCGAAGCTTGTAAGTTGGCCTGCCTTCATGATTTTATTATAAGTTTAAAAGATGGTTATGATACTATTGTCGGCGAAGGCGGAATTACTTTATCTGGTGGTCAAAGACAACGTCTTGCGATAGCGCGTGCTTTACTTAAAAAGACTGAAATCATTTTATTTGATGAAGCAACAAGCGCATTAGATAATGAAACCCAAAAAGAAATTCAAAAAGCTATCAACAATATGAAAGGCGAGTATACAATTTTAATTATTGCCCATCGCTTATCAACAGTTATCGATAGTGATCGAATAATAGTTATTGATGATGGTAAAGTAATAGCAGAAGGAACTCATAATGAATTATTTGAAAACAATGAATTCTATCGTAATTTATACGAAAAAGAATTAGTTTAAAATTTGAACTTTCATAAGGTTCAAATTTTTTTTAATAATTTCTTTTATTAGTGATATAATAAGTTATAGGTAAGGATGATAAAATGAAGATAAAAACAGTTATAACAATTGCTTTATTATTTGCTTTTTTCAGTATTCTGTTTATATTTAATAATAGATTATTTTTAGATTTTCCTATAAGAAGTAATTTAATTATTAATTCTAATTTAAAACCTAGTTCTACTCCTTTAGGACCAGTTCAAGATTTAACGTTTGAAGAAAAAATCGATAAAATAATGAATAAAATGACTATCGAAGAAAAAATAGGTCAGATGTTAATCATTTATGACACTCACGAAACAGTTGATAAGGAATTAAAAGAGTTTATTGAAGATGTTAAACCATCAGGTTTTATTATCAATCAAAGTAATATTACGACGTTTGCTAAAACTAAAAAATATATTGCTGATTTAAAAGCTAATAGTGAAATACCTTTAATTATTTCCATCGATCAAGAAGGAGGAAGTGTACAAAGATTACAAAATTTAGAAGATAAAAAAGCTACTTATGTTCCTAGTATGTTTTATGTTGGTAAAACTAAAGATTATGATTTAGCTTACGAAGTAGGCCAAGTTTTAGCTGAAGATATGCGAACTTTAGGAATAAATGTTGCTTATGCACCGGTATGCGATATATTTTCTAATCCAAATAATAAAGTGATTGGTAATCGTAGTTTTGGAACTAGTCCTAATTTAGTGGCTAATATGTGTACTAGTTTAGGTAAGGGTTTGGAAGATAATGGTATAATTGCTACTTATAAACATTTTCCTGGTCATGGTGATACTGCTACTGATTCACATACATCTTTACCAGTAATTAATAAAACATATGAAGAACTATTAAATAATGAATTAATTCCATTTAAAAAAGCGATTGAGAATAATGCTAAAATAATAATGATTGGTCATATTTCTTTTCCTAGTTTAACCGGTAATAATACACCAGCTAGTTTATCAAAAGAAGTAATAACAAATTTATTAAAAAATAAATTAGGGTATGATGGTTTAGTTATAACTGATGCTTTAAATATGGGAGCTTTGACTAATAATTATACTGATGAAGAAATCTATGTTAAAGCAGTCGCAGCTGGTGTCGATTTATTGTTGATGCCTAGTGATGCCAAAGAAGCTGTTGAAGCCATCAAAAATAATATATCGGAAGAAAGAATCGATGAATCAGTTAAAAAAATATTATTGTTTAAATATACTTATTTAAAAGATAATGTATTAGATGAATCTTATTTAAATAGTAAAGCACATCAAGATATTATAAATAAAATACCAGTTGAGTAAATAAATTTATATATATGTTTATTTTAAAATTGGACTAATGGAAAGTAAACAAGAGCTTAAATATCAAAAATAGAAAAGTTAAAAATGATATTATTTTTGAAGACAATATTGAATAAGAAGATTGTTAATGGAAATATTTCATTGGATTTTATTATTTTAAATTTAAGAGGTTAAAATCCTCTTTTTAAGTGCTTTAAAATTAAACAAATCATTTATATAGTAAGCGAGGTTAGTTTAATTAAAAGAAAAAGTATGTTTTACGACATACTTAGAAAGTCCTTTTTGAAAAAACATTTGTCTTTTTGTGTTTTTTTCGAGTTTCGACTTATGATATAGCTTTCATTGTTTTTGTCGTCTTTCATGGTATAATTACACTATAATATAAATTGTCTAAAAGAAATTTTCATTTTATTTATAGTTCATAGATAAAACATGGTATAATGTATTGTAAGAAGGAGTTTGAATTTTGTATGGCTTTAATTAATTGTAAAGAATGTGGTAAAGAGGTAAGTGATACTTCTAAAAGATGTATTCATTGTGGAGCAAAAATCAAAAAAGAAAAAAACAAAGTAAATAAAAGCAAGAAAAAATTAATTTTAATACTATTTAGTGTAATTTTAGTTATTGGAACTATCATAACTATATCTTTTTTGGCAAGAAACAATGTAGAACAAACAAATTTAAGAGATGATACTAAAAATCAAGTTGAAATTATAACAGAATATATAAATATTAGAGCAATGCCAGATGTCACAAGTGAAATTTTAGGACAAGTTTATCAAGGAGAAGTTTATGATGTGCTAAGTGATGATACTGAAAGTAAATATAAATGGATAGAAATTAAAACATCTAATGGTATTAAAGGTTATATATCTGGTGTTGAAGATTATGTTAAAAGATTGTATTTTGAAAATAATATAATTGAAGATGAGCCAATTGTGGATACACCTATTATCGATACCGATGAAAATAATAATAATTCTAATAATAACGATAATAAACCAAATAATAATCAAAACAATAATTACACAACAAATAATGATTCAAATAATAATGACGATGACTATGAACCACAATTAAAGGCTTGTCTAAAAACCTGCGATGATGGGTATATTTTAAAAAATCCTGATAGTATTGATTGCTATTGCGAAAAAGAACAAAAAAGTTATGTAACAAAAAATCAAGTTATATATGATAATGATGGTGTAAAGATTACGGTTAAGGGAATAGATTATAGTGATAAACATTTCGTTACCCTTGATTTACTTGTAGAAAATAATTCTGATGTGCCTAAAGTTATCCAAAAGAATCGATTTTCTTATGTTAATAATTATGACATAACTACAGTATACTCTGTAACATTACAACCTGGTACTAAATCAACAAATGGGATTTCTTATTTAAGATCAACACTAGAAAAAAGTGGAATAACTGAAATTAATTCTATTAAAATCGATTTTGTTATAATTGATTGGGATGGAATTGGTCTTTCTATTGGAAAAAAAAGAGTTACAACAGATTTGATAAATATAAACTTTAATTGAAAAGAAAGTGAAAAAATGAAAAGCATAAATTTTAATTACTAAATTTAATCATCTACACATTGTTAGATAAGTACTAATAAATGTGAGCACTTTTTTATATATTTATTAGAATGTTTTATCAAAAAATTGGTTAATAGATAGAGATTTTAGAAAAGGTGCCGAACGAGTGCCATTATATGAAAAATTATTTTGCTTTGTGATAGTTATGTTTTTTAATTAGATTTTTTTGTCTAAAATTTATTCAAAAATAGCATGTATTTTCTTCTACTTTTGAAAATTAAAAAACAAAAAAGTCTAGCAAACCCTTATAATTGCTAGGCTTTTTAATATCAATATGGTGTCCCGTTAGGGGCTCGAACCCTAGACCCACAGATTAAGAGTCTGTTGCTCTACCAACTGAGCTAACGAGACGTAACTAAATTATAGCACGTTTATTAAAAATAGGCAACTGTTTTTAATAAGTGTTATTTAAATAATCATTTTCAACTTGATTGAATATACTATAATAAGTCATAAATGCTTATAAATAAAGACATTTTCTTCAATTTGCATTATTTATAAATTTATGATACAATATAACTCGCTCGAGGAGGAAAGTTTTAAAATGTTGCAAATTTTATTAATAATCGTTTCGATTTTATTAATTTCTATAGTTTTATTACAAGCAGGTAAAGCCGAAAGTGCTTCTAATGTAATAACTGGTGGTAGCGACGCTTTATTTGCCAATAGAAAAGAACGTGGTGGAGAATTATTTATTACTAGATTAACAATGATTTTAGGTTTATTATTCTTTATCATTTGTTTAATAATTGGATTTTAGAGTTTTAAAAGAACTCTTTTTTCTTTCTTTTATAATAAAGTTATGATAAAATGTAAGTGGTGAGTAGTATGCTTAAGAAATTGCTTAATTTTGTAACACACCGAATTTTTATTGTAGGTGTGTTATTGATCTTTCAACTAGTTATTTTAGTTTTAGCAATCAATAAATTTGAAGAATATGGTTTATATTGTTATATTTTATTTTTTATTTTAGGAATACTAGTTCTATTAAAAATAATTAATGGTAATGCTAATCCTAATTATAAAATAGCTTGGATTATTCCTGTCTTAACTATTCCAATTTTTGGAACGTTGATGTACTTAATCTTTGGGAACAAATTAAATGATAAAGATAAAAAATTAGTAAAAAATAAAGAAAATATTCAAAATAATTTAAAACAAGATAAAAAAATAATGGAAAATATAAAAGAACAAGATATTAATTTTTATAACCAAGCTAATTATATCTATCGTAATGCTTATTACCCAATTTATGAAAATACTTATACTGAATATTTAAAAGTTGGCGAAGTTTATTACAAACGTTTAATTGAAGAATTAAAGAAAGCCGAAAAATATATTTTTATGCAATATTTTATTATTCATAAAGGTAAATTTTGGAATGAAATTTTAGAGGTTTTAAAACAAAAAGCTAAAGAGGGAATTGATGTTCGAGTTGTCTATGACGATATGGGATGTATTGTAACATTACCAAATAAATATTATGAACAGTTAAATAAATATGGTATTAAAGCTTGCTCATTTAATAAATTTATTCCCATTTTAACATCTAAATTAAATAATCGCGATCATAGAAAAATAACAGTTATTGATGGTAAAGTCGCATTTACTGGAGGAATAAATCTAGCTGATGAATATATTAATGAAATCGAAAGATTTGGTCATTGGAAAGATAACGGCGTTTTAATTAAAGGAGATGCAGTTTGGAATTTTACAGTTATTTTCTTATCTTTATGGGATTATATTCATGGAAAAAATGAAAACTTTGAAAGCTTTAGACCCAAACAAGAAGTTATTAACTCTCAAGGTTTTGTTCAACCTTATGATGATACTCCTTTAGATAACGAAAGAGTAGGTCAAACTGTTTATTTAAATTTAATAAATAAAGCTGAAAAATACATTTATATTACAACACCTTATTTGATTATTGATGATGAGCTAGAAAATGCTTTATGTGTAGCTGCTAAAAGTGGTATTGATGTAAGAATAATTACTCCAGGAATACCTGATAAAAAAATAGTCAATGAAGTTACGAAAGCATATTATAATGATTTAATAGAAAATGGGGTAAAGATATACGAATATTCCAAAGGATTTATTCATGCTAAAACATTTTTAGTCGATGACAAAATAGCTACTGTAGGAACCGTTAATTTAGATTATCGTAGCCTATATCTACACTTTGAATGTGGTGTTTTGATGTATAAAACAGAATGTATTAAAGACATTAAAGAAGATTTAGAAGAAACATTAAGTGTTTCTAAACAAGTTTTAATTGATGATACTAAAGTAGGATTGTTTAGAAGTTTAAAAAGAGCAATTCTTCGTTTGTTTTCTCCATTAATGTAAAATAAAAGACATTATTCATCAATGTCTTTAAAAAACTCCGTAATTGGAACATTTAGCTTTTTAGATAAAATATAGACAAATTCTAAACTGAAAGTTTGATAACTATTATTTTCGATATTAGCAATTGTTCCTTCATTATATTGAATTAAATCGGCTAGTTGGACTTGGGTAAGATTTTTTTGCTTTCTAATTCGCTTGATATTACGTCCAACAATTACATATATATATTTGTTATCGTCTTTATTTATCTTCATAATTTCCACCTAATTAAATCTTCTCATAAACAAATAGAGAACAACTACATTTAATATATGTACTTTCTGGTAAAAATATGTTAAAATGATAAAAAGAAAGGGAAACAATTTATGGAAAGAGATTATTTTAAAAAATTACAGGAATTGCGAATACAACAAGGTTATACTTATCAAAAAATGGCTGATAAACTCCATATTAGTAAGTGCTATTATTGGCAAATTGAAAATAAACAAAGAAATTTAACTTACAAAATGGCTTTTCAAATTGCTAAAATTTTAAAAACAAAACCTGATAAAATATTTTTAGAAGAATTAAAAGCTTCTAAATAATTATATTAAAATTAAACATTTATCATTTTAACAATCAAAATATTTTTAAGTTGATAACTACTTTACGGTAGTTTTTTCTTTTATTGCTTATAATAACAATAAAAATTAGCTAAATTTATTGATACTTATGATATAATGGATATAGGTGTAAATATGAATATATATAACTATACAATTAAACAATTAGAAGAATATTTTTTAAATAAAAATGAAAAGAAATTTAAAGCAACGCAAGTCTTTGAATGGTTATATCAAAAAAGAGTTACATCTTTTGATGAAATGACTAATATAAAAAAAGAAGTGATTAATTATTTAAAACAAGATTTTAAATTTGAAGATTTAAAACTTTTGACTAAACAAGAAGATATTGATGTTTGTAAATTCTTATTTGAATTAAAAGATGGCAATAAAATTGAAGCTGTTTTGATGAAACATGATTATGGTAATAGCTTATGTGTTTCTAGCCAAGTTGGCTGTAATATGGGATGTAAATTTTGTGAAAGTGGAAGATTAAAAAAAGTTCGTAATTTAGAAACAGGTGAAATGGTACTACAGCTTTTAAAGGTTGAAAAAGAATTAAATATTCGTATTTCACATCTAGTTTTGATGGGTATTGGCGAACCATTTGATAATTATGACAATGTTATTAATTTTATCGATATTATTAATACACCTAAAGGAATTGCTTTAGGAAGCCGTCATATTACTGTTTCAACATGTGGAATAATTCCTAAAATAAAAGAGTTTATCAAAGATGGTAAACAAGTTAATTTAGCTATTAGTCTTCATGCTTCAAACGATAAATTAAGAAACGAATTAATGCCGATTAGTAAAGTATACAAATTAGATGATTTAATCAAAACTATTAAAGAATATATTAAGGAAACTAATAGAAGAGTAACATTTGAATATATTTTATTAAAAGGCATTAATGATAAAAAAGAAAATGCTTTAGAGTTAGCTAAACTTTTAAAAGGAATGAATTGCTATGTCAATTTAATTCCTTACAATGAAACTAGTCATATCGAATTTAAAAAAAGTGACCAAAAAACAATTTTAAATTTTTATGACACATTGAAGAAAAACAACATTGGAGTTACAATTAGACGCGAATTTGGTAAAAAAGTAAGTGCTGCTTGTGGCCAATTAAGAGCTAACTACAAGGAGGAATTATAATGGAATATGCATATTTAACAGATCCAGGAAAAGTAAGAGATCACAATGAAGATAGTGTTATTATTGTTAAAAATGAAATGGGTGAAATCTTATTAGCTGTTGCTGATGGTATGGGAGGACATTGTGGTGGCGAAATTGCCTCTAGTATTGCTATTTCTCATATTGGAGACAGATTTAGAAAAACTAGTTCTGTTGGAACTAAAGAAGATGCCATTAGTTTTATTAAAGAAATAGTTAGTGAAGCTAATGTTTTGTTATATAAATATACCAGTGAACATAAAGAAAGTTCAGGCATGGGAACAACGATAGTATTAGCTTTAGTAACAAAGGAATTTTTGTTATTTGGTAATATTGGTGATTCTTCAGGTTATGTGTTAAGGAAAAATAAACTTCACAAAATAACAACCGATCATACTTTGGTAAGTTTACTAGTTAAATCTGGTGAATTGACCGAAGAAGAAGCTAAAGATCATCCAAGAAAAAATGTCTTAATGCGAGCTTTAGGAGCTACTAATACGGTTGAGATGGATATATTTGATGTCGAAAGAGATGTCGATGGTATTCTATTATGTAGCGATGGTCTTACTAACATGTTAGATGATGAACAAATCGCTAAAGTACTAGTTGACGAAGATATTAATATTGAAGATAGATTAAAAAAATTAATCGTTAAATGTAATAATCGTGGGGGAACTGATAATATTTCTATTGCATATTTAAAGGATGGTGTAAAAAAATGATTACAAAAGGGGACAAAATAAATGATCGTTATCAGATTATTAAAACGATTGGCGAAGGTGGTATGGCTAATGTCTATTTAGCTCAAGATACAATTTTAAATAGACAAGTAGCTGTAAAGATATTAAGAGGAGATTTAGCTGATGATGAAAAGTTCGTAAGACGTTTTCAAAGAGAAGCTCTATCAGCTAGTAAACTAAATCATCCTAACATTGTTGAAGTTTATGATGTTGGTGAAGATAATGGTCAATATTATATCGTTATGGAATATGTTAATGGTAAAACATTGAAAAGTTTAGTTAAAAAACGAGGTGCTTTAACTTTACCAGAAGTAATTGATATTATGACACAACTATTAAGTGCAGTTATGTGTGCTCATGATAGTTATATTATCCACCGTGATATCAAACCACAAAATGTTATGATTTTAGAAGATGGAAAAGTCAAAATCATGGATTTTGGGATTGCGATGGCTTTAAATAGTAATGAACTAACGCAAACCAATTCCGTTATGGGGTCAGTTCATTATCTACCACCAGAACAGGCTAATGGTAGTGGTTCAACAATTAAATCGGATATTTATTCTTTAGGTATTTTAATGTATGAACTATTAACAGGTAAAGTACCATTTAAAGGCGATAATGCTGTGGAAATTGCTATTAAGCAGATGAAAGAACCTATTCCATCTGTTTGTAAACAAAATCCCGATATACCACAATCAATTGAAAATATTATTTTAAGAGCTTGTGCAAAAAATCCTAAAAATCGTTATGATTCAGTTAAAGAAATGTATGAAGATGTTTTAAAAGCTTTAAACGAAGATGAGATGAATCAAAAGAAATTAGTCTATAAATATCCAGAACATGAATTAGAAGAAACAAAAGTTATGCCTAATTTAAGCCGTCTAGAAAAGAATCAAAAGGAGGAAGAAGAAGTGCCAAAAGTTAAAAAGAAAAAAAGCGTTAAAGATAAAATATTGTGGATAACTGGTGGCATTTGTGCAGTATTAGTTGCTTTAATCTGCTTATTTATCATTGTCTACCCTAAATTAGTTGAAGTACCTGATGTTACAATTCCCGATGTTAGTAATTTAACTGTTCCAGAAGCTGAAGCTAAGTTAAAAGAAACAGGGTTATTAGTAGCTAGTGACGTTGAAGAAAAAGAAAATGATGAAATCGAACCAGGAAAAGTTGTGGGAACTAATCCTCAAGTTGGAAGAACTGTTAAAGAAGGAACTGAAGTAACTATTATTATTGCTAAAGAAAGTGGTAAAGTAACTTTAGAAAATTATGTTGGAATGACTTATAAAACAGTTGAAGCTAATTTAAAAAATGCTGGATTAAATGTTATTGTCGAACCAAGAAAAATTGCTAAAGATGATCAAGAAGATTATCAATATGATGAGTTCGATATAATTGAACAAAGTGCTAGTGAAGGAACATCTTTAGATCCAGGAGATACTATTATTTTATACTATGCTGTATTTACAGTTGAGTATCCAAATTTCTTTGAAGAAAATTATACACTTGAAGCAGTTCAAGAATTCTGTGAAGAAAATGATGTTAATTTAGAAGTTAATTATCAAACTAGTGATGAATATCCAGAAGGAACAATAATTAGTCAAAACCGTACCGGTGAAGTTATAGCAGGATCTACTTTAACTATTACTGTAACCCAAAGAACTCCATCAGAACCAACAACTCCAGAAGTTCCAGAGACAATTGAATAATGCAAGGAAAGATAATTAAAATTATCAGTAATAATTTTACTGTTTTAGCTGATAAGGAGTATATTTGTGGGGCGAGGGGAAAATTTAGAAATTTAAAAATCACACCATTAGTTGGTGATGAAGTAACTTTTGATGAAAAGAAAAAAATAATATTACAAATTTCTAGTCGAAAAAACAGCTTAATCAGACCACCGATTGCTAATATTGATCAAGCTTTGATTGTTGTTAGTGTTAAAGAGCCTAATTTAGATTTATATTTATTAGATAAACTTTTATGTCTTATCGAATTTAATAATATTAAACCAATTATTTGCTTTACTAAATTAGATTTATTAGATGATTTAAAAGAAATAAAAAAAATCGAAGATTACTATCGTAAAATAGGTTATGAAGTTTATGAAAATAAAGATGAAAGTATAAAAAAAATATTTAAAAATAAAATCACAGTTTTTGCTGGTCAGTCAGGAGCTGGAAAATCAACTTTATTAAATATTTTAGATAATTCTTTGAATCTACAAACTAATGATATTTCTAAAGCTTTAGGGCGAGGTAAACATACAACTAGACACGTAAGTTTACTTCCTATATTAGGTGGTTGGTGTGCTGATACACCTGGGTTTTCTAGTTTGAATTTAAATGAGATGAGTCACAGTGATATTAAAGATAATTTTGTTGAATTTAATTTATACCGTGATAAATGTGCTTATAAAGATTGTATGCACGATAAAGAAGATGACTGTGAAATTAAAAGAAGATTAGGTAAAGATATTTTAGAAAGTCGTTATGAAAATTATATTAAGTTTTTAAGAAAGGAAAAAATATGAAAATATCTGCTTCATTTTTATCAATTAAAGATAATTTAAAAGAAAATATCGATTTATTAACTAAATGTGATATTGATTATCTTCATTTAGATATTATGGATGGGATATTTGTTAAAAATAAAACATGGGATATTTCAGAAATTAAAAACTTAATTAATTATAATAAACCGTTAGATGTACATTTAATGGTTAGCGACGTTTATAAATATGTTGACGAATATAAAGACCTTAATCCAGAATTTATAACATTTCATTATGAAGTTGATTTAGATATTATGGATATTATTAATTATATAAAGAAATATAATATTAAAGTAGGTTTGTCAATTAAACCAAATACAAAAGTAGATGAAATAATACCTTATTTACCATATCTCGATTTAATATTAGTTATGAGTGTCGAACCAGGTGAAGGAGGACAAAAATTTATAATTGATAGTGTTGATAAAATAAAAAAATTAAAAGAATTAAAAGAATTAAAAGGTGACTATTTAATTGAAGTTGATGGCGGTATTAACGATAGTACAATTAGTTTAGTAAAAGATGTTGATATCGCTGTTATTGGAAGTTATATTACTAGTGGTAATTATGAAGAAAAAATTAAAAGTATAAAGGAGAAAATTTATGGATGATATTTTGTTAGAAACCGAAAGTAGAATGGAAAGTGCAATCGAATCGTTAGAAAAAAAATTTACTAATATTAGAGCAGGGAGAGCTAATCCAAATATTTTAGATGGTGTTTTAGTTAATTATTATGGTGCTCCAACCCCTTTAAAACAATTAGCAAATATTTCAATTCCTGAAGCAAGACAATTAGCAATTAAACCTTTTGATAAAAGTGCTTTAAGCGCTATTGAAAAAGGAATATACGAAGCTAATATTGGTTTAACGCCAAATAATAATGGTGAAATTATTATTTTAAATATCCCAGCTTTAACCGAAGAGACAAGAAAAGAATATGTTAAACAAGCAAAACAAGCTGCTGAAGAAATTAGAATCGCTTTAAGAAATATAAGACAAGATGCTAATAACGATGCTAAAAAATTAGAAGTTCCAGAAGATGACATTAAATATTGCACAAATGAAATTCAAGAATTAATCAATAAATATAACAAAATAGTTGATGAAAAACTAGAGGTTAAAGAAAAAGAATTATTAAGCGTATAGGAGGAATATTATGTTTCGAAAAAAACAAGATAAAGAGTTAAACTATACCAAAATAAATGATTTAGTTTCTTTATCACATAATGTCTTAAGAATATTGTTTATTTTATTAATTATTATTGGCGTTTACTGCTTAATTAGACTTATTAAAGAGGTTCAAATTTTACCATTTGTTTTAACTGTTTTAGGCCTTTTATCGCCGTTATTTATCGGAATTGTTGTGGCTTGGTTATTTGATCCTTTTGTCACTTATTTAAATAAAAAAGGAATAAGAAGAGGACTAGGTGCGGCAATTAGCTATGCAATATTTTTGGGAATAATAGTTTTGATATTGACAGCTTTAATACCACTATTATCTGAACAAGTAAATGACTTTGTAACGACAACAGTCCCAGCTTTATTTACAAGTGTCCGAGAATTTATTGATAATTTCTTTAACAGCTTAAATAATATTGAAAACTTTGATGCTTTTGCAATGCGTGATGAAATATTTAATAATTTAGAATCAATAGCAACTAATTTAACTAGTTCATTACCAGATTTATTAGTTAGCATTGTCACTTCATTATTCTCAGGAATTGGCGTTTTTGCTGTCGGTTTAATTATTGGTTTTTACTTATTGTTAGATTTTGATAAAAATACTGATACTTTATTTAGCTTAGTTCCTAAAAAATACCGCAGTGAAACTAAAAAATGTTTAAATGCTGTTAATAAGCCTTTAAAAAGATTTGTCAATGGTGCCTTAATTGACTGTAGTATTATTTTTGTAGTAACTACGATTGGCTTTTCAATTATCGGACTTAAAGCACCACTATTATTTGCTGTTTTTTGTGCGATAACTAATGTTATTCCATATGCTGGACCATATATAGGGGGTGCGCCTGCTGTTTTAGTAGGACTTACTCAATCTCCGACAATTGGTATTGCTGTTTTAATCTTTATCGTTGTTGTTCAAGCAGTTGAAGGAAACTTATTACAACCATTTATTATGAGTAAAACAACTAAATTAAATCCTGTCACTATTATTTTAGGTTTGTTAGTATTTGGATATTTCTTTGGTATTTTAGGTATGATTTTATCAACACCAATTATTGGTGCAATTAAAGAATTAATTAACTTCTTTGATGAAAAATATGACTTTTTAAATTTTGAAAAAGATAGTGAAAACTAGTCTTTTTTATTTAATTTATGATATACTATATTTGGTGGTTAATCATGCAATATAATAATAAAAATCCTAAAATATTTATTTTATCAGGTAAAGCTAAAAGTGGTAAAAATATGGTGGCTGATATCATTGAAGCATATTATACTGATAAAAAATGTATTCAATTATCTTATGCTTATTATTTAAAACAATATATAAAAAAAATAACTAATTGGGATGGTAGTGAAGAAAATAAACCTCGTGATTTATTGCAATCGTTAGGGATTGATTTAATAAAAAAAATAGATCAAAAATTATTGATTAGAAGAGTAATGGAAGATATTAAGGTTTATAGTTATTTTTATGATGTTATTATTGTGACAGATGCGAGATTAATCGAAGAAATAGAAGAACCTAAAAGAATATTTAATTGTATAACAGTTAGAATTAATAAAGATGATAATAATTTAACTGAAGAGCAAAAGAATCATATTACCGAAACTAATTTAGATAATTATTCGAATTTTGATTATATAATCGAAAATAAAAATATAGAAGACTTGAAAAAACAAATTATAAATATTTTAAAGGAGGTATCTTAAATGAAAGTAGTAGCAATCGATGGTCCAGCAGGAAGTGGTAAAGGAACTATCGCTAGTATATTATCGAAAAAATGTAATTTAGTAAACATCGACACAGGAGCAACATATCGCTGTGTAGCTTTAGCTTGTTTACGTAATAATTTGACTTTAGAAGATAAAGAAGAAATAATAAAATTATCTGGAGAAATCGATATTAAAATTGATTTAGATAATAAAGTTTATTTAAATGGTGAAGACGTTACTGATGAAATTAGAAGTAAAGAGGTAACTAATATTGTCTCTCCCGTTTCTAGTATTGTTGAGGTAAGAAAAAATATGGTTGATTTACAAAGAAAAATGGCCAGTAACTATGATGTTGTCATGGAGGGAAGAGATATAACAACTGTTGTTTTTCCTAATGCTAATTATAAATTTTACTTAGATGCCTCATTAGAAAAGCGAGTTGAAAGAAGAATTAAACAAAATAAAGAAAAAGGCATTGATATGAGTTATGATGAAGTTTATGAAAATATTAAAGCTCGTGATTATAATGATATGCATAAAGAAGTAGGGGCATTAAAAAGAACTGATGAACAAATTTATATTGATTCTACTAATATGCCAATTGAAGAAGTTGTTAATAAATTTATTGAAGTAATAGAAGGTGATAAAAATGAATCTTAAAGATTTATATATTGATTTTTTTATAAGTAAAGGACATAAGCAGATTCCATCCGCTCCAGTTGTACCAGAAAACGATCCTTCCGTTTTATTTAATACAGCTGGTATGCAACCTTTAATTCCATATTTAATGGGTCAACCTCATCCTTATGGAAAAAGATTGGTCGATTATCAAAAATGTATTAGAACTAACGATTTAGATAGCATTGGTGATAAAACCCATCATACTTTTTTTGAAATGTTAGGTAATTGGTCATTGGGGGATTACTTTAAAAAAGAAAGCATTGGTTATAGTTTTGAATTTTTAACTAAAGTATTAAATATCCCTATAGAAAAATTAGCTGTAACTGTTTTTAAAGGTGAAGGAAACATCCCTCGTGATGACATTTCTGCTCAAACCTGGAAAAGTTTAGGAATAAGTGAAGATCGAATTGCTTATTTAGGAGTAGAAGATAATTTTTGGATTGCTGGAGAAACTGGTCCATGTGGCCCAGATACGGAAATATTTTATTTTAGAAGTAATGACGAAGTGCCTCAAAAATTTGATCCAAAAGATGATAGATGGGTTGAAATATGGAATAATGTTTTTATGGAATTTTATAAAGATAATAGTGGTAATATAACAGAGTTACCTAAAAAAAATGTCGATACAGGAATGGGTTATGAAAGAGTAGTTGCTGTTTTAGAAGGGGTTACTGATAATTATTTATCGAGTGTATGGATTGACATTATTAAAAAAATCGAAGAATTATCTAAATACAGTTATGAAGAAAATCCAACTAGTATGCGAATTATTGCTGACCATATTAGAACAGCTGTATTTATTTTAGGTGATGAGGCCGGTATTAAACCATCTAATACTGACCAAGGATATATTTTAAGAAGACTAATTAGACGTGCTATTAGACATGCTAAAAAATTAGAAATTGATGAAAATAGTAATTGGGAAGTTATTATCGCCAATATGATAATCGATAAATATGCCAAATATTATCATGAATTAACTAAAAATAAAGATGTTATTTTAGAAGGATTAACTAATGAAAAGATCAAGTTTAATAAAACTCTAGCTAAAGGACTAAAAGAATTTGAAAAAATAACTAGTAATTTAGATACTAAAACATTGAATAAAGATTTAGCTTTCAAATTATATGATACTTATGGATTTCCAATTGAGTTAACAGTTGAATTAGCCAAAGAACAAGGAATTAATGTCGATGTTGAAGGTTTTAAAGAAAAATTTAAAGCTCATCAAGAGTTATCTAGAACTGCTTCTAGTGGTAAATTTAAAGGTGGTTTAGCAGGTGATTCTGAAAAAGAAATAAAATATCACACAGCTACTCATTTATTAAACGCAGCTTTAAAAGTAGTTGTTGATAAAAACGTTCATCAAAAAGGAAGTAATATTACTAGCGAAAGGATGCGTTTTGACTTTTCATGTGATCACAAATTAACTGATGAAGAAAAACAAAAAACAGAAGATTTAGTTAATCAATGGATTAATGAAGGATTAGATGTGACTATAACTGAAATGAGTAAGGAAGAAGCTTTAAAATCAGGTGCTGAATGTATGTTCATTGAAAAATATCCAGATATTGTAACTGTTTATAGTATCGGTGATATTTCTAAAGAATTATGTGGAGGACCACATGTTAAAAATACTAGCGAATTAGGTAAATTTAAAATTATAAAAGAAGAAGCTAGTAGTGCAGGGGTTAGAAGAATAAAGGCTATTTTAGAATAGTCTTTTTTTTATACTTTAATTTTTAATGACAATAAGTGTAAAAAAACTATATTAGCTTGTAAAATGTTTAATTTTTTGATAAAATTAAAATGTAATAAGGTGGTGTTATTATGGAAGAGACAAAAATCTTTACAACGGATGAATTGGAAGCTGAATTAATTACAGAAACAATTAAAGAAGTTGCTGAAATATTAGAAGAAAGAGGATATAATGCTAAAAATCAGTTAGTAGGATATTTAATGAGTGGCGATCCTGGATATATTTCTTCTCATAAAGAAGCACGAAACAAAATAACTAAATTTGAAAGAACAAGAGTTCTCGAAGTTTTAGTGGATAATTTTATTAAATGAGATATTTAGGCTTAGATTTAGGTACTAAAACATTAGGCTTAGCTATTTCCAATGGCATGATTGCAACATCATTAAAAACAATTCACTTTAATGATTTAAAAGAGGCAATCGATAAACTAGAAAAAGTTATTATCGAAGAAAAAATTGATTTACTCGTTTTAGGTTTGCCTAAAAATATGAATAATACGATTGGACCAAGAGCAGAAGCGACAATTGAATTTAAAGAAATGTTAGAAAAATTGAATTATCAAGTCGTCTTACAAGATGAAAGATTATCAACTGTGTCGGCCCATAATTATATGATCGAAGCTGATTTATCCAGGAAAAAAAGAAAAGAAAAAGTCGATAGTTTAGCTGCCACTATTATATTACAGGCATATTTAGATAAGAAAGGAAAATAATAATATGAAAGAAGAACAAATGAAATTTAAAGTAATTGACGATAAAGGAAAAGAAATAGAGTGTGAGGTTTTATTTACTTTTGAATCAGATGAAACTGGTAAAAATTATATTGTATATACCGATAATACAACTGACGAACAAGGAAATACTAAAGTATACGCTTCAATATATACACCAAATGAAGAAAATTTAAACTTAACCGCTATTGAAACCGAAAAAGAATGGAAGATAATAGAGACAATCTTAAATGAATTACAAGAAGAAGTTAAATCTAATATGGAGGATGGCGAGTAAAATTACTCGCTTTATATTATGAAGAAGTACGTTAATATTTATATTTTTGCCATCGTTTTTTTAGCAATCATTATTGTTGTCGGTTGTACATCTTATAATTTTGGAATTAGCCCAGTAACTAAAGAAAGTCAAGAAGTAACTTTTGAAGTAGAAGAAAATAGTACTTATTTGTCTTTAGCCCCAATTTTAAAAGAAAATAATTTAATTCGTTCCGAAACATTTTATAAAATATATATTAAAATATTTAATCCAAGCAATTTAGAAAAAGGTACCTATACTTTAAATCGTAATATGGGAGTTAAAGAAATTATCAATACTTTAGAACAGGGAACTAAAGCAGAAACTCTTTCTTTTGTTATTCCGGAAGGAAGACATATTACTGATGTTGCTGATTATATCAGTGAAGTAACTGATTATAGTAGTGAAGAATTATTAAATTATTGGCAAAGTGATGGATTGTTGGATACTTTAATCAATAAATATTGGTTTATTACTGATGAAGTTAGAAATGATAATTTAAGATATAGTTTAGAAGGCTACTTTTTTCCAGCAACTTATGAGATTTTTAAAAATAGTAGTATGCAAGAAATCACCTATAAAATGTTAGATAAAATGGATGAAGTTTTATCTAAATATAAAATAGAAATTGAAAACAGTGGTTATACTGTTCATGAATTATTAACTTTAGCTTCAATAGTTGAACACGAAGCAATATTAGATGAAGATCGTCCAATAATTGCGCAAGTTTTTTATAATCGTTTAAATCAAGGAATGAGGCTAGAAAGTTGTGCAACATTAGGTTATGCTTTAGGTGAGTGGAAATTAACTTATAATGCAGAGGATAGACAAGTTGATTCACCATATAATACTTATATGTATTATGGATTACCAGTAGGACCTGGTGGTTCCCCAGGTGAAGCTAGCATTAAAGCTGTTATTTATCCTGAAAAAAATAATTATTTATTCTTTTTAGCTGATGTTTATGATGAAAATTCGACTAAAACATACTATTCAGAAACTTATTCTGAACATCAACAGAAATGTTTACAATATTTGGGGTATGCATGTTAGAAAATATTGAAAAATACGCTAAAGAATATAATATTCCAATTATGCAAAAAGAAGGAATCGAATTTCTAACGGATTTTATTAGAAAAAACAATATTAAAAAAATATTAGAAATCGGAACAGCAATCGGATATTCTGCTATCAAAATGGCTTTGGTCGATCAAAATATTGAAATTGTATCAATCGAACGAGATAATGAAAGATACAAAGAAGCGGTTAAAAACGTTAAACTATTTAATTTAGAAAATAGAATTAAATTAATTAATCAAGATGCTTTTGATGTTGAATTAAACGACAAATTTGATTTAATTTTTATTGATGCTGCTAAAGCGCAAAGTATTAAATTTTTTACTAAATTTGAGAAAAATTTAAATGATAATAAATATATTATTACTGATAATATTAACTTTCATGGACTAGTTGGTAGTAATGAAAAAATGAGCCGTAATTTAAAACAATTAGTTAGAAAAATATCGGATTATGTAGATTTTTTAAAAAATAATAATAATTACATAACTAAATTTTATGATATTGGAGATGGAATAAGCGTTAGTATAAAGAGGTGATCAAGATGGAAGTAGTAATCGAAAAAACTATTAATGGTTATCGTCAAACTATAACTGATAAAGTTCATGGTAAAACACGTGTTAGAAGAACTAATAGTATCAGAAGAATTGAATCTTTGATTGCTAATTTACCAACTAATCCCCATTTTGTCGAAATCAATAATAAGGATATAAAAATAGTTTATCCTAATCGTCAAACTTTAGTTTTAAAAAAATATCAAAAAAATCTAGATAGTAGAGTTTATGAAAGAATATTAGATGGTATTGATGAAGATACACCGATTGTTAAAAATATCAAAAAAAATAACAAAAGACTAGCTACTTTAGCTTTAACTACAGTTGTATTAGCTTCTTCAATTATTGGCGTTACCACCTCTTTAGGTAATGATAAAACAGTTGAAACCGAATTTCTAAATGCTCCAAGTCAATATGTTTATGTTGATAATTCTATTTCCCCTGATACTTTTGAATCTATTTCTCCTGATGTTGCGGAATCAAATCAACCAAGTTTAGTAGATGAAGTAAACTTTAATTTGGAACAAAGAATTCTGCAAACTAAACAAATATTAAATAATCAAATAGCAAATAATAATAATATTCCACTTGCAACAAGAATGGATGAGTATACGATTAATAAAATTGTTGGTTTTATCAATTCAGAAGATGGTAAATATACTTTTCAAATAGCTGAAGATTTTGGAATAGATCCTTATACATTTGTATGTTTGATGATGGGAGAATCAAGTTTAGATCACGAAGCTACTATTCCTGGGGGTGCTTATTATAACGGTTTTGGTGTAGGAATATGTCAACTAGAATCTCCTAGTGGACAACAAATAACAGCATTTAATTATAGTACTAATCAAAGTGAAACTATATATGAGACAATGGAAAATGCGATTGATAAAAAAACAAATATCAAAATGGGTATTATGCGCTATCAAAATGTGTTAGAAAGATATCATGGTAATGAAAAGCTAGCTCTTCAATCACATAATTTTGGTTACGGTTTAGTTGATTTAATCGTTCAGATTTATGCAAATGAGAAAGGTGTTTCTTTTGATGAAATAGTCGATAATTTTGAAGATACTGGATGGTTAAAATATGTCGAGCAAGCTAGTTCGGATCCAGTTGGTTTTGCTAATTCATTAGATATAAATAAATATAGTGACTATAGTGCGACAATTGAATATTTAAAAAATTGGCAATATGGTGGTTATGGTAATGGTAACTATTTAAAAAGTTTATATGGCTACTATTTAGGGGTTTATAGTAGTAACATTGTCGATGGCAATATTATTCAAACTAATTTGACTAATAATGAAGTTGTCGAAGTAGCACTCAGTGATATAAATGAAAATAATCATATTATTTAAACTGATATTAATTTATCAGTTTCTTTTTTATTTTATTTAATGTATAATAAATAGCGTGATGTTTATGGAATTAAAAGAAATCGAAAGAAGTATCATTAAAAAATATCGAAAAAAAATATTTGTTCCTTTCGTTAAAGCAATTAAAGAATTTAATTTAATTGAAGAAAACGATAAAATTGCAGTTTGTATTAGTGGGGGAAAAGATTCGTTTTTGCTAGCTAAATGTATGCAAGAGATAAAAAAACATGGTAAATTTAATTTTGATTTAGAATTTATTGTCATGAATCCTGGATATAGTGAAGAAAATATCAATAAAATAAAAGAAAATCTAAATCATTTAAATATTGATGCTCATATATTTGAAACTCCGATTTTTGAATTTGCTGATACAACGGACAATCCATGTTATATGTGTGCGAAAATGCGTCGAGGATATTTATATAGTTATGCTAAAAGTATCGGTTGTAATAAAATAGCTTTGGGACATCATTTTAACGATGTTATTGAAACAGTTTTATTAAATATGATTTTCAACGGTAATTTTAGTAGTATGGTGCCTTTTGTAAAGAGTACTAATTTTGAAGGTATGGCTTTAATTAGACCACTTTATTATGTCAAAGAAGAAGACATTATCAAATGGAGTAAGTCTAACGAATTAGAATTTTTAGACTGTGCTTGTAAAGTTACTAAAAAAAATAGTGGTCAAAGAATAGTTATTAAAAATTTAGTTAAAGAGTTAAACAAAATATACAGTAAAGCTGATGTTAATATTATGACAAGTACAAAAAATGTTAATTTAAATACGATTTTGGGATATAAAAAATGATCAAAGATTTATGCTTTGAAATAATTGAAACTTGTCCTAATAATTGTCTTTTTTGTTCATCCTGTTCTTCAATTGATAAAAGAAAAATAATTGATTTTGAACTATTTAAAAGAACTATCGATCATTTATTAACTAAAGGTGGAATCGAAGAAATATCTTTATCAGGTGGAGAACCATTATTACATCCCAATATTTTTGAAATGATTAAATATTGCAAAGATAAAAATATTCGTGTTGTTTTATTTACTAGTGGTATAGTAAGAAGAAAAACTATCGATGAAATGTGTAAGAAGTATATTCCTAATTATATATTTTCTGGAATAGATAAAAAAGAATTGTTACTTTTAAAAGAAATAGGTTTAGATAAAATTGTCTTTGATTTTCAAGGCGCAGAAGTTGATACTTATAATACTTTAATGGGAACTAAAAATCAATTTACTTATATAGCTGATTCGATGTTAAGAGCTAGTTTAATAGGGTTAGATGTCGATGTACATTTTATTCCTTTGAAAACTAATTATAAAGAATTTAAAGATATAATTGAAATATTAGAGATTTGTGGCATTAAAAAAATTAGTGTTTTAAACTTTGTTCCTCAAGGAAGAGGAAAAGATAATCAAGAAAAATTAATGTTGAATGAAGATGAAATGCAAGAATTTGTTAAAATATACGAAAGTGTTAAAGATAAATTTTCTGGAACAATTAGAGTAGGGATTCCTTTGCTTTCTAAAGATACCCATTTATGTACAGCGGGTTTGGATAAAATGGTTATAAAATATGATGGAAGAGTTTTACCTTGCCCAGCATTTAAAGAGTATGATCCTTTAATACTAAATAGGATGGGAATAAAAACACCTAATATCCATACTGATTTAGAAAAAGTAGAAATTCACAATGGTACTAGAAAGAAACCATTATGTAAACAACTATATGGTTTTAATAAAAATTTAAAATGAAAGAGGTAAAATATGAAAAATTTAAAAATTTGTAAAAGAGCTTTGGCTTTAACGACCGCATTAGGTATAACTTTATTTAGTGGATGTTCAAAAAATAATGATGATAGTTCTAGTGACCAAAAAGAAGAAAAGACATTTTGTGAACACTTGATTGTAGAATTTGGAGGTCAACCAGTTATATTTAAAGAATGCGAAGGGTATGATGTTTTTTTTAATCGAAGCAAGGGTAGTACATATTACGAAGTATCTGAAGATGACAGTCTTTTAGTAAGCGGATATACTTATACAGCAAATTATTATACAACCACTCATGAAACTATTGATAAAATAGAAGAAATGGCAATTGAAAAAGGAGCATATGTATATAAAACAAATAATTAACATTTTGGGAAAGTGTGAAATTTTAATTATGACTAGTATATTTAGTAAAAAGTATGGTATAATATAGATGTCTAGGGATAGCGACAAGCTCATTTAGAAAAACCGACTAATTAACGAATATTGGGAATCTAATTCATCAACGGTGTTGAATGCTCAATTAATTTTGAGAATCCTAAAGTTGATGATGTGATGCCCACCTGGTAGAGACTAGGTTTTATCGTTAAGGGCCCGCATTCTTGGACTTTTTTTTTTGTATAAAATATGATATAATGAGAAAAATAAAAGAGGTGATAATAATGGACCGCGAAATAGTTAATAATATTAAAAGTTTAGGAATTGATATGATTGATAAAGCTGGAAGTGGCCATCCAGGAATTGTTTTAGGAGCAGCTTCAATTATTTACACTCTTTATGCTAAACATATGAATGTAAAGCAAGATGATCCATTATGGGAAAACAGAGATCGTTTTGTTTTATCAGCTGGGCATGGTTCAGCTTTACTATATGCGACTTTATATATGGCAGGATTTAATTTGACTCTTGATGATTTAAAACAATTTAGACACATTCATTCTAAAACACCAGGGCATCCTGAATATGGGGTAACTGAAGGTGTGGATATGTCAACAGGGCCATTAGGTCAAGGCATTGCTTCCGCTGTCGGAATGGCTTTAGCTGGTAAAATCTTAAATAAGAAGTATGAAATCCCTAAAAAAAGTAAATTAGGAAAAGAGCAAAGTTTATTTGACTATAATGTTTATGTTTTATGTGGCGATGGCGATTTAATGGAAGGAATTAGTTATGAAGCTACATCTTTAGCAGGGAGTTTAAAACTTAACAATTTAATTGTTTTATATGATTCAAATAATATTAGTTTAGATGGCAAAACTGATAATGTTTTTGATGATAATATTATCGAACGTTTTAAAGCTTTAAACTGGAATACAATTCAGGTAAAAGATGGAACGATTATTTCAAGCATTGACAAAGCGATTGAAGAAGCTAAAAAAAGTGATAAACCAACATTAATTCAAATAAAAACGATAATTGGCGAAGGATCAATTAATGAAGGAACGAATAAAGTTCATGGTTCACCTTTAGATAAAGATGATATTACTAAACTAAAATTAAATTTAAAAATCGAACCAGAAGAATTTTATGTCAACCAAGAAGCAAGAAATAATTTTATTAAACAAATAACTGAAAGAAGTTCAAAAAAATATGAATTATTTAATAAACAAGCTAAGGAATTAAAATATCAAAAAGAAGATATAAGATTAGATTTAGGAAACTTACTTTTTGACTATAATTTAAAAGAATCATTGAGAGTAAGTAATGGTAAAATAATGCAAGAAATAGCTAAAAAAATCCCTAACTTTATTGGTGGAAGTGCAGATTTAGGTTCATCAACTAAGGTAGTACTACCTAATACATTAGAAAACTTCGTTGGCGACAATATTAATTTTGGGGTAAGAGAACATGCGATGGGAGCTATATTAAATGGTTTAGCTTTAAATAATTTTTATGCTTTTGGCTCAACATTTTTAGTTTTTTCTGATTATTTAAAACCGGCTATTAGAATGAGTGCTCTTATGAATTTACCTGTTACTTATATTTTCACTCACGACTCAATTAATATTGGTCAAGATGGACCAACACATCAACCGATCGAACAATTAGCATCTTTAAGAAGTATTCCTAATTTAGAAGTTTTTAGACCAGCTGATGCTAAAGAAATAACGGGATGTTGGGAATATATTATCAACAATAAAAAGCCAAGCTGTTTAATTTTATCGAGAAATGAAACTAGTCTTCTTGATAAGACTGATCGCCATTCAGTTAGTTATGGTGGATATATTGTTCGTAAAGAAGAAAATTTACACGCTATTATTATCAGTACCGGTAGTGAAGTAGAATTAAGTATTAAAATAGCTGATACTTTATATGAAATGTATAAGTTAGATGTAAGAGTTGTAAGTATGCCAAATCGTGAACTGTTTTCAAAACAAAGTAAAGAATATCAAGAAGAAATTTTACCAAAAGGTTATCGGATAATAGTTATTGAAGCGGGAAGTAAACAAGGTTGGGAAGGATTTGTCTATAACGATAAATATTTATTTACTTTAGATAAGTTCGGATATAGTGGTACCAAAGAAGAAGTAGCTAATGAAATGGACTTTAGCTATGATCAAATCTTAAAAAAAATTATCAAATTACTAAAATAAGACAAAATTTTTAACTTTTAGATTATATAATCAAATTAGGTGATACTAATGCGAGAATATAATCTTTTTGTTATTAAAAAAGAGTATTACGAATATTATCAAAGAAATCCTTTGTTTTTATTTGATATTTTAAAAAAATTATATGTTATGAAAGAAAACTTTAACTATGGTATTTCTTTATATAGTCAGTTATGTGAAAGAATAAATACATTTAATTTAAAATATTATTTAAATAGAAAATATCATTTAGATAATGAAAGAACATTTTATATTGAAAAATCTTTTATCGAATTAAAACATACAAGGATAATCATTAGGTCTAAATATGATACTAAAATTATTAATGAGTTTAGCAATTTTAGTAAATATTTCTTTGTTTGTGATTTTATCAACAACGATTATTTTTGGTTAGATAGAAAAAATACTTTAATTTGTACATAATTTGTTTGAAATATAGCTTTTAATGATATAATAGTAAGCATTAGGAGTGGTTATGTGAAAGATTATACATTTGATAAAATATCAAGAGAAAAATTTATTAAAAATTATAAAATAAAAGATAATCAAATTATCATTAATTTAGCTAGTAAAGAAAAATATGTGATACCTTATACAAAAGAAAATGAAGAAAAAATATTAGCTAGAATGGAAGAACAAGTAAATAGTTCATATATTAAACCATTAGGAGTGATTTATAAATCTTTAGTAGCAGGTTCTTACATTTGGATATTAATAGGTATTTATATGTATGTAGTAAGTGGTGGAATTTTAAACATTGCTTTAGCGTTAGGAACTTCTACATTATTTAATATAAAAATGTTTATTCATCAATCTAAAGTAAAGGATTTAGAAAAACAAAAATTCTTTCTTGAATACCGAAAAATGCTAAATGATAATATTAAAAAATCTTCTAATATGACTTTAGGAGTAGACAAAAAAATTGTAAAAAAAGTTGAACAAACAGAAGATATCCCAACATTTGATATTAATTCAATTGATAGCTATTCACTAAATGATTTAAAAAAGCTTAGAAGAAATATTTTACGTTTTCAAGAGTTTGGATTTGATGAAAAAACTAATGAAGAAAAAGATAAACGCTTAGAATATCATAAATAATAAGGCAGGTGGTTTTGTGGAGTTAGTTTTACCTAAAAGTAATAATACTGCTGAAAATAAAAAATTATTTGAGCAACTTAATAGTGGTAATCTTTCAATACGTAATAAAATTATTGAAAAAAATTTAAGATTAGTTGAAATGACTATTCAAAAAAAATTACCAGATTTTTCTGATTTACCATATATGGATAAAGAAGATTTATTTGAAATTGGATGTATTGGATTAATCAAGGCTGTTGATAGTTACGATTTAGATAGAGGAAAAGCCTTTTCAGCTTATGCAGTTATTTGTATTAGAAACGAAATATTAATGTATTATCGAAAAAACAAAAAGTTAAGTTTAATTGATAGTTTAAATGAAAATGTTAGTGAAGAAGATGAACGAAGTAAAGTTGAACTTTTAGTATCTAATGAAGAAAGCATCGAAGATCAGTATATTCAAAAAGAAACTAGTATAGAGATGTTAGAACATTTATCTTGTCTAACAGAAATAGAAAAGAAAGCAGTTAAACTCTACTATGGTTTTGGAGAACGACGATTTACTGACCGAGAAATTGCTCAAGAATTAGGATATTCACAATCTTATATAAGCAGAATATTAAAAAAAGCTCGACATAAATTAAAAGATTTGCTGGAAAATAAATCTTTTAATGAAATAGTTCAAGAGGAATATAGTTTTGAAGTTTCTGATGCATTCGCACTATTTAGTGAATATCCTCGAGCTAAAATTATTAGAACAATTAAGAAGTTACCTAAGGCAAAAAGAAAATTGTTTTTAGATTGTTATCCAATTAATGGTAAATATGGATTAACATTTAAAGAAGTTTGCCAAAAATATAATTTATCTAGTAAAGTTTTATTAAGAAAATTAGATAAAATTAAAGAAGAAATTTTATTTTTAATTATACAAGATCAAAGAAAAACTAGACAAGTAGATATTTTTAAACAACTTCCTGATTATCCAAAAGAAAAAGTACTTGAAGCAATTCATATGCTAGAAGAACCTAATCAAACTATTTTCACTCTACGTTATGGAATTGATAGAAAAAATCAACTTAGTGTTGAAGAAATAGTTTCTAAACTAGAAGGAAAAGAATTAGATATTCCTTTAACACCTGAAAGTGTTATTAAAAATTTATTTGTATCTAGACAGACAATAAAAAGACTGGTTCAACAAGGAAACGGTATCAAAATAAAAACTAATTTTTTAAATTCTGAAGAGTTATTTTTTTCTAATTTTCCTGGTTATTCTAAAGAACAAGTTTTATCACTATTTCCTAATTTATTAGAGCGAAGAAGAATAATAGTAGAATTGTGCTTTGGCTTAAATGGTAATGAGACAAAAAGTATCAAAGAAATAGCTATAATGATGGGGTGCAGTCAAAAAGAAGTTAAACAAAGAGTAGAATATGTAATAAAAGTTTTGAATAAACAGTTAAAAGATCGGTATAAAGAGCCAGAAGATAGTAAAGTTTTGACTAAGAAAAAAGTTGAAAAAAGATAAAAAAAATAGTAAAATATATTAAGGAGCTGATAATAATGTTATGGAATTTAGTATATTTATTAATTGGTTTAGTTGTTGGTGGAATTATAGGTTTTTTTGTAGCCCGTCATTTAATTCAAAAACAAATTAAGAAAAATCCACCAATCAATGAACAAATGATTAAAGCTATGATGACGCAAATGGGTAGAACTCCAAGTCAAAAACAAGTTAATCAAATGATGAAATCAATGACAAAATATATGTAAAAGTATTAAATATACTTTTTTTTATGATATAATATGAAAAGGAGTGATAAAATGACTAATAAAGAACTTGCTGATATTATGTATCCAGATGTTAGTAAAACAATTGAAGATTATGAAAAAATGTATCCTAAAAGAAACTTAGATGAAAAAGCTGTTGTTACTAGATTTGCTCCTAGTCCAACCGGTTTTGTTCATATGGGAAGTTTATTAGCCGCTTTTGTTTCAAGAAAAGCAACTAAAGATACTAATGGAGTTTTTTACTTAAGAATTGAAGATACTGATGGTAAAAGAAGTGTCGAAAATGGTATCGAAGGAATTATCAATGATTTAAAAGCTTTTGATATCAAAATAGATGAAGGAGCATTAAGTGAAACTGAAGAGATAGGTAGTTATGGCCCTTACATTCAAAGTAAAAGAATTGAAATATATCATACATTTGCTAAATGGTTAGTAGAAAATGATTATGCTTATCCTTGTTTTTGTAGTGAACAAGAATTAGAAGAAATTAGATCTTTACAAGAAGCTCAAAAACAAAGAATTGGTTATTACGGAAAAAATGCTAAATATCGTTTTATTTCTAATGAAGAAAAAGCTAAAAGAATTCAAAATGGCGAGAAATTCGTTCTTCGCTTAAAATCTACAGGTGACTTTAATAAAAGAGTAGTAATTAACGACTTAGTTAGAGGACGAATAGAATATCCAGAAAATGATATTGATCATGTTTTAATCAAAAGTGATGGTGTACCTGTATATCATTTTGCGCATGTAGTCGATGATCATTTAATGCATACGACTCATATTTCAAGAGGCGAGGAATGGTTACCATCAACCCCTTTACATATCGAATTGTTTAATAAATTCGGCTTTGAAATTCCTAAATTTTGTCATTTAGGACTACTTATGAAAATAGATGACGAAGGAGTTAGAAGAAAGTTATCAAAACGTAAAGATCCAGAAGCCGCTGTTAGTTATTATCACGAAAAAGGAATACCAGTTGAAGCTGTTAGTTTGTATTTAATGACTATCGCTAACTCAAATTTTGAAGGTTGGATGGATGCTAATCCAGGCAAATCAATCGATGAATTTAAATTTGATTATGCTAAAATGAGTAAAAGTGGTTCTTTATTTGATGTTAATAAATTACTTAATATTTCTAAAAACTACATTAGTCGTTTAAAAGCTATTGATGTCTATGATGCTACACTTTCTTGGGCCTTAGAATTTGATAAAGATTTCTACGATTTATTAGTAAAATATAAAGATTATACAGTTAATATTTTAAATATTGAAAGAGAACAGAAAAAGCCAAGAAAAGATTTTGAATCTTATAGTAGTATTAAATCTTATATTTGGTATATGTACGATGAACTATTTAATAATTTGAATTATGAATGGCAAAACATTACTGATAAAGATGAGATAAAAAAAATATTAGATGTTTATTTAAATAAATATGACATTAATGACGATAAAGATACTTGGTTTAATAAAATGAAGGAAGTTTGTGATGAATTAGGTTATGCTTCTGATATGAAAAAATATAAAGAAAATCCTAATGATTATAAAGGTAATGTTGCTGACATTAGCAATGTTTTAAGAGTTGCTTTAACAACTAAATCTATGACACCAGATCTATATGAAATTATGCGATTATTAGGTAAAGAAAGAATAGAAAAAAGATTTAAGATGGTTTAAATCTTTTTTTTATGGTATACTAATAATAGGTGATAGCCATGCTATTAAATATAACTTTATTAATTCTAGGACTTATATTAATTATCGTTTCTTCTAATGTCTTTGTCGATAGTGCTTCTAATTTAGCTACTAGTTTTAAAGTGCCTAAAATGGTAATTGCCTTAACTATTGCTTCGTTTAGTACATGTGCTCCCGAACTAGCTATTTCTTTTAACAGTATTAGTTCTAATAATTATGATTTAACTTTAGCAAATGTAGTGGGTAGCTGTGTAGTTAATATTTTACTTATAATTGGACTTGCTAGTATTGTCAAACCAGTTAAAGTTAAAACCGTGACAGTTGGTAAAGAGTTACCACTTCTAGTTATAACAACAGTTGTTTTTTGTATATTATTTTCAGATGGTGAATTATCTAGATATGATGCAGGTATATTAATTCTATTGTTTGTTTTATTCGGAATATATTTATACAAAATGATAAAAAGATTTAGGAAAGTTGATGAAGATTATGCTAAAGTAAATAAAGTAAAAGCTATTATTTCAACAATACTATCAATTTTAGTTATTATTTTTTCTAGTGATTTAATTGTTAATTCGACTTTGTATTTATCAGAGAGATTAAATATAGCCACTAAACTAATATCGATGATTGTAATAGTTATTGGAACGTCATTGCCAGAATTAATGATTACTATTACATCATCTAAAAAAGGTGAGTTTGATATGACAGTTGGAAATATCATTGGAACTAATATATTTAATATATGTATTGTTCTAGGTCTTCCAACTTTGATTTATGGATCTGTTTATAGTTCTGCATTTAATTATGTTGATTTAATTGCTGTCATTGTGGCTGCTGCTATGTTTTATTTTCAAAGTAGAAGTGAGCGAACGATTACTAGACTTGAAGGCGTCATTATGGTGTCATTATTCATTTGTTATTATGCATATTTGATATTTTTGTAAAAAACTATTTACAATTAAATATAAATATTGTATAATTGTATTTAGTTTTGCAGGTGTAGTACAGCGGTTAGTATACGGCCTTGCCAAGGCTGGGACGGCGGTTCGATTCCGCTCACTTGCTCCATTGAAAAATAACTTACGGAATGTAAAAATTTCGTAAGTTTTATTTTATTTAAATTGATGTATTAGATAATTAATATTTTTTGCTAAGAAATTTTACTGTATTTTTTTCTTTAATAAATTGTGTGATGTAAAATTCTAATAATGTTTTATAAATATATAGAATATCCTTATTACTAATTGTTTCACTAGAAAAGTACATATCTAATCGAGGTAAACCTATATCTATCAAATCAATACCAACATGATTTTCTCAAGGTTTAATTAATATAATTTTATATTTTTAATAGTTTTGTATAAGTGATTTCCCCTTGTTCGTCTTTTACTTTATTTTCTCTTGAAGTTATATGATTTACTTCACAATATCTTTTTTTGAATTCAGTTTCGTCTTTTAAAAGTTCTCGCATATCTTTTAAAAATATTTTATATGTTTCATCTTCGAAGAACATATTTTCTGGACTATCTTCACTATATTTTTTTGATAATCTTTTTATTGTATAGTTCAAATAATCTTCGATATTTTCTTCTGGCATTCTTTCGTGAGCAACAAAGAAACTTCTGATAAAAACAATTTCTATTCTGGTATTTCTATCCGCCGAAGAAATTAATTTACCATAAATACTTCTTGGATCATCTTCTTTAGAAGAACGGTGATCTTCAATGGCTTCTTTAATTATTGTTCTTTCTTCATCAGTAAAAAATTTTTTCATATTTTCGTCTTCAATAAATCTTTTAGCAGCAATCTTTTCATGAATTGTATGATCTTCATATTTTCCTAAGTCATGACAAGCTGCTATTGCATATATCATATTATCATCTAATCCTAGTTTGAAAGTGTCATTTAAAGCAAATGCTCTTCTTATAACTTCAATGATATGAACAATTCCATGAGCTTTATCATTTGGTTCATATTGTGGAAAAATAAATTCTATAATGTACTTCTTTAATTCAGGATTGACATTTTTAGTATAATAATCGAATTCATCGATTCCAACTGCTTCTAAAATTTTAGAGCGATATACATCAAAACTAACTTTAGGCTTCACTTTATTATATAAGATCATCTAAAGATAAATTAGAATTATCTTTTTTGATTTCAAAAAATATTTCTTTTAAATTATTATTCATTATTCATCTCCAACTTTCTAAATATCTTTTATTATACAATTTTTATTACGAAAATAAAAGAAAAATTTATCTTTTCTAATTAACAAAAATGTGTTATAATTTTAAACGGGTTGAAGGAGTGAATAAAATGAAAAAAACTAAAATAATTTGTAGTATTGGACCTGCTAGTAGCAATCCTGATATTATGTGTGAAATGGTAAAAAATGGAATGAACGTAGCTAGAATAAATTTCTCTCATGCAACTTTGGACGAAAGAAAAGAAGTTGTAAGTTCAGTAAAAAAAGTAAGAGAGATGACTGGTGAAAATGTCGCAATTTTATATGATACTAAAGGACCCGAATTTAGAAATGGTGTTTTAGAAAACGATCAAATAAATTTAGTTGAAGGAAAAACAATTAGAATTGTTAAAGAAAAAGTTTTAGGTAATGAAGAAAGATTTTCTGTTAACCATCCTAATGCTATTGACTCTATCAATATAGGTGATCGTATTCTATTAGAAAATGGATTAATGAGTATCGAAGTTATTTCTAAAGAAGAAGATGGTCTTACTTGCAAAATAATTGTTGGGGGAGTATTAGGTAACAAAAAAAGCTTAAGTGTTCCTGGTGTTCATTTAGACATGCCATTTGTTAGTGAAGAAGATAAAGCTGATATTATTTATGCTTGCGAACACGATGGTGATTTTTTAGCTTTATCATTTGTCTCAACGAAAGAAGACGTCTTACAAGTTAAAGAGATTTTAAAAGAACACAACCGTACTGATATGAAATTAATTGCTAAAATAGAAAGTACAACTGGAATTGAAAACTTAGATGAAATTGCAACTGTTGTCGATGGTATTATGGTAGCAAGAGGCGATTTAGGTGTCGAAGCGGCGATGGAAGATTTACCAATCTTACAAACAAAAATAATTGAATGTTGCCGTAAACATGGTAGATTTTGTATTGTGGCCACTGAAATGTTAGAATCAATGAAAAAAAACAATCGTCCTACAAGGGCTGAAGTTTCCGATGTCGCTAATGCCGTTATTAACGGAACTGATGCTGTTATGTTATCTGGTGAAACAACAGTAGGAAAGTATCCAGTGGAAACTGTAAAATGTATGGCTAATATTTGTGAAAATATTGAAAAACATTTAGATTATAAAATAAATAATGAATATATTAAAAAATCAATTGATGGAGCTATTGCTTCTAATGTTGTCGAAACAGCTTCTTTATTAGATGCTAAATTAATTGTAGCTACTACTATGAGTGGTAAAACAGCCGCTAGAGTTAGTAATTTAAGACCAAAATGTTTAGTTTTGGCTACATGTCCAAATGAAAAAGTAGCAAGATCATTAGCTTTAAATTTTGCTGTTTATCCAGTTGTTACAAGTGTTTTTGATTCGATTGATAAAATAGTAGAGGATGCTAAAATTAAAGCTATTGATTTTGCTAATTTAAAAGAATCTGATATTATTTTAATAACTGGTGGTTTTTATAATGACCCTGAATTTAAAGGAACTAATTTTATGAAGATTGAAAGAATATAGTTTATTCTTTTTTTCTTGACTAAAACGGCGATATATCTTATAATTAATATAAGAATAAAGGGATGATAACCATGAACAAAACTAAAATAATTGCTACTATAGGACCAGCTACAGCTAACCGTGAAGCTTTGAAATCTTTGATTATTAATGGTGTTGATGCTTTTAGAATTAACATGACTTATTCTAGTTTGAATTTTTGTGAACAAATTATCGATATGATAAACAGTTTAAATACAATGTTAAAAACTTATGTTGCAGTTATTTTAGATGTCAAAGGACCAACTATTAAAGTGGGACGAATTTCAAATGGTAAAGCTTTTTTAAGACAAGATGACAAAATAAGAATATTTATGGATCCGGTTCTAGGAGATTGCACAAAATTTAGTGTTGACTACCCTGATTTAGTTAACGATGCAATTTTAAATTCTATTATTGAGGTGGATAATGGAAATGTTGAATTACAAGTCTTAGATAAAGGCGATGATTATTTATTGTGCAAAGTTTTAAAAGAGGGAACAATTGAAGATAATAAGACTGTTAATTTACCCAATATTAAATTAAATCGAAAATTTTTAAGTGAGCAAGACAAAGAAGTAATTAGGTTCGCTAATCGAAAAAATGTTGACTTTTTAGCGCTTTCTTATGTATCTAGTTCTGATGATGTTTTAGAGGTAAATGATTTATTAATAAACTTAGGTAATGATCATTTGCAAATTATATCTAAAATCGAAAACAATTATGCTTTAGATGATATTGATAACATTATTAAAGTTAGCGATGGAATTATTATCGATCGAAAAGATTTAAGTGTGGAAGTACCTTTAGAAAAAATACCAGGCATTCAAAAAAAGATTATCTCTAAATGTCATGCTAAAGGTGCTATCAGTATTGTGGCCACTGACTTATTATCTGCAACACACACCAATAGTTATCCTACTAGAGCAGAAGTATCTGATATTGCCAATGCTGTTTTAGATGGTACTGATACAATTATGTTATCTGATGAGACAACAATTGGTACCAATCCAATTGAAACTTTAAAATTACTAGAGAAAATTATTCACACAGCTGAAGAAGATATCGATTATGAATATATGTTAGAGCAGTCTATTAAAACAGAAAAAAGAGATGCTACGGGTTCTTTAGCTTATAGTGTAGCAGGGTGTGCTTTAAGGTTAAAGTGCAAAGCCATTTTTACGCCAACGATGAGTGGTTATACTGCTAAAAAAATCAGTCGTTTTAGACCGCTTTGTCCAATTATCGCACCTAGTCCTAATATTGATACTACTAAATCTTTAGCTCTTAATTTTGGTGTATATCCAATTTTAATCGAAGATTTAAAAAGCTTAGATGCGATTATTGAAAAGAGTAAAAAAATAGCGCAAGATGTTTTGCTACTAAAAGAAAAAGATAATATTATTATTACTGGTGGCTATCCATTTAAAAAAATAAAAAGTACTAATTTTATGAAGATAGAAGAAATATAAGGGGTGAAATTATGTATAATTTAGGAGAACAATTTAAAATTGATTATGAGACAGTAATGCCTAATCAAGAAGCCATTCTTCAAGGTCAAAAATATCGTTTTACTGTTTTAAGTGAACGTTTAATTAGAATTGAGTATCGTGAAAACGGTGTTTTTAATGATGAATTAACTGAATTAGTTAGAAATCGTAATTTTCCAAAGCCAAAATTTGAAATTAAAGAAGATAGGAATTATCTCGAATTAACGACACCATACTTTAAACTTTTTTATGCCAAGGAGACTAAGATAAACAATAGTAAAAATTTTTATGTTCAAGTTTTAAATACAGATAGAAGTTGGCATTATAACCATGTTGAGGCAAAAAACTATAGTGCACCAGTCCTAATTGAAAAAGGTAAAATCGAAAATACCAAAAGTTTATATTCTTTAGATGGCTTTGTTTCAATTGATGATTCCAAAGGGAAAATTGTTACACCTGATGGTATAATTAAAGAAAATACTTATGAAGGAATCGACATTTATCTATTTGTTTATGTAAATGATTTTGATTTATGTTTGAAAGATTATTTCAATTTGACTGGTCATCCAGCATTAATTCCGAGATTTGCTTTGGGAAACTGGTGGAGTCGAAATAACGAATATGATGATACATCTTTAAAAGAATTAGTTGATAATTTTGTTCATCATAAAATTCCAATTTCGATTGTTTTATTAGACAAGGATTGGCACATTCGTACTTATAAAGATAAAGAACATTTAAAAACAGGATTTACTTTTAATAAAGAATTATTTAAGGCTCCTTATGAAATGATTAGTTATCTTCATTCTCAGGGAATTAGAGTTGGCTTAAATATTAATCCAACTGAAGGATTTTACAACATTGATGAATATTATGAACAAGCTAAAAAATATCTTACTCCTGATGAAAATGGAGTAATTCCTTATAATGTTTTAGATCCAAAGTGGATAGATGTTTATTTAAAAATATATATTCATCCATTAGATGCTTTAGGTGTAGACTTCTATTGGTTAGATTGTTATGACCGTAAAAATATCGAACAAGATTATCTATTAAAACATTATCAATTTTATGATATGGAAAGAAACTACAAACGTCGTCCAATGGTTTTGGGATATAATGCCGGTCTTGCCCAACACCGCTATCCTGTATTATACGCTGGTAAAACAGTTGTTAGCTGGAATTCATTAAAACAAATCCCTAAATATAATGCTAGTGCTACTAATATTGGTATAACTTGGTGGAGCCATGACATTGGTGGTTATTTTCAAGGTGTTGAAGATAATGAATTATATACAAGGTATGTTCAATTAGGAACATTCTCTCCAATTTTAAAATTTGGAGCTGATAATGGTAAATATTATAAAAGAGAACCTTGGCGTTGGAGTGTTAAAACATTTGGTATTGTTAAGGATTACCTAGAACTAAGACATAAGTTAATTCCTTATTTATATAGTGAAGCTTATAAATATAGTAAAGATGGAACTCCTTTAATAAAACCAATATATTATATCGCTCCAGAAATGTATGATGATTTATTATATAGTGATGAATACTATTTTGGTAGTCAATTCTTTATTTGTCCGATTACTAAGAAAAAAGATTATGTTATGAATCGTGTTGTCCATAGATTTTATATGCCAGAAGGCATATGGTATGATTTCTTTACCGGTAAAAAATATCCAGGTAATAATAATTATGTATCTTTCTATAAAGATCAAAATTATCCGGTATTTGCTAAAGCAGGAAGTATTATACCTTTAGGGTACAATGATAACATCAACGATACAACGCCACCTAAAAATATGGAAATTCATTTTTTCCCTGGTATTAGTAATGAATATTTACTATATGAAGATGACGGACTATCTAGTTTATATAAAAAAGGATTTTATTTATTAACTAAAATCGAATATAATTATATGCCAAGTAATTATACAGTAATAATTCGGGCTTTAGAAGGAAAGAGTGGAATAGTTCCAGATTATCGTAATTATAAATTGATATTTAGAAATGCTAAAAAAGCCACTGATGTTATTGTATATGAAAATAAAGAAGAAATAAAATGTAAATCATATGTATCAGGTCCAGACTTTATCGTTGAAATTGAAAATGTTCGTTCAATTGGTCAGTTAACAGTTAACTGTAAAGGTAAAGATATCGAATTTGATCCAACTCGTTTAATTAATGATGATATTGCCGGTATCCTAGATGACTTACAAATCGAAACTTTAATGAAAGAAAAAATCGATGCTATTATTTTTGCCGACATGCCAATTAAGAAGAAAAGAATAGCTATTAGAAAATTACGAAGAAAAGGTCTAGAACGTAAGTTTATTAAATTATTCTTAAGATTACTAGAATATATTGGTACAGTTTAAATTTTATTTGGATATATTATAAAATTATTGAATTTATTGTTAATTTATAATATAATAAGAGCATAGTTTTAAAATTATGTTCTTTTTTTGGAGAGTGAATAATATGGTATATTTAATAAGTTTTGTTATCGCATTTTTGATTGTTTATTTGTTTTATTTTTTTACAGTCATTCTGCAAAAGAAAAAATACGATAAATTTAAAAAAAGTAATCAAGTTATGTACTTTGTTAATCGTTATAAATTAAATGTTAATAAAATAAATATAAAAAAATTTATTCATATTATCAGTTTAACAAATTCTTTAATAATAGCAATTGCTTTTACAGCTACATTTTTAGTAGAAAACATTTTATTACAATTATTAATTGGATTACTTGTTTTAATACCATTAATATTAATTAGTTATAGTTTGATTGGAATTTATTTAAAAAAGGAGTGTCAATAATGAATACAAAAGAAATAGAAAAAAAATGGCGTAAATATTGGGAGGAAAATAAAACTTTTAAAACTGATGTCTGGGATTTTAGTAAGCCTAAGTTTTATGCTTTGGATATGTTTCCTTATCCATCTGGTCAAGGATTACACGTTGGTCATCCAGAAGGATATACTGCTACTGATATTGTTTCAAGAATGAAGAGAATGCAAGGATATAATGTATTACATCCAATGGGCTTTGATGCTTTTGGATTACCAGCTGAACAATATGCTATCAATACGGGAAATCATCCGGAAGGATTTACCTTAAAAAATATTGCTACATTTACAGAACAATTAAAAATGTTAGGTTTTTCATTTGATTGGGATCGCGAAGTTTCAACATGTGATCCAAGTTATTATAAATGGACACAGTGGATTTTTAGTGAGTTATATAAAGATGGTTTAGCCAAACAAATTGAAATGCCTGTTAATTGGTGTCCAGAACTTGGAACAGTTTTAGCTAATGACGAAGTAATTGATGGTAAAAGTGAAAGAGGAGGATTCCCTGTTATTCGTAAAAATATGAAACAATGGGTAATCGATATCCCTAAATATGCTGAAAAGTTATTATCAGGATTAGATACCATCGACTGGCCAGAATCAACTAAAGAAATGCAAAAAAATTGGATTGGTAAATCAGTTGGTGCTCACGTTAAATTTAAGGTTAATGAAGATGAATTTACTGTTTTTACAACAAGATGTGATACTTTATTTGGAGCAACTTATTGCGTCCTTGCTCCAGAACATGATTTAGTTGATAAAATAACAACTGAAGAATATAAAAATCAAGTTTCAGAATATAAAAAAATATGTGCTTCTAAATCAGAATTAGAAAGAACAGAACTAAATAAAGAAAAAACAGGTGTTTTTACCGGTGCTTATGCTATTAACCCTGTTAATGGTAGAAAAATACCTATTTGGATATCAGACTATGTTTTAGCAACTTATGGAACAGGTGCTATTATGGCTGTTCCTGCTCACGATGAAAGAGATTATGAATTCGCTAAAAAATTTAATCTAGAAATTATTCCCGTTATCGATGGTGGTGATATATCTTGTGAAGCATATGTCGGTGATGGATTACATATTAATTCTGAATTTTTAAACGGATTAAATAAAGAAGATGCAATTAATAAGATGATTGATTGGTTAGAAGAAAATAACTTAGGAACTAAACACATTAACTATCGTTTAAGAGAATGGATTTTTGCGCGTCAAAGATATTGGGGTGAACCAATCCCAATTATTCATCTAGAAAATGGTCAAGATATATTAGAAACTAATTTACCTTTAGTTTTACCAGAATTAGAAGATTATAGCCCATCTAAAGATGGCGCATCACCACTAGAGAAAGCAACTGACTGGGTTAATGTTGAAGTAAATGGTATAAAAGGAAAAAGAGAAACATCAACTATGCCAGGATCTGCTGGCTCAAGTTGGTACTTCTTAAGGTATATTGATCCACATAATGATAAAGAAATAGCTGATAAAAAATTAATTGAACATTGGATGCCAGTTGATTTATATATTGGTGGACCAGAACATGCGGTTGGACACCTATTATATTCTCGAATGTGGAACCACTATTTACACGAAAAAGGAATTGTTAATGTTGCTGAACCATTTCAAAAATTATTTCATCAAGGTATGATATTAGGTTCAAATAATGAAAAAATGAGTAAATCAAGAGGTAATGTTGTCAATCCAGATGATATAATTAACGAATATGGTGCGGATACATTAAGATTATATGAAATGTTTATGGGACCACTTGAAATGAGTAAACCTTGGAGTGAACAAGGTGTAGCTGGCGCTCATCGTTTTATTGAAAGAGTATACCGCTTATATACTGAAGGTAACATCAAAGATGAAGAAAATAAAAACTTAGAAAAAATATATCATCAAACAGTTAAAAAGGTAACTCAAGATTATGAAACTTTAAACTTCAATACAGCGATTAGTCAAATAATGATTTTTGTTAATGCCGTTTATAAAGAAGAAATATTCCCATTAGAATATGCTAATAACTTACTTAAATTATTAAACCCTGTTATTCCATTTATTACTGAAGAGTTATGGAATAGATTAGGTCACAATGATACTATTGCTTATGAGACTTGGCCTACTTATGATGAAGAAAAAACAAAAGAAGAAATGTTCGAAATGGTCGTTCAAGTTAATGGTAAAGTAAGAGGTAAAATTAGTGTTAGTATGGATACTCCTAAAGAAGAAATGGAAAGTTTAGCTAAAGAATTAGAAAATGTTAAAAGATATATTGAAAATAAAGAAATTGTTAAAGTTATAACAGTTCCTAAAAAATTAGTCAATATTGTTATAAAATAACGTAAAGGAGAATAAAAATGAAAGATATATTGATAGGAGGAGCTTGGCCTTATGCAAATAACTCTTTACACATTGGCCATTTAGCAGCGTTACTACCTGCTGATATAATCGCGAGATATCATCGTGGTTGTGGCAATAGAGTAATTTATGTATCAGGTACTGATTGTCATGGGACACCAATTACTGTAAGAGCTAAAAAAGAAGGTGTAACTCCTGAAAGTATTGCGACAAAATATCATGAAGAATTTGTTAATAGTTTTAAAAACTTAGATTTTTCTTATGATTTTTATACAGCAACAATGACTTTAGAACACAAAAAACAAGTTCAAGAATTTTATAAAATTATTTTAGACAATGGTTATATTTATGAGCAAGAAGATGAACAAGATTTTTGCCCTAAATGTAATGAATATTTATCTGATCGAGAAATAGTTGGAACTTGTCCACATTGCGGTGGTAATGCAATGGGCGAGCAATGCGATGACTGTTTAAGTCCAATCAATCCTAAAGAACTAAAAGATAAACATTGTAAAATCTGTGGGACACCAACTATTATTAAGAAAAATAAACACTTATATTTTAAACTATCAGCCTTCCAATCATTATTAGAAAAATTAGTCGCTAATAGAGAAGATGATTGGCGCAAAAATGCTATTAATGAAACTAAAAAATATCTTAATTTAGGCTTGATTGACCGTGCTACAACTCGTCAATTAACTTGGGGTATCGATGTTCCAGTTGATGGCTATGAAGATAAAAAAATCTATGTTTGGATCGAAGCTGTTTTGGGATATTTAACTGCTAGTATGAAAGTATGCAAAGATCGTAATATTGATTTTGATGAATTTTTAACTGATAAAGAAAATTTAATCACTTATTTTGTTCATGGCAAAGATAATATTACATTCCATACTGTTATTTATCCAGCCTTGTTAAATGCCATTAATCCGAAGTGGCAATTACCTAAAAAAATTATTTCTTCAGAATATGTTAATATGAATGATGAAAAAATGAGTAAAAGTAAAGGTAATTTAATTACTATGGATGAATTGGCTGATACTTATAATAAAGATACTGTAAGATATTATATGATTGCCAACGGACCAGAAAAAAAAGATGTTAATTTCTCAACTTCTGATTTGATATTAAGTCATAATAAATTTTTAGTTGGTGTAATTGGTAACTTTATTAATCGTAATTTATCATTTGTCAATAAAAAATTCGATGGTGTTATTAAAAAAGCTGAAATTGATGTTGATATAATGGCACGTACTAAAGCTATTTATGATGAAGTTGGTAAATTAATTGAAGATGGCGAATTAAAACAAGCTCTTAATACTATTATTGATTATGCTACTTTAGGTAATAAATACTATGATGAAAGACAACCTTGGATTCAAGTTAAAGAAGATATTAATGCTTTCAATGAAACAACTTATACTTGTGTTTATATTATGGCTAATTTATCTAACTTATTAAATCCATTTATACCAAGTAGTGCTGATAAAATCAAAAATATGTTAGGTTTAAAACCATTTAAATGGGAAGAGTACAAATTAGATTCTGATTTGAAAATCAATAATTTAGAATTGTTATTTAATCGAATTGATGAAACTAAAGAATAAAATCTTTAGTTTTTTTTGTTAAATAAATTACACATACTTTCTAACATCAACAATGTGATGAATCGTAACATAAATAATATTCACACTACTTGCAATTACTAAACTCCATAAACCTAGTCCCATATTACAACATACAATCAAGCAAACAGTTCTTAAAATCATACCAACTAATGTTCCAAACATAGCTGTATGAGATTTGCCAATTGCTTGTAAAGTGGATGTAAGGGGAGCTTGAATATAATGAAGTAGGCAAATAGGGGCTAAAACTTTAATGTAATTAATTCCTTCATTAGTATTAAAAATTAATTTTAAAGGTATTTCAGGAATAAAGGTAAAGATTAAAGTGGCAGGAATTCCTATCAACAAAGAAAAGAACAAAGCTTGTTTTATCTTATTTCTAACATATTCATATTTTTTATTACTATATCCTTGACTAACAATAGGTAATAGGGCTTGTGATATCGCACCAGTAAAAAATGAAGGTAATAATATAAGAGGCATAACATAACCATTTAAAACACCATATTCTGTTAAAATATATTGATTAGTAAAGCCTGTTTTAAGTAAAAAAAAGGTCAAGATAATTGGTTCAAAAAAGGCCCCAATAGTTCCGATTAGACGACTACCAGTTGTCGGTAAACTTATTTCCAAAATATCTTTGATATTACTCAAATTAGGAGTAATATCATTTTTATTTAATTTAAAATTTTTAGGTAGAAAGAAAAATAAAATAATAATAGAAGTTAATTCACTAATAATATTAGATAAAATTAAAAATGCAACAGCATATTCTAAACCTTTCATTAAAAACAATGGTGTAAATAAAATAATACTAATTAATCTTGTTATATCTTCGGTGATGTTAGAAACAACATGGGGAATCATTTTCTGTTTACCAAAAAAGTAACCTCTTAAAATGCTTGATATTGATATGAATGGTAAAACTAAACCAATAGCAATAATTGAATAATAGCTTCGTGGCTCATGCAATAAATTATCGGCAATAAATCTACCACTTATTAATATGGTTAACATAATTAAAATATTAATAATAATAGCAATTGCTACAGCTGAAAAAACTAATTTTTTATTATTTCTTTTATCTTCAGAAACTAATTTAGAAATGGCTGTTGGCATACCTAAAGTGCAAATGGCGATAAACAACATAAAAGTTGGATTTACTAACATATATAATCCGATACCTTCAGTACCGACTAATCTAGTCATAACAATTTTAATAACCATGCTTAAAATTTTCGTTATAAATCCACCAATAATCAAAATAATAGTAGCAACAACAAATTTATTTTTTTTCATAAATCACCTTTAAAAATATTAAATTTTACTATATAATATATATGTATAAGTCCTTGAAAATATTTAAAGGAGTGAAATTATGGATATCGAATTTAACAGTTTAGAAGAATTATATAATAGATTAAAACCAGCTTTAAATACTAAGCAAAGAGAAATGATAAGAAACGGTTATAACTATATAAAAATAGAAGATATTTGGAATTATTTAAAAGAAATAAAGTGGAAGAAAGCTAATAATTTAGCTTTATATGAGATGGTTAGTGATGTTTTAAATATCGATGATGTGGTAATTGATGGTTATTTAAAACAAAAATTAAATTTAAAATCAAGAGAAGTTTATTTTAAAGAAGAGTGATAAAATGAAAGTAACAAAAATCAGTAATTTTGAACAACTTTATAAAAAATTACAAAAATATATTAAAAATACTGAAGAATTAGAAGAAATAAAAAAAGCTTATTTATTTGCTAATGAAAAGCATAAAGGACAAAAGAGAATAAGCGGTGAAAACTATATTATCCATCCTTTGAATGTTGCTTATATTTTAAGTGATATTCATGCGGATAGTAAAACTATTGAAGCGGCATTATTACATGATACAATCGAAGATTGCGATGTAACTAAAGAAGAATTAGAGGAAAAATTCGGACAAGAAGTAGCTAAACTAGTTGAAAGTATTACTAAAATTAACAAATTAAATTTTAGTGGTGATACTGATGCGATGATAGCAAATCAAAGAAAAATACTAGTTGGGTTAACGGAAGATGTAAGAGTTATTATTTTAAAACTGGCTGATCGATTACATAATATGCGAACTCTATGGGCATTATCTGAAAAAAGACAAAAAGCTAATGCTAAAGAAACTTTAGATATATTTACTCCAATTGCTCATCGATTAGGTATTAATAGCATTAAATCAGAATTAGAAGATTTATCTTTAAGATATCTAAAACCTGATGTATATTATCAAATTGTCGAAAAATTAAATAAAACAAAAGTCGAAAGAGATAATTATATTGTGGAAATGATGGAAAGTGTTTCAAAAATATTGAATGATCACGGTGTTAAACATGAGATAAAAGGAAGAAGTAAAAGTATCTACAGCATTTATAAAAAACTAGATAAAGGAAAATCATTTAATGAAATATATGATTTATTAGCTTTAAGAGTTTTTGTTGATACGGAAGCTGAATGCTATCAAGCACTAGGTTTAATTCATTCAAAATTTAGACCAATTCCTAAAAGATTTAAAGATTATATTGCCATGCCTAAAACTAATATGTATCAATCTTTACATACAACAGTATTTGGTATCGATGGTCAATTATTTGAAATCCAAATAAGGACTTATGAAATGGATAAAGTAGCTGAAAATGGTATTGCATCTCACTGGTCTTATAAAGAAGGAAAATCTAATATGCAAAGTGAGATGGAACAAAAACTCCAATTCTTTAGAGTTATTATGGAATTAAAAAATGAAGAAAGTGAAGATCAATTTGTCGATTCTGTTAAAGAAGATGTTTTAAAAGATACCATTTATGTCTTCACACCAATGGGCGATGTTATTGAATTACCTAATGGCTCAACACCAATTGATTTTGCTTATCGCGTTCACTCTAAAGTAGGGGACACAACGGTCGGAGCAATCGTCAATAACAACATTGTTCCATTAGATTATAAATTGCAAGATAACGATATTGTTAAAATAAATACTAATAAAAGTTCCACACCTAGTAAAGAATGGTTAAATATTGTTAAAACAGCTCAAGCAAAAAATAAAATTAAAGCATTCTTCAATAAGACAATTAAAGAAGATAATCATAATAAAGGTGAAGATCTATTAAATAAAGAATTAAGAAAAAGAAAAATATCTAATGCGACATTTAATGAAAATATTGATAAAATTTTAGAAGAATTAAAATGTGCGGATATTAATGAATTGTATATTAATATTGGCAACAATAAATATAGTCCAGCGCAAGTCGTTAATATTATAACTGATGATAATATTACTAAAGAAGAAATAATATTAAATAAAACCAAAGATAAAGAAGTTGTTTTGCCAAATGTTAAAAATGACATTATCGTAAGAGGAATCGATGATATTAAAGTTAATATAGCTTCATGTTGTAAACCGATTCATGGTGATCGAATTGTAGGTTATATCACTAAGGGTTATGGTATTACTGTTCATAGAATGGTATGTCCAAATGTTAGCGAATTAAATGAAAGATTAATTGAAGTTGAATGGAATGATTTAATTACTAAAAAATATCCAACTAGTTTATTAATTAAATCTTTAGATAATAAAAATATTTTAATGGAAGTTGTTGCTAAAACATCAAATAGCGATATTACCATTGAAAGTATTAAATCATTATCTAGTGGCAATGATTATATTTATCAAATTACTGTGTTAGTTGAAAGTAAAGAAAAATTAACTAAATATATAAATGATTTAAGAATGATTCCTAATATTTTAAGTGTTGAAAGGTTGATAAAATGAGACTTGTAGTTCAAAGAAGTAAAGAATCAAGTGTTACTGTTGATAAAAAGATAGTTGGTAAAATAAACTTTGGGTTAGTAGTTTTAGTGGGATTTACCCATACTGATACTTTAGATGATATAAAACATTTAGCAAAAAAATTAGTCAATCTGCGTATTTTCGATGATGAAAATAAAGTTATGAATAAATCATTATTAGATGTAAACGGAAGCATTTTATCAATATCACAATTTACTTTATATGCCGATACTAAAAAAGGAAATCGACCAAGTTATGTTAATTCAATGAAAGCTAGTGATGCAAGTCATCTATATGATTTGTTTAACGAAGAATTAAAGAAATACAATGTTGAAGTTCAAACTGGTATTTTTCAAGCTGATATGTTAGTTAATATAAATAATGATGGTCCAGTAACTATTATTTTAGAAAGTTAAAATTTATCATGGTTTAGGGGAGGATTATATGATAAAAAATAAATTAGATTTTAAATTAATCAACATTGCTTTAATTGCTATAATATGTTTCTTCATTTATCAATCAGGAGATTTGTGGTTAGGTATTTTAGATAAAATATTAAAAATTGTATTACCACTTTTAGCCGGATTTGCGATTGCTTATGCTTTATATCCGATTTTAGAAACTTTAGTTAAACACAAGGTTCCTAAAGGATTAGGCGTAGGAATTATAATCATTACTTTAATTGCTATTATTGTTACCTTATTAGTTTTATTAGTACCATTATTATCTAATCAAATATTAAGCTTGATTGATTCGTTAATTATATTTATTAGGGAAGTATCAGCTAATTTTAATATCGATTTTGGTAATTTCGGTGATACATTAATGAATACTTTTAATGAAATAATTACTAATGTTGGTAAATTTGTCTCAGATGGTGCGGTTAAAACAATAAATACATCAATTAGTGTTGTAACTAATATCTTTATCGCTTTAGCTTCTAGTGTCTACTTTTTGTTAGATATGGATAAAATAAGAAGAAGTATTAAATCTTATTTATCGGCAAAATCTAAAAAGTTATATGAGTATGTTGCTACTTTAGATGCTGAAATAAAAAATTACATCAAAGGATTCTTGATTTTAGTATGTATTAGTTTCTTCGAATATACTTTAATTTATTATATAATCGGTCATCCCAATGCATTGTTATTAGGCTTCTTATCGGGATTAGGAAACTTTATTCCTTATTTTGGTGGCTTACTTGTTCAAGTAGTTGGAGTTATAACCGGATTCACAATCAGTCCAGCTTTAGGCTTAACTGTTATTATTGTAACTCTTATTACTTCGTTGATTGATTCTTATGTTTTAAATCCATTAGTATATGGTAAGAGTAATCAAGTCCATCCAATCGTTGTAATTGCAGCGGTATTCGGTGGGGGAATATTATTTGGTTTTGTCGGAATTATTATTGCTTTACCACTTTCAATTTTAATTATTACCAGTTATAAATTTTATGAAACAAATAGGAAGGTGATTGAACTTGCTAAAAGAGATTCAAAATAGAAGAAGTGTTAGAAATTATTTAACTGATGAAATAAGTAAAGATACTGTTTTAGATATTTTACAAGCTGGTATTATGGCACCATCTGCTAAAAACAATCAACCATGGAGATTTGTTATTGTCTCTACTGATATTAAAAACAAAATAAGCGATAAAATGGTGGAATTAGTTGGACCTAATAAAACCGCTGAAGTTATTAAAACTGTACCTTATTTAATTCTAGTTTATAACAAAGATAATGAGTATTTTAACCATTTATCAATTGGAGCTGCCATTGAAAATATTTTGTTAGAAGCAACAAATCGAGGATTAGGTACTTTATGGATTGGATATATTAAAAAAATCGAAGATTATGTTAAAGAATTAGTGAATATCGATTATGAATTAGTATCAGCTATTGCTATTGGTGTTAAAAATGAAGACCCAGTAGCTAGACCAAGATTAAAATTAGAAGATGTTTTGATTGAAACGAGTTAAAGCATCTTTTTTCTTATCTTGAAAATAATACTATATTTTGATATAATTTATTTATGAAATATGTAATTGATGGTATTGAATATGAAGTTATATTAGTTAAAAAGAACAATAAAAATACCTATATTAGAGTTAAAGAAGACGGTAAAATATATATAACAACTAATTATTTAGTTAGTAAAAACTATATAAAACAATTATTAGATAATAATTACCAAGCAATAAAAAAGATGATTGAAAGAAACAACATTAAACAAGAAAAAAACAAATCATTTTATTTTTTAGGGAAAAAATATGATATTATTATTGTTCCAACTTTTGAAATTGATATAACAGAAGATAAAATATTTGTAAAAAGCGAAGATTATTTAAATAAATGGTTAAAAAAACAAATTGAAAAAATATATAAAGAAAGGTTAGATTATATTTATAATTTATATCAAGAAAAAATACCTTATCCTAAATTAAGAATTAGAAAAATGTCGACTAGATGGGGTGTTTGTAATCGTAGTAATAATGTTGTAACATTAAATAGTGAATTAATAAAATATGGTATTAAACAAATTGATTATGTTATTGTTCATGAATTATCCCATTTTATTTATTTTGATCATTCTAAAAATTTTTGGCTACAAGTTAGTAAGTATTGTAAAGATTATAAAGAAATAAGAAAAACTTTAAAAGAAGGTTAGATATGAAAAAAATATTACTAGTTTTATGTATTTTGTTAGTTGGATGTAGTAAACCAACTATTTATGATACATATGTAAAAAATTTAAAAGAAAATAATAATATTTCTGCTGATATTCCTTTTGATATTGAATTTTATATTGATAATGTTAATGAAAATAGAATAATTTATCAAGTTATCATTGATAATCCACAAATAGAAACAGACAATGTAACGGCATTAGTTATTCATGACGGTAAAACTAATGATATTTTTCCAAGTGTTGGAATAGTTGATGAACCGATCGACTTGAATATTGATAAAGGAATTATTTTGTTAGGATATATTGATCAAACTAGTGATATTAATTTTAAAGTTTTGATTGAAACAAATAATCAGCAATATATATATGAATACAAATATTGACAAAAAATTTAATTATTCGCTTTTATAATAATAATGGTGATAATTATGAAAGTAAAGGTATTTGATGAAGGTCATGAAAAAGATCTAGAAGATAGTGTTAATAAATTTATCGAAGAACGTGACGATATAATTGATATTAAATATCAAGTTGCAATTAGTATTGTTGGCGAAGAACAATTATATTGTTTTTCGGCAATGATTATTTATGGGAAGTGATTAGTATGAAAAAAAACACCTTTGTTGAAGGTGCGATGATATCGACGATTGGTATTGTATTATGTAAAATACTAGGAATAATTTATGTTATTCCTTTTCGTGCTATTATTGGAACTGAAGGAGCTATTTTATATAGTTATGCTTATACTATTTATGCTGTTTTTGCGTCATTATCTTCAACGGGAATACCTACTGCTATGGCCAAAGCAGTTAGCGAATATAATACATTAGGATATTATGATGCACAAGAACGAGCCTATAAAATAGGAAAATATATTATCGTCGGATTAGGAATTATTTGCTTTGTTGTTCTTTTTGCTTTTGCGCCTAATATCGCTTATTTAATTATTGGCGATATTGAAGGTGGCAATAGCATTGAAGACATTACTTTTGTTATTAGAGTGATATCAACAGCATTACTTTTTATTCCGATTTTAAGTGTTAGTAAGGGATATGTTCAAGGACATAGGATGATGACGGTTCCAGCAATTGCTAATGTAATTGAACAATTAGTTAGAGTTATTGTTATTGTTGGAGGAAGTTATTTAACATTAAATGTTTTTCATTTATCAATTACTACAACTGTAGGTGTTGCAACTTTTGGAGCAACAGCTGGAGCAATAGCGGCTTATTTGTATATAATTGCTAAAATAAATAAAAATAGAGAAGCTTTGATGCGAAATGAAAAACCAACTAAAGCAGAATCTAAATTAACTAACAAAGTAATACTTAAAAGAATCGTTATTTATTCTTTACCATTTATTCTAATTGAATTTATTCGTTCTATTTATAATACAGTTGATATTTTTACTGTTGTTAAAGGATTAGTTTTTTTAGGGTATGATGTTAGTATTGCTGAAAATATTTTAAGTATTGTAACAACTTGGGGATCAAAGTTAAATATGATTATTTTAGCTATTACTTTTGGCATTACTATGAGTATAATTCCTAATATTGTTAGTAGTGCTACTTTAAAAAATTACAAAGATGTTTCATTAAAAATAAATCAAGCTTTAAAAATAATTTTATTTATCTCCTTACCGATGACTTTAGGATTATGGTTTTTATCAAGTAGTGTTTGGACTTTGTTTTATGGCTATGATGCTTTAAGCGTCGATATATTTAGTTTCTTTATTCTTCAGTCGATTATTAATTCTTTCTTCTATATTTTAGTTGATACAACTAATGCTTTAGATAATCCCAAAGTTGCTTTAGGAACTTTATTAGGTAGTTTTATCTTGAAAGCAATTTTAAATGTTCCAATGATGCATTTGTTTAAATTTATAGGCATAGAAGCTTATTATGGTACTATTTTTACAACTATGTTAGTTCAAGGAGTATCAGTAATTTATCTATTATATAAATTGAAAAAATTGTATAAGGTAAGTTATCGAACAAGTATAAATCCAGCTATTAAAATTATTTTAATTAATGGTATTATGATTTTAAGTCTAATGATTATAAGATTATTCTTAGGAGAATTTGAAACAACTAGACTATGGGCATTATTAGAAATAATTATTTATGCAAGTATTGGCGTTATTATATATTTTGTTTTATCTCTTAAAAATAATATATTTAATGAAGTATTTGGTAAAGAATTTGTAAACAATATAACTTTAAAATTAAAAAAAGTTTTTTCTCATAGTTAATGTGATATAATTATATTAAAGTAGTGGGAGTCAAAGAAGGAGTGTGTTTTAATGAAAAAACTACTATTATTATGCGGTGTTGCTTTAATTTTATCAGGTTGTGCTATTAAAGGAGATTTTAAACTAGGAATCAATAGTGATAAAAATGTAGACTTTGGTATAACTCTTGCTTATGATGATGAATTGATCGAAGCATTAATGTCAATGGGATCAACAGATGAAACTTCTGAAGTAACTGAGTATACTGATGAACAGAAATGGGAATTTGTTGATACTTTATTCGTTAGTGAAGACGGTTCATCACCAGAATCTTTAGGATTTACTGGCGAAAGATATCAAGAAGAAGACTATAAAGGGTATACTTATACTAAAAATGTCGGTGATATCGATAGTATTACAGCCGACGATGCTAGTTTTAACTTAACAAGTGATTACTTAGAAATTTCTGAATCTAAATTATTTGCTAAGAATGGTGATAATTATGTATCTAAAATAACTTTCACACCAGCTGAAGAAACTGAAGGATACCAAATTGAAAGCAATATTACATTTACTGTTACATTACCTAATAAACCAATTAGTCATAACGCAGATAGTGTATCAGAAGATGGTAAAACTTTAACTTGGGAATTGACTACTAATTCACAAGAAACAATTGATTTTGAATTTAATTTTTCAAGTTTCCCATTAATTCCTGTAATTATAGGTGCTGCTGCTTTATTAATAATAATTATTGTTGTTATAGTTATTGTTGCCAAAAGTAAAAAAGGACCTAAAAATCCTGAATCTCAAATTAATGAGGTAAAAACAGAAACTGTTTCAACACCAGCCAATGTAGAACCAACAAATCCAGTAACAACACCTGTAGAAAACAATCAAGCAATGAGTGAAATTAATGAAGTAAAACCAATGGATTTAAATCAAGAACCAAAACAAGAAGTAAATGTTCAACCTTTAGAAAAACCAGTTCAACCAGTGAATCCAGTACAAAATGTTACTGAAGTGAAGCCTGTTAGTCCAACAGGAGGATTAAATCAAGTTAATCCAACTGTACAAGCAATTAAAGAAGAACCAGTTTCACAACCAATAAACATGAATAATATACCTAATGTAGCTCAAGCTAATGTTAGTAATCCACAACCAGTTAGTCCGCAAGTTAAACCAGAACCAACTGTACAAACTAATAGTAATTTAGAAAGCGCAACTATTCAAAATCCAAAAGTACCAGATCAAAGCTTTTTGAATTCATCTAGTAATGCTGAACCAGTAGAAAAATCTACTGCTCCAACAGTCGAAGATTTATTAAATTCAACACCAAAAAGAGACAACTAATTGTTTCTTTTTCTATGGTATAATTAAAGTGGTGATATAAATGAATTTAAAAAACATACCTAAAGTTGAACTTCATCTACATTTAGATGGTTCAGTAAGATTAGATACAGCTAGTATGTTGACAGGAAAAAGCATTGAAGAAGTTAGAAGTTTAATGATAGCCAAAGAAAAATGTCATGATTTAAATGAATATTTAACTAAATTTAATTTAGCTAACGAAATAATGCAATCACAAGAAAATCTGACTAGAATAGCAAAAGAACTAGTGGAAGATTTAAAAAATGATAATGTTATTTATGCCGAAGTTAGATTTGCACCTTTGCTTCATACAAAAAAGGGGTTAACTGGTGAAGAAGTAATTGAAGCAGTTTTATTAGGCTTAAAAGATGAAGATTTAAAAGTCAATTTGATTTTATGCATGATGCGTCAATTCAGTTTTGAAGATAATTTAAAAACAATCGAATTGGCTATTAAATATTTAGATAAAGGTGTAGTTGCTATTGATTTAGCTGGTGCTGAAGCTTTATATCCAACCGCTAATTTTGAAAGACTATTTCAAATTGCTAAAGATAATAACATTTCTTTTACCATTCATGCTGGTGAAGCTGATGGGAAAGATAGTATTTTATCAGCAATAAATTTTAAAACTAAAAGAATTGGTCATGGTGTAAGATGTATAGAAGACAAAGAAACTTTAGATATGATTAACAAAAATAATATAACATTAGAAGTTTGCCCAACTAGCAATATTCAGACTGATATATTTGAAAACTATCATGATCATCCAATTAGAAAATTATATGATATGAATATATTAGTAACTATCAATGTGGATAATATGACTGTATCAAATATTGATTTAACTCAAGAATATGAAAAATTAGTTAAGAACTTTAATTTTACTTTAAAAGATTTTAAGAAAATGAATATAAATGCTATTAATGCGTCATTTTTAAAAGAAGAATTAAAAGAAAAGTATCGCGAAATTATCAATTTAAAAACAAATGAATAATATTTCTTCTTTAGAAAGGGTTGATAGATATGAAAAAAATATTTCTTTTATTAATATATATTACTATTTTTGCTGGTTGTGATAAACCAATATATGAACAAATTACTGCTGATGAAGCTCATGAAATGATAAGTAAAAAAGATGTCATTATTTTAGATGTTCGCGAAGATAACGAATTTAATCAAGGTCATTTAGAAAATGCTATCAATATTCCTTTTGATGAATTAGAAGATAGATTTATGAAAGAAGTAACTAGTGACAAAGACCAGATAATTATTCTTTATTGTCGTTCAGGTCATCGAGCGATGATCGGAGCTGAAACTTTAGCTAGCTTAGGATTTACTAATCTTTATACCTTTGGTAGTATTGATGATTGGGAATATGAGATAGTTAAATAAAAAATAATATCAACAAATAAAAAACATATACTTTATTGGGTGAGTATATGTTTTTTAAAAATATTCATATCAGAATCAAAATAGTAATGTTATTAATATTTTTTCTATTTGCTCTAATTATTGGTAAAGTATTTTATATCCAAGTTTTTTCTTATGAAAAATTAAATAATTATGCAACTGGTTTATGGAGTAGAAATTTACCTATTGAAGCTAATCGCGGTAAGATTTATGATAGAAACGGTGTAGTACTTGCTGATAATGTTACAACAACTTCTTTAGTTTTGATTCCCAATCAAATTGAAGATAAGGAAAAAACGGCTGAATTAATTGCTCCAATTTTAGGGATAAGTTATGAAGATATGTATGCTCATGTTAGTAAAAAAACATCGATAGAAAGAGTTCATCCTGAAGGAAGAAGATTAGATTATGAAACAGCCGATAAAATTAGTGATTTAGAACTACCAGGAGTATATTTATTAAAAGAAAGTAAAAGATATTATCCTTATGGAGAAATGTTAGCTCATACTTTAGGTTTTGTTGGTATCGATAATCAAGGCTTATCAGGTTTAGAACTTATGTATGATGAATATCTAACTGGTAGTTATGGTGCTATTAAATATTTCAGTGATGCGAAAGGTAATAAATTAGAACTATCAGAAATCTATGAGCAACCACAAGATGGCATCGATATTTATTTAACGATAGATTATAATATTCAAATAGCTTTAGAAAGAGAATTGGATAATGTTATTAGTAAATATAATCCCGATCAGGCATTAGGAATTGTTATGGATCCTAAGACAGGAGAAGTTTTAGCTATCGCATCACGTCCTTCTTTTGATCCTAGTAACTATGAAGATTATAGTACGGAAACAATCAATCGTAATTTACCAATTTGGATGACTTATGAGCCAGGTAGTACTTTTAAAATAATAACTTTGGCTACAGCTTTAGAAGAAAATTTAGTTGATTTAGAAGAAGAACATTTTTATGATGGCGGAGCAGTAACGGTAGGTGGTGCAACTATTCACTGCTGGAAACATGGTGGACATGGTGATCAAACATTTTTACAAGTTGTTGAAAATTCTTGTAATCCAGGATTTGTTGATTTAGGTTTACGAATTGGTAAAGAAACTTTATTTAATTATATCGATAATTTTGGCTTTGGAGAAGTTACTGGTATTGATTTAAATGGTGAAGCAAGTGGTATTATTTTTGATATTGATAAAATAGGTGATTTGGAATTAGCAACAACGTCTTTTGGCCAAGGTGTGTCGGTTACGCCCATTCAACAAGTAACAGCTGTTAGTGCGGCTATTAATGGTGGAACATTATATACTCCTTATATTGTTAAAAGTTTAAATGAACCAGAAACTAATAGTATCATTGTGAATAACGAACCTAAGGTAGTTAGAAAAGTAATAAGTGAAAATACTAGTGCCAAAGTAAGGTATGCTTTAGAAAGTGTTGTGGCTAATGGAACTGGAAGAAATGCTTATATTGCTAATTATCGAGTAGGTGGTAAAACAGGAACAGCCCAAAAAGTTCAAGATGGTAAATATTTAGTTGGAAATTATATTACTTCTTTCATGGGATTTTTACCAGCTGATGATCCGGAAGTAGTAGTTTATGTAGCTATTGATAATGCAAAAGGAGTTACGCAATATGGTGGAACAATTGCAGCACCAATTGCTAAAAATGTCTTAAATGCTGCTATATCAGCTTTAGAAATCGAAGAAAGATATGATGGGATGACTAAAGAATATAACTATGGTGATAAAAGGTATTATACTTTACCTAACGTTGTTGGAATGGATACGAAAGAAGCAGTTACTAATTTAAAACCTTTTAAAGTTGAGTTTAGTGGTAGTGGTAGTAAAGTGATTTATCAATCACCATCTACCAATAGCTATATGCAAGAAGGCGAAGTAGTAAGATTAATGCTAGGAGGAGATTAATTTGTTAATTTTAACTAAAGTAGCATTTGTCGTCATGTTTAGTTTTATCATTTCTCTTATATTAGGATATATTTTAATACCAATTTTAAAAAAGAAAAAACTAGATCAAGTTTTAAATCGTTTTTTAGAAGAGAAACACAAAAAGAAACATGGAACGCCGACAATGGGAGGAATTATTTTTATTGTTCCTTCTTTGATAATTGTTTTATTACTTTTATTATTTAATAAAATTGAAATAAATTATAGTTTGTTAATAGTCTTATTTACTTTTATAAGTTATAGTTTGATTGGATTTATCGATGATTATTTAATTATTAAAAGACATAATAATAATGGTTTAAGTGAAAGTACTAAATTTGTTATGCAGTTGTTTGTTGCGGTTATATTTTTTTATTTATTTATGAAAGCTGGTAACGAACCATTACTTTGGATTCACACCTTAAATTTAAGATTAGATATTGGGTGGTTATATGGCTTATTTATTCTATTTGTTTTGGTAGCGGCAAGTAATGCTGTTAATTTAACCGATGGGTTAGATGGTTTAGCAGGAGGTTTGTCTTTAATCGCCTTTTTAACTTTTGGAATAATAACTTATAATACTGGTTGGTTAGAAGGTTATGAAAGCGTTGCTTTATTTTGTTTTGCTTTAGTGGGAAGTATCTTAGGATTTTTAGTATTTAATGTTAATCCGGCTAAAATATTTATGGGCGATACCGGTTCACTTGCTTTAGGAGCAACATTAGGAAGCATTGCTATTATAACAAGGCATGAGTTATTATTAGTTTTAATAGGAATAGTTTTTGTAATTGAAACACTAACTTGTATTATTCAAAGAATATATTATAAATTTACTAAAAAAAGATTATTTTTAATGACACCAATTCATCATTCTTTTGAAAAAAGAGGTTGGCAAGAAGGAGATATTGTTAAATTGTTTTGGATTATTGGGTTAATTGCTTCTTTATTAGCGTTAACTTTTGGGGTAATAATATAGCAACTATTTTTAGTTGTTTTTTTAAATGTTTTATTATAAAATATAGTTGGTGAGAATATGAATACTAGTGAAATGAAAATATTACTAACTAAGTATGTTTCATTTATTGATGGGATAAGTTTAAAGTATCAATATCCTGATAATATTAAACATTTATTATATGTTATAGTGCCAGCTTTTGTTATAAAATATGGTTTAAAAAGAGAGCATTTTATTCTTAATTGTTTAAGTGAAATTCCAATTGTTATAACGGGTAAAGAAGATCCAAGATATCAAGCTTTATATGTAAGTTATCCATATAAAGATAATACAATTAAAACTAAAAAACGTATTTATTTAAATCGTTATAATAACATTCCGTTTTTACAATTAATCGATAATTTAGTTCATGAATTTAACCATGCTATTAATTCCTTTAAAAATGAAGTTACTATTAAAGATGATATTTTTTATTTAAGAACGGGTTTAGCAAAAACTAGTTTTAATAAAGATACTTTAGAAATAATCGAAAAAGAAAAAACTTATGTTTTAGAAGAAATAATTAATTCAAAACAAACGGAATTGATTATCGATATTATTAAAAAATTAAAAGATTTAAATATTGAAGATGTAAGAATTCAAAATACTTTAGAAGCAGTTAAAAATAGTGTCGATGACAAATATATCTCTTCATCTTATTTTTCAATGAAATATTATTGCCAAGAATTATTGAATAATAAAACATTTTTATTAACAATAGAGAACTTAAGAATTGACGGTAATATCGATGATATTGAATATTGGTTTGATGGAATTTATGGTGATAAAGGATATAAAACATTAGTTAATTTATTATATCAGATGATAGAGTTGCAAAATAAAAAAGGATTTTTTGTTAAAAGAAAAATCAAAGATACTGCTTTACAATTAGTTAAAATGAGTAAACAATTTAATCAAAATTGTAATTTGAAATAATTTGTGTTATAATCTTTGTAATTTTGGGGGTTATTATGGAAGATGTTATAAAAATAGAAATTGTAAACAAAGGATTTCCTATTTACCACAGTCAATATCTTGATTGGACAATTAGATTGGCGCAAATGAAAAAGAAAGATAAAGAAAAGATTTATCAATTATATAAAACATTGTTATCGTTAGTTGGGGAAGATTGCATTGCTGAACACTTACATTTTTTTATAAATGATAAGCCATTTCTTTATGAAAATATTCAAAATTTTGATATTGATGTAATGATAGAAAATCTAGTTAAATTAGATAAGATGCCATTTGAACAAGGAAAGATTTCTATTCATTTAAATCAAATGGTAAAGGAAAGTAAAAAAGAAGTTTTAGATACTTCTAAAGAACCCTTAAATTTATCTTATTTAAAACGAGTAAAAGAAATGGCCGAAAAAACAGATTATCCTTGCTTTTATTATTATCAAGTGCCAGTTCAGAAAGAAGAATTATTTGAAATATCTAAAGATAGTAATGGTTATAGATATTTAAAAATCAAAAAAGTTTATTTACCATATTTAAGATATTTAGATTTATCTAAAATTAATTTTCAAAATGTTGATTTACGAGGAATCGATTTATCCTATACTAATATTAGCGATATCGATTTTTCTTCTCTTTATCAAAATAGTTTAGAAAATACTAATTTTGAAGGTGTTGTTTTGCTTAGTAATACTTTATCTAATATTAATGCTAAAAAATCTAATTTGTGTGGAACATTTTTATCTATTGATATTACAACAACCAATATTGATAAGGCTAAACTTGATGATAGTGTTACTATATTATCTAATAATCATGTTTTTAGAAAAACTATTAAAAGTAGAAATAATATAAATTGTCGTCTTCATTTTTAACTCGATTTTATAATCGAGTTTTTAATTTTGTGAATTTCTAAAACATATTTTTCTGCATAAACTTATTATGAGGGATAAACATGAAAAAAATAGATTGGACTTTATTAATAAGCGTTATTATAATAAGTATTTTTGGAGTTTTAATGATTTATTCAGCTTCTTATATTTGGGCAGAATATAAATATGGTGATGCCTTAAAATATGTTAAAAATCAGGGACTTTTTTTTATAGTTGGAATTATTTTAATGATAATAATTAGCAAAATCGATTATAAAATATATTTAAAAAAGTCTAATCTAATTTTATTGACTTGTTTAATTTTACTAGTTTTAGTTTTAATTCCTGGAATAGGTACAGTTAGAAATGGTAGTCGCAGTTGGTTTGGAATAGGTTCTTTTGGTATTCAACCGAGTGAATTTACTAAATTAGGTCTTATTATTTTCGTTTCTAAATATTTAGCTTGCAATGAAAAAGCAACTAAAAATTTTAAAGGTATTTTACCTGTCTTAGGATTATTAGTTTTAGTATTTGGACTTATTATGTTACAACCGGATTTTGGAACTGGAACTATTATTGTTATGTCGATAGTTGGTTTATTGTTTGTCGGTGGCGTTAATTTTAAATATTTTATTAGGTTAGGAATAGTTGGAGTTATTGGAATAGTTGGTCTAATATTGGCTGCTCCATATCGACTAAGTCGTATATTATCTTTTTTAAATCCTTGGAGTGATCCTTTAGGAAGTGGCTTTCAAATTATTCAAAGTTTATATGCAATTGGTCCAGGAGGTCTATTTGGTTTTGGAATAGGTAATTCTAGACAAAAACACTTTTTTCTACCTGAACCACAAACAGATTTTATTTTTTCAATTATCAGTGAAGAATTAGGATTTTTAGGCTGTGTGATTGTCGTCGGTTTATTTATAACTATTTGTTATACAGGATTTAAAATATCCAAAAATTGTAATGATAGATTTGGAAAGTATTTATCTTTTGGAATTATTTTTCAAATTGCTTTTCAAGCCTGTTTGAATTTAATGGTTGTTGTCGGATTAATACCAGTAACAGGTGTAACGCTTCCTTTTCTATCGTATGGTGGCTCATCTTTATTAATTACTTTATGCAGTATTGGAATAGTTTTAAATGTTTCTAGATTTCAAAGATGATTGATTTGGTAGATAAAGTGTATTATGTTATTATAAAACAACTTTGAAAGAAGTGGTTTTATGCATGCTAATAATTTAGAAAAATCGATAGAATTATTAGAACAGTTATCTAATGTTTTTATAGCATTTTTAATAAACGAAATTTCTTTGATATTAATAATATAATTAATGTTATAGCATTTCTTAAAAAAATGCTATAATATTAATAGAGGTATGTTGTATGCGAATTTTACATTGTTTTAACTGGCGTTTAACTGATATTATTCCTATTTTAGAAGATGTTAAAAGCCAAGGGTTTGATGCTATTCAAATCAATCCGATTCAACCATTAAAAGAAGAAGGGTTAAAAGAGTGGTGGATGTCTTATCAACCAATCGACTTTAGTATTGGTAATTATTTTGGAACAAAAAAAGACTTAATCAAATTATGTGAGGAAGCTGATAAGTATGGTTTAAGAATTTTTTCTGATGTTGTGATTAATCATATGGGTGCAGCTATCGATGATAATTTTAAACCGCATCCTAAAGTCAATTATCAATTACAAAAAGATGAGTATTGGCGCCCAAAAATTAAAGTTAGCGATTGGAAAAATAGGCAAGATGTCATTCATAATTGTATTAATTTGCCAGGTTTAAATGTATATCATCCATTTGTCGAAGATATGATTGTAAAATTTTTAAATGAACTAATTGATTGTGGAGTAACTGGATTTAGATTTGATGCTGCTAAATCGATTGGACTTCCAAGTGAAGGTTATCGTTTTTGGCCAAATATAATTTATCGTTTAAAAAAATATGGTTTATTTTTATATGGGGAAGTCATTTTTGAAGAGGATATTAAAGTACGAGACGAATATGCTTTATATATGCATATTTTGGGTAATTATGATTGTAGTAATCCTGATCAAATGGTAAAATATATTGAAAATCATGATACTTTTTTAAGTGATGATGAATTAGGTTATAGCAAAAACTGGCCTAGTTCATTAATAATTAACGAATATAGTAATTTAGTCAAACATTATCAGAATACTTTATTTTATATGCGCCCATTTGATGATTCTTGGAAAGATGAAAAAATTAAAAACGCTCATAGTATTACTAAAGAGAAAATTAAAATATTAGAATTTATGAAAGGAAAATAGAAATGATTAAATCTAAACATCAAGGACTGTTAGTTGTTATTTCAGCTCCATCGGGAGCAGGTAAGGGAAGTATTATAAATGAAATGCTCAACAAAGATAATAATTTATGGTTATCTATTTCTGCTACTAGTCGTCCTATTCGTACTAATGATGAAGAAGGAGTAACTTATTATTTTTTTACTAAAGAAGAATTTGAAGAAAAAATTAAAGAAGATTACTTTTTAGAATATGCTACTTATGCAGGAAATTATTATGGTACTCCAAAAGAACACATTCAAAAACATTTAGATAAAGGGCAAGATGTTATTTTAGAAATTGAAATTCAGGGAGCAATGCAAGTAAAAAAATTAATTCCTGAAGCATTATGTGTTTTTATTATGCCACCATCATTAAAAGAACTAAAAAAAAGATTAGTTACTAGAGGAACTGATAATAAAGATAAAATCTTAGAACGTTTTAAAATAGCTTATCAAGAGATGAATGAAGTTACTAAATATAACTATGTAGTTATTAATGATGATATTGATGTTGCAAGTGATAAAATATTATCGATTATTAAAGCTGAAAAATGTCGTGTCGATCGAATTGAAGAAGTCTTTTTAAATAATGAAGAAGAATATATGCACGAAATGTTATTAGAAGAAGATTTTGACAATAGCCCATTAAAAATAGAATGAAAAAAATATGGATTGCTCCATATTTTTTTAGTTAATTCTTGTTATAGAAACGCTGGCAGAGTATAGATTATTTGGTACTAATTCGAAATCATTATATGAGGTGTTAATGAATCTATAGCTTGCTCCAGGAAGTGCTTCAAATATAGCATTACCATTAATTGTACCAGTTTCACAACATGAAAGTTTATTGTGGGTTGAAGAGTGTGCGATTAAAATGTCTTCTGGCCAGAATTGGTGAAATTCTATTCCTAGCGGTTTTTCTTCGCAATTGAAGTTATCATTTTTATGACTTCTAACATTTACCCACCAATGGACGATATAGATTCCAGCTTCTGGAATAGAAAAGTCTCCAGTTGCAGGATTATATGTGATTTTGTTGGAAATGTTAGTATTTTGGAATAAAATAGGGTTTTGTGATTGAACTGTAGAATTAGATCTATCGTGAACCATTGCATAACTATCTAAATTAATTCCAGGTCCAGCAGGTCCAGTAGGTCCAGTTGCACCAGTCGCACCACTAGGTCCAGTAGGTCCAGTAGCACCAGTCGCACCACTAGGTCCAGTAGGTCCAGTGGCACCAGTCGCACCGCTAGGTCCAGTAGGTCCAGTAGATCCAGTAGCACCAGTAGCACCGCTAGGTCCGGTAGGTCCAGTTGCGCCGGTAGCTCCTCTAGGCCCAGTAGGTCCAGTACATCCACATGGTCCGGTAGGTCCTTGTTTTTGACGGTCAACTAAACACTTTATAACTTCGCATAAAGGGTTATTTCTACATTCGTCTTTTCTTAAGAATTCTTCAATTTTGTCATTCTCGTTCATCGCTTTTACCTCCTTTCACTTTATGTTATGTTGAATATTGAAAGTTGACTAAACGCATATCTCTTGTTTTAAAATTAAATTTTAAAAACTAAACGAGTGTAACAGATATTATAAAATAATCGTAAAAATAGTGTTATTAACCTAATGGTAATTCGATTCAAATATAAAAAAAGTATAAAAAAAGCTTGACAAACATATAATAAATGGTATAATTATAGAGAAATGAAGAAGGAAAGCGAGTATCCACACTCCACCTGATAGCTATAAGGCTATGGGTTAGTAAGCCGATTTAATTGTGTTTATGGTAGGTGGATACTGTTCGTATCTACTTTTTTATTGTTGGAGGTGTCAATTATCGCAAATAAATCTAAAGATTCATTAATTAATGAACAAATTAAAGCCAAAGAGGTTATGGTTATCGGACCAAATGGTGAACAATTAGGAACTAAAGGAATCAAAGATGCACTAACTTTAGCAAATTATGCTGGATTCGATTTAGTTTTAATTAATCCAAATGGTAATCCACCAGTTTGTAAAATCATGGATTACAACAAATTTAAATATGAAAATAAAAAAAGAACTAAAGAGAATTTAAAAAAACAAAGAGAAGCTAATTTGGAAATGAAAGAATATCGCTTGTCTGTTACTATCGATGTTCACGATTTTAATACGCGTGTAAAAAACAGTGCTAAATATTTGGAAAAAGGACATAAAGTAAAAGCTACTATTCGTTTTAAAGGTAGAGAAATGGCTCACCCAGAATTAGGACGTGAAGTTTTAATGCGTTTTGCTAGTGCCCAAGAAAGTGTAGCGATTATTGAACAACAACCTAAACTAGAAGGACGTATAATGTCGATGATTTTAGGTCCAAAAAAGGAAAAATAGGAGGAATTAAGATATGCCAAAAATGAAAACTCATAAAGGAACAAGTAAAGTTTGTAAAGTAAGACCAGGTGGAACAATTAAAATTGGTCATCCTGGAACAAGACATAATACAGGAAAGAAAAATGCTGCTAGTAACCGTGCTGGTAGAACAGCATCAACTTTAAGTAATAGCGATTACAAAAGAATTAAGGATTTAATATAAGGAGGTAATAATATGGCAAGAGTTAAAGGTGGAACAATCAGTCGTGCAAGACATAAAAAAGTTTTAGATCAAGCCAAAGGATATTTTGGTAGTAAACATAGACTTTACCGTACTGCAAATGAACAAGTAATGCATTCTGGTAAATATGCATTCCGTGATAGAAAACAAAAGAAAAGAGATTTCCGTAAATTATGGATTACAAGAATTAATGCAGCTTGTCGTCAAAATGATATTAGTTATTCAAAATTTATCAATGGTTTAAATAAAGCTGAAATTGATATCAACCGTAAAATGTTAAGCGAGATTGCTATTGATAATCCAAAAGCATTTACTGAATTAGTTAGTGTTGCTAAAGATGCTTTAGAAGGAAAAGTAACTAAAGCTGTTAAAGAAACTAAAACAGCTAAAACTGAAAAAACAAGTTCAGATTTAAGCAGTAAAACAGTTGCTGAATTAAAGGAAATAGCTAAAGAAAAGAATATCGAAGGATATTCAACAATGAAAAAAGCAGAATTATTAGAAGCTTTAAAATAAGCTTCTTTTTTTTACATATTGTATAATCATAAATATTATTATATAATTAATATGGTGGATAGTATGTGGAAAATTATAAAATGGCCATTAATTTATTTGGTAATTCAGTTTATATTAATATTTGCTTTAGCTTATTATTTTGTTAGTAATGGTAATAATATTGAAGGATTTAATAATTTTTTAGTCGACAAACAAATATATATTGCGATTGCTTTAGGAATTATTTTTATCCCACTTTTAATTTATGGCTACCGTGACTTTAGGCAGGATAGCAGAAAAATAAATGTTTTTGGTTTAATTTTATTAGGTATAATTATTAGTTTATTATATAATGTTTTTGCTTTTTATTTAAATGAATACTTTTTAAAAACTGATTTATATTCTAATCAAAATAATCTACTTACAACTTTAGTCATAACTGGATTAATTGGTCCTATAATCGAAGAATTGATGTTTAGAGGAATAATTTATAATGAATTAAAACTTAAAGTGTCTCCTATGAAAGCAATACTAATAACTACTTTATTTTTCGCAATAACGCATTTTAATGTCTTACAAATAATTTATACTTTTGCAGTTGGCTTCTTATTTATTTTCTTTTATGAAAAATATAAAGACATCAAAGCTCCAATTATTTTACATATGACATTAAATATAACGACGACGTTATTTTTACCATTATTGACAAAAAATATTTTTGCTGTTAATTATACTGTTTTTCTAATTAGTCTAGTTGGCTTATTTATTGCTTTTCAATATACGAAAATATTTAAATCATGATATAATAAAAGAGGTGATTACATGAAGAATTTATATATTGACTTTGACGGCGTAATAATGGATACCATCGGTGTTACTTATGATATGTTAGATAGATTAGAAGTTGACCGTAAAGACCCTGATAAAATGAAAGAGTTTTATTCTAATTTGAATTGGAAACAATTACTAACTTTAACGCCGATTATCAATGATGGCTATAATTGTTTAAAAAAGATATTTGCTTCTAATAAGTTTAATGTAGCAATATTAACCCATGTTAATTCATTAGATGAAGCAGTTGCTAAAATAAACCATATTAGAAAATATTTTAAAGATGTAACAATAATTCCTGTTCCAAGGGAAATATCTAAAACTAAAATATGCTTAAGTAAAGATGCTATATTAATTGATGATTATTCAGGTAACTTAAAAGAGTGGGAAAGTGAAGGAGGAATTGGCGTTCAATTTTCTCGTGATTTAGCTAAAGATAAAGGATTCCCAGTTATTGATAGGTTAGATAAAATTATCGATATGTTTTAATAATTTAAATAGAAAGAGGAAATATTATGACTTTATTTATTGGTGCTTTGTTTTTTATGTTAGCATTTACAATAGCCGATTTAAAAAAAGCTTTTCATATGCTTCAGCAAAATTGGTACAATGATGGAGATCGTTATTTAAAATGGATTAATAATAATAGTCGTTTTGTTTTTCTATGGTTTGATTATATTTATATATTTATATCTTTAATCGGATATTTTATCGATCCTAATATTTTAAGTATTATATTTATAATTTATTATTTTATAATTACTTTTATGCTACTAGAAAGATATAAAAATGAGCAAGTAAAAAAACCATTAGTTTTTACTAGTCGTATTAAAAGAATGTGTGTAACAATAGCTATTTTATATTTAATTCCGGTAACAACTATTTTTCTAACTTTTGATGAAAATTTAATTTTTATTTATTACTTTATTATCGGCAGTTTAATTTATTTTAATTATTATATTGTTTATTTGGCTAATATCATTAATAAACCAGTAGAAAAATTAGTTTATTTATATTATAAAAACAAAGCTAATAAAAAATTAAAAAGTTTAAATCATATGAAAGTTATTGGTGTTACTGGTAGTTATGGTAAAACTAGTACTAAAAATATCATTAGTGATATTTTAAATATTAAATATATTGCTTTTCCAACACCTCAAAACTTTAACACTAATTATGGTTTAATCAGAACAATTAATGAATATATTGATAAATATAACGATTATTTTATAGCTGAGCTAGGAGCTTTTAGAAGAGGTGATATCAAATCTAGAGCAAGTATTGTTAAACCTAAATATGGTGTTTTAACTAAAATAGGAACTGCGCATTTAGATACTTTTGGTTCGATAGAAAATACAACTAAAGCTAAATTCGAATTAATTGAATCATTGCCTAAAGATGGAATTGCTTTTTTAAATATCGATGATGAATTACAAGTAAATTATCAATTAAAAAATAAAGTAAGAATAGTTTGGTACGGATTAAATGATGAAGCTGACGTATATGCTACAAATATCAAATATTCTAAAGATGGTATGAGTTTTAAAGTTCATTTTAAAAACGATAAAAACGCCTATGAATTTACGACTAAATTATTAGGTGAGGCTAACGTATACAATGTTTTAGCAGGAATAGCTGTTAGTAAAGAATTAGGCTTGAATATTGAAGAATTACAAAAAGGTGTTTCTCAAATCAGACCAATCGAACATCGATTGCAAATACGTAAATATGGTTTAATTACTTATATCGATGATGCTTATAATTCTAATCCAGTTGGCTCAAAAATGGCTTTAGATGTTTTGAAACTAATGCCAGGTAAAAAAGTGGTTATCACACCAGGAATGATTGAGATGGGAAGCAAACAATATGAAGTTAATTATAACTTTGGTAGATTTATTGGTAGTAGTGTTGATTTAGCTATCTTAGTTGGAACTGAACAAACGAAACCAATTCAAGAGGGAATAAAATCTACTAAATTCAATTTAGAAAATTTAATTGTCTTAAACGATGTAAAAGAAGCAATAGCTATCGCTCAAACTTATTTTAAAAATCAAGAAACCTATATATTATTAGAAAATGATTTGCCAGATGTCTTTAATGAGAAATAATAATTTCTCTTTTTTTGCGATTTGACAATTTTTTCATTTTAAAATATAATAATAAACCGATAAAGGGGGAATTATTATGAAAAGAGAGCTACGTGAATTAATTGTTTTGATATTTGAAGGGTATTTAGTAAGAAAAAATGAACATCGTTTATATGATAGAGATAGTGCAATACCAGAACAAATTATATCAATGTATTATCAAGCAAATGAAGAACCACCTTTTAAAATTCTTTATAATAATTTTAAAAGAAAATACTTATATAATGAAAGTCGAATTGACGAAACACTTTCTGATGAAGAATTGGAAGGATTGGACCGTGTATATGATTATATAAGGGGGTATGATTTTAGTAAACAGAAATTTGATGTATTTGTCGAAGGATTGAAAATTCACGCATTATTATATTCTGCTTGTCCATATCCAGAATTTGGAGGACAATTAAGGGATAACACAGCTGTTTTAAAAGATGAAATAGTTGAAGTACCACCTGCTAGTGAAGCTAAAAAATATTTTCAGTCATTTATTGGTTATAAATTACCTGAAGTAGATTTTGCTGATCCTGCATCAATATTTTCTTATATTAATGCTTGTATTTATATAACAACCGAACTAATAAGAAATCAACCATTTACAGATGGTAATAAAAGAACATTTAGAGCATTACTAAACTTAATGTTTAAACAACATAATTTGCCACCTGTCTATGTTAAGACTAAAGAAAGAGAATAGTATAAGGATGCTTTAATGAAAGCTATGAAAAAAAGAGACTATGCATCTTTAAATCAATTTTATTATTATAAAATATGTGATTCAATTTATGATTTAGATATTGCTGAAGAGTTAAAAAAAGAAGACGAAAAAGTTTATTCTAAGAAAAAACCGAATAATTAAAAAATCTACTGCTTTAGTAGATTTTTTAAGTGCTTTTTAACTTCGTCTAAATCACAAAATTCGATAATTTTATCTTTTAATATTTGATAGTTTTCACTACCTTTACCAATAATTAAAACAATATCATTTTTATGAGCCATATTAATAGCTTTCTTAATTGCTTCACTACGATCTAATACTATTTCATAATTTTTATAATCCTTGACATCACTAACTAAATCATTAGCTATATCAATAGGATTTTCTCCTCTTGGATCTTGACTTGTTACAATTGCATAATCACAGTTAGTAATTACATTATAGCCTTTACTAGGTCGTTTACTTCGATCACGTTCGCCTGGTTCAGAGAAAACAACTATTAAACGATCATGTTCTAAACTGTTCATAAACTCTAATAATTTACTAATGCCATTAGGCGTATGAGCATAATCGACAATTACTTTAAAGTCTTGCCCTAAATCGATATTTTCTAAACGTCCGCTAACTTTAATTTTATAAAGATTTTTAATTAAATCATTCATATTATATCCTAAATTTACTAAAGCAAGTAATGCGGCACATAAATTATAAACATTAAACATAGCAATTAGAGGACTTTCAATTTCATATTCTTGATTTTGATAAATAATTTTAAATAATGTTTTATTTTCAAATAATCTAACATCTTTAAAATATAAGTCATTATCTTTATTTTTACCATAAGTATATATTTTTTTACAATGTTTACTTACTTCTAAATAATGTTCATCATCCTTGTTTAAAATACAAGGACCAATTGTATTTTCAAATAATTTACACTTACAATTGATATAGTTTTCTAATGTTTTATGAGTATTTAAGTGTTCTTTAGTAATGTTAGTTAAAATGCTACAATTAAATTTAATTCCATTAACTCGGTCATAGTGCAAAGCTTCACTTGATACTTCCATACTAACTGTTTTAATATTATTTTTAACCATATCAGCAAATAAAGGAATTGTTTTATCTAAACTAGGTGTAGTGTTACTAGTTTTCTCTTTGTAATTATTATAATTAATACCATTAGTTCCAATATAGGCACAATTATCAAGTAATTGATAAATAATTGTTGCGACAGTAGTTTTACCATCTGTTCCTGTTATACCAATCATATTTAACTTACGAGTAGGATAATCGTAGAATTTATTAATAATATCAACAAATGCTTGATTAGGATTGCCTACTTTAATAATCGGAACAGATTTTTTTCCAACATCATTTTTGACAATAATGGCAGCTGCTCCTTTATTAATCGCATCATCAATAAATAAGTGACGATCCATCGTTTTATTATCGATACAAATAAATAAATCACCTTTTTGAATATTAACAGAACTAGTCTTAATACCAGTTATTAAAGTATCATAAGGACAGTCAATTAATTCGTTTAATTTCATTTTCTCACCTTCTTAATTATAATTACAGCCACCAATCCGCCTAACAAAATAATAATATAATTATAACTATTATTTTCGTTATTGATAATAGGTTCAGGTCTTGTTTTTTCTTCTTCATACTTATTAATTAAGCTATTAATATTATCAACATTGCCATCAAAATTAATAAAATAGTCTTTAACCTCATTATTAATATTTTCATATTTGGTATCATTTTTATAAGTGTCATAATATTCTAGTAAATTATTAACTTCTTCAGGTACTTCGTAAAGACTAGGGGCTATACTAGGAGTTTGATAATAATTAGTTAAATTCTCATAAGCACTAGCAATTTGGTAAATTACTTTTTCGTTATTAGCTTGAGCCATTATTTCTAAACCATAAGGTAATCCATCGTTAAATCCCATAGGAATACTAATTGCTGGGAAACCAATTAAAGGAGCAGTACTAGAACTTGGTGTATAAATTTGACTATATTTAGCTTCAGCATTAGTATATAACTCTGTTTTTAAAGTAGGGTAGATAATAGCATCTATTTCATATTCCTCAAATCTATTATTAGCTGATTTAATATTATTATTACGAATACTTAAATAATTTTGATAAGTGCTAGTTTCTCTATAATCATTATCACAATAATAACCATTATAACCATTAATATATTGCGTATAACCGCCGTTTTTAATTAAGTCATCTAAACTTTTAATTTTGCTAGAAGTACCTTGAATATATTGATTAAAATTATAGCACATTGTCGTCGCATCAAATTTATAAGTTAGATAAAAACTATCTAGGTAAATAATTTCAGCTCCTAATTCTTCTAAATCAGCAATCGCTTCAGTCATCATATCATAAACAAATCTATCTGTTTTACCATAATCGATACTTGTACTATTAGTATTAGGATTCATAAACCCATTGATAACAGCTATTTTAATACCTGATAAATCTTTATTTAAATAATCTTCGTATTTAGTGTCACTATTATCAATAATATCTAAAACAATGGCATTATCACTAACATATTTTGTAATTACCCCAACAACATCGCGAGTTTCTTCAAACTTAATTACACCGTCAGTACTAACCAAATCAAATGTTGGTCTAATGCCAACAACACCGTTAGCACTACTAGGAACTCTAATTGAACTACCAGTATCAGTTCCAAGGGCAAAGACAGCTAAGTTGCTGGCAACCGAAACCGCGCTCCCACCAGATGAACCATAAGATGAATATAAAGTATTATAAGCATTATAAGTATCACCAAAACTACTATGTGTATAAGTGGCATTAAAAGCAAATTCATCCATATTAGCCTTAGCAATAATAATGGCTCCGTTATCGATTAATTTTTGAACAACTTCAGCATTTTCATAAGGATAAGAATCGAGTAAGCCACTTGCTCCATTAGTAGTTGGCATTCCTTTAACATCGATATTATCCTTAACAATTACTGGTAATCCATGAATTAAACTTCTCCGACCACTTTCTTGATATTCTAAGTCTAATTTTTTAGCTTCTTCAATCGCATTTTCATTAATGGTGATTAAAGCGTTATATTGTTCATTATAAGCTTCAATTCGATCTAAATATAATCTAACAATTTTTTCATAAGTTAGATAACCTTTATCGACATATTCTTGAATCTCATAAATAGTTAGTTCATTAATATCAACAACTGCTTGTTCCAAAGATAAAACTTTAAAAGGAATTAATAAAATAAGTAGAAAAATAAATTTTTTCATGCTACCACCACTTATATTTTACCACATTTTTTAATCACTTGAATAGTATATATTAGGTGAAGAAAAATGAATTTAAAAGATGATTCAAGAAAAATAAAAAAAGGTGATACTTTCATCGCTTTAAAAAAAGTTCATGATGGCCATGAATATATAAATGATGCGATTAAAAATGGCGCAAATAAAATAATTGCTGAAAGAGGAAATTATGAAGTTGACACACTTATTGTTCCTGATACACATAAGTATCTAGTTGACTATTTATATGACAATTATTATGATAAAATAAAACATTTAAAATTAATCGGCATGACTGGAACCAATGGGAAAACGACAACCTGTTTTTTAATTTATCAAGCGTTAAATAAATTAAATATTAAATGTGCTTATATTGGAACTATTGGATTTTATCTAGATAAAAAGGTTAGAGATTTAAGCAACACAACCCCAGATATTTTAGAAATATATGAGATGTTATTAGAGTGTGCTTTTAATGATATCGAATATGTGGTAATGGAATGTAGTAGTCATGCCTTATCGATGAAAAGATTAGATAAATTAAAATTTAAATTTGGTATTTTTTCTAACCTAACAGAAGACCATTTGGATTATCATGGATCTTTCGATAATTATGTTAAAGCTAAACAAATATTGTTTGATAACGTAACTGATAAAACATTCGTTAATATTGATGATGAATACAAAGATTATTTTATAAAAGATAACAGTATTACTTATGGATTAAATAAAAGTGATTATCACTTAACCGATTATGTAATCGGTTTAGATGGAAGTAGCTTTAAAGTAAATGGTAATAGTTATAAAACTAAATTAATTGGGAAACATAATTTATATAATATATTAGTTGTTATAGCTTTACTTTCAGAATTAAATTTAGACACTAGTGTTATAGAAAATTTAGAATGTCCTAAAGGAAGAATGGACATTGTAAGAAAAGAAAGTAATTTAGTTATTGTTGATTATGCTCATACACCAGATGCTGTTCTTAAAATAATTACTGCTGTTAAAGAATTAAATCCTAATCATATTATAACAATTGTCGGTTGTGGGGGAGATAGAGATCCTTACAAAAGACCAATTATGAGTAATATAGCATGTTCAAATAGTGATCACGTTATTATAACTAATGATAATCCAAGAAGTGAAAATCCTAATAATATTGTTAGTGATATGTTACATAATCTTGACAAATTCAACTATGAAATTATTTTAAATCGTAAAAATGCCATTATAAAGGGTATACAAATGTTAGATAAAAATGATATACTATTAGTACTTGGTAAGGGCCATGAAACTTACCAAATCATAAATAATAAAAGATATAATTTTGATGATAAAGAGGTTGTTTTAGAAAACATAAACTAGGAGATGATGAAGTGTTAATTTTAGCAAAAGCTGTACTAGCGTTTATGATAGGGTTTATATTATCGATTATATTTGGTGTTGTACTAATTCCATTATTAAAAAAAATGAATATTAAACAAACGGTTAGTGTATTTTTAAGTAAGCATAAAGAAAAAGAAGGAACACCAACGATGGGAGGATTAATTTTTATTATTCCTACTATTATATCAGTTGTTATTCTATTACTTTGGAATAAACTAGAAATGACTTATAATTTAGGTATTGTTATGTTTGTGTTTTTAGCTTATGCATTACTAGGGTTTATCGATGATTATTTAATTATCAAAAGGCATAACAATATTGGATTAAGTGAAACTCAAAAACTCATCGGTCAAATATTTATAGCATTAATTTTCTTTCTCTTATTTAGAATGGGGGGAAGAGATCCCGTATTAGAAATATATACTTTAGGAATATCAATTAATTTAGGTTGGTTTTATTGGTTACTAATTTTACTTATGTTAGTAGCGACGACTAATGCTGTTAATTTAACTGATGGATTAGATGGGTTAGCTGGTGGGTTATCAGCCATTGCCTTTTTAGCTTTTGGTATGATTGCCTGGGCTTCTCTTGGCATTGAAGGAAATGAAGATATTGGTGTATTTTGCTTTATTTTAGTTGGAGCTTTAATTGCCTTCTGTTTCTTTAACACATATCCAGCTAAAGTATTTATGGGTGATACCGGATCACTTGCTTTAGGTGGAACTTTAGCAGCTGTATCGATTGTGTCTAGTCATGAACTAACTTTAATAATTGTTGCTGGTGTCTTTGTGGTTGAAACTTTAGTATGTATTATTCAAAGATTGTCTGTAAGATTCACAGGTAAAAGAGTCTTTTTAATGACACCATTACATCATCACTTTGAAAAATTAGGTTGGCATGAGTTAGATATTGTTAAAATGTTTTGGTTTTTTGGAATTGTTTTGGCAGCAATCGCTATTCTTTGGGGAGTATGGATTTAAAATATAACATAAAAGTTATATTTTTTTCATATATATTAATTAAAGGAGGCTAATTATGGACAAGATTGATACAATTGCTAGTTTAAATCATAATATTACGATTAATGAAAGAAAAAATATCATAATTAGTGGCGTAAAAAAAATCGAAAGTTTTGATAATGAGGAATTTTTATTAGAAACAACAATGGGGAATATAATTATTAAAGGTAGTGAATTAGAAATAATTAAATTAGATACTTATCAAGGGACTGTTTCAATAAAAGGAACAATTATTAGTCTTACTTATGCTGACTCTATAAAAAAAGAAGAGGGGGTATTTAGTAAATTGTTTAAATGATGAATTTAAAAACACAAATTATAACTTTTCTTTTTTCAATTATTTTTGGTTTTGTATTTACATTTCTAATTAGTATAATTTATAAAAATAAATTATTTAATATAATTTTATCTTTTATAGTTGTTATAATAAGTGCGTTATTATATTTTATGATTTTATTGAACTTAAATAATGCGATTATTCATCCTTATTACATTATCGCTTTTATTATCGGTTTTTTTCTAGAATATTGTCTAAAAAAAATATTAAAAAAATTTGTCTTATTAATTAAAAGATGATATAATTTTATCAAGAAAAATATATCATTTTTTAATTATTCAAGCAGTCTTTTAGAGATATCAAGAGTATATATTTTTTTTGAAACACTATTTTAGGCTTTTCAGTCCATTTTTCATATAGTTATTTAAAAACATGTTATTTTGTTATTGTAGATACTTCTTATGAATAATAATTATGTTTATAACAATAATTATATGTTTGTTAGATGGAGGTGAAAATATAATACATATTTTATTGTTTATAATAAGTGTGGTATTTTATGTTTTAAAAGGATGAATAGTTTATGAAAAAAATATTACCTAAAACTTTAGCAACACTTTTTGTTGTGCTTGCAGGAGTTTCACTTGCTTATGCCGCGGCACAAACTGAAACTAGATTAGGACCAGATTTAACTCCAGAAGTTGTTTGGTCAGGTAAAAATCAAGTTACAAATTTGAAATCTTCAGCTAGTACAGCTACAGGAAATGCGACTTTCTTATATATGATAGAAAAACAAAATATGTCAGTAGGAATGGCAAATTGGAATAATAGAATATTAACTATCAGATTATATGAAAAAGATTTTTTAGGTTCAAACGATTTAGTAAAAGTCTATACATGGGATTTTTTAGGAAGATATCCTAATGATGTACAAATTGATACAAGAATGCCAGGTAATATAGAAAGTAAAGGCGATGAGCAAGCTGAATTGTTTGTAGAAATTGATGTTACAAAAAATAGTGAAGATAGGGGAACAACAGGCAGTTTCTTTAAATATTATTATGGAATAAATTAGTAAAAGTTATTAATTAAGAGGGAATTTCCCTCTTAATTAATAATTATAATTGAGGTGTATATGAAAAAAATATTTGGAATATTAATAATTTTTTTAACATTATATTTAACTGGATGTGAGAAAGAAAAGGAAGAAGAAAAAGAAGTTATTACTGAACTTGGTTTTACAGAAAAATGTGCTTATGAAGAAGGTAATCCTTGGCTATATTATTTTTGTATTTCATACACTAAAGATGAAAATGGTAATTTTACGATTCCTTCTTATTATGATTTTAATGGAGTCGACATGGCTAAAAAGTTAAACAATGATGATTTTTGCATGGAGACATTTGACGCTAATACAGGTGAAAAACTTTATGAAATGAAAGTGGAACAACAAATACTTTTATATTATAGACCTGCTGACGAAGATGTTGAAAAAATTCATGATTATTTTGAAGAAAAACGTTTTGAGAGAAGTATAACTTTAGAAGATTTAAAAGATTTAGAACTATCTTATGTTAATAAAGATATTATTGTTGATTTATTTAATAAAGCTTTAGATTCCACAGAACCGACTTTAGGTAAATATCTTACCATTCCATTTCAATCTAGTTATGACAAAAGAGTAAATAATGGTGTACTTAAAGTTGGTTACATTTTAGACTATGGTCACATTAAATTTTTAAAAATTGATTTTTTATATGATGAAATAAATATTCATTTATCTGATTTAATTGCCAATAATCAAGCAACTTCTGAACAACAATCAGATTACGAACACATTTTAGAACTATCAGATTTAATAATTTCAAATCAATCATTTAAAGAGACACTCGATTATCAAGGGAAAACTTTTGATTTTAACGAAATATATTCTTTATTAAACCAGATTGAGGAGTAAAAAATGATTGTATGTAATAAAATAAGCAAAAGTTATGGCGACTTAAAAATATTTGATAATTTTTCTTATAAATTTAATGATACTGGTTTATATCTTTTATATGGTCGAAGTGGAAGTGGTAAAACAACTTTATTAAATATTTTGTATGGGTTAGAACCGTTTAATAATGGGTATATTGCATATTCTGATTTTGGTAAAAAATACACTAATATAGTAAAAAATGATGAAACAATTAATTTGGTAAGTTATATTTCTCAAAATACTTATTTTATTGATTATCTAACGGTATTTGATAATTTAATGCTTTGCAATAATGATGAAAATAAAATTTTAGATTATTTAGAGAAATTTTATTTATCAAATTTAAAAGATGCTTATCCTAATCAATTATCTGGAGGAGAAAGACAAAGAATTGCTATTATAAGAGCACTATTACAAAATAAAAAAATATTATTATTGGATGAACCAACAGCATCACTAGATGAAAAAAATAAAATAATTGTTTTTAATATATTAAAAAAGTTAAAAAAAGATGTTTTGCTTATTGTTAGTTCTCATGATTTAGCTATAAAAGATTATGTTGATAAAACAATAGATTTTAATAGATTAAATTATTATAATAAAGATTATGGCGATTGCTCTAGATCATTAAATGAGCAATATAAAAATAAAATCAAAACTAAAACTAAATTATTTCAATATATGCTAAAAGAATATAGATACTCTACATTTAAAAAGAAAAGTAGTTTAATTTTGTTTTGCGTTTTTTTAATTTCTATTTTAATTTGTTTTGTATGTGATACACCAGTTAATAAACTATTTTCTAGTATTGAAAAAAAATATAATGTTAATCAATTTGAAGTGGTTTGTAAAGAAGAAAATAAAGAAATATGTAATGAATTTTTAAATAATGATTATCCTAAAGAAGTTGTTACAAATTATTGGCAGAATTTACCACAACAAAATCTTCCTGATGGTGCAACAATCGACTTTGACTATGAAATTAATGTTATCACTTTACCTAGTAAAGAAGAATATTTCAAATTAAGCAATCGTATTATCTATGGAAGCTATTTTAAAGATAAATATGATGTTATTATTGATTTAGATAAAGCTAAAGAATTGTCAGGTAATAATGATGTTTCGACTTTGATTGGTAAAAATATAACTCTTAATTTATATAATGGAAAAGAAGAATTTACAATACGCGGTATTTTTGATGAGTTTAACGAGTATGATTTTAAATATTTTGAAGCTATATCTCAAACTGAATCGTCATTAAAATTTAGATATTTTTTAAATAATGAATTTATGAACAATTATTTTAAAGATTTAGAAGAGAAAAGTTCTATTTATTATGATGTCTACTTTAAAGATTTTCGCTCGATGTATAATGCTTATGAAAAGTATATTAATCAAGAAAATACTTTTGTTGAAAGACTTGATGATAATTATCTTACATTAATGGATAACTTTTTAATGTTATCGATAATATTGTATCCGTTAGTTATTGTTGTTCTTTTTATATCATTACTATTTTATTTTCAGTCGATGATGACTAATTTAGAATATTCAAAATTTAATTATTGTGTTTATAACTATTATGGATATTCTTTAAAAGAAATAACTAAAAATTATATTATAACAAATTTCCTTCACTTGATTAAATTATTATCATTGTCGTTAATTTTAGCTATCATAATAGCTTTAGTTTTAAATTTTATAAATGATTCATTTAATATATTATCCTTTACTTTATTTTCGTTTAATTTCTTATTTATATTTATTTTTATTGTATCTATATTATTTATTAGTTTACTAGTTTCACATTTATTATCAAAAAAGATTAAAAAGATGGGATGGTATTATCTTTTACAAGAATCGAGGGATTTATTATGATAAAACTAGAAAATATCAATAAATATTATAATGATAATCATGTATTAAATAGTATTAATCTTGAATTTTTAGATGGAAAAATTTATGTGATAAAAGGAATAAGTGGCTGTGGAAAGACGACTTTATTGAATATAATTTCTGGAATTGATAATAATTATGAAGGAAATATATATTTAAATGATGCTATAATTAAAAATAGTGATTTAAAAACTAATGTTAGTTATATTTTTCAAAATAGTTTATTGATAAGTAATTTGAACATATATGATAATTTACTACTAATTTCTTCAGATGAAGATAAAATTAAATATTATGCTGAAGCATTTAACGTAATAAATTTATTTTCTAAATTTCCAAATCAACTTTCTGGTGGAGAAAGACAAAGAATTGCTATTATAAGGGCTCTATTAAGTGATACTAAAATAATTATTGCAGATGAACCAACTTCCTCATTAGATAAAGCATCAGCTATTAATATCGTTAATGAACTAGCTAAATTACGAAATGATAGTAGAATTATTATTATAGCTACCCATGATAAAATATTTGATGATGTAGCTGATTGCATAATTAATTTAGATTATGGAAAAGTAGGACAAATTCAAAATAATCAAATAAAGAATAATTACAATATTAAATATGAGAAAACTTTTTCTAATAATTTCAAAGACATTGATAGAAAATATGTTAATAAAAAAATAAAAAAAAATACTAGAACGACAGTTATTCTTACAACTTTATTAGTTCTATTATTAATTTTAATTGGAATAAAAGACAATTTTAAGAAAGAAGCTTTAAAAATAATGGAAGATAAATATCCAATAAATTGTTTTGATGTACTTACTCAAAAACTTTATTTGTTTGAAAATATTGAAAATATAAAAATATATGACAACTATTTTTATCAAAATGAGGGGATAGATTTTTATTCTTTAACAAGTTACAGTGATAGTATTTTTAAAAATAAGGATGTTCTATATATAGGTGAGTTTCCTCAAAATAATGAAGTATTAATAACTTCTTCGTTAGCTCAAGAATATGGAATAAACAATAAAAATCTAGAAAAAATAGTTTTAAATAATAAAGAATATACTGTTAGTGGAATTATAAAAGATGACGATTCTATTATCGATTTAATAAATAGTTCTAATATTTATTATAATCTACAAAAAAATGCTAAAGCTGTTTTTATGCAAGAAGATTTAATTAAACAATTTGCCCCTGTTTTAGAATCCAGATCAACTTTAATTAGTATTGAAAATCTTTATGATAACAAAGCAGCATTAGATATTATTAATAAAAACAATATTTATTTATATTGGGAAGAAGAAATTAATGAATATCAGTATACTATTGATTTAGTTTTTAATATTTTGCTTATTTTATTTGTCCTTAGTGGTATTATTGCATTTTTATTTATTAATAATGAAATATTATATAAATTAAATTTAAGAAAAAGGGAAATTGGGTATCTTCAATTATTTAATATTAGTAAAAAAAGGATAAAAAATATTTTAATAAAGGAATATACATCAACAATATTTAAGACAATTGTCTTAGCTATAATAATTTTTTATTTGACATCATTATGTATCTTTTTGATTTTTAATTTTAATATTACTCCATCATTAATAAAAGTTGTATTATTAATATTTTTACTTTATATTTATATTTTATTTGCTGTTAAAATACCTGTAAATAAAATATTAAAAAAGAGTATCATAGATTTAATTTCTAGTAATTAATTTGTATTTTTAATTATTGTTTTATTAATAAAAAGATGATATAATTTTATATGGTTGATAATTATGAAAAGAAGAGTATCGAAACAATCAAAAAGAAGATTATTAATATTTGGTGTTCCTTCTATTTTAGCAATAGGATATTTTTTCATTACCCTTTTTTCTTATACATATAATTACATTTCTTTAAAAACAGAAGAAAAAAATTTAAAAAACGAATTAGTTGCTTTACAGGATGAGAAAGCTAATTTAAAAATAGAAATAGAAAAATTAAATGATCCTGAATATGTTGCTAGATATGCAAAAGAGAATTTTTTATATTCAGCTGATGGTGAATATGTTATTAAAATAGAAACTGATGAACAAGAACAAGTAGTAAATAATAACAATAATGAGTTTGTTTATATAGTGATAATTAGTATAGTAGTAATACTAATATTAGCTATCATTATTAAAATAGTTAAATCTAAAAAGAATTCAAAAAACAGTTCTAAAAAAAATTGAACTGTTTTTATAATTTAAAATCATTTATTATATCATCATTCATATTTTTACCATCATAATAAGTTCTTTCTTTATATTTTGAAATTAAAGCTACTAGATTAGTTGGAAATTTTCGAACCATTTTATTATAATCGGTAATAATATCATTATAATATTTTCTTAAAGCAATTATTTCATGTTCACTTTCATTTAAAGAAATATCAATTTTTAATAAAGCATCACTTTCACTTAATTCTGGATAGTTATCTTTATAATAATTGAATTCGTTAATTGCCTCATATAATTGCCTATCTAAATCAAAATTAGATATTTTACGACTTCTTAATTTGACGATTAATTCCAATACTTCTTCTTCTGTATTAATATTTCCTTTAATGATGTTAATTGATTTATTTAATAAGTCAAATCTTTTTCGTAAAACTGTGTCAATATTAGCTTCGACTTCGTTTATTCTAATCATTAATCCTTGAAATTTATTATATGTATTTATATACCAAACTAAAATTAAACATATAATAATTATAATTATCATTGTTATAAAAAATATCATCTACATTCACCATATTAATTATAACAAATATTTTTTCAAATATCAATTATTTGGATAAAATTCAGGGTCATAATTGATTGGTTCATCAAAAGAAATATAATCGACATAAATCATTAATAACATTTGCCAAATACCGTTAGCTGGATCACTTAAAATAATATGGTCTCTTCCGGATTGCTCGATAATTCCTGTAAATTCTAAATCACGCCATTCATTAGAATCAGGAAAAGTTTGATGAACACGGACCTTCTTTCCTTTATTTAATCTTAGTATATTTTCGATATAAGATTGTTCAGCTGGCAAAGCCATTTGTTGATAATTTGTATTTCCTGGTGGGGTAGGTCTTAAATATGATTGCCCATTATATTGATAATAATTCATAAATATCTCCTTTCATATAAAATATATTAAATATTTTAGTAAAATATGTTATAATTGGATAGGTGACTAACTATTAAAAGTCAATAGGAATTTAAAACTTTTAAAAAAAAGTCACAAAATGGGAAAAAATCCACGACAAAAGACTTCAAAAATATTAAATTTTAAAAATTTTTGAAGTTGCCCA